>CAZOJG010000001.1:0-34506 GCA_964580115.1 uncultured Rhizobium sp.
CCGATGATGGCCATTAACCCGCAAACGGGGCGAAATAGGCAGTTTACGGCGCTGTCTTCAGCGCCTAAAAGCCTGATCCGACAATAAATCGCCGATAAAAAGAGGCTGGGCGTGTTCAAAAAAATCCTGATTGCAAATCGTGGCGAAATCGCCTGCCGGGTCATCAAAACCGCTCGCCGCATGGGCATCAAAACCGTCGCGGTCTATTCCGATGCGGATAAGGACGCCCTGCATGTCGAAATGGCCGATGAAGCGATCCATCTCGGCCCGCCCCCCTCGGCCCAGTCCTATCTCCTGATCGATAAAATCGTGCAGACCTGCAAGGACACAGGCGCCGAAGCCGTCCATCCCGGCTATGGCTTCTTGTCCGAACGCGAAGCCTTTGCCGAAGCATTGGCCAAAATCGGCGTCGCCTTTATCGGCCCGAATGTCAAAGCCATCGCCGCCATGGGCGATAAAATCGAATCAAAAAAACTCGCCGTCGCCGCGAAAGTCAGCACGGTGCCGGGTTTTGTGGGCGAAATTAAAGACGCCGATCACGCCAAACAGATCGCCAAAGACATTGGCTATCCCGTCATGGTCAAAGCCTCAGCGGGCGGCGGCGGCAAGGGCCTGCGCATCGTCCACGAAGAAAGCGAACTCGTTCAGGCGATCCAGTCTTCACAAAACGAAGCACGCGCCAGCTTTGGCGATGATCGTCTCTTCGTCGAAAAATTCGTCACCGAACCGCGCCATATCGAAATCCAGTTGATCGGCGATAAGCACGGCAATGTGATCTATCTCAATGAGCGCGAATGTTCGATTCAGCGCCGCCACCAAAAAGTCATCGAAGAAGCGCCGTCGCCCTTCCTCGATGAAGCCACCCGCAAAGCCATGGGCGAACAATCCGTCGCCCTCGCCAAAGCCGTGGGCTATGACAGCGCCGGCACGGTCGAATTCATCGTCGATAAGGACCGTAATTTCTACTTCCTCGAAATGAACACCCGCCTTCAGGTCGAACATCCCGTCACCGAACTGATCACCGGCCTCGATCTCGTGGAATTGATGATCCGCTCCGCCGCCGGTGAAAAACTGGCGGTCACGCAAAAAGACGTGAAACGCGATGGCTGGGCCATCGAATCCCGCATCTATGCTGAAGATCCCTATCGCGGCTTCCTGCCCTCCACGGGTCGCCTGTCGCGCTATCGCCCGCCGCATGAAGGCAGCCGCGACGGCATCACCGTGCGCAACGATACCGGCGTCTATGAAGGCGGCGAAATCTCGATGTTCTACGATCCCATGATCGCCAAACTCTGCACCCATGGCAAAACCCGCGACGCCGCGATCGACGCCATGGCCTCCGCGCTCGATGAATTCCGCATCGAAGGCATCAATCACAATATCGATTTCCTCACCGCCATCATGCATCATGAACGCTTCCGCGATGGCCGCCTGACCACAGGCTTCATCGCCGAGGAATATCCGGATGGCTTCCACGGTGCGCCCCTCAGCAAAGACGCCAAGAGACGCGCCGCCGCCGCCGTGGTGGCCGCCGAACTGGCGCGCGAAGATCGCGCCAGCAAAATCACCGGCACCCTCAATGGCGCGCATAAAGTCATCGGCGGCGAATTTGTCGTCACCCTCAATGATGAAACCCTCATCGAAGGCGCGCAGCTGGACGGCAACAAACTCCATGCCCGTATCGAAGGCGAAGCCTATGAAGCGGAATTCGACTGGAAACTCGGCACGCCCGTGATGCATCTCAAAGATGCGCGCGGAAAATTCGCCGTCCAGATCACCCGCGTTCAGGGCGGTTACCGCCTCAATCACGGCGGCGCCATGATCAATGCCACGGTGCATCGCCCGCGTGTCGCAGCCCTTGCCGCGCTGATGCCGATCAAACTCCCGCCCGACACGTCGAAATTGCTGCTCTGCCCGATGCCCGGCTTGATCGTCTCGGTCAATGTGGAAGAAGGTCAGGACGTAGAGGCCGGCGAAACCCTCGCCGTGGTTGAAGCCATGAAGATGGAAAACGTCCTCAAGGCCGAACGCGCCGGCAAGGTGAAAAAAGTCAACGCCGCCAAGGGCGACAGCCTCGCCCTCGACGACGTGATTCTGGAATTCGAGTGAGCGAAGACGAAACCACCAGCTTACGCCTGCGCATAGAAGGCTATGTGCAGGCCGTGGGCTATCGCAATTTCGTGATCGGCGAAGCCAATAAACTCGGCCTCAACGGTTGGATCAGAAACCGCAGCAACGGCACGGTGGAAGCCGTGGCCTCCGGCCCCACCAAAGCGGTGGAAGCCCTCGTGCAAGCCTGCATGCGCGGCCCCGAAGGCTCCCGCGTCGAAAATGTAGAACTGGCCAAAGCCGATCCGCCGACAGAACAAGGCTTCCATCGGCGGTCGTCGATTTAACCCCGTTTCAGATTACGCAGCACCGCATAGCCAAACAGCAGCAAGCCCAGGATCGTGGAAATCCCACCAATCCCGATCAGCGGCCCCAGCGATTCATCACCCGTTTTAAGCAGCACAGCCAATAACGGAATCATGATCCAAAGCCCGATATTCGACAGGGCAAATTGCAGCCATGCCAGTTTCGGCAGATAGCTGTCTTTGATCAGCGTATAAAACGTGCCGTAAATCGCCATCAGCACCAATCCCAGAAGATTGAGATGCGAATGCGCCGGATACAGGCTGTGATCCTTGGTCACCGCCATAAACTCACCCCAACACATGCCGACCAGCCCATAGACAACGGCCACGACAAAAAACCACTTGGATACGAGCGGCATGATTTCCCCCTGCGATGTCCCAAACAAGGCAGGGAACTTAGCATCAAACCGTCCCGAAAACTTCCCTAAACGCCCGCTTCATAGCGACATCCACATCCGCCATACAAACCGGCAGGCCCAGATCAGCCAGACTGGTCACCCCATGGTCTCGGATCCCACACGGCACGATCCCCATGAAGTGGCTCAAATCAGGCTCAACATTCAGTGACACACCATGAAACGTCACCCAGCGCCGAACCCGCACACCAATCGCCCCAATCTTGTCTTCTCGCCCCGCGCGAACAACCCAGATTCCGACCCTTCCATCGCGGCGCTCACCTTTTACATTAAATTGCGCCAGCGTTCGTATCAGCCATTCTTCCAGTAGATGAACAAAGACACGCACATCTTTGTTACGACTGCGCAAATCCAGCATCACATAACCCACGCGCTGGCCCGGCCCATGATAGGTATACTGGCCCCCGCGCCCGGTGGAAAAAATCGGAAAACGACTATCCAGCAAATCCTCCACCTTGGCGCTGGTGCCCGCCGTATAGATGGGCGGGTGCTCCAGCAGCCACACAAGCTCAGGCGCAGTCCCGGCCGCAATCTCCGCGACCCGCTGCTCCATGGTGGCCAAAGCCTCCGGATAGGCCACCAACCCAGATGCAATCCGCCATTCCAGCCCCGTTAACCCATCCGAAACCATAACCGCCGGACACTCCCGATCGTCATCCATCATGGCAGGGTCATGTCCTCCAATATCCAAGGCGTCAAGGTCGAGATTTCCGTAGTACTCGGCCGTTCAGTTATACCCATGCATCAATTGCTGCGCATGGGCCGCGGCGCGGTCATCGAACTTGATTCCCGTCAGGAAGATGCCGTAACGGTCCTCGCCAATGATCGCCCGGTTGCAAAGGGGGAAATCATCATCCATGGCGATAAAATAGGGGTCTCTATCACGGAACTCCTGAAAACATATCAGTAAAACACTGCGAAGGGTGTGGAATAATTTATTCCCCACACATTCCTTGCATTTTAAGCCTGTGATGCGTAGGTCTATTCCATGCCGGAGCCTGTCGCGCCGGGGAGAAACCTATGCTCCCAGTGATCTTTCACCCCGCTAAAATCTCCGTGGGCCTGGCAGGCCATGGTGATGGGCTGGCGCGTCGCGCCGCCCTGTTGCGTGACGCCGCTGTTGAACCGCGCCTGATCCCCCAGGACGCCACTCCGGCCATGCTGGAGGGCTTGCGCCTTCTCTTTGTCGCGGGGCTCCCCCATGACAATTCCACCCGCCTCGCCACGGCTGCGCGCCAGGCTGGCATAGCGGTGAATGTCGAAGACGTGCCCGAACTCTGTGATTTTCACGTTCCGGCCAGTCTGCGCCGCGGCGATCTTCTTTTCACAGTCTCCACAGCAGGGCAGGCGCCGGGTCTCTCCCATCAGCTACGGGAATGGCTGGAAAATCGGTTTACCAGCGATTGGGATAGCCATCTCGATGAATTAAGCCATCACCGCAAGGCTTGGCGTGCGGAGGGACTCACCCCATCTGATGTCTCCCGCAAGACACGGGACTTTGTTACCCAAAAAGGTTGGTTGTCATGAGTGCCACGATCACAGTCATCGACCGCACTAAACCGCGGGCGCCGCGGGCTTTTGATCGCGTCTCGAACGATGACGCCGATGCCGTGACGCGTGCCCGACTCCTGCAATTGCAGGACGCGGCGCAGGGCCGTGATGCTATGGGCATTCTGGAACTGGCGCTCAAGGGCGATATGGCGGGCAAAACCGCCGTTGTCTCCTCTTTCGGCTCGGAATCGGTTGTGCTGCTGCATATGGTGGCGCAGATCGATCCCACAACGCCTGTCCTCTTCCTCAATACGGGCAAGCTGTTCGGCGAAACAATGCGCTACCGGGACAGGCTTCAGGATGTTCTGGGTCTGGGCGACATACGTAGCCTCTTCCCCCATCCCGAAGACCGCGCCCAGCAAGATCCAGACGGCAGCCTGTGGTCCCGCAGCACTGATGCCTGCTGCAATATCCGCAAAGTGCTTCCCCTGCGCCGTGCTCTGGAAGGGTTTTCCGCACAGATAACGGGCCGCAAACGCTTTCAAACCAATGCCCGTGCGCAAATGCTGCCTGTGGAATATTTTGAGGCGCGTTTCCGCTTCAACCCACTCTGGCAATGGACCTTGGCTGATATCGAAGCCTATACGGACAAACATGCGCTACCGGCCCATCCGCTGGTGGAAGACGGCTATCCCTCCATCGGCTGCATGCCCTGCACACGCCGCGTCCTGTCGGGCGAGGGCTATCGGGATGGCCGCTGGTCCGGCCTCGAAAAGGACGAGTGCGGCATTCATGTCGGCGTCGATGGCGAAGGTATTTGAGAAGAAGGCATATCCGCCCTTCCCAAGCCCAAATGTCTTTGCTACACCCCGCCGCCTACTGTGATTTTACCCGATTTGTGCGGTCGTGGCGGAACGGTAGACGCGCTAGCTTGAGGTGCTAGTGGGGCAACCCGTGGAAGTTCGAGTCTTCTCGACCGCACCATTGAATATCATATTGATTTATTTGATAAAACGCCTTCTGTAGTGGCAGTTGGAATCCTTACGACGGAACCATCAGAACAGGCTTGTCGTTGCCTTTGATGCAGCGAAATGCGTGATCCATGGCAGACGGAAAAAACAAAAAACGAAAAAAACAGAAAAAGCCGCAGGCCGGTAAGGTCAGCGAAACGTCATCTGAAAAATCCGGCAAAAAATCTGCCGCAGCCAAACTCAAGAAAAATCCACTCAAACAGAAAACAGGTGGCGGCAAAGAATCAGAGCTGGATCGTGCGCCCTTATGGCAACCACGTTACGCAGGCTCGGCCCGCCTCAATGGCAAAGTCGCCGTCATCACGGGCGGGGATAGTGGCATCGGTCGCGCAATTGCAGCCCTATTCGCGCGTGAAGGGGCGGATTGTGCAATCCTCTATTTGTCACAGGATAAAGACGCCCGCGAAACGCAAACTATTGTCGAAGCAGAAGGCAAACAGGCAATCCTCATCAAAGGTGACCTCGGGCAACGCAGTCATTGCGACAAGGCAATAGCCAAGATCATCAAAACTTTTGGTCGCATCGACATAGTTGTAAATAATGCAGGCGAACAGCATCCCGAAGACTCTGTTGCGGACATAGAAGAAAAACAACTCCGTCAGACATTCGAGACCAATATTTTCGCCATGTTCTTTCTGGTCCAAGCTGCTCTGCCACATCTTAAACGTGGCGCCGCCATCATCAATTGCACCAGTGTGGTGCATTATAAGGGCTCATCTCATCTGCTTGATTACAGCGCAACCAAAGGCGCGATAACGGCCTTCACCCGCTCGCTCAGTGAAAATCTGATCGAGAAAGGTATTCGCGTAAATGCTGTGGCACCGGGCCCGATATGGACTCCCCTCAATCCCATGGGCGGTGCCGCACCGGAAAAAGTAGCAAGCTTCGGTGAAGACACGCCGATGAAGCGCCCCGGCGAACCCAATGAAGTTGCGCCCGCTTTCCTCTTTCTGGCCTGCGAGGATTCCAGCTACATGTCGGGTCAGGTTCTGCATCCTAATGGCGGCATCATCGTTAATGGCTAGGTGAAGGAGTGCAGGTCATGCCCGCCAAATCCAAAGCCCAGCAAAAAGCCGCTGGCGCAGCTCTGTCTGCCAAACGGGGCGACACACCTAAATCCAAATTGAAGGGCGCATCAAAGTCGATGGAGAAATCCATGACCAGGGCCGAACTCAAGGAACTGGCCTCTACAAAACATAAGGGCAAGCCGGAACATAACTAAACAGGATCATTTTCCTCAATAGAACCAGACCTCTGCACATTGACCTCCGCAAACTGGGTCTCAGCTATTGCCCCTCTGGTCATTCGTCCACCAAGGCCTATATTCCCCTCATATTCATCCGCATTTTTTTCATAGAGGTATTATTCATGTCCCTTGGCAAAGTCGTCATTCTATCCGGTGCCCGTACCCCCATAGGTGGTTTTCAGGGCGAGTTGTCAGCCCTTACCGCCCCGGAATTAGGTGCCATCGCCATAAAAGGCGCGGTTCAACGCGCGGGCCTGAACCCCAATGATGTTGATGAAGCGATCATGGGCGTCGTATTGCCGGCTGGTATGGGCCAGGCCCCGGCACGTCAGGCATCGCGCGGGGCAGGGCTGCCCGATAGCGTCCCCTGCACGACGATCAATAAAATGTGCGGCTCAGGTATGAAGGCCGTGATGCAGGCCGCCGATCAAATCGCTGTCGGCCATGCTCAGATCGTTGTGGCAGGTGGCATGGAATCCATGTCCAACACGCCCTATCTGCTGCCAAAGGCGCGCACAGGTTATCGCATCGGTCATGGCGAATTGAAGGACCATATGTTCCTCGACGCGCTGGAAGATGTCGAAGATCAACGTCTCATGGGTACCTATGCGGAAGACGCGGCCCGTCACTATCAATTTACGCGGGAAGCACAGGATGCCTATGCCACGGAATCTCTGATGCGCGCCCAGCGCGCTCAGTCCGACGGCACCTTCGCCTCTGAAATTGTAGCTGTCTCCCTCCCCACCAAAGGCGGCACCATAGACGTAGTGAGCGACGAGCAGCCCCGCAAAGCCGACCCTAAGAAAATCCCCAATCTCAAACCCGCCTTCACCAAGGACGGGACTGTCACCGCCGCCAATTCGTCTTCCATCTCCGATGGCGCGGCCGCATTGGTGATGGCGCGGGAAGATGTGGCAGTGGCGCGGGGCCTCAAACCTCTGGCCCGTATAGTGTCGCAGGCCACCCATGCCGCCGAGCCGCGCTGGTTCACAACCGCACCCGTTGGTGCGATTAAAAAAGTGCTCAAAGCCGCTGACTGGTCAAAAGACGATGTCGATCTTTTCGAGGTCAATGAAGCTTTCGCCGCCGTTGCCATGATCGCGATGCGCGATATCGGTATCGACCATGACAAAATCAATGTGAATGGCGGTGCCTGTGCGCTTGGTCATCCAGTTGGTGCATCCGGCGCGCGTATCATATACGCACTCATCCATGCGCTGGAGCAGCGCGGTGGTAAACGTGGCATCGCAGCGATCTGTCTTGGTGCCGGTGAAGCTACGGCCGTGGCCATAGAACTGTTATAAGGACCATATGGCTTTACACCTCCTCAAACTCTGTGTCGGCATTGAAACGGTGGACGAACTGGCCAAATGGCAAAGCGCCCATCTCAAAGCTCAGATAAAAAGAGGAAAAGCCAAAGCCGAATTGCAGCATGTCACCCGCCAGATGCCCAAACGGGCCGATGAAATTCTGGCGGGTGGCTCGCTCTATTGGGTTATCAAAGGTCAGATCGCCCTGCGCCAGAAAATTCTGGAATTGCGGCCCGTCACAAGGACGGGCACACCCCATTGTGCGATCATCTACGATAAAAAATTGATCCTGGTCGCGCGTCGCACCCATCGTGCCTTTCAGGGATGGCGTTATCTAAAAGCAGAAGATGCGCCGCCCGATGCCAGGGGTAATATCGGCGGCGACGGCCTCCCCGAAGATCTCAAAGCCGAATTGGTCAATCTGGGTCTGCTTTAGACGGCCATATTATCGATCAAACGGGTTTGCCCCAGCTTGGCCGCGGCCAATATCCGCGCGGGGCGCACCAGAGATTCCAACGGCTGCAAATCTTCTGCATCACGTATCGCCACATAATCCACGGACTGAAACCCGGCTTTGATTAAAGCCTGCGCCGCATTCTGCTCCGCCGCAGCAATCGCCGCGCCCTGTTGCAACGCTTCAATGGCGGATTTCAGAATAAGATTCATGCTGCCCGCAATCTGCCGTTCAGCCGTGCTCAAATAAGCATTGCGCGACGACATGGCCAAACCATCGGCCTCCCGCAAAATCGCGCCACCGGGAATTTCAATCGGCAGGGCCAGGTCCCGCACCATACGGCGGATTACCAGCAATTGCTGGTAATCCTTCTCGCCAAAGATTGCGATATCCGGCATGGCCGCGATCAGTAATTTGCATACCACCGTGGCCACGCCAGAAAAGAAATGCGGCCGGAAATCCGTTTCCAACCCACTACTCGGGCCGGCAACCTCCAGCCGTGTCGCGTAACCTTCCGGATAAATCTCACGCATAGTCGGTGCAAAAATCAGCGCCGCCGTCGTGCCGGCCAATTGTGCGCGATCGGTCTCAAGCATGCGCGGATAGCGGTCAAAATCCTCATGCGGGGCGAACTGCGCCGGGTTCACGAAGATGCTGACAATGATCCGGTCAACGGTCTGATTAGCCAGCGCCTGCACCAGCGACAAATGCCCCTCATGCAGCGCCCCCATGGTGGGCACCAGCCCGACGCGCAAGCCCTCCGCCTTCCACCGCGCCACATGCTGGCGCAGCTCTGCGATGGTTGAAACCGTCTCTAAAGCCATGACGTGCTCGCTCACTGCCGACCCGCATTCGATAGCACAGCCCCCTTGGCAAAACCCAGCCAAACTGAGAACAGTAAGCATGGGATTTCTTCTTCTAGGCGCGCTGGCGCTCCTCTTATTGCTGGGCCTTGCCTATGGATATAGCCGGGCAGATGTCGCCACGCTGGCGCGCCTGTTCCGTATCATGGGCGGCTGCCTCCTTGGTCTTGTGGCGCTGGTCATGCTGCTCACAGGCCGCTTCGGCATAGGTCTTGCCATAGGCTCGGCTGCCTATCTTCTGCTGACCAAAGGCAGGCTGATCCCCAAAGGCGCCAATATACCCGGGATGCGCCCGCGCAGTTCAAATATGTCCCGTGCCGAAGCGCTGGATATTCTGGGTCTTCAGGAGACCGCGACGAAAGCAGAAATCCGCGCCGCCCATCACCGCCTGATCCAGCAAAACCATCCCGATTTAGGCGGCACAAATTATCTTGCCGCCAAAATCAATGAAGCAAAAGACGTTCTGCTGGGGTGATTGAAAGCAAATAGAGTTTAGCGCGAACTCGCCGTGGCAAAACAGGTCTGCCCAATTTCCGTCAGCTTGGCGCAGGTTTCCCGGGCATCACGCTCCGCCATCGGCCCAAAGCGCGCGCGGTATAAAGTGTGTCCCCGGCTTTCCACAGGCACAACAACATGCTGCGCCGTGTTCAGCAATCCGCCCGACCGGCGGGAATAAATCTGCAATTCGCTCTCTGCGATAGATCGCGTGGCATAGGCCCCGATCTGAATAGTCCAGGCCCGCGCTCCCATCGCCGAAACAGCGCGCCGCGCATCATCCGGTATATCGCCTTCACCCATATCTTCGCGTGTGCGTATCGTGCCCACCAGCGCCTGCGGATAATTATTGGCAATCTCCACGCCAGGCTTCGCAGCCGGGACCGGTGCCAATTCTTCAGCCCCGTTTGCGCGCATATTCATCATAGTCCAGCGCCGGGCCACATAATCCGGATTGGCCTGCGCAATCGCGGTAGAGGGCGAGCCGTTCATATTAAACCCAGCCGCCACGGGCGAAAAATGACTATTGGCCGTTCTTTGCTGCCAAGGCACAGGCGCCCGGGCCAGAAGCGTCGGCTCAGTCTTGGCGCGGTTGAAGGTCTGGGTCAGCAAGCGGCGCATTTCGCCATCGCGCAGACGCGCAGTATATCCACCCAACACCACGCCAATGACATGATCGCCATTACGCACAACAGACGAGACGAGATTAAACCCTGAAGCGCCGGTATATCCGGTCTTGATCCCATCAGCGCCTTCATAGCTGCCGATCAGATTATTGTGGGTGATCCGCGAACGTCCCTTCCAGGTGAAGCTGACGGTCGAGAAATAATGGTAAAGCTGCGGATGTTCATAGGCCACCCGCTGCGCCAGTATCGCCATATCACGCGCCGTCGTGATCTGACGCATATCGGGCAGACCGGACGCATTGTAAAACTGGCTATTGCGCATCCCGATCTGACGCGCCTTCTGGGTCATCATCTCGGCAAAGCGGCTTTCAGTCCCGCCAAGGGCTTCGCCCACCGTCGCCGCCACATCATTGGCCGACAGCACGACCAGCGCCTTGATCGCCGCTTCCACCGGAATGGTCTCACCCGGCTTTAAATACAATTTGGTCGGCTTCTGAGAGGCCGCATGATGGGAAACCTTCAAGGGGGTTTCCATCGTAACCTTGCCTGCCTTGAGGGCATCGAACAGCATATACAAGGTCATAATTTTGGTCAGCGAAGCAGGGTGCCGTTTCGCATCTGCGTTTCGCTCATACAGCACGTTCCCCGTGCGCCCGTCGATGATCAGGGCCGCGTCCTTGGCAGGGTCGGTCGGCCGGGAAGGGGCTGCAGCAACTTTTTTGCGTTTTTTGGATTTATTAGCTTTGGCGCTCTTCGATGTGCTGGCCTTCTTGACCTTGCTCGGCCCTGAGGAGGCCTTGGTAGCTGCTTCAGCAGTCAGAACGGGCGCGGTCAAAGCCAGCCCGAAGCCCAGAGCTACGCTTAAAACCAACGCTTTGAATTTGGTCACGCCCGAAGAGGCGTTTGGCCAAGCTTGCATTTACGCAGCCCCGTTCAAATGTGTTTAACGGCTTTGAAGCATTTTCCACATTGAGACACGATAAATCGTGGCAGTGCAACCCGTTGATATGAAATTCACCATGAATCACGGACGTTTACGAATAGTTAACAATTATAATGAGCCAGAGATTAACAACCGCTGATAGGCCTGTAAAAGTAACTTTTATCGCAATGCAGCATGACTATTGACTCCCGGAATATTGCACTGCATATAATATCCATGTTGCACCGCAACACGGCGCCATGCTGGCCCGTCCGAGGCGCTGCATCGTCAAATGAGGTGTGAACCTATGGCTACCAAGGCAAAAACGGCCGGCGACAAAGTCAGCGAAGCGGCAGAAAGCGTTGAAACCGTCATGAAGACAACCACCGATGCATTCCGCGCGAATTTCGACAAAGCGGTAAAAGGCTACGACCAGTTCCTAGATTATGGCAAGGAAACGGTGGAAGCCTATGCAAAGTCAGCCTCTGTGGCCAGCAAAGGCGCAGAAACGCTGCATAACGAAATTTACAGCTATTCGAAGCAATCCATCGAAGACTCCATTGCCGCCGCGAAGACAGTGATGTCGTCCAAATCGGCACAGGAAGTGATCGAGCGCCAGGCAAATTTCGCCAAGTCGGCCTTCGAATCCTATGTCGGTGAAATTGGCAAGCTGAACGAACTTTTCGTGGCCACCTCGCGTCAGGTTTTCGAGCCGCTGCAAGGCCGCTACCAAGCCTGGGTCAGCGCCGTGCAAAGCGGGCGCACGCTCTAAGCACCCCTTCCCAGCAGTTAAAGCTACGATAAGGCCCGGATCACCTCCGGGCCTTTTTCATGTGCCGCCGCCCAATCGATTCCCCCCTTACCCCGTGCCATGGCTGCGGGGTCCGTGTTTACACCTGCTGGTTATAAATTTTTATCTAGTGCGAAACCTCCGGCTTTCAGGCTAGAGTCCAGCCGATGAGTACCGATGATGATCACGGCATAGGCAAGCAGGGCGGCGATGGAACCGGCGTCGTCACACGCACGCGCCCCAAAACAAAAAAACCCAGCCTCTACAAAGTCCTGCTCCTGAATGACGACTATACGCCGATGGAATTCGTCGTGCATATTCTGGAAGCCATTTTCAATAAAAACCGCGAAGCCGCGGTCGAGATTATGCTCCATGTCCACCGTCATGGGGTGGGGATATGCGGCGTGTTCACCTATGAGGTGGCGGAAACAAAAGTGGCGCAGGTCATTGAATTTGCCCGCCGTCATCAACATCCTCTACAATGCACCATGGAGAAGGAATAGCGGATGCCGTCACTCTCCCGAAGTTTGGAACAGGCTCTTCACCGCGCCATCAAACTCGCATCTGATCGGCATCATGAATATGCAACACTGGAACATCTGCTTCTGGCGCTGCTCGATGATCATGACGCCGAACAGGTTTTCAAAGCCTGCAATGTAAATACGGATGCCCTGCGCCAGACCCTCGTCAAATATGTGGATGATGAGCTGATCACCCTCGTGATCGAGGATGGCGAGGATGCCAAGCCGACCACCGGCTTTCAGCGTGTGGTGCAGCGCGCGGTGCTTCATGTCCAAAATTCCGGCCGGGACGAGGTCACCGGCGCGAATGTGCTTGTCGCTCTTTTCACCGAACGCGAAAGCCATGCCGTCTATTTCCTGCAAGAGCAGAATATGACCCGCCTCGATGCCGTGAGCTATATCAGCCATGGCATCGCCAAACGCCCCGGCATGACCGCGCAAAAAACCGTGCGCGGCGCTGATGAAGACGAAGAGATCGAAAAGCCCGTCAAACAGGGTACCGAGGCATTAGAGGCCTATTGCGTCAATCTCAATGAAAAAGCCCGTCAGGGCCGCATCGATCCGCTCATCGGCCGCGCGGCCGAGGTCGATCGCACCATCCAGATCCTGTGCCGCCGCCAAAAGAACAACCCGCTTTTTGTGGGCGATCCCGGCGTCGGCAAAACCGCCATTGCCGAAGGTCTGGCGCGCAAAATCAATGATAAGGATGTGCCCGAAGTCTTGGCCACATCCGTGATCTATTCTCTCGATATGGGCGCCCTGATCGCTGGCACCCGCTATCGCGGTGATTTCGAGGAACGTCTGAAATCCGTCGTGAAAGAATTGGAAGGCTTGGATAATGCCATCCTGTTCATCGACGAAATTCACACGGTCATCGGTGCAGGGGCCACCAGCGGCGGCGCGATGGATGCGTCCAATCTGCTGAAGCCAGCGCTGCAGGCCGGCACGCTGCGCTGCATGGGCTCCACCACCTATAAAGAATATCGCCAATATTTCGAAAAGGATCGCGCGCTGGTCCGCCGCTTCCAGAAAATCGACGTGGCCGAACCCACCATTCCGGATGCAATCAAAATCCTCAAAGGGTTGAAACCCTATTTCGAGGATTATCACAAAATCCGTTACACATCGGATGCAATCAAATTGGCGGTCGAACTCTCCGCCAAATATATCCATGATCGCAAATTGCCCGATAAGGCGATCGATGTGATCGACGAAGTGGGCGCGGCGCAAATGCTGCTGCCGGAATCCCGGCGCAAAAAAGTCATCGGCGCGAAAGAGGTCGAGGACGTGATCGCCAAAATGGCGCGCATTCCCTCCAAAGCCGTTTCCAAATCCGATACCGAACAATTGCGCAGTCTGGAGGCCGATCTTAAACGCGTCGTCTATGGCCAGGACAAAGCCTTGTCTGCCCTGTCCAGCGCCATCAAACTGGCCCGCGCTGGCCTGCGCCAACCTGAAAAACCGATTGGCTGTTACCTCTTTTCCGGCCCAACGGGTGTCGGCAAAACCGAAGTCGCCAAACAGCTTGCCTCCATCATGGGCGTAGAACTGCTGCGTTTCGACATGAGCGAATATATGGAGCGCCATACAGTCTCTCGTCTGATCGGCGCGCCGCCGGGCTATGTCGGTTTCGATCAGGGCGGGCTGCTCACCGATGGGGTGGATCAACATCCCCATTGCGTTCTGCTGCTCGATGAAATCGAAAAAGCCCATCCCGACGTGTTCAACCTGCTGTTGCAGGTGATGGATCATGGCAAACTCACAGATCACAATGGCAAGAGGATCGACTTCCGCAATGTCATCCTGATCATGACAACCAATGCCGGTGCCTCGGATGCCGCGAAAGATGCGATCGGCTTTGGCCGTGGCAAGCGGGAAGGCGAAGATGAAGAAGCCATCAAAAAACTCTTCACGCCGGAATTCCGCAATCGTCTGGATGCCACAATCGGTTTTGAACCATTGGGCCGCGATACGATCGACCGCGTGGTCGAAAAATTCGTGCTTGAACTCGAATCCCAATTGATCGACCGCGACGTCACATTCGAACTAACCCCTGAAGCTACGCGCTGGCTGGGCCAGAAAGGCTATGACGATGCTTTCGGTGCCCGCCCATTGGCACGGGTCATTCAGGACCACATCAAAAAGCCGCTCGCCGATGAGATTCTCTTCGGGGAACTCAAAAATGGCGGGACCGTGCGCGTATTGCTGGATCAAGCAAAAGACAGCCTGACCTTTGAATTCATCACGCCTGAGGCCAGCAAAACCCGCCCCCATCCACGCAAAACAGCCGGGAAATCCGCGGAAAAAGCCTAATCTTTGCCAGAGCTATAGAACACCTCTGAACTGCCCTTATGATTTGCCCTGTGCATAAACAGGCAAAGGAGAAGGCGCATCTCAGACAATAGACGTATAGCGCGGCATTATTTTAGCTTTATCCTGGCTTACCGGCGTCATAGAACCGGATCAGGGAAAGTAGCTTGGGCTAATTCTCTCTCGGTTTCAGTTTCCGGGGGCTGCCACAATTTTGCCACGACAAGAGGCAAAGCCAGTCTTCCGGCTTTTGCTGCATATTGGACGAGATATGGACAGACGCGATTTTCGCATCGACGTGCTACGCGGTTTGGCGCTTTTGATGATCTTCGTCGATCATGTCCCGAAAAACCCGGTCTCGCGCTTTACACTGCAATCATTATCCTTTGCCGATGCAGCAGAATTATTCTTCTTTCTCTCGGGCTTCGTGGCCGCCGCCGTCTATGGCCGCAAATTAGAACTGCAAGGCTTTGTCCATGGCGCGGCCCATATCTGGCGTCGTGCATGGGACATTTACGCCGCCCATATCGTCTTGCTGCTCTTTTTCATCGCCACAGTCTCAGCCATCGCCTCCATCACGGGCAATCCCGGCTATTTCGGCATTTTTCGTTCTTCCGCATTCGTCATGGATACGGAAAACACCATCGTTCAGGCCATGCTGCTGAATTTTCAGCCGGCCTATATGGATATTCTGCCGGTCTATATTCTGTTCTTCGCAGCACTGCCATTCCTTCTCATCAGTCTGAAACACAGCCCATGGCTGGTGCTGGCAGCCTCACTAGCCCTCTATGCAGGCAGCAATTTGTACAACTGGAACCTCACAACGCATCCACGCAACGATGTCTGGTATTTCAATCCCCTTGCCTGGCAAATTCTTATGGTCGCTGGCGCGGTCTTCGGTCTTGGTCTGCTGGATCGCTTCAAGCCGATTATTTTCTCCCGCTGGTCCATCGCTCTGTGCGGCGTGATCGCGGCAGTCGCTTTCGTGATGCAATTCACCAGCAATATGAACATTTTATATCCCTGGTTTCCGTCGCTCTATCTCGTGAATTTGCCGGTTTCCAAAACATGGGTCGAGCCCACGCGTCTGATCAGCTTCTTCGCCGTGGCCGTGCTGGTGATCCGCTTTATGCCAACCGGGGCGAAGCTCGCGAAAATATGGGGCACAAAGGCGTTGGCCTGCTGTGGCCGTCATTCTCTGGCAATTTTCTGCCTGGGCGTCCTATTGTCCTTGCTAGGGCATGTCGCTTGGTACGAAGGCGGTCAATCCTACATCGTACAAGCGGCCTACAGTTTAGTGGGCATCGCGGTGCTCATCGCTTCGGCCACCCTGCTGGACTGGCTGCGCCAGACCCTGCGCAAAGCCACCCCCTTTTCAGACAGCAAGACCGCCCGCGCCTCAGCCTGAACCAGGCAGATCTGACTTCAAGCCAGTGCGGCGCGAATCTTAATCGCCATCGGCTCCAGACTTTCGGGCTTCACCATATCCCGGCCATGCATTTTCATGTCGATCCCGCCATTGCGGGGCAGAATATGAAAATGAATATGCGGCACACTCTGGCCCGCCGCTGCGCCATTCAGTTGCACCAGCATGATACCGGGGCTCATGGTGGCAGCCTTCACGGCAGTCGCCACTTTTTGGGTTGTTTTAATCAGCGCCGCCGCGGCTTCGGGCGAAAGCTCAAACAATGTTTCCGCGCCTTCTTTGGGTATGACCAAACTATGCCCATCCGCCGCCGGCATAATATCCATAAAGGCGAGGGTGGAATCATCCTCATAGATTTTCACACAAGGCAGCTCGCCCCGCAGAATTTTCGCAAAAATATTATTGTTGTCATAAGACATATCGTTCACCTCGCCCATTCATGGTATTTTGCGAAAGGGCGCAAATTCCGCAAGAGCATCGATCTGCGCCGCCGCCGCCTGCGTTTCCCGTTTCAGATAATCATCCACGGCCTGCCGCAAACCTGGATGCACAATATAATGCGCCGAATAGGTTTGTACCGGCATATATCCGCGCAGCAATTTATGCTCGCCCTGCGCCCCGGCTTCCACGCGCTGCAAACCACGCGCAATGGCAAAATCTATGGCCTGATAATAACAGGTCTCAAAATGCAGAAAGGGCACATATTCCGATGCCCCCCAATTACGCCCATACAGCGTGCCGCCGCCCATCAAATTCAGCGCGCCCGCAATATAATCATCGCCCCGCCGCGCCAGAATAAGCACAACCTGCTCCGCCATGGCCTGTCCCAGCAGGCTGAAAAATTCACGGGTCAAATAGGGCTTTCCCCATTTGCGGCTACTGGTATCCGTATAAAAGGCAAAAAACCTGTCCCAGTGTGCTTCGCTGATCTGGGCACCGGTCAGCCAGTCAAACTCAATTCCTGCATCGCGAACCCGCTGTCGTTCCTTGCGCAAGGATTTGCGCTTGGCCGAAGCCATCTCATCCAGAAAATCATCAAAGCAGGTATAGCCACGATTTTCCCAATGAAATTGCTGATCCATGCGCTGCAAATAACCCTGCGCGCCCGCCGACTGCCATTCTGGCTGCGTGGGAAATGTTATATGTACCGAACTGGCCTGCAATTCTGTTGCGGCCTGTTTGGCGCCTTGCAACAGGGCCGTTTTAATCTCTACCGCATCAGCCTGCGCCGCGATCAACAAGCGCCGCCCCGTCACCGGCGTAAACGGCACGCTGGATTGCAATTTCGGATAATATTGTCCGCCCGCCCGTTCCAGCGCCTCCGCCCAGCCTTGGTCGAAAACATATTCGCCTCGGCTGTGATGTTTCAGATAAAGCGGCAATATTCCTTCGATCACGCCAGCGCGTTCCGCCGCCAGATGACAGGGTTGCCAACCCGTCCGCACAACCGCCGAACCAGAATTCTCACAGGCCAGAAAAAAAGCATGCCGCGTGAACGGATGCGGCTGCTCCAATCGTTCAGGATTAGCGCAAGCATCCCAAGCTGCCGCATCGATCTGGGCGGCAGGTCCATACAAGCGCAAGCTCAGGGATGTGTCGCTCACGAAATCTCGAATACCGCTTCCACTTCACAGGCTACATTACGCGGTAGCGAACCTGCGCCCACAGCCGCGCGCGCATGTTTTCCGGCTGCACCAAAAATATCCACCATCAAATCCGATGCGCCATTGGCCACTTCAGGATGCTGGGAAAAACCAGCCACAGCATTCACGAAAACACTCAGCTTCACACAACGTATCACCCGATCCAGATCGCCATCACAGGCCGCACTGATCTGTGCCAGCACATTCAGGCCACAAAGTCGCGCCGCAGCCTTACCTTCCTCAACCGAAAGGTCGCTCCCCACAATGCCGATATATTGGACCCCGTTCGCCGTTATGGGAATTTGCCCTGACACAAACACAAGATTGCCAGTCTTTGAAAAGGGAACATAGCTGGCCACCGGCGCAGGCGGCGAGGGCAAGTCAATACCAAGTTTATTCAACTGAAATGCAACTCTACCTGCCATAAAACTCTCCTGTTCGGCCCTTACTTTAATAAGGCAAACCGGTCAGTGCGAGAACTTTCCGCCTTCAGCCTGACGAGATATAAACAACTATGATTAAACGCTTAGACGCAGATGATGATTGCCCGGCCCGCGACGGCTTTTCCATGCCCCCGGAATGGTCCACCCATGCCCGTTGCTGGATGATCTGGCCCTGCCGCGTAGAAGCCTGGGGCAGCCGGGATGGTTTGCTCCGCGCCAAACAAGCCTATGCGCGCGTAGCCCGCGCCATTTCCACATTCGAGCCCGTTGTAATGGCCGTGCGTCCGCAAGATGCTGCCGAACCCAAACTGGCTTGCGCGGGCCGGGTCGAAACATTTGAAGTTCCCGTAAATGATTCATGGGCCCGCGATACTGGCCCAACTTTTCTCATAGATGCTGATGGTAACAAGGCGGCCATCCAATGGGTTTTCAATGCCTGGGGCCATAAATATAGTGACTATGCGCAAGACGCAGTTTTTGCCTCTAAAGTGGCCCAGGCGCTGGACCGAAAACTCTATTACGCCCCACTAACGTGCGAAGGCGGCGCTATTCATAGTGATGGCGAAGGGGCAATTCTTACGACCGAGCAAACGCTACTAAACGAAAACCGCAATCCGCATCTGTCCCGCCAACAGGTGGAAGAGCGGCTGGCGCTTTACACCGGTGCGCAAAAAATTATTTGGCTAGGCAATGGTTTTTCGGATGATGAAACAGACGGGCATATCGATAATATTGCGTGTTTCGCTGGGCCCGGAAAAGTGATCCTGGGCATTCCATCCTCAAAGTCACATCCCGATTACGGACCGGTAATGGATACGCTGCACCGCTTAAAACACACCCGCGATGCCCGCGGCAGGCTTTTAGAGATCATAGAACTCGAACAACCCGCGAAACAGCGTCAGGATTGGCGCGGGCGTTTACTACAATCCAGCTATATCAATTTTTACCTTGCCAATGGTGGCATCGTCATGCCGTCCTTTGATGATGCACATGATGATAAAGCCCGAAATATTTTGGCTGATTGCTTTTCCGGTCGGGATATTATTCAGGTTGAAGCCTTGGACATCGTGCAAGGCGGTGGCGGCATTCATTGCATCACGCAACAGGAGCCTGCATGAGACATGTCACTTTCGCGGTAAGTCAATTTTCATGTTCCTGGGATGTGCAGGCTAATCTCGCCAAAGCAGAAAGCATGGTCCACCGCGCGGCAGAACAGGGGGCTAATGTCATCCTATTACAGGAATTATTTGAGACCCCTTATTTTTGTCAGGATCAAACAGCCAATCATTATAAATGGGCTTATTCTTTTCCTGATAATCCATTGCTGAAGAAAATGTCGGCTTTGGCCAAAAGTCTCAATGTTGTTTTGCCCATCAGCTTTTTTGAGAAAGCCGGTCAGACCCATTTTAATTCATTGGCTATGATAGATGCCGGTGGCGAAATTCTTGGTCTCTATCGCAAAAGCCATATTCCAGATGGCCCTGGATATCAGGAAAAATTCTATTTCACCCCCGGCGATACGGGATTCAAAGTCTGGCATACCAAATTTGGTGTTTTGGGTTGTGGTATTTGCTGGGATCAATGGTTTCCCGAAAGCGCCCGTAGCATGGCCTTGCAAGGTGCCGAAGCCCTCATCTATCCCACCGCAATCGGCAGCGAACCGCCACCCGCGCCGCCTTTAGATAGTCGTGATCACTGGCGCCGCGTTATGCAAGGCCATGCAGGCGCTAATTATATGCCGCTTCTTGCCTCCAATCGCATCGGTACAGAAAAAGGTCAAACTGGTGAAATAGATTTCTACGGATCATCTTTTATTGCCGGCCCCACTGGCGAGATCGTGCAGGATATGCCGCGCGATGAAGACGGTATTGCATTAGCCGGTTTCGATCTTGAGGAAATATCCCGCCTCAGATCGTCGTGGGGGCTGTTTCGTGATCGCAGGCCAGAACTTTATGGCCATATCTTAAGCCATGCTGGCTCACTTTAAACCGCGCCCTTTACCCACGGCGGTTATACCGAATTTGTTACGTACCTTATCCATGGCTTGTTCAACCTTAGCGCGTTTACCACCCTTTTGATCCACCAAATCAGGTGGGTCGCATTCGCCTGTCGGGGCCAATTGCATTATGCCAATCCCCAGCAATCTAAAAGGCGTTCCATCACATTCGCGTCGTAAAGACAGTTGGGCTACGCGGAAAATTCTATCCGCCAATTGTGTGGGAAATTCCAGCGATATATTGCGGGTTCGCAGGCGGAAATTTTTGGTCTTTAATTTCAACACCACCGTGCGCCCACCCAAATCTGCGGCTTTGGCACGCTGTGAAATTTTTTCGGCCAGCTGCCATAGGGCACGCTCCAGAACGGTGTAATCGGAAACATCATGTTCAAACGTGGTTTCCGAAGAAATGCTTTTCATTTCTCCATTTGGCTCAACCAATCTTCTATCTTGACCATGAGAAAGACGATGCAGCCATAAACCCGTATTGCCATAACGCTTGCTCAAGTCGCGCATATCCATATCCTGGATTTGCCCAATCCTTGTAATGCCATCTTTAGCCAGTCTAGCTTGCAGAACAGCGCCGGCGCCCCGCATTAACGCAACGGGTTTTTCCCGTAAAAATTCAACGGCCTCTGCCTTTCCAATCACTGAAAAGCCGCGCGGTTTATCCAGATCAGAAGCCAGTTTGGCCAGAAATTTATTATGACTAAGACCAACAGAAACCGTAATTCCAATCTCATGCTCCACACGTTTTGCAAGACGTGCGAGAGATTTTGCGGGGCTGATACCATGCAGCCGTTCCGTGCCGCCAAGATCAAGATAGGCTTCGTCTAAAGAGAGTGGCTCCACCAATGGGCTCAGCTCCGCCATCATGGCACGCATTGATTTAGATGCTTCCGTATATTTTTTAAAATCTGGCCGCACCACGACAGCTTGCGGGCATAATTCCAATGCTTTGAACATCGGCATAGCGGATTTAGCGCCATAAATGCGTGCTATGTAACAGGCCGTAGACACCACGCTTCTGCTCCCCATACCTCCTATCAAGACGGGTTTATCGCGCAAGTCGGGGTTATCCCGTTTTTCTACGGCCGCATAAAACGCATCGCAATCCAGATGAGCGATGGAAAGTTGATCTAGTTCTTCATGGGCTATAATACGCCTGCTACCACATGTTTTGCACCGCGCTTCGGCAAGGTGCATGTCTTTCAGGCAGTCGCGGCAAAAGGCGGTCATTGCGGTAGAGCTTGCGCCACTTCATCTGCCCGCCAAAGCCATGCCGCCCCGCGCACGCCACTGGAATCTCCATGCATATTTTTCAAAATACGGATGGGCTCTTCAGGAGTGAAGGCATAGCTTTCCACCCGAGCAGGCAATGTTTCGTAAAGTCTCTCAATATTGGATACCCCGCCGCCCAGCACAATCGCATCCGGGTCCAATATATTCACCAACATTGCGATAGAACGGGCAAAGCGATCATAGAACCGTTCCATCGTCTCTAAAGACGCAGTGCTATTAAGTGCGGTAATTTCTGAGGCTTTGAGTATTTCACCTGTTTGGCGGTGATACTCGGCTGTGATCGCCGGGCCACTGCACCATGCTTCGATGCAGCTGGTTTTCCCGCAATAACATTTGGGGGTCAATTCTAATTCTTCAGCATTGGGCGAGGGCAGGGGATTATGTCCCCATTCACCGGCAATGGAATGTTCCCCTTCGATTAAACTACCTTTATTACATAACCCACCGCCAATACCGGTGCCTGCGATTATACCAAAGACCAAATCTGCACCCCGTCCTGCGCCATCGGCGGCTTCTGACAAGGTAAAACAATTGGCATCATTCGCCACCCGGATCGGGCGATGCAAAGCCTCCGCCAAATCGCGATCCAATGGATGACCAATCAATCGGGTGGAATTGGCATTTTTTACCAGCCCGGTTTTGCGGCTGATAGACCCCGGTATGGCCACGCCCACGCTTCCCATTTTGGCCAATTCCTGTTCCGCGGAAAGCACCAGATCGCGGATAGCATAGACGATGTCTTGGTAATTGTTCTGTGGCGTAGCTATGCGGCGGCGCAGTGTTTGTTGGCCATTGTCATCCAATGCAATGATTTCAATTTTCGTTCCGCCAAGATCAATTCCCAGGCGCATATATCCGCTCCAAATCGGTTAAAATAAAACTTTCTATATCCTTCCACACCTCTGCCCGGAAATGCGCATGTTCGGCCACAGGCAACAGGTGTTTAAGCCGTGCGTCAGCGATGAAATGTATAAGCCTTACTTCGGGGGCCTCATCTGCCACGGAAGCAAGCTGGGCTGGTATGTCGTCAACGAAAAAAAGGGGCGCGACTGCCCGCACGGCCAACATTTTTACAGCGGGGCCTTTAAGCCCACTATTCGGAATAAGCGGATAATTAAAGCCATGTCGCTGTAAATTTCGTGCGCGGGCCGGGGCTTGCTCGGCTGTGATATTAGAAAGAACTGCAATATCCATATTCCTGGCAAGATTCTGTAATACATGTCCGGCCCCATCTACGGCATCCAGTTGATCCTGCTCATGGCGAAAGCGATCCAGCAAACTCGTTACTTCGGCATCTGTCAGGGGTTGATGATCTGTTTTACGTTTCACATTGCCATGCAAGCGATAGCTGGCCAGATCCAGAAAAAGGCCCTGCCGGTCCAGACCGCACATCAAGCCATCGATAAATTTGAACAAAACCTCGTCCGCATCCAAAATCAGCAGCGGCCGCCCCGTCAGGCGAAGCGATTCGCAATTGGTGATATGGGCGGCACCAGTCTGGTTCATCGATTGCCCAGAACATGCGCGGCCATATGAATGTCCCGCGCATTCATCTGGCTTTCGGTGCAACAGGCCACCAAAAGCTCTTCCTGCTGCAAAAGAAAATCCAGAAGGCCTGTCAACAATCCGGGATCCTGCGCCCCTTCCCGGAGTTCCTGTTCGTGCAGACCGCTCGCGGCCATGAACCTTTCCAAAGCTTCGGAAGAATTAACAAGAAAAGCCAGAGCCTTAAGGGCGGTTATCTCGGCGGTTTGGGGCGTCATTGAAAACTCTTCGTCAAGGGAGCGTTAAGATATAGGGCCTAATACTAGCTTTTCAGTCATGCCATCCGGACATTTTGGTCCCGGATATGGGAGAGGCACCGGCAATGGACGCCAAGACGAAAACCGTTCTGATTGTGGAGGATAATGAGCTGAATATGAAGCTCTTCCACGACTTGCTGGACGCCCACGGATATAATATTTTGCAGACCAAGGACGGGATGGAGGCGCTGGATATCGCCCGGGAACATCACCCGGACCTGATTCTCATGGACATACAGCTACCTGAAGTTTCGGGCCTTGAGGTCACAAAGTGGCTCAAGGAAGATGAAAACCTGAAAAGCATCCCGGTTGTGGCGGTCACCGCCTTCGCCATGAAGGGGGACGAGGAAACAATCCGGCAGGGTGGTTGCGAAGCCTATATTTCCAAACCGATCTCGGTCACCAGCTTTCTTGAAACTGTGCGCCGCTTTGTAGGCTGATCCCATGACCGCCCGTGTATTGGTTGTTGACGACATTTTGTCCAATGTGAAGCTGCTCGAAGCAAAGTTGAGCGCGGAATATTTTGAAGTTGTCACGGGTAGCAATGGCATGGAAGCCATCGCCAAAACCGAAGAATGCGCGCCGGATATTATCCTCCTTGACGTCATGATGCCGGGCATGGACGGGTTCGAAGCCTGCCGCCGCATCAAATCAAATCCCAAAACAGCACATGTGCCGGTGATCATGGTCACGGCGCTGGATCAGCCCAGCGACCGGGTGGCCGGGCTGGAAGCCGGGGCCGACGATTTTCTGACCAAGCCGGTCGATGATGCAGCCCTGTTTGCGCGGGTGCGCAGTCTGGTCCGCCTGAAAATGATGACGGATGAGCTGCGTATGCGCGAAAGCACGGGCCAGAGCATGGGCCTGCTCGACCCGGCGGAAACGCTGATCGAAAATGTGCCTCCGGGCCGCATTCTGGTGATCGAAGACCGGCCTGAATCTGTCGCATGGTTTCAATCTGCTCTTACGCCCGCCAATGAAATGGCGGCGGTGGACACGTTTGAGGAAGCATTGGTCCGCGTTAAAGGCGGAGATTACGATCTGGTCGTGGTCAGTCTTGGTATGCGCGGCTTTGATGGCCTTCGGCTCTGCTCCCAGCTTCGCTCGCTGCCGGAAGGACGCAATGTGCCGATCCTTGTGCTGGTGAGCGAAGGCGAGCGCCGCAAGCTTACACAGGCATTGGAAATGGGCGTGAATGATTACCTCACCCGCCCGGTGGATAAGAACGAGCTGATCGCCCGCACACGCACCCAGTTACGCAAGAAGCGGTATTCGGACCGGTTGCGCCATAATGTGCAGCTCAGCCTGGAAATGGCGATCACCGATCAGCTGACCGGCCTGCATAATCGCCGTTATATGGAACGCCACCTTGCCAATCTGATCCATAATGCAGGTGAAACAGGCAAGCCGCTGGCCTTTCTGATTTTGGACATCGACTATTTCAAGTCGATCAACGACACCCATGGCCATGATATTGGGGATGAAGTGCTGCGCGAATTTGCTGGCCGGATTGCCTCCAATGTGCGCGGTGTCGATTTGGCCTGCCGTTTCGGCGGCGAGGAATTTGTCGTCGTCATGCCCGATACTGATATGTCCTTTGCCTATTCGGTGGGCGAACGTCTGCGGCGCTCGGTTGAAGCTGTGGCTTTTAAAATCAGCCACGAACCGCATAAGCTTAATGTCACGATCAGCATTGGCATTGCTGCCTCGGAAGGCAATGGCGATACGGCGGAAGCTTTGCTGCGCCGCGCCGATCAGGCTTTATATCGCGCCAAGCGTGATGGCCGTAACCGGGTTGTGGCAGACGCGGCTTAATCTTCGTCTTCCTCCTCCTCATCATCCAGCAATTCCTGAATGCGGTCGATCAAGGTCACCAATGCCAGGTGTTCTTGCGCGCCTGAAATCCTGAATTTTCCCGCGAAGATAAAGGCTGGCACGCCGCTGACACCCATTTTGCGCGCTGTCGCATCTTCGTGGGCAATCAATTCCAGATCGGTCCCGCCGGCCAACAAGTCTTCGATCAAGGGGCTTTCCATTTCGGCTTCACTGGCGATTTCGGTCAGCACTTTGCGGTCGCCAATATTGCGGCCTTGCTCGAAATAGGCGTGGAACAGCCGTTCCACCACTGCATCCTGCACGCCAGCTTCTCCGGCCCAATGGATCAGGCGATGGGAATCCAGCGTATTGGGCCGCACCGCGATATTTTGAAAAGCGAATTGAATGCCTTCGGCCCGGCCTGCGTCCAGAACGTCCTGTGATACAGAGCTATGGCCGAATTTGCGTTCCATATAGAGGCGCCAATCCATACCGCCATGCGGGATGGTCGGGTCCAGTTGGTAAGGGTGCCAGCGCAGGCTGAATTGAATGTCGGGCCGCATCTGCATTGCGCGCTCCAGGCGGCGTTTGCCGATGAAGCACCAGGGGCAGGCTGTGTCTGAGATGATGTCGATCTGCATGATATTATGGATGTTTGATTTCGATAGTTGTTGAAAGGCTGTTGCTTTGACTATCCACGCGCACCGAGGTGATGCGGGGGCCGGGTGAGCCGGTGGCAAGGCGGGCCCGCACCGGCACGATAGCTTGTATCACCAATGCATCCGTCGCGGGGGGCTGGGCGACAAAATCCAGCACCATCACATCCCGGCGGTTTTCCTTGATCCGCAAAGAGGGGGTGTTCCAGCCGCCGGTGGCCACGGCTCCGGATGCGGTGATGGTCAATATGCCTTTTTCGAATTTGGCGGAGACCTCATCCACTTTCAGCACCTGCTGCACGGGGGGACGGTAGGAAGAGCTATGGGCTGATCCGGCAAAAGCCGCCAGAACAATACAACCAGAAGCGAAAGCAAGGAGAAAGGGTCTGTTTACCAACATGGAACCGTCAGTTTAGAGTTGCAAAAGGCACAATTGGGGGAGGGCGGACGATGGGTCCATTACATGGTCTCAAAGTCGTTGAGTTTCACGGTATCGGACCGGGGCCCTTCACCGCAATGCTGCTTTCTGACATGGGGGCCGAAGTTATCCGGATTGACCGCAAAGGCGGCCGGCCTCCCCATAAAACGGAAATTACCTATCGTGGCCGCCGCTCTATCGGGCTTGATCTTAAAAAGCCGGAAGCGGTAGAGGCGGCGTTGAAACTGATCGCGGGCGCGGATGCGGTGATCGAAGGATTCCGCCCCGGCGTGATGGAGCGGCTTGGCCTCGGCCCTGATATCTGTCTGGCGCGCAATCCAGCGCTGGTTTATGGCCGGATGACAGGCTGGGGGCAGAGCGGGCCGCTGGCCAATGCCGCCGGGCATGACATCAATTATATCGCGCTCACAGGCGCGCTCCATGGTGTGGGGCAGGCGGGCCAAAAGCCGGTGCCGCCCATCAATCTGGTGGGCGATTTTGGCGGCGGCGCGCTGTATCTGGCTTTCGGCATAGTATGCGGCTTGCTGGAAGCCCGGCTTTCCCGCAAAGGGCAGGTGGTGGATGCGGCGATGACCGACGGATCGGCATCGTTGATGGCGATGTTTTACGGGCTGAACCAGATGGGATTCTGGGCTGATCAGCGCGGCGTCAATCTGTTGGATTCGGGGGCGCATTTTTACGACACCTATGAAACGGCGGATGGAAAATATGTCGCCATCGGGGCGATTGAACCGCAATTTTATCAGTTTCTGCTCGATAGGCTTGAGATCAAAGATCCTGATTTTGACGGCCAGATGAATTTTAAAAACTGGCCCGCCTTAAAAGAAAAACTGGCAGCGATTTTCCGTCTTAAAAGCCGCGACGCGTGGGATGCATTGCTTCTGGGAACTGATGCCTGTTATGCGCCGGTTCTGTCGTTGAAAGAAGCGCCGCAGCATCCGCATAATGTGGCGCGGCAAACTTTTGTCGAACTGGATGGGGTTACACATCCTGCGCCCGCGCCGCGCTTTTCCCGCACGCAGCCGGCTATTCAGAGCCCGCCGCAAGCCGCAGATAATGAAGCGGTTTTAACGGATTGGGGTTTTTCACAAGCCGACATTATTTCGCTACAAAAGGCTGATGCTATTTAAGCCCCTGCATTAAAGGATTTTTACGATGCGTGTTCTACCCGGCACCGAAACGCGGCGCCGCATTTATTTGATGCGCCATGGTCATGTTGATTATTTCAATCGCGCTTCCCGCATGGAAGGGGTGGACGAGGTTGCATTGACACCGCGCGGGCGGATGCAGGCTGAAGCGGCAGGCCATGCTTTTTCCCATATCGAATTTGACCGCGCCATGTGTTCTGGCCTGACGCGCACGCGCGAGACCGCGGAATTTGTTCTGGCACAAATCCCCAATGCGCCCAGGCTTGAACATGAGCCGGGTTTTATGGAATTGCGCGGCGGAAAAATGCCGCCGATCCGTAGCCGCGAAGACCTTATCCGCACCATGAACGGTTTCTTTGAAAAGGCGCATGAAGACGGCGCCACGAATTTTCTGGAAGGCGAAATTTTCAGTGATGCCCAGAACCGCGCGGTTCTGGCGCTGGAGACTATGCTGGCTCAGGCAGATTGGCACACGGCGCTGATTGTGGCGCATGAAGGGATCAATCGGCTTATTCTCAGTTGGGCTTGCGGCGCAGGGCTGAATGCGGTCAGTGCCTTTGAACAGGATACGGGCTGCATCAATGTGATCGACTTCGATCAGGACGGCGCAGGCGGAATGCGGCGTATTCTGGTGAAGGCGGTTAATCTGACGCCGTATAATTACCTGAAATATGGCATGAACCTGACCAGCCTGGAGGCGCTGTTCGAGCCGGATATCAACGATAAACCGCCGGGATGATTAAATATCGGGCTGATTTAAATATCTATCTCGCACCAGATCGGCACATGATCGCTGGGTTTTTCACATCCGCGCACATGTTTGTCGATAGTACAGCTTTTCAGGCGGTCGGCGGCTTGCGGCGACAGAAGCATATGGTCGATGCGTATGCCATGATCTTTCTGCCATGAACCGGCCTGATAATCCCAGAATGTATATTGATGGGTCTGGGCATTGCAGGCGCGGAAGGCGTCTGTGTAACCCAGATTGATCATACGGCGCAGGGCGGCTTTGCTTTGCGGCTGAAACAAAGCATCGCCGAGCCATGCTTTGGGATCATACACATCGTCATCCGTGGGGATGATATTGTAGTCGCCCATCAGGATCACAGGTTCTTCATACTGCATCAGATTTTGCGCGTGCCGATGCAACCGCTCCAGCCAGCCCAGCTTATAGCTGAATTTCTCGGTCCCCAGCGGATTGCCATTGGGCGCATAGATCGAGGAGACGCGAATAATACCCTTATCGCCTGTCACCACGGCTTCGATATATCGCGCCTGTTCATCCGTATCATCGCCGGGCAGGCGCGGCGTGACATCTTCCATCGGTCGTTTGGAGAGCAGCGCCACGCCATTATAGGTTTTCTGCCCATGAATGGCGCAATTATAGCCAAGGTCCTCGAACACCTGCTGGGGGAAGGTGTCATCCGTCGATTTGATTTCCTGTAACGCCACCACATCGGGCGCGGCCTCGCGCAGCCATGTCGTGACAGCCTCAATTCGGGCTTTGACGGAATTGACGTTCCAGGTGGCGATTTTCATGCGGATAACCGGTCAGGAATGATGATTCGGGGCTCTTTATACGATAGCGCAGCGTCTCAGGGCCGTGACCAAATAGGTGACGGCCGGCTTTGGGACGCACCGACTTTTGAATGTGACGAACAATTCTGATTTATTTATCAATTAATCAAACAAAATCAGGCAAATAAGTAAATCCACTAATCTCGTTATTAATACGCCTACAATTATACGGGAGTATCTCAAATTTTATTGAAACCTAAATTTATGGGTGGGGGATGGCTGAAAGCTACATCGAGCAACTTTTGGATCTGGCCGCTGGGATCGTCGCATTGGAAAATGCCGAAGGCTCGCTAAACAAACGAGAATTGAAATCGGCGAAGGAGCGGCATGATGTCCTGGAAGCAAAATTCACGGAGGTTCGCAACAAATACGTGGACCTCCTGCTTGGTACATTGGAAGGTCACGATCTGTCATATGATCTCGTCGCAGGTGAGATCGCTAAAATCCGCGTAGGCTGCGATCCATCCTGGAATCCGGCAATCGAGTATGTCTCCAGCAACTTACTCCCTTATTTGCAGAAGGAAGCTAGCCGCGACCCAAGAGTCAGGAAGATGATCAAGGCCGCGCCTTGGATTATCGGAGTGATAGCCATAATCGCATACTTTGGGATTCGGCTCCTTTCAGCAACTTCAATCAATCATACGCTCGAAACGAAAGAAGGCATTCAGGAACGTGCTGCTGCCGTGGAGAAACTGCTTCGCTATGACGATTGGATGGATACTCATGTGAGAAAGGGAGGGTGGATCAAAGGTATCCTTATGTGGCCAATCAAACCAACTGAAGCTGAGATAAAGGGCGCTTCGGAGTTTGCGGCGTTGGCTTATGAAGCGCAGCAAGTAAATTTTGAACGGATTAATTGTCCTACAATCCCCGGAGGCGGGGTAGACACGGCGTCAAAGGAAGAAATCGACTATCTTGCTAAGGTAGCGGAATATCTGCTTGGGCCCCATATCCAGTGGCAAGAACCTCCAGTTGTCACAGTACTGGATGCCGCAAAGGTAGCCGGAAAATGCTCACCGCACCCATAGCCTATTTTACTGCCGCGATTAAGCTAACGGCTTCATCCATGGTCAGTCATCTTTGGAAAAGATACCGGGCCTAAACCTAGAAGCACGGCCAGTTCGAAGGGACGCGTCCAATGGGAAGGTGCTTTTAAAGATTGAGGCAAAAATAAATCCGCTATCCGATCCTTTGGCGATAATTCAGAAATTACAAGCACATCCAATATGTTGACGGAACAGGCGGCATGAAATGGCATCTGGATGCGTGTGCTTCAGGGGTGTCATGTTCGGGTCATGAGAGATCCAATCTACAATCCTATTGTCCCGCCCCATGTCCCGCCTGATCGGGTGTTGGATTTCAATGTTTTCCAGCCGACCGAAAATCCTCGGCAGGACGTGTTTGAGGTTTATTACGAACTGATGTCCAAAGGCTGTCCGGATATTTTCTGGACCCGGAATAATGGCGGACATTGGGTTGTGGCGTCTTCTGATCGTATTCAGGAGATTTTCAGCGATCCTGTTCATTTCTCGAATGCGCGCTATCTCATTCCGGCCGAGCATAATGTGGATGAGACCAATCTCATTCCCTCCAGTCAGGACCAGCCGGATCACACGCTGTATCGCGCGATCATAAATCCATCTTTCTCGCCGCGCGCCATTCGCGCTTTGGAGGAAGATATCAGACACCGTGTCATCAAGCTGATCGAACAGAACCGCCAGCGCGGCGCCTGTGAATTCATCGAGGATATTGCCCGCATTCTGCCCATCGAAGTTTTCATGAGCCTCTGCGGTGTCGATACTGTGCATCGTGATCCGCTGTTGAAAATCGTCGATGATAGCTATGCCCGCCGCACAACGCCGGGTGAAAGCCAAAAGCGGCTACAGGCCTATTTGCAACCTATTCTGGCGGAGCGTCGGCTAAATCCAGGGGATGATGTTTTAAGCGCGCTGGTAAAGGGCCGCTTCAAGGATCGCCCGCTGACAGAAGACGAATTGTTGCGGTTCAGCGCGGTTTTGCTGCATGCGGGGCTGGATTCCATTGCCTCGATGCTGGGGCTCAGCATGTATTTCCTGTCGCAGAATAAAACCCATCGTCAGCAATTGATCGATGAGCCCGCCCTTTTGCCCATGGCGGTCGAGGAAATGGTGCGCCGCTACCCGACCAACACATCTGGCCCGTCGCGCCGTGTCGCGGCTGATGTCGAGATTGGGGGCGTCGTGATGAAAGCGGAAGACAGGCTTGCCGCGCCGCGCCCCTTTGCGACGTTAGACCCGCGCCGTTTCAAAGATCCGCTGACGGTCGATTTCACGCGTTCGCGCCAGATCCTGCATCAGGGCTTTGGCGTTGGCCCGCATATGTGCATCGGGGCGTTTCTGGCGCGGTCGGAAATCCGTATCTTCCTGGAAGAATGGCTGAAGATGATACCAGAATTCAGCCTTGCACCCGGCTTTGAAATGGAATGGAGCCGCGGCCGCCATTCCAGCGTGCATCACCTGCCTTTGGTCTGGCCGGTTTAGGCTAAACCGAAAAGCTGGTGCCGCAGCCGCAGGAAGACTGGGCGTTCGGATTGTTGAATTTGAAGGATGCGCCGATCAGATCATCGGCGTAATCCAGCTCGGCCCCAGCCAGAAAATCGAGAGACATCTGGTCCACCAGCACCGTGGCCCCGTTCTTTTCAATGACCAGATCGTCATCGGTCCGGGTGTCATCGAGGGTGAAATTATACTGGAAGCCCGAGCAGCCGCCGCCTGTCACCGCGACGCGCAGCATCATGGGCTGAGCCTCGGCGCTCAGAATTTCGGCGATGCGCCGGGCCGCACGGTCCGAAAGGCTTAAAGCGCCTGTGGGAGATGTGCTGGCGGGGCTTGCTGTTTGAATATCCATGGCCCCTATGTAGTCATTCTAGGTGTCAACTTCAAAGGTCCTGTCATCGCCATGGAACCGCCGCCCGGCCGGCTTCTGCCGCCCATCTATGAGCCGCCCCTGCAAAAGGCCGCTTATGCCACACGTCCGGCTCAAAGCCGGGGCAGGCTGCACCCGGAGGCGGAAAGCGCCACCCGCACCTGTTACAGCCGGGATCGCGACCGGATCATCCATTCGGCGGCCTTTCGGCGCTTGAAACATAAGACCCAGGTTTTCGTGGAACATGAGGGCGGGGATTATTACCGCACCCGCCTCACCCATTCGCTGGAAGTGGCGCAACTGGCGCGCACCATTTCGCGGGTGCTGGCGATCGATGAAGACCTTGCCGAAGTGGTGGCGCTGTCCCACGACCTTGGGCACACACCATTTGGTCATGCAGGCGAGGCGGCGCTGCATCGTGTCACCGCAACGATTGGTGGTTTTGATCACAATGCGCATGCGCTGCGCCTCGTGACCAAACTAGAACATCGTTATGCCGATTATGACGGGCTGAATCTCACCTGGGAAACATTGGAAGGGCTGGTCAAACATAATGGCCCGCTCATACGCGAAAATCTGCCCGGCCCGATTGTCAGCTTCAATGAACGTATGCCGCTCGATCTGCAAAGCTGGCCCGGTCTGGAAGCCCAGATCGCGGCATTGGCCGATGATATCGCCTATGTGAATCACGATCTGGATGATGGTCTGCGCGCGAAACTATTCACGGTGGACGACCTGCGGGATGCGCCGCTGGTAGGAACCTATATGCAGGAGATCGCCAGCACCTATCCGGGGCTGGAACTGGGGCGGGTGATCGGCGAATTGGTGCGCCGTCTGATGGGGCGTCTGGTCAGCGACCTGATTGATGAAACATCGGCCCGGGTGGCCCGTGCACAGCCGCACAGCGTGGCGGATATTCGGAGGCAGGGCGCGGCGACGGGCAGTTTCTCGCCGGTCATGGAACAGGGCATCGCCGATCTGAAGGCCTATCTCTTTGCCCATATGTACCGCCACCCGCGTGTCATGACGCCCGTGGAAAAAGCGCAAGGGGTGGTGGAGCAGCTTTTCCAGGCCCTCAGCGCGAATCCGGGGCTTTTACCGGCTGATTGGGCGAAAGGTTGTGGATCACCGGGTGATGCCGCCACCGGGGGGGTGGTTCGGGATTATATTGCGGGGATGACCGACCGTTTTGCCCTTGAGGAATATGCCCGCATCTTCCATACGGAAATCAGGCTGTGAGCCCGGTTCGGCTTTTACTGGGCCGATGAGGGAGCTATGGTCGCCCTTCGCAATTCGAATCTGCATCGTTTTTTACGAATCTGGAGAGTTTTAGCCCATGGCAAGAATTGAACCGGGGCTTTACGAGCCTGCCGATGATGCCCATGTCTTCGACGGTATGGAGGATGACGGGGATGATGAGGGTTCGCGCCTGCCATTGTTGATCGTCATTGCATTGCTGGTTCTGGCGGCCTTCGCGGGCGTCGTATGGCTGGCTTATACGCAGGGCGTGCAGCGCGGGCGTCAGGATGTGCCGCGCTTGATCGCAGCCGAAAACACCCCTGTTAAAACCGCCCCCAAGGAACAGGCCTCTGCCGACAACCCTGTCGCTGGTCTTAAAATTTATCAGAACAAGGCGCCGGTCGATCCGCAGGTGGCCGAACAAGAGCATCATCTGCCCTCGATCATCACGCAGCCGGGCGAGCCTTTGTTCAGTGCTTTCGGACCCCAGAAAGGCGCAGCGGAAGCAGCCAAAGCCGCAGCGGCGCGCAACGCTGCTCAACCTGCCGCACAGGCACCGGCACCCGTAGCCCCAGCCATGCGCCCGGCCACGCCGGAGCCAAAGGCAGGGCCCGTCAAGCCCGCACCCGTCAAGCCCGCGCCCGTAAAGCCTGAGCCGATCAAACCGGTACAGAGCGCCGTGGTGGCACCGCCTAAACCGGTGCAGTCCGTGCCGCCGGCCGCTATGGCCGCGCCCTTGGCCGGTGGCGGCGGGGCCTTTGTGGCGCAGATCGCGGCCTTTAAATCACAGGCAGAAGCGCAGGCCGGCTGGAATACGTTCCGCAGCAAGCATGGCGGACTGCTGGGCGGCTATGGCCCCAATATTATTGCGGTCGATCTGGGCGAGAAGGGCATATGGTATCGTGTGCGCACCGGCTCGTTCCCGGACCGTGCCTCAGCGTCGGCTTTCTGTGATCGTCTGAAAGCGCAAGGGGCAAGCTGTATGCCCGCGAAAGGCTAGTAACGTTCTCATGCGGATGCGCGCCATCTTCGGCTGCGCCGGGCTGACGCTCAGCGACGAAGAGCGCGCATTTTTCCGGCAGACACAGCCATGGGGATTTATCGTCTTCGCGCGCAATATCGCGGACCGGGCGCAATTACGCGCGCTTTGCGATGATTTGCGCGCAAGCGTGCAGGATCCCAAAACGCCCATTCTGGTGGATCAGGAAGGGGGCAGGGTCGCCCGG
>CAZOJG010000001.1:34516-63827 GCA_964580115.1 uncultured Rhizobium sp.
GAATTCATGGTGCGTATGTAGGGCATTCCGGAAACCCGGACATCCAGACCGGTCGCCCGGCTCCGCCCGCCAGAATGGAAAGAACATCTGCCCGCGCGCCATTTCGGGGCGCTCTATGCCAGTGATGCGGAATCGGCGCGGGAGGCGACCTATCTCAATGCCCGCCTGATTGCCCATGATCTGATCGAAGCCGGCCTGAATGTGGACTGCCTGCCCGTGCTGGATATTCCGGTGGAAGGGGCGAATGAGATTATCGGGGATCGTGCCTTTGCCCGCGATGCGTCCACGATTATCGATCTGGGCAGAGTGCAGATCGAAGGTCTGCTGGATGGCGGCGTGCTGCCCGTGATGAAACATATTCCGGGCCATGGCCGGGCCAATGCCGATTCCCATCTGGAATTGCCCCGGGTTGATGCTTCGGCCGATCAGTTGAGCGCCAGCGATTTCGTGACGTTCAGATCGCTGAACGCCTGCCCGATGGCGATGACCGCCCATGTCGTTTACGAGGATCTGGACCCCCAGCGCCCGGCCACCACCAGCCCGCGGGTGATTCGGGATGTAATCCGGGGGCAGATGGATTTTGACGGATTGTTAATGTCCGACGATCTTTCGATGAATGCACTCACAGGTTCCATGCAGCTGCGCACCCGTGCGGCGCTGTTCGCGGGCTGTGATGTCGTGCTTCACTGCAACGGTAGAATCGAGGAGATGCGTGCCGTGGCCGAGGAAGCCAAAATGCTGGAGGGCGCAAGCCTGAGGCGGGCCGAAGCGGCGCTGGCGCAGCTCAAAGAGCCTGCACCTTTCAACTGGGTGAAGGCCGAGCGCCGTCTGGCGCAATTGATGGCCATTGTTGGATAAGCCGACCCTATGAGCGACTTCGACGAAACACTGGATTTCAAACCCGCCATTGAAGCCGCGCCCGAAGAGGCGCTGGTCGTGGCGGTGGATGGATTCGAAGGCCCGCTCGATCTGTTGTTGACTCTGGCGCGCAATCAGAAGGTCGACCTGGCCAAAATTTCCGTGCTCAAGCTGGCGGATCAATATCTCGGCTTTATCGAGATGCTGGGGCCACGCAAGCTGGAACTGGCGGCTGACTATCTCGTGATGGCGGCCTGGCTGGCCTATCTGAAATCGCGGCTGCTGCTGCCACAACCCGCCAATACGGATGGCGAACCCAGCGCTGATGAAATGGCCTCGCGCCTGCGGTGGCGCTTGCAGCGGCTTGAGGCGATGCGTGAAGCGGCGGCGCGGCTGATGGCGCGTGACCGGCTGGACCGCGAAGTTTTTGCCCGCGGTGCGCCCGAGCCGGTGAATGTGATCCGCCTGCGCACCCATACGGACACGCTCTACGATCTGCTGACCTCCTATTCGGTGCAGCGTATCCGCAGTTCGGGGGGCACGACCTATCGGCCCAAACAGATCGCTGTTCTGCAGATCGAAGAGGCGCGGGCGCGGCTGGAGCGGATTTTAGGCAAGCTTCCGGATTGGAATACGCTGTCCACCCTGTTGCCTAAGGATTGGCAGGGCACGGAGCGGCGGCGTTCGGCGCTGGCCAGCACGCTGCTGGCCTGCCTAGAGCTGGCCCGTGACGGCAAAATAGAAATTCGCCAGCTCAAGGCTTTTGACGAGATTTTCGTCAAGGACCGCATTGAAGCAAGACGTGAAACCCAAGTGGAGGCCCAACTGGGTTAATGACATGAATAAGGTAGTGCGCTTGGCAGAGATCGCTGAAGAAATACCGGAAGATCAGGTGAGCCTCACCTCGCAAGAGATTGAGATAGAAGAAGAACCTGTGATCGCGCAGGGCGAAGAATCTGGGCCCGCCGAAGCCGCTGAGCTGGATGAGCGCAGCGCGACCGAACGTTTGCGCATGGTCGAAGCATTGCTGTTCGCGGCCTCTGAACCGCTGGACGAGGCCTCGCTGGCCAGCTCTCTGCCGGAAGGTACGGATGTCAAAGCGCTTATCGGCGAGCTTCAACAAATTTATCAAGGCCGCGGTGTAACTCTCTCTAAAGTCGCTGGAAAGTGGCAATTCAGGACCGCGCCTGATCTGGCCTTTTTGTTGCGCCGTGAACGGCCCGAACAACGCCGCCTGTCCCGCGCGGCGATCGAAACACTGGCCATCATCTCTTATCATCAGCCCGTCACACGGGCCGAGATCGAGGATATTCGTGGCGTCGCCCTGTCAAAGGGGACACTGGATACATTGATGGAAATTGGCTGGATCAAAATCCGTGGTCGCCGCCGGACGCCGGGCCGCCCGGTGACCTATGGCACGACGGATATTTTCCTGATCCATTTCGGTCTGGAAAGCGTCGGCCATCTGCCCGGCATGGACGAGCTGAAAGCCGCTGGCTTCCTCGAAGCCCTGCCGCCCGGTGGGTTTGATGTCCCCAGCCCCAGCGATGAACTGGCCCCTGACGAGGACCCCTATACGGGTGAGGAAGACGAGCCCGATCTGCTGACCAGCGGCGCGGAGCTGGATCAGCCAGACGCTGCTGCAAACTCACCTGAAGCGTCGGAAGACCAGAACAGCTAAACAGCCCTAAATCTGCACCACAATCGCTTCGCCTTTTTCGAGCGCGATGGCGAGCTTGCCGTCGCGCAGGGCGCAGGCATCTTTGCCGAACAATTCAGCCCGCCAGCCTTGCAGGGCGGGGACATTGTCGTCCTCGAAGGCCGCGATACGTTCTATATCGTCATTATTGGCGATCAGCCGTGCCGCCACACGGGCTTCCTCGGCCCGCAGCCGCAGCAAAGTTTTCAATAAATCGACCGAGGATTGCGACGGCTCGACCCGGCGGCGGGGCCTGTCCGCGATAATGCCATCTGGCGGCGGGGAAGTGCGCCCGGCCTCAATCGCCTCCATCAAACCCTTGCCATAGCGCGATGTGGCAAAGCCGCGTGGCACGGCTCTGATCTGTTCCAGGCTCTCAGGGCTGTCAGGTGGATGGGCCGCGATTTCCAGCAGCGCCTCATCCTTCAAGACGCGATTACGCGGCACGTCGCGGGTCTGCGCTTCGCTTTCCCGCCAGGCCGCGATAGAGGCCAGCATGGCCAGAAATTTGCGGCTGCTGGTGCGGGCTTTCAGACGTTTCCAGGCATCTTTCGGTTCAAGCCGATAGAGACCGGGATTTTGCAGGGCGCTGATTTCTTCCTGAACCCAACTGCTGCGGCCGGTGCTTTTCAGCTCGGCGGCGAGATATTCGTAGATCACCCGCAAATGGGTGACATCGGCCAGCGCATATTCCAATTGCCGGGGCGACAGCGGGCGACGGCTCCAATCTGTGAAGCGGGCGGATTTATCGACCTCGGCATGGGCGATTTTGCGGGCCAGCGTTTCATAGGAAGCCGCTTCGCCAAAACCGCAGACCATGGCCGCGATCTGAGAATCAAACAGCGGATCAGGCAAAACGCCCGCCTGCTGGAAAAAGATTTCGATGTCCTGACGGGCCGCATGGAAGACTTTGACAATGGCCTTGTCGGCCAGCAGGGCGTGAAACGCCGCCAGACTGATCCCTTCGGCCAGCGGGTCGATAATCGCTTCCACATCGGGCGAGGCGACCTGTAACAGACAGAGCTTGGGCCAATAGGTCTGGTCCCGCATGAACTCGGTATCGAGCGCGATATAGGGAGATTTGGCCAGTTCGGCGCAAAGGGCCTCTACGCCCTCCGTTGTGGTGACAATCCGCATGTCCCGCCTATAGCGGATTCGCTGTCCTTTCGCTGGGATTTTCGCAGCTTAGGGCGTAAATGACGCCGCTCTGTACATATGGCACATGGACGGGAAGGGCAGGCTTGACTATGCCCATGCTCCCCCGCCACATACCCCGCTTTTCGAGGACCGGACATGCACGCTTATCGCACCCATAATTGCGGAGAATTACGCCAGACTCTGGTGGGCCAACAGGTGCGCCTGTCGGGCTGGGTGCATCGCCGCCGGGACCATGGCGGGCTGGTCTTTATCGATCTGCGTGACCATTACGGCATCACCCAATGCGTGGTGGAACCCGACGCGGCCGCCTTTGCCCAGACAGACCGTCTGCGCTCGGAATGGGTGGCGACGATCACGGGCAAGGTCGTGGCCCGTTCGGCCGAGACGACCAATAAAGATCTGCCCACGGGCGAGATCGAAATCCGTATTGAGGATGTGCAGATCCAGTCCACCGCGCAGGAATTGCCGCTGCCGGTCTTTGGTGATCTGGAATATCCCGAAGAGACGCGGCTCAAATATCGCTTCCTCGATCTGCGCCGCGAGCGGTTGCACCGGAATATCACCCTGCGTTCGCAGGTCATATCGTCGATCCGTCGGCGCATGATCGATCAGGGCTTCACGGAATTCCAGACACCCATTTTGACCGCGTCCTCGCCCGAAGGCGCGCGCGATTTTCTGGTGCCGTCGCGTATTCATCCCGGCAAGTTCTATGCCTTGCCGCAGGCGCCGCAGCAGTTCAAGCAGCTCATCATGGTGGCGGGCTTTGACCGCTATTTCCAGATTGCGCCTTGCTTCCGCGATGAAGATGCCCGCGCCGATCGTAGCCCCGGCGAATTTTACCAGCTCGATCTGGAAATGAGCTTTGCCACACAAGACGATGTGTTCGGCGCTGTAGAACCTGTGCTGCATGGCGTGTTTGAAGAATTCGCCAATGGCCGCAATGTTGCGCCCGCGCCATTCCCGCATATCACCTATGAAGATGCCATGATGAAATATGGCGTCGATAAGCCGGACCTGCGCAACCCCATTCTCATCAGCGATGTCAGCGATCTGTTCGCGCGCGACGATGTGGAATTCAAGGCTTTCAAGAACAAGGTCGTGCGCGCTATCCCTGCGCCGGGGGCGGGGCCGCAGCCGCGGTCTTTCTTCGACAAGCTGAATGATTGGGCGCGCAGCGAAATGGGTGCGGCCGGCCTCGGCTATATCATTTTCGATGATGAGAATGGGCAGTTGGTCGGCAAAGGCCCGATCGCCAAATTCATTCCGGCGGATGCGCTGGCTGAGATGGCGACGCGCGCAGGCGTGAAAGCCGGCGATGCCCTGTTCTTCGCCGCTGACCGCAAGGAACGCGCGGCGGCCCTGGCGGGGCAGGCGCGTATTCGCCTTGGCCGCGAATTGGGCCTGATCAATGAGAACGATTTCAAGTTCTGCTGGATTGTCGATTTCCCGATGTATGAATGGAACGAAGACGAAAAGCGTATCGACTTTTCGCATAACCCATTCTCGATGCCGCAATTTGACAAGGATGCCTTTATGGCGTTGCAGGCCGGTGACAAGGACACGATCCTCGGCATCAAGGCCTATCAATATGACATCGTCTGCAATGGTATTGAATTGTCCTCGGGCGCGATCCGTAACCATCACCCGGATGTGATGTTGAAGGCGTTTGAAATCGCGGGCTATGCGCGCGAAGAAACCGAAGCCCGTTTCGGCGGCATGCTGAATGCGTTCCGTTACGGCGCGCCGCCGCATGGTGGCACAGCTCCGGGGATCGACCGTATCGTCATGCTGATCGCAGGCGAAGATAATTTGCGCGAAGTGACCATGTTCCCGATGAACCAGCAGGCGCAGGATCTGATGATGAACGCCCCCAGCGATGTCTCGGCGAAGCAGTTGCGCGAATTGCATATCCGCGTCGTGCAGCCGGAAAAATAATCTGGTTGCGGTCAAATCGGCATAAAAAAAAGGCCCGCGCGAAGCGGGCCTTTTTCATGTCTGGAATGTGCTGTGATCAGTTCAGCTTGGACGAGAGGGCGTTCAGGCTGTCGCCAACCAGCTTGTCCTTCTGCGCGCCATCGAGACGGGCAGTGATAAGCTTTTCAGCGGCGGCGACCGCTGTATCGGCGGCCAGAGCACGGATTTCGGCAATGGCGGATGCTTCGGCTTGCGCGATCTTGGCCTGTGCCTGTTTGCCCTGACGCTCGATCTGGGCGGTGAGGGCAGTCCGGGCATCAGCGGCATAGCGTTCTGCCTGTTGCCTGGCATCATCCACAATGGATTGGGCTTCGGCTTCGGCATTGGCGGCTTTGCGCTTATACTCGGCCAGCATGACAGCGGCTTCGTCCCGCAGCTTTTTGGCTTCGTCCAGTTCCCGGGAAATCGCCGCGGCGCGGTCATCCAGCTTGCCGGTGATCAGCGCAGGAATACGCTTCCACACCAGGGCGGCAATGATGATGAGCAGCCCAAGGCCGATCCAGGTTTCCGGTGCTTCGAGAAAATGCATGGCGAAAATGTCCTGGATGGAGCCTTAGCTCTGGCTGGCGCGAACAGCGGCTTCCGCATCGGCGGGGCTGACAGTATTGCCTGTCAGGCGCGATACGATCGCAATGGCTGCATCACGGGCCGCGTCGGTTACATGGCTGCGTGCTTCGCTACGGCTGGCATTGATGCGGATTTCGGCTTCGGCCATGGCTTGTGCAGCCTTGGCTTCGGCGGCGGCTTTCGCCTTTTCGACTTCCGCTGCAATGGCCTGACGATTGTCATTGGCCGCGGCAAGGGCCCGTTTGCGGGCGGCGGTGATGGCGGCATCATAAGCGGCAGAGGCCAGTTCGGCATCCTGCTTATGGGTTTGCGCCAACGCCAGATCGCCCGCGATTTTGGCCTGCCGGTCACCAACGATGGCGCCCAGCTTCGGCAAGACGAACCGCCACATCACGACGAACAAGACCGCGAAAGTGATCGTCAGCCAGAAGATCTGGGCTGGGAACGTCTCGGTCTTGAACGGCGGGAAACCGCCGCTCTCGTGCGGGACTTGCGTCCCGCTCGTGGTGTGAACGGGGTTGGCCATATCAGGTGAACAGGATGATCAGGGCCACAACGAGGCCGAACAGACCTGTCGCTTCGCACAGCGCGAAGCCGAGCAGCAGATTGCCGCTCTGGCTGGCGGCGGCACCCGGATTGCGCAGCGCGCCCGAGAGATAGGCGCTAAACACGTTACCAATACCAATGCCGGCACCGATAAGCGCGAAACAGGCAAGGCCCGCGCCGATCATTTTTGCAGCTTCAACGCTCATAATAGTAATCCCTTCAGTGATTTGGGGTGGTTAGTGATGGTTGTCGTGAAGATTCAATGCGTCGCTGAGATAGATGCAGGTCAGGATGGCGAACACATAGGCCTGCAAGAAAGCAACCAGGAACTCAAGCAAAGTCACCGCTACGATCATCATCAAAGGTGCGATGGCCAGAGCAGAGAAGATGCCGCCCGCGCTACCCAGCGCGATCACAAAGCCAGCAAACACTTTCAGCATCGTATGGCCCGCGAGCATATTCGCGAACAAACGAACCGACAGGCTGACAGGGCGGGTCAGGAAGGAGATGATTTCAATCGGCACCACAAGGAACAAAAGCGGCAGCGGTGCATTCGGCACGAACAGTTTCAGGAAACCGATGCCGTTGCGCATAAAGCCGGTAAGGATCACCACGCTGATCACCAGCAGCGCCAGCCCCAAAGTTACCGCGATCTGGCTGGTAACGGTGAAGACGCCGGGGATCATGCCGAAGAAATTGCAGAACAGCACGAAGAAGAACAGGGTGAAAATCAGCGGGAAGAATTTGAAACCCGCCGGTCCAGCCGAAGACTGAATCATATTGCCGACCAGCTCATAGGACAGTTCGGCCATGGATTGCATGCGGCCCGGTACGAGGCGACGATTGCTCACCGCATACATCATGAACAGGCTGACGGCAGCCACCACGACGACCATCACAAGGGCCTGATTGGTGAAAGAGATGTCCACGCCACCCAACTGAAGCGGGATAAGCGGCTTGACCTGGAATTGCTCCATAGGGTTATGCACGGACCTTAACTCTCCTCGTCTTCGTCATTGCTTCGAACGGCCGGCGGCGGTGGTGCCTTGGCCATTTCAGCGTTCATTTCAGCGGCCGCATTCATCACATTGCGAATTCCGGCGGCGGCGCCGAGCACAAAAAACACAATCACTAAAAACCGGGTCCCGAACAGCCAGTCCAGACCCAGGCCTATTGCCCCGCCTACGACCACCGCCGAGACCAGCTCCGTCGAAAAACGGAAAGCCAGTCCAGACATGGATGGCGGCGCGGGCTTCTTACGTTGCTGCGCCTGCCGTTGCAGACTGTCGAGCTTTTGGCCCAGCCGTTCGAGGTCACGATTTTTTGAGGGCTTATCGGTCATGGCGCCCCCATTTGCGTCGCAACCGCGCTTCGGTCCATGGAACCTCCGGCTCTCGAAGGCGGGCGGACCATAGGGTCGGGCTTATTGAGTGTCAAGAACCGTAGATTGCTTATAAGCACCTGATTTATATACCAATTGTGCATTGCGGCGAAATGCGCGTCAGGGCATCGCCGCGACTCACCGCAAGCACCCCAAAACTTGGTCTATTCCGCCGCAAGAACCTGTTCCGCATCGGCCAGCGAGACCGAGACAAGCTGGCTGACGCCACGTTCCGACATGGTCACCCCGAAAATGCGATTCATCCGCGACATGGTGAGCGCATGATGGGTGATCACAAGGAAGCGTGTGTCGGTCAGGCGGATCATCTCGTCCAAAAGATTGCAGAAACGCTCGACATTGGCGTCGTCCAGCGGGGCGTCCACTTCGTCCAGCACGCAGACAGGGGCTGGATTGACCATGAAGACCGCGAAAATCAGAGACATCGCCGTCAGCGCCTGTTCACCGCCTGACAGCAAGGAGAGATGCTGCAAGCGCTTGCCCGGGGGGCGCGCGAAAATTTCCAACCCGGCTTCCAGCGGATCTTCCGATTCGGTGAAGGTCAGCTTGGCCTCGCCACCTTCAAACAGTTTGGTGAACAGGGTTTGGAAATTGGCGTTCACTTTCTCGAAGGATTCTTTGAGCCGTTCACGGCCTTCGCGGTTCAGGCTTTGGATGCCTTTGCGCAGACGGTCGATCGCGCCTTCAAGATCAGCGCGTTCAGCGGTGATGCTCTCCAGCCTCTGTTCCTGCTCATTGGCTTCTTCTTCGGCCCGCAGATTGACGCCGCCCAGTTGCTCCCGCTCATGTTTCAGCTTTTCAACGCGCTTATCGGCCTGTTCCTGCGGCGGTAAGTCCTCGCCATCCTGAATCTCAGCACGTTCGGCCAATTCTTCCGGTGTGGCCTCCAGCTCGTCACGGATGCGGTTTTTAAGTTCTTCAATTCGCTCTGCCGCCGCTTCGGCGATGGCCTGCGACCGCGCCCGTTCTTCGCGCGCGGTCGATTGAGCGGAATCCGCGATTTTGGCCGCGCGGTCCGCCTCATGCAGCTTGGTTTCCGCTTCGGCGCGGGCATCGGCCGCTTCGGCACGGGCCGCTTCAGCGGTGGCAATCGCATCCAGCAAGGCATTGCGCTTTTCGACGATCTGCTCGGGAATGGAGTCCAGCCCGCGCAGCTCCGCCACCATCTCTTCCAGACGGCGTCCCAGCTCGTCCATCTGACGGGCGGCGTTTTCGCTGCGGGCCTGCCAACGCTTGCTGTCGTCCCCGATTGCATTCATCCGCTGCGCACGGCTTTGCGCATCACGGCGCAGGCTTTCCACGGCGGCGCGGGCTTCGCTGTTCTTGGTGCGCGCGTCGGCGGTTTCATTCCGCGCGCTTGCCATTTGCGCATTGAGATCGGCGCCATCACCCAGTTCAGCCAGCGCTTCCTCGCCCTGACGATGGGCATCTTTGGCGCCATCCAGCGTTTCTGTCAGACGGCGGGTCTCGGCTTCCAGATTGGCCAGCTTCGACATACGTTCCGCCGCCGCGCGGGCTGCATCCGCCGATGCCCGCTGCGCGCTGTTCAGACTTTGCGAAGCCTGACGTTCCTGCTGTTCCGCGGCATTCGATGCCTGACGCGCCGCCACACCGGCTTCACGCGCCGCCGAATAATGTTCGAACAATTGCGTGCGCAGCGTTTTGGCTGTTTCAACATCGCCTTCAAGCACCGTCAGCCGATTGCGCTGTGCCAGACGTATGGCGCCCGGAGATTCCGCTTCTGACGAGGCGGTATAACCATCCCAGCGCCAGACATCACCCTTGGTGGAGACCAGGCGTTGACCGGGTTTTAACGCGGCCTGCAAAGCCTTGCCGCGTTCGGCATCCACCACGCCGGTCATGCTGAGCAAACGATTCAAAGCGCCCGGCGCTTCGACAAAAGTGTTCAGCGGCTGCGCATCCTCGGGCAGGGGCTGCGCCTCCACCGGGCCTAAATCACGCCAATGATGCGGCGCGGCTTCGTCCAATGGGGCTTCCAGATCGTCGCCCAATGCTGATGCAAAGGCATTTTCATAACCGCTTTTCACCCGCACAGCATCCACCAGCGGCGGCCACAAATCCTGACCGCGCGGACGCAGCAGATCGGCCAGCGCCTTGGCTTCGGCAGACAGGCGTTGCAGATCGCGTTCCGCCACATCAAGCGGGCCGCGGGTTTCCTGTTCGGCGGTTTCGGCTGCCTGCTGGGCTGTGCGCGCATCATTGCGGGCAATGCGGGCGGCTTCGGCTTCGGCCTGAGCTTTTTCCACCGCATCTTCGGCGGCCTTCACATCCGGCGCGGCCTGCGCATTCTGCATCGCCTGTTCAAGGTTGGCCTGCGCGCGTTGCAATTGCTGCGTCGTATTATGCATCTGCGCCGCAGCCATATTGCGAGCGCGCTCAAGGCTGGATTTACGCGCATTCCACTGCGCCACTTCATTGGTCAGCCGGTCGAGTGTGCGTTCGCTTTCGCTGAGAGACGCCTGTGCTTCTTCAGCTTTGGCGGCGGCACCTTCCAGATCGCTCACCGCATTGACGGAAATTTCTTCCAGCTTGGCGCGTTCTTCCGCCAGCGCCTGCAAACTGTTGCGGGCATCCGCATCCAGCGTTTTTTCGCGCGCTATATCCTGTTCGGATTGCGCGATCCGCTGGCGTAAACGCTGGGCGGCTTCACGGGCACGGGCTTCTTCGGCATCCAGCGCATCCCGTTCGACAATCAGGCGGTGCAGGGCGGCGGATTTTTCAGCTTCGGTCTGGCGGAGCGGCGGCAGCAAACCAGCCAGATCAGCCTGCACGGTAGAGGCAAGGGCCGCGGTTTGGGTGGCGGCTTCGACAGTCGCCAAGGCAATGTCCAATGCCTCTTTCGCCTGACGCGCATGGCTTTCCGAGGTCGTCCAGCGCAGATGAAAGGCCAGCGCCTCTGCCTTGCGGATCAGCCCCGAAAGGTTGCGATAGCGCGACGCCTGACGGGCCTGCCGTTTCAGGCTCTGCACCTGACCTTCGACTTCGCGGATCACGTCGTCCAGCCGGCCCATATTGGTTTCGGCAGCGCGCAGCCGCAGCTCGGCCTCATGGCGGCGTTGATGCAAACCGGAAATGCCAGCCGCTTCTTCCAGAATGGAACGGCGGGCCAGCGGTTTCTGGCTGATCAGTTGGCCGATCATCCCTTGCCGCACAAAGGCGGTGGAGGCCGCGCCCGAAGACGCATCGGCAAAGAATAATTGCACATCGCGCTGGCGCACATCGCGGCCATTGATGCGATAGACCGAACCGGCTTCCCGTTCGATACGGCGGGAGATTTCGATCGACTCATATTCATTATGCGCGCCGGTGGCGGTGCGGTCGTGATTGTCGACGAAGAGGGTGACTTCAGCAACATTGCGCGCGGGCCGGGTGGATGACCCCGCGAAAATCACGTCATCCATTTCGGTGCCGCGGATGGAGGAGGGGCGGGTTTCGCCCATCACCCAGCGCAGGGCGTCAAAAAGATTGGACTTGCCGCAGCCATTAGGGCCGACAACCGCCGTCAAGCCGGGTTCAAGATGCAGTTCCGTCGGTTCGACGAAAGATTTGAAGCCGGAAAGTCTGAGCCGCGTGAATTTCAAGAGAACACGTTCCTACGCTGCGAATCGTAATGGCGAAATCAGGACTCTTTTAACATGGCGTCGAGGTCTTTCTGCAGACCTTCCCAGTCATATCCACCGCCATGTACACGGCCATTGACAACAAATGCCGGAGTTCCACCGATATTGTATCGTTTTTGGCCATCCATCCCGACCTGGTTCGCCCGATCCAGTTGGGTTTTGTCCTGCATGCAACGATCTGCCTGTTCAGACCCCATGCCCGCGATACGCGCCATCGATGTCAGGCCGGATTTCACATCCGCGACCATATATTCGGGGCTCCACTTGTCCTGATTGCGGAACAGCAGATCGATGAAATGGAAATAGCCTTCCCGAGGCACGCAGCGCGCCAGCGCTTCCGCCGCCAGATCCACCGCATTCAGCGGGAAAACCCGGAAGACAAAAAACACTTTGCCCGTATCGATATATTTTTCCTTCAGCTTGGGAAAAATCTGTTCGTTGAAGGCGGCGCAATGCGGGCAGGTGGGGGCCGCATATTCCACCATCGTAATGGGGGCTTTGGGATCGCCCATCGTGCGATCCTGCGGGTCGATGGTCACATTGCTGCCGCTGCTCAGGCCCAGCGCAGGCATATCGCCAGCTTTAGGCGTGAACAGGAAATAGGCGAGGAAGGCTGCAACAATCACCGCCACAACAAGGATGGCGATGGTGATCTGCTTACGGCGCACGGGCAGTCCTCCACAAAGATGGTCAATCTGGTCTGCCCTGTGTGGCAGAGCAGGCCCATCGGTTCAATCGCTGCGCCGCCTTGAGCGTGCAAAACGCAGCAAGGATTCACGGACTTTTTCAGGACCGCTATAGTGATGAACAGGATCATCCACTGGAATCGTGCCGCCTGTGGATAAATGTGGGGATAAGTTCGGCCTTTGCTGCACCTGTCCTTGGACGAATTTAAGTTTCGTCACCGCAACCCGGCCCAGATAATCATTGATCCGGCCGCAAAGCGCGCGGCTCTCATGTTGCAGAAACAGAGCCGCCCCGGGTTCCGCCTTTAAGGTCAGCACGCCGCCCGATGCAGCTTCGCTTAATCTGATGGGGCAGGTCAGGCACGCAACCTCCGGGCCTGCGATCTCGGCCCAGCGCAGGACCAGCGTGGGATCGCGGAAACCGGCGCGGGCAAAAGCCAGCCCTGCAAGATCGCGCGCATCCTGCACCACGGGCGCGCTCCAATTGCGCCGCCTGGCCTCGGGCAAGGGTTGATTTTTTGCGCGCTTCTTATCTGGGGTCTGCTCTGGCATGGTCGGCAGTATGGCTTTGAACCGGGCGAAAATGAAGGTGGCACCCGCCGCGCAACTATTGCGCTGGTACGATCAGCACAGGCGGGTTCTGCCGTGGCGCGCGCTGCCGGGGCAGGTGCCTGATCCTTATCATGTCTGGCTGTCGGAAATTATGCTGCAACAAACCACCGTGCAGGCGGTGGGTAAATATTATCGCAAATTTCTGGAACGCTGGCCCCGGGTGCAGGATCTGGCCGCAGCACCGCAGGAAGATGTTTTGGCGGCCTGGGCGGGGCTTGGCTATTATGCGCGGGCGCGCAATCTGCATGCCGCCGCTAAAATGGTGTCTGAAGAATTGGGCGGCGTCTTTCCCCGCAGCATAGAGAGCTTACGCCAAATTCCGGGCATCGGTCCTTATACGGCGGGTGCGATTGCGGCCATCGCTTTCGATGTCAAAGCCGCGGCGGTGGACGCCAATGCCGAACGTGTGATCGCACGCTATTTCGCCGTGCAGGAAATATTGGCGCAAGCCAAACCCAAGCTGAAAGAGCTGACCGAGAATCTGCTGCCTGAAAAGCGGGCAGGGGATTTTGCACAGGCCCTGATGGATCTGGGATCAAGCATCTGCACGGTGAAACGCCCGGCTTGCGGAAACTGTCCGTGGGCGGATGAATGCGCCGCGCGTAAGCTGAATATTGCGGAAACCCTGCCGATGCGCGGCGCGAAGGCGGCCCGTCCACTCCGGCGCGGCGCGGCCTTTGTGGTGCAGGATAAAGCCGGCGCGGTCTTATTGCTGAAACGGCATGATAAAGGTCTTCTGGGCGGGATGCGCGAGCCACCGCAAGGCCCATGGGGGGATGCCTTCCCCACACCTAAAGAAACGCAATTACAAGCGCCTTTCACGGCGGATTGGCGCAAGCATGGCGGCATTGTGCGCCATGTCTTCACGCATTTTGAACTGGAAATCGTGGTCTATAGCGCGGTGGTGCAAAAGCGCCCGACATTACCAGGCGATATTATATGGACGCGCGATCTGAAAAATGCGGCCCTTCCCACCGTCATGCGCAAAATCATCATGCATGTTCTGGATGGAGAAGGGCCGTTATTCACAAAAGTTCAGGCTAAATCTGCGCGCAGCCGCTGACGCAGTACGTCGATCGCGACCAGCGAGCCCTTATGTTCGTAATGCCAGAAGGTCCAGCCGTTACAGGCTTCGAGGCCCTGCACATGGGCGCCAATACGATGGATCGACCCGCTGGCATCCGAACATACCAGCGTGCCATCGGCGCGGACTTTGGCGTGATGGCGTTTTGTCGGGCTGAGCAGAACCGTGCCGGGCTCCAGCAATCCGCGCTCGACCACCCAGCCAAAGGGAATACGCGGCTCGGACCGTTTTGATTTGGTCACTTCCAAAGCTTCGGGCGGGGCCTGTTTCACTTTGGCGATACGATCGCGCGCCACTTTGGCATAGGTCTTATCCCGTTCAATACCGATGAATTTACGGCCCAGACGGCGCGCCACCGCGCCCGTGGTGCCCGATCCGAAAAACGGATCGACAATCAGATCGCCGGGCTGTGAAGACGATAAAATCACCCGATGCAGCAGGCTTTCCGGCTTTTGTGTGGAATGGGCTTTCTGGCCATCGGCATTTTTGATGCGTTCATGACCCGAACAAATGGGCAGCGTCCAATCCGAGCGCATTTGCAGCTCGTCATTCATGGCCTTCATGGCTTCGTAGTTGAAGGTATATTTCGTGTCTTTGGATTTGGAGGCCCAGATCATGGTCTCATGCGCATTGGTGAACCGCTTGCCACGGAAATTCGGCATCGGATTGCTTTTACGCCAGACAACATCGTTCAAAATCCAGAAGCCCAGATCCTGCAAGATCGTGCCGACGCGGAAAATATTGTGATAGGAGCCGATCACCCACATCGCGCCGTCATCTTTCAGCACGTCACGCGCCGCCCCCATCCATTGGCGGGTGAATTTGTCATATTCGGCAAAGCTGGAGAATTGATCCCAATGATCATCCACCGCATCGACCTTGGAATTGTCGGGGCGGCGTAAATCTCCCTGAAGCTGCAAATTATAGGGGGGATCGGCGAAAATCAGATCGGCGCAGCCCTTTGGCAGGTTGCGCATGACATCCACACAATCACCTTCGATGACCTGATCAAATGTGCTTTGAACCAATTTAGCCATTAAAAACTGCCCCCAATTATCCACAGAGGGCTGAATCGTGATTCACCTGAGTCGCGCCGTCAATCTCTTTTAGAATCAAAGGCTTGTTTTTAGAGTCTGCGATTCATCCACATACTACAGCTTGTGGGTGACAGAATGACTCAGTGGGGTGATCAGGCCTCTAGCGGGGCCAGAACCCGCCGCACCGGGGCGAAGCTGCGGCGGTGATGCACCGTCGCTCCATGATGATTGAGGGCTTTTAAATGGGTTGCGGTGCCATAGCCCATATTGGTCAGCCAGCCATATTCGGGGTGGCGGTCGTGCAAAGCGCGCATCATCCGGTCCCGCGTGACTTTGGCGATGATCGAGGCAGCCGCGATGGATACAGATCGTGCATCGCCATCGACCAGCGTATCGCAGGGACAACACAGGGCAGGGGCATCATTGCCATCGACCAGCGCGAAACACGGCTTTACCTGCAAGGCGCTGACCGCCCGCGCCATGGCCAGATGCGTGGCCTGCCGAATATTCACAAGATCGATCTCATCGACCGAGGCTTCACCCACGCCCCAGGCTACAGCGCTCTCCAGGATGCGCAGATAAAGCTCTTCCCGCGCCTCGGGCGAGACTTGTTTGGAGTCATCTATGCCTTTGGGGATGCGGCCGCGTTCCAGAATAACCGCGGCGGCCACCACTGGCCCCGCCAATGGGCCACGCCCGGCCTCATCCACGCCGGCAATCGGGCCGGGCAGGGTTTTCAGCAGGCGGGACTCATAGATGTAGTGCACCATGCCCCATGCTTAAAACAGCCGCATCTGCTCGCCAAGATAAGGGGGGCGTTTAAAATTGTTGATGGTCAGGGGCGAGCGGTTCTGATTAAGGCCCAGTTTTTTCACCGCCAGCCGAAAACGATCGGCAATAAGATCGGCATAGGGGCCTGCGCCGCGCATACGCTGATGCCATTGGCTGTCATAATCCTTGCCGCCGCGCATCTGGCGGATAAGGGTCATGATATGGCGGGCGCGGTCGGGCATTTCCGCCTCCAGCCATTCGCGGAACAGGTCTTTGATTTCCAGCGGAAGGCGCAGCAAGACATAGCCCGCGCTTTGCGCCCCGGCATCGCGCGCCGCCCGCAATATTTTTTCCAGCTCCATATCATTCAGCGCCGGAATAACAGGCGCAAACATCACGCCAGCGGGAATGCCCGCATCACGCAGCGCCGTAATGGTTTGCAGGCGGCGCGGCGGGGTCGAGGCGCGTGGCTCCATCACCCGCGCCAGATGGCGGTCCAATGTGGTGATGGAAAGCGCCACCTTAGCCAGACCACGTTCAGCCATGGGGCCAAGAATATCCATATCGCGCTGGATCAAGGCCGATTTGGTGACAATGCCGACCGGATGATTGAAATCCCGCAAAACTTCCAACACGGAGCGGGTAATTTTCTGCTGACGTTCGGCCGGTTGATAGGGATCGGTATTGGTGCCGATGGCGATCACTTTGGGCACATAATTGGGCGCGGATAATTCGCGCGCCAGCAAAGCGGCGGCATCAGGCTTTATCAAAATGCGCGTTTCAAAATCCGCCCCCGGCGAGAAACCAAGATAGGCATGGCTCGGTCGGGCGAAACAATAAATGCAGCCATGCTCACATCCCCGATAGGGATTGATGCTTTGATCAAAGGAAATATCGGGCGACGAGTTACGGGCGATAATGCTGCGGCTGGTATCGCGGATCAGCTCTGTTTTCAGTGGCGGCAAGTCATCCTTGGCCCAGCCATCATCCAGAAGCACCCGCTTTTCGTGGTCATACCGGCTGGACGCATTAGACAACGCCCCCCGGCCATGGAGGCGTGTGCGATCAGCCGTGCTGTCCAAAATATGCGCCATAAGAAATCATGGCACATCTAGAACAAAACATAAACAAATTTTGCCTAAAAATATGTATGGTACTGATTATATTATTAAATCATGACTGCGGGGGACAGGCTGACCAGGGGCTGAACAGGCGCTTTTGAATCCTGCAGGGTGTCCAGCACTAAAATGCTCAGAAAGCCCAGCATGAAGCCAAGCACGGCAATGCGCAGAGTCGTAATGCGTAAAAAGCCCATTTTCAGCCCCATCTCCGGTCGTGGAGCCTAGGCATGACGCTTTACGATTTTGCTAATGCTTTAAAGCAGGTCCAGTTCGCGCGCCTTCAATTCCAGCGATTGCATATCCCGCCAGGCCAATTTTTTATCCACCGGCCTGCGCAAGAGATAGGCCGGATGCAATGTGCAGAGCGCGGGGATGTTTCGGCCTTCGACAAAATAGTCAAACCATTTGCCGCGCAGGCTCATAATGCCGTCGGTCTTACCCAGCACATTTTTCACCGCGATGCGCCCCAGCAGCACCAGCAGGTCGGGCTTTTTCAATTCGATATGGCGGCGCAGAAAGGGCAGGCACATCGCGGCTTCTTCAAGCCCGAAATCCCGATTGCCCGGCGGCTGCCAGGGCAGAACATTGGTGATGTAAAAATTCAGGCTGCGCTCCAGCCCGATGGGGGCCAGCATGCGATCCAGCAATTTGCCCGCCTTGCCGACAAAAGGCAGGCCGGCGCGGTCTTCATCGCGTCCCGGTGCTTCGCCTATAAACATGATGCGCGCATCACGCTGACCATCAGCGAAAACCGTATGGGTGGAATTGCGTTTCAGCGCCCCGCCGTCAAACGCCTCCAGCGCGGCGCGCAGCTCGTCCAAACTCTGGCAGCGGCTGGCTATCTCCAGCGCCTGGGCAATCTGATCCGTATAGGCCCCGGCAGGGGCGGCTTTATCCGGATTGGGAATCTGAGCTGTGCTGCTGGGCCGGGGAACCATGGGCCGGGGCGCAGGCTCAGCACTTTTGGGGGGCGCTTGCATTGCGCCGGCAGCCAGCCGATTCTGAGCTTTTTCAGCCAGAATCCGGTTGACCGGCGCATCCAGAACAGCCTCATCCGCGCCGGCTTCCACAAGCCAGGCCAGCGTCGAGAGCGCGTCCAAATCGCGGTTTTGGGGTCCATCCATCGCAGACATATATGGAATGATAGGGCAGGTTTCGCCCGAGTGCGAGTTTCTCCCGTTGACGCCCCCCATCATGGCCCGCATAACCGCCCCTGATGGGGTTTTAGGTCGAGGTTGCGTGATGTCCGACGCGGTAGAACGCGAAAGCATGGAATATGATGTCGTGGTGGTTGGGGCTGGCCCGGCTGGTTTGTCTGCCGCGATCAAGCTGAAGCAATTGGCCGCCGAAAAAGGCGAAGAGATCAGCGTCTGTGTGCTGGAGAAAGGCTCTGAAGTCGGCGCCCATATCCTGTCCGGCGCGGTGATCGATCCCATCGGCCTCAATGAGCTGTTTCCGAACTGGAAAGAACTTGGCGCGCCGCTGGATGCGCAGGTCAATGACGACCGCTTCTACTTCCTCGGACCGGCGGGCAGCATTCGCTTTCCAAATATCATGTTCCCGCCCTTCATGAACAATCATGGCAATTACATTGCCAGCCTCAGCAATGTCACCAAATGGCTGGGCGAACAGGCCGAAGCGCTGGGTGTTGAAATCTATCCGGGTTTTCCGGCGGCGAATATCGTCTATGGCGATAAGGGCGAAGTGAAAGGTGTTGTCACCGGCGATCTTGGTGTCGCGCGTGACGGCTCTCATAAGAGCGAATTCACGCCGGGCATGAATCTGCTGGGCAAATATACGCTCTTTGCCGAAGGCGCGCGTGGCTCGCTGACCAAGCAGCTTGTGGCGCATTACAAATTGCAGGATGGCCGCGAGCCGCAGAAATATGGCATCGGGCTGAAAGAGCTGTGGGAATTACCCAAAGACAAACACAAGCCCGGTCTGGTCGTGCATACGATGGGCTGGCCGCTGGATAATTCCACGGGCGGCGGTCTGTTCATGTATCACTGGGGCGATAATCTCTGCTCCATCGGTTTTGTGGTGCATCTGAATTATAAAAATCCCTATCTCTCGCCATTCGATGAATTCCAGCGCGTCAAGCAGCATCCGCGGGTGCGCGAATTTCTGGAAGGCGGCAAACGCATCGCCTATGGCGCGCGCGCCATCACCGAAGGCGGTTTCCAGTCTGTGCCGAAACTGGTGTTTCCGGGTGGCGCGCTGCTGGGTTGCGCGGCGGGCTTCGTCAATGTGCCCCGCATCAAGGGCAGCCATAATGCCGTGAAAAGTGGCATGATGGCCGCCGAAGCCGTGTTCGAGGCTGTGCAGGCGGGCCGCGTGGGCGATGAGCTGACGCAGTATGAAACGCTGTATGAAAACTCGCATGTCTACAAAGACCTCAAACGCGTTCGTAACGTAAAGCCGCTCTGGTCACGTTTCGGCACTTTGCTGGGCATCGGGCTTGGCGGCGTCGATATGTGGTTCAACCAGCTATTCGGCTTCAGCCCCTTCGGCACGCTGAAACATGGCAAGCCGGATTACGCCACGCTGCAAAAAGCATCGGACAGCAAGAAGATCGACTATCCGAAGCCCGATGGCGTGATCAGCTTCGACAAGCTGTCCTCGGTCTTCCTCTCCAATACCAATCATGAGGAAGATCAACCGGTGCATCTGGTGCTGAAGGATCCGTCGATCCCGATCGGCCAGAACCTGCCGCTCTATGCCGAACCGGCCCAGCGTTATTGCCCGGCCGGGGTCTATGAGATCATCGAGGAAGCCACGGGTCCGCGTTTCCAGATCAATGCGCAGAATTGCGTTCACTGTAAAACATGCGACATCAAGGATCCGGCACAGAATATCAACTGGGTCACGCCGGAAGGCAGTGGTGGCCCGAATTATGGCAATATGTAAACGCTCTACCGGGTGAGAATCGCCTCTGGGGCTGACATGCACTGAGGAGACGAGCTTGCTCATTGGGTCTTATAAGCCAGTCAAAGGGCTGGCTCTGTTGCTGGCGGCCTCTGCCTCACTGGCATTGGCCGCCTGTTCGTCTTCGGATGGGGGCCGCAAGCTCGATTTCATCAGCCGCCTGAACGCCGATCAGGGCGCGCCCAAAGTACGGTTCGATCCAAAGGCCCGGCTCAGCCATGGCAATTATCTCAATGCCAGACTGGCGGCGAGCCAGCATGACATGGCGGATGCGGCGCGGTTCTATCGCACCAGCCTGACGGGCGATCCTGCAAATCCCGATCTGATCGGGCGGGCTTTCCTCTATTCCGCATCGGCGGGTGAGGTGGAGCAGGCGGCGCGGCTGGCCCATGATGTGATCAAGCATGAACCCGACAATCGGGAGGCCCGCACCACCCTGGCCGTGCTGGCGCTGAAGAATGGCAAATATGCCGAAGCCCGCACCCAGCTCACACAATCCGCCAGTGGCCCCTTTATCGGTCTTACGGTTGCGCTGCTGAAAAGCTGGGCTTTGGTGGGTGAACGCAATTATGATGCGGCGCTTGGTGAATTGGCCACATTGCGGTCGCAGGGCGGCAATCACTCCCTCGAAGCCTTGCAGCGCGCCATGATCCTCGACATGGCGGGGCGCAGTGCCGAGGCCGAGGAGGCTTTCAAAGACGCGCTCCAAAAGGGCGGTTATGGCCCCCGCATCGTCGAAGCCTATGGCCGTTTTCTGGAACGGCAGGGCCGCAAGGATGATGCAAAAGCCTTTTACGATGCACGTTCGGAAGATGGTGCGCTGACCCCCGTGCTGCTTGAAGCCAAGGCGCGTCTTGCGCGCGGCAGCCGTGTGGAACCGCTGATCTCTTCGGCGCAGGATGGGGCGGCGGAATCTCTGTTTGGTATCGCGGCATCGCTCAATGACGCGGCGATCGTCGATGCTTCGGTTTTATATCTGCGTTACACGCTTTATCTGCGGCCGGATCATAATCTGGCGCATCTGCTGCTGGCCGAACGGCTGGAGCGACAGGAAAAATATGATCAGGCCATAGCGGTCTATCATTCGATACCCAAATCCTCGCCCTATCGGCGTATCGCATTGGTGCACGCCGCCATCAATGAAGCGCGGCTGGAACGCAATGACAAAGCCATCAAAGATTTGCTTGAGGTCGTACAGAACGACAAGGAAGATTCCGAAGCCTGGACCGCGCTGGGCGATGTGTATCGCGCCCAGAAAGACTATCAGAAGGCAACCGAAGCCTATGACGAGGCGCTGCGCATTCGCGGGGACAATGACCCCAATAATTGGCCCTTGCTCTATGCGCGCGCCGTGTCTTTTGAACAATCTAATCGCTGGCCGCAGGCAGAGGCGGATCTGAAAGCCGCGCTGGCCCTGAATCCCGAAGAACCGCAGGTGCTGAACTATCTCGGCTATTCCTGGGTGGATCGCGGCCAGCATCTCGATGCCGCGCTGGGCATGTTGGAAAAAGCGCGCGCCTTGCGGCCTTTCGATGGCTATATCGCCGATAGTGTAGGCTGGGCCTATTACAAACTTGGTCGCTATGAAGACGCGGTTACCACCCTACAAAGCGCGGTGCTGCTGGTGCCCGGTGATCCCACCATCAATGATCATTATGGCGATGCCTTGTGGCGTGTCGGGCGGCGGATCGACGCGCGGTTTCAATGGAACCATGCGCTGACATTCGGCGCCGAAGGCAAAGACCGCGCATCAATCGAAACCAAACTCAAAGACGGATTACAGGGTGCCGCTAAATCCTGATGGGCTGGTGGAATTCGCGCCCGCGAAGCTGAACCTGTTTCTGCATGTCGGCGATAAGTGCGCCGATGGGTTTCACGCGCTGGAAAGTCTGGTCGTTTTTGCCGATATTGGCGACCAGTTGCGCATTGAACCGGCAGATGCATTTTCGGTTGCGCTGGACGGACCTTTCGGCAGCGCACTTCTGGATGAGAAAAATAATCTCATCGCCCGCGCCGCCCATCTTTTGGCGCAGCAGGCAGGGCAGGCGCCCAATTATAAAATAACGCTGACCAAGAATTTGCCTGTTTCATCCGGCATCGGCGGCGGCTCCGCGGATGCGGCGGCCACGTTGCGGGCTTTGGCGACATTGTGGAAAGTGGAGAGACAGATGCTCTATCCACTGGCCGAACAATTGGGCTCCGACGTGCCGGCCTGTGTCACCAGCCAATCGCTCTGGATGGCAGGCAGGGGCGAAATATTGAGCGATGTCGCAACATTGCCCCGGGCGCATCTTGTGTTGGTCAATCCCGGTATTGCCGTTCCCACCGGTCAAATCTTCAGCAGCTTGCATCAACGCAATGGCATCGGCCAGGCGCTGCCACCCCCACAGGGTGCAACACTCAAAGATTTGATTGCCTATCTGACCACCACCCAAAACGATCTGGAAAGCCCGGCCCGCGCGCTCCAACCCGCGATCGGGGACGTTCTGCAAACCATTGCGCAAAGCGGCGCCGCCTTCACCCGGATGTCCGGCAGCGGCGCCACCTGTTTTGGATTATTTGAAGATCAGATAAGCGCCGAAACCGCCGCCCGGAAAATGCGGTCTGCACAGCCTGATTGGTGGGTTAGAGAAGGCCGTCTGATTTAATAGGCCCGCTCAACGCAGAATTCCGCTACGTCGATCAGGGCGGTACGCAAGTCGGATGGCGGCATGGTTTCTAAGGCCAGGCAAGCCGCATCGGCATAGGTTTGCGCCCGCCGCATCGTCTCGCGGATAGCGCCGGATTGTTCGACCAGCGCAATCGCCTGCTCCAGATCGTCATCGGTCTGGCTACCTTCGATCACGCGCCGCCAGAATTGTTTTTGCGTGTCGTCAGCGGCGGCATAAGCCAGAATGACGGGCAGGGTCATCTTGGCTTCACGGAAATCATCGCCGATCGATTTACCCATCACTGCCTGACGACCGGAATAATCCAAAGCATCATCTACCAATTGGAAGGCGATACCTAAGTTAAGCCCGTAATCGCGCAGACAGCGCACATAGTCATGGCCGGGCAGGGCAAGCGCCACGCCAGCTTCCGCCGCGGCGGCAAACAGCGCGGCGGTCTTGGCGGTGACCACTTCCAGATAATGCGCTTCGGTGGTTTGCAGATTGCTGGCCGATTTCAGCTGCAACACTTCGCCTTCGGCAATCACGGTGGATGCATCGGCCAGAATGGACAGCACATCCAGATTGCCGGTTTCGATCATCAGTTGGAAAGACCGGCTGAACAGGAAATCACCCACCAGCACCGATGGCTTATTGCCCCACACCACATTGGCGGCCGCTTTGCCCCGGCGCAGCGTGCTGGCATCCACCACATCATCATGCAGCAATGTGGCTGTATGGATGAATTCCACGGCAGCGGCCAGTTTGACATGGCCATCACCTTGATAGCCCGCGATCTTTGCACCAGCCAAGGTCAGCAGTGGGCGTAAGCGTTTGCCGCCGGAATCGATCAGATGGCGGGCCAGATCAGGGATCAAGCGCACGGCGCTGCTCATGCGGTTATGGATCACCAGATCGGTGGCATCCATATCGCTGGCGACAAGACTATGCAGCCGTTCTACAGGGGATACGGCAGGGACGGGTTTACGGGCTTCTGCGACGATCATATGCCTTGTCTTGCTGGTCCTGTCGGCAGTTGCAAGAGTTGAGATATAGCCTCCCATAGGTAAGCACGAAAAGGCCATAAGCGATGCAGGACGTCCTTAAAACGAATGATCCTATAGAGTTAAGCTTTGCTGAAGCCGTTCTGAAGGATGCCGGGATCATGACTGTGGTGTTTGATGGTCATATGAGCGTGATGGATGGCAGCTTGGGCATATTGCCGCGCAGGCTGATGGGGCAGGACGAGGATCTGGCCGAAGCGCGCCAATTACTGCTGGAGGCATTCGGTTCAGCGTGAGCGACGTCACCGAAGACGGGTTTCTGGATAATAAGTTGCGTATCCGCCAGCCCAGATCAGGCTTCCGCGCCGGGCTGGACGCAGTGATGCTGGCCGCCGCCATCCCTGCCGAACCGGGCCAGCAGGTATTGGAACTTGGCGCGGGCGTGGGGACGGCAAGCCTGTGTCTGGCCACGCGCAGCGCCTGCCATATTACCGGCATCGAAATCGACCCGGCGCTGGTGGCGCTGGCCAATCAGAACGCCGCCCTTAATGGCTGCGCGGACAGGGTCCGGTTTTTGGCCGGGGATGCGCTGAATCTGAAATTGAACCAGCCTTTTAGCCATGTCCTCTGCAATCCCCCCTTCCATGACAGCGCCACCCGCCCATCGCCCCATGCGGCTCGCGCCCGTGCCTTGCGCGAGGAGGGGCAGCTCAAAGATTGGGTGAAAAGTGGACTGTACTACATTGATACAAATGGAAGTTACAGCCTGATCATCCGGGCCGACCGGGTGTCGGAGGTGCTGGAGATCGTACCGGAACAGGGCACCCACATTCTGCCGCTGCTGCCGCAGGAAGGGGCCGCGCCCAAACGGGCCATCCTGCGTCACCGCCCCGCCGCGCGGCATGGCCTGATCCGTTTGCCCGGTCTGGTGCTGCATCCACCTGGCGGCGGCTATACGCCAGAGGCGGATGCTATATTACGTGGCCGGGCCGATCTTCTGCCGCACTTCAATGCCGCGTGATTGCCCAGTTGTCTGCCTCTGTCCGCCCTTATAGGTTCCGCCCGCCTTGCCTGCGCTAAGCCGCGCATCTCCTCGAAGGATCATTCTGTGACTGCCAAGACCTTAACTTTTCAGGAGCTGATCCTGACGCTCCAGAATTATTGGGCGAAACAGGGCTGCCTGATTCTTCAGCCCTATGACATGGAGATGGGGGCCGGCACTTTTCATCCCGCCACCACTTTGCGGGCGCTTGGTCCCAATCCCTGGCGCGCGGCCTATGTGCAGCCCTCGCGCCGCCCCAAGGATGGCCGCTATGGCGATAATCCCAACCGCTTGCAGCACTATTATCAATATCAGGTGATCCTGAAGCCCGCGCCCGAAAATGTGCAGGAGCTATATCTCGGCTCGCTCAAAGCCATTGGGCTGGACCCGGCGCTGCATGACATCCGTTTTGTCGAGGATGATTGGGAAAGCCCCACATTGGGCGCATGGGGACTGGGTTGGGAAGTCTGGTGCGACGGAATGGAAGTGACCCAGTTCACCTATTTCCAACAGGTCGGCGGCATTGATTGCGATCCGGTGTCAGCCGAGATCACCTATGGCCTGGAACGCCTCGCCATGTATGTGCAGAATGTCGAGAATGTCTATGATCTCGCCTTCAACGATCAATTCCGTTACGGCGAAGTCTTCCATCAGAACGAGGTCGAATATTCGACCTATGATTTTGAACGGGCCGATACAGATTTGCTGTTCAAACATTTTGAGGATGCCGAACGCGAATGCCAGGCGCTGTTGCAGGGGCGCAAATTGGCGCTGCCTGCCTATGATCAATGTATCAAAGCCAGCCACAGCTTTAATCTTTTGGATGCGCGGGGCGTGATCTCGGTCACGGAACGGGCCTCCTATATCGCCCGCGTGCGCGCCCTTGCCAAAGCCTGTTGCGAAGCGTGGTTGGAAAGCCCCATGGGCAAATATACGCCGAAGGGTGCCTGATACATGTCTGATCTTCTGCTGGAATTATTCTCCGAAGAAATCCCCGCCCGTATGCAATCGCAAGCGGCGCGCGATCTGGAGCGGCTGGTGATCGGCGCGCTGACCGATCGCGGTTTGCTGTTTGAAGCGATCAAAGCATTCTCTGGCCCGCGCCGCCTGACACTGGCTATTCAGGGCCTGCCCGCCAAACAGCCCGACCTGCGCGAGGAAAAAAAAGGCCCTCGCATCAATGCGCCTGAAAAAGCGATCGAGGGTTTTCTGCGCTCCGCCAATGTCACGCTTGAACAATGCGAAAAGCGCGATGACGGCAAAGGTGAATTCTATGTCGCCGTGATCGACCGCAAGGGCAGGGCGACGGGCGATATGCTGGCCGAACTTCTTCCCGAACTACTGACCAAATTACCTTGGCCAAAAAGCATGCGCTTCCCGGGCAGCGCGGTGCGCTGGGTGCGCCCCCTGCATGGCATTATCTGCCTGCTGGATGGCGAAGTGGTGCCCTTCACCTTCGCGGGCATCAGCAGCGGCAATACGACAAAGGGGCATCGCTTCTTGTCCGACGGCGCAATCACAGTGCGCCATTTCGAAGATTACGAACAGAAATTGCATGATGCGCATGTGATCCTGGACCCTGCACGCCGCAAGGACATTATCCGTGAAGACCTGAAACAACAGGCTTTTGTGCATGGGCTGGAACTGATCGAAGACGAAGCCCTGCTCGATGAAGTCTGCGGTCTGGCCGAATGGCCGGTCGTTCTGATCGGCCGGATTGAAGATCAGTTCATGGATGTACCTGCGGAAATTCTGCAAACCTCCATGCGCACACATCAGAAATATTTTTCGCTGCGCGATCCCAAAACCGGCAAAATGGCAACCCGCTTTGCATTGGTCGCCAATATGCTGACACAGGATGGCGGCAAGGAAATTGTGGCGGGTAATGAGCGCGTGCTGCGGGCGCGGCTTTCGGATGCCAAATTCTTCTGGGATCAGGACCGCCAGACCAAATTGACCGAGCGGGTTAAACCGCTTGATGGCATTGTCTTTCACGCCAAGCTGGGCACGCAATATAAGCGGGTCATGCGCATCACCGAATTGGCGGGTAAAATCGCCGAAAAGATCGGCGCAAATACCGACCAGACCAAATGGGCGGCCTGGCATTCCAAGGCCGATCTGATCACGGGTGTCGTGGGCGAATTTCCCGAATTGCAAGGCGTGATGGGCCGCTATTATGCGCTGCATGATGGCGAACCGGCAGAAATAGCCGATGCGATCCGCGATCATTACAAACCGCAAGGCCCGGGCGATGCCGTGCCGAGGCAGATTATCTCTGTCGCGGTCGCGCTGGCGGATAAGCTGGATATGCTGGTTGGCTTTTTCGCGGTGGGTGAACGGCCCACCGGCTCGGGCGATCCTTATGCCTTGCGGCGCGCGGCGCTGGGTGTGATCCGCATCCTGCTGGAAAATAAAATATCGCTGCGGCTGCTGGACCTGCTGCCCGTCAATGCTGAATGGCACTTGCCCAATTTTGAAGAGCCGACATCCTTGGTCAAGATCAAGACCACGCTGATCAAATATACTGATGGCGTGTTGGATGAGACCGTCATTCCGCCGCCCGAACATGATAGAGCCGCGCTGGACCGGCTTTGGATAGATAATCAGTTGGGCGAGGTGCTGACCTTCATCGCGGATCGCCTGAAAGTCGCCTTGCGCGAAAAAGGCACCCGCCACGATCTGATCGACGCGGTGTTTTCCTTGGGCGGTGAGGATGATCTGGTGCGGCTTGTGGCGCGGGTCGAAGCCTTGCAGACATTCCTGAAAAGCGACGATGGGGCCAATCTGCTGGCGGGCTATAAGCGCGCCGCCAATATCCTCAAAGCCGAGGAAAAGAAGGACGGCGTCAGCTTCGGCACCGATCCCGCCACGCCGCCACATGCCCCGGCCGAAGAACAGGCTCTGGCCGCTGCCTTGGCACAGGCGCAAGGAGAGATTGCGGGCTTGATCGCCGCCGAAAAATTCACCGATGCGATGCGCGTGATGGCCACATTACGCGCACCTGTCGATGCGTTTTTCGAACGCGTGAAAGTCAATGATGACGACAAAACTATGCGTGAAAATCGTTTGAAACTTTTGTCCCGCCTGCGCGAGACATTACATACGGTCGCCGATTTCTCAAAAATCGAAGGCTAGTTGGTGGAGTGGTAGAATGAGCAAATGGGTTTACAGCTTCGGGAATGGCGCGGGCGAGGCCAATGCGTCGATGAAAAATCTGCTGGGCGGCAAGGGCGCGAACCTTGCCGAAATGAGCAATCTGGGCCTGCCTGTCCCACCCGGCTTCACCATCTCCACCGAAGTCTGCACCTATTATTACGCGCATAATCAATCCTATCCCGCCGATCTGAAGCAGGCGGTCCAAACGGCACTGGAAAAAATCGGGGCCGAAGTGAACGGCGCGCTGGGTGATCCCGCAAAACCGCTGCTGGTTTCGGTGCGCTCCGGCGCGCGCGTTTCCATGCCGGGCATGATGGATACGGTGCTGAATCTTGGCCTCAATCCTGAAACGACCGAAGGTCTGGCCAAACTCACCGGCAATCCGCGTTTTGCCTATGATAGTTATCGTCGCTTCATCCAGATGTATTCCAATGTCGTGCTGGGCGTCGAACATGCGCATTTCGAGGAAATCCTCGATTGCATGAAAGAAGAAAAAGGGATCGACCTCGATACCGATCTCACCGCCGATGATCTGAAAAACATCGCCGCGCAATTCAAAGCGCAGGTGCTGAAAGAACTGGGCAGGCCTTTCCCGGATGATGTGCATGAACAGCTATGGGGTGCAATCGGCGCGGTGTTCGGCTCGTGGCGCAGCGCCCGCGCCAATACATATCGCCGCCTGCATAATATCCCCGAAGACTGGGGAACGGCGGTCAGCGTGCAAGCCATGGTATTCGGCAATCGCGGCGATACATCGGCCACGGGCGTCGCCTTCACGCGCGATCCCTCAACAGGCGAAAATATTCTCTACGGGGAATTTCTGATCAATGCTCAGGGCGAAGATGTGGTGGCCGGTATCCGCACCCCGCAACCTATTTCCAAACTGGTGCGCGCGCGCCAGGGCGGCCGCCGCCCCTCGATGGAAGAGGCCATGCCTGCCGCCTATGACGAATTAAAGGCGATTGGCCACAAGCTGGAAGCCCATTACCGCGACATGCAGGATGTCGAATTCACGGTGCAGGAAGGCAAGCTGTTCATGCTGCAAACCCGCTCCGGAAAGCGCACGGCGGAAGCCGCGCTCAAAGTTGCGGTGGATATGGTTCATGAAGGTCTGATCAACCAGCGTGAGGCCGTGCGCCGGGTCGATCCGGCGGCGCTGGATCAATTGCTGCATCCCACGCTCGATCCAGATGCCCCGAAAGACCAGATCGCCATTGGTCTGGCGGCCTCGCCCGGCGCGGCCACGGGCGAAATCGCCTTCACGGCGGATGAAGCCGAAAAACTGGCCGCTGATGGCCGCGAAGTCATTCTGGTCCGCACCGAAACCAGCCCGGAAGATATTCACGGCATGCATGCGGCACGCGGAATTTTAACCGCGCGCGG
>CAZOJG010000001.1:63837-80808 GCA_964580115.1 uncultured Rhizobium sp.
GGTGGCATGACCAGCCACGCCGCCGTGGTGGCGCGCGGCATGGGCCGCCCCTGTGTGTCGGGCGCGGGCATGATCAAAATCGACCTCGCCAATGGCACGATGAGCACAGGCGCGATCAGCCTGAAACGCGGTGACATCATCACATTGGACGGCGCGACCGGGCAGGTTTTCAAGGGCAGGGTGCCCATGCATCAGCCAGAACTGACCGGCGATTTCGGCACGCTGATGGGCTGGGCCGATTCAATCCGTACACTGAAAATTCGTACCAATGCCGATACACCGGCCGATGCGCAAACCGCGCGCCGCTTCGGGGCCGAAGGGATCGGCCTGTGCCGCACCGAACATATGTTCTTTGATGGCCCGCGTATTCTGGCCGTTCGCCAGATGATTTTGGCCGATCAAAAAGCCGATCGTGAAGCCGCGCTGGCAAAATTGCTGCCGATGCAACGGTCCGATTTTGAAGGCATTTTCAAAGCGATGGAAGGCTTGCCTGTTACCATCCGCCTGCTTGATCCGCCGCTGCATGAATTCCTGCCGCATAAGGATGAAGAGATTGCCGAAGTCGCGCGCGCTGCCGGCGGCGACCCCACGAAATTGCGCGCCCGTGCCATCGCGCTGCATGAATCCAATCCGATGCTGGGTCATCGTGGTTGCCGTCTGGGCATTACATATCCAGAAATTTATGAAATGCAGGCACGCGCGATTCTGGAAGCCGCATTGAATATTGAAGATGCGGGCGGCAAGCCGGTACAGCTTGAAATCATGATCCCGCTAGTTGGCTTCAAAGCCGAGCTGGATGCCTTAAAAGCCCGTATTACAACGGTTTCCGAGCTGGTGAAGGCTGAGCGCGGCCGCGTACCCAGCTATCTCATCGGGACAATGATTGAATTGCCGCGCGCTGCTTTACGCGCCGCGGACATTGCGCAAACAGCGGAATTTTTCTCCTTCGGTACGAATGATCTGACGCAAACAACGCTGGGCGTCAGTCGCGACGATGCCGGCACATTCCTCACTGAATATTTGAACAAAGGCATCATCACGCGCGATCCCTTTATCAGCATCGATCAGGAAGGCGTGGGCGAGCTTGTGCAAATTGCGGCGGAAAGAGGGCGCAAAACACGCCCCAATCTGAAGCTCGGCATTTGCGGGGAACATGGTGGCGACCCGGATTCCATCCGCTTCTGTCATGAGTCGCGACTCGATTATGTGTCCTGTTCACCCTTCCGTGTGCCCGTAGCGCGACTAGCTGCCGCACAAGCAGCGCTCGAAAATGGGCCGGATAAAGATTAATCCGTACAAAGAATAGCCGCAGAAATGCTGGATTTTACATGCTTTATGACGCCCCGTCATGCATGGTGCTGATTCTCGTTGACGATCAGAACGTCCACTGGCAAAAACCTGCCCACGCTGGGTGGCTCAGAGCCACACGCGTTAACGAGTTAGAGAAGTCCTTCTAGCTTCGTAGTTGCTGATGAGAGATGCGGTAGGAGAAGAGAGCTCTGTTTTAAACAAGACTTAGTGTTGGACTAAATGTTTTGCGCAAACACAGCTTACGCATTTGGTGCTCGTAAAATTGAGCGCTCACACAATTGAAAACGAATTTTCTGCAAGGCTAACGAGTTAAAAAGAATGTCGACAAAAATGATCGAAACGCTCTGGCGCGCAGATCGCATCATGGCCGGTGCCGTAGCACTGGTTGCGATTGTGATTGGCGGCGTAGCAGGTGCCACGATCATGGATCGGCCATTACTCGCGCCGGTAGCTATTGAACAAACCGTCGTCGCGCAGGCGCCGCAGGAAGAAGCCTCCGTCGAAGACGGCTTCATTCTGGATTCCGCCACAGCCCAGCTCATTTCCGAACATCGCTGCCTCTCTGAAGCGCTCTATTTTGAAGCGCGCGGCGAAGGCGAAAGCGGCCAAAAAGCCATTGCCGAAGTCATTTTCCACCGCCTTGGCGAAAAGAATTATCCCGGCTCGATCTGTGGGGTTGTCTATCAGGGCAGCAATAATAAAGGCTGCCAATTTTCCTTTGCCTGCAATGGCGACATGAAAAAAGCCAAGAACCGCAAAGCCTGGAAATCGGCGCAAATGCTGGCGGCCCAAATCCTCACTGGCGCGGAACGCATGAAGGGCCTCACCAACCGGGCCACACATTTCCATGCCATCTCGGTGCAGCCAAACTGGGCGGATCAATTGCACCGCACCATTCAGATCGGCAATCATATCTTCTATCGCGAACTGCCCCGCAATAAGCGTAGCTAACGCATCGTATTCAGAAGTCCAACCCGATATCCAGATTCGGCGCTGAATGTGTGAGCGCGCCTGATGAAATATAATCCACGCCGCAATCAGCAATTTCGCGCACCGTGTGCAGGGTCACATTGCCGGATGCTTCCAACACCGCGCGGCCCTGCGTAATTGCGACGGCCTGTTTCAACGCATCACTGGCCATATTATCCAGCAGGATCACATCCACCTTGTGCTGCAAGGCTTCTTCCAATTGGGCAATCGTATCCACTTCGATTTCGATCTTCGCCATATGGCCAAGTCCGGCACGAACGCCGGCCAGAACCTGCGCAATCCCACCGGCAGCGGCGATATGATTGTCTTTGATCAACACCGCATCATCCAGACCGAAGCGGTGATTAAATCCGCCGCCGCAACGCACGGCATATTTCTGCACCAAACGCAGGCCCGGTAATGTTTTGCGTGTGCAGGTGATACGCGCTTTTGTGCCGTCCACGGCATCCACAAAGCTGCGGGTCACACTCGCCACACCCGAAAGATGCGTGGTGAAATTCAACGCCACACGTTCTGCCGATAAAATACTGCGCGCCGCCCCGGTGATCGTGGCCAGCACATCGCCCTTTCGGGCGCGTGATCCATCGGGCGTTTGAACATCAAATTTCAAACGCGGATCGATCAGCCGAAACGCACATTCTGCCGCAATCAGCCCTGCGATCACGCCATCCTGACGTGTCGCCAGGCGCGCCTCTATATGCGTATCGGCCGCAATGGTCAGGTCGCTGGTAATATCGCCCGCGCGCCCCAGATCTTCTTCCAGCGCATGGCGCACAATCGGCTCCAACAGAAGCGCATGCGGCGGGCGGGTATGGGGCAGGGCAGTGTTCATGATTGGGCGATCTGTTTTGTCGTGGCGGGAAAGGTCTGAGCCAGATTTTCCGCCTGTTTCAGGGTGCTGAAACTGCGCTTGCTCAAAGGCGTGGTCTGCGGAAAATCACTGCGGAAATGGCCGCCACGGCTTTCCTGCCGCGTCAACGCCCCAATGATCACCAGTTTCGCACTGGCGGTCATGTTCAGCAAAGCCGGTTCATGTGCGCCGGCGCGTTCAATCAATGTGATCTTCGCCAGCGCATCGCGCAGACCCGCCTCATCGCGCTCCAACCCCACCAGATTGCTCATGCTCAAACGCAGCAAATCCGGCGGCGGCATGGCGGTAAAGGCCGAAGGCGCAGGCGGCTCGCCCGCCGCCTTTTGCGGATGAATGGCCTGTTTCACATCCTCCGCCGCACGCGCGCCAAAGACCAGCGCTTCAAGCAGTGAATTGGATGCCAGGCGATTGGCCCCATGCAAACCCGTGGCCGCGCATTCGCCCACAGCCCATAAACCCTCCAGTGTCGAGCGCCCCTGCGCATCGCAATGGATACCGCCCATATGATAATGCGCCGCCGGTGCCACCGGGATCAGCCCGACAACAGGGTCAATCCCGGCGCTGGCGCAGGTCGCATAGACAGTCGGGAAACGCGCTTCAAACGCTGTGCCCAGCGCCGCGCGGCAATCCAGAAATACTTTATGCCCCGCCGCGATCTGGCGATGAATGGCGCGCGCCACCACATCACGCGGGCCCAGTTCCGCATCGGGATGAATCGCGGGCATAAAGCGATCCCCCAATTCATTCACGAGCAAAGCGCCTTCACCACGCAGAGCCTCGGTCGCCAGTGGCGCGGGATCGCGGCCGATATCAATCGCGGTCGGGTGGAATTGCACGAATTCGGCATCGGCGATCACCGCGCCGGCGCGCGCCGCCATGCCCAAACCCTCGCCACGCGCTTCCAGCGGATTGGTGGTCACCGCATAGAGCGCGCCCAATCCGCCCGTGGCAAAAATAATCGCCTGCGCCTTGAACAAAATCAGCCGCGCCTGCGCGCCGCTGCCATAGCGGCAGAATAAACCGCTGACCCGGCCATTCTCCATCGCCAGTTCCAGCGCATGAAACCCGTCCAGCAATTGGATGGAGGGCGTCGCGGCGGCCTGTTCGGCCAGAATGCGGGTCACCTCCGCACCAGCCCGGTCGCCCTTCACATGCACAATCCGCTGGGCGGAATGCGCCGCCTCGCGCCCCAGCGCCAGCGATCCGTCCGCCATACGGTCAAACGGGGCTCCCAGCCGGATCAAGTCTTCAATCCGTGTCGGTGCCTCCGTCGCCACCAAAGCGGCTATGGCGGGGTCACACAGGCCCGCCCCAGCGGCCAGCGTATCGGCGGCATGGGCCTCCGGACTGTCATCAACGCCCATGGCGGCAGCAATGCCGCCCTGCGCCCAGGCGCTGCTGCCCGAAATGCCAGGGCGAGAGCCGGTCAGCACCATGGCCGGGAAGGGTGCCAGCTTCAGCGCCGTGAACAGCCCCGCCACGCCCGCGCCCAGTATAAGCGCGCCGGGCGCTTCAATGACGGTATCGGCCCGATGGCTCATGGCGATGTCTCGGTTAGAGGTGTGATCAGGCTGCTTTAGGCACGGGCAGTTTCACCGCCAGCATCCGCTCCACCGCCGCCCTGGCGCGATCCGCCACGACCGGGTCCACCGTGACTTCATGGGTCATGGTTTCCAGCGCATGCAGAAGCTGGGGCAGGGTGATGGTTTTCATATGCGGGCACAAATTGCAGGGCCGCACAAAATCCACATCGGGAAATTGCACCGCCACATTGTCACTCATCGAACATTCGGTGACCATGACAACCCGCTTTGGCCGCTTCTGATCGACATAACCAATCATCGCTGAGGTCGACCCCGCGAAATCCGCTTCCGCCACAACTTCCGGCGGGCATTCCGGATGCGCCAGCACGATCACACCGGGATTGGCCTCACGATAGGCACGAATTTCCGCAGCTGTGAAACGCTCATGCACTTCGCAATGACCTTTCCACGTGATCACTTTGATATTGGTCTGATTGGCGACATTCTGAGCCAGATATTCATCGGGGATCATGATCACCGTATCCACGCCCCATTCGCGCGCCATTTCCTCCACCACCGCCACAGCATTGGATGAGGTGCAGCAGACATCGCTTTCCGCCTTCACATCCGCGGATGTATTGACATAGGTGATCACTGGCAGGCCCGGATATTTCTCTTTCAGCAAACGCACATCCGGCCCTGTGATCGAGGCGGCGAGCGAACATCCGGCTTCAAGGCTGGGGATCAGCACGGTTTTCTCGGGCGAGAGAATTTTCGATGTCTCCGCCATGAAATGCACACCGGCCTGCACAATCACAGTGGCATCTGTCTTGGCCGCTTCACGCGCCAGCGCCAGCGAGTCCCCGACAAAATCAGCCACCGTGTGAAAGATTTCGGGCGTCATATAATTATGCGCCAGGATAACTGCGTTCTTTTCCTTTTTCAGCGCATTGATGGCGCTGATATAGGGCGCATGAACCGGCCATTCGATTTGCGGAATGACATGGGCGAGCTTGGCATAGAGCGCCGTCGTCTCACGCGCCACTTCGGGCGTGTAAGGCAGATCGCGTCCATGCAGGTGACCGGTTTGGTTGAGCAGGGTCCCCATCGCTTGCATCCTTTATGCTCAATTCGAGTATATATATAGGGCAAAAAACCCGGCCGAGAAGGGCCGGTTGCAAAAAAATCCTATACAGGCCGCGCAAGGCGTCAAGACCTTATCCCGTCGCAGATATGGTCTCAGTCTGGGTGGACAGCGGCGCGAATAGTCACAGCGTTGCACATTGGCAACGGTCGTTTCTCAATCAATGGAACTTACTGATTAATCAATCGACATATGCATTTAGCAGGATTAGACGCGCCCATCAAAGGTCCTGCTTGTGTTGTGTAGGGGCCTGTAAAACGGAGATATACGTGTCTTATAAATCGCTTCTGAGCGCCGCCGTCATCGCCACGGTGAGCGCGGCCCCAGCCCTGGCTGATAATCTGGATTTCGCAGGAACCCTGACGGGCAAATATTCCAACGTGAATCCCTCTGTCAGTCAAAGCTTGAATCAATGGAACCTCGACGGCCAGGCCATCCTCGGTCTGGGCGACGGGTTCAGCCTCCAGCTCAATGCCGGATATGTGGCAACTGAAACACGCTCATTTGACACGGATCAATGGAACCTTGGCGGTTCTGTTCTCTATACCGAAAGCTTTGGCCGTGTCGGCGCCAATTTCGGCTGGAGCGAAGCCAGTAATACTTGGGACAGTTATGGCCAGTATAATTATGGCCTGTTCGGCGAATATTTTGCGGCTGACTATCTGACGGTCGGTGCCAAGGCCGGCATGTTCTCGGGCAAATTAGATGGCCACTATTTCGGCGCAAATCTCACAGGTTATGCGCTGCCGAATCTGTCCTTCACAGGTTCAGTCGACCATGCCCAGATCAACAGGATCGCGCATGATACAATCTATACGCTGCAGGGCGAATATCTGGTGTCGGACGATCTGCCGATCTCCTTCTTTGCAGGCTACAGCTACACGCAGTTCACGAATTACGCAGGAAACCAGAAAACCTTTTTCCTGGGCCTGCGTTTCTTCATGAACAGCAATGCCACGACGCTGGTTGAACATCATCGCACCGGTACTGTTGGCGCGCTGTCGAACTACGGCGTCAGCAACATCATCTACCAATAAGATAAGGCCCATACGGGCTCTATTCGGGATAAAGGCCGCGCTCTTATGGGCTGCGGCCTTTATCTTATTTCCGCCGCAATTCATGGTTGCAGTAATACCACACTTTTTAAGAATAGATCACGCAATACAAAGACTTATGTTTCATTGGTCAATCAATCGCGTATAGGGATGGCAGCCATCTTTATGGTGGATATAACAGGAGTAAATGCGTTGACTTCTTTCACAAAATTCCTTGGCGCGTCTTCAGTGATGGCGCTTCTTGCAGTTACGCCGGCTCTGGCTGGCGACATCGAATATGCCGGCTTTCTGGATGGCAGCTACACAAATGTGAGCCCCACGGACTCCGGCACCAAAAGCGTCTCGCAATATGGCTTCAATGGTGCGGTGAAAGCTGGCATCTATGAAGATCTCAATATTCAGCTTGATGCTGGCTATGACCGTGTTGATTACCCGTTTGGCTGGACGAATAGCGATGTCTGGAAAATCGGCGGCACAGCCTTCTTCAACAGCGATGAATATCGCGCTGGCGTGAACGCGAAATATACCAGCTTCTCCGACATCGGCGAAACCGTCACCTATGGTGCGTTCGGCGAATTGTTCATGGGTGAGATCACCCTGGGTGCCCGTGCGGGTGCCTATGCTGGTGACGTGCATGGTTGGAACATCGGCCTGAACGGCGCCATCTATCTGATGGAAGACCTGGCCCTGAAGGCTGACGTCACCCATGCCCAGATCAGCCATTTCGCCAATGGCACAAGCCTCGGCCTGAGCGGTGAATATCTGTTCGACCGCGAATTCCCGATCTCGGGCTTCGCTGGCTACAGCTACACAACCCTGACCAATGGCTGGTCCAATGCCCATGCGTTCAAAGTCGGCCTGCGCATCTATTTCAACGATGCCGGTTCGTCGCTGATCGAACGTCATCGCTTGGGTGCGGTTCAGGCCAATCAGGATAATGAGCTGTTCGGCATCTATAATGCTGTGAACTTCTCTTATCCGACCTTCATCATCATCCCTGACGAAGATTTAGGATAAGATATCTTCTCTATCGTGAAGGCTGCGCGTCTCTATTGGGGGCGCGCAGCTTTTTTTTTAGGCGGCATAACATCCACAAAAATCACTTCACTCACGAATAATTATTATTAAGCCCCTGTATCTCCTACGCTTATAAATGAACCCCGCTCAGTTTCGTTGTGTTTATAACACAGGGGGGAACATTCAGATTTGACTGCACAAAAATCCATCGACGAGACGCGGGACGCGCATTATCAAGTTCCGGCTCGCGATATTTTGAGCATTGAAAATATTTTCAGGGAGATTTTACGTGAACCATTTCACGAAACTGATGGGCTCCATCTCGGTTCTCGCCTTATTTGCAGCCACACCTGCCCTAGCTGAAGAATTGGATTTCGCGGGCGCGCTGACCGGCCAATATGCCCATATCGATCCGTCGAGCGCCTTCGTCGATAATGTCAATGTCTGGGGCGTTGGCGTTTCGGGTGCTTTCGGCATCATGGACAGCGTCAATCTGCAGCTCGATGGCAGCTATAATACGGTCGATACCGATTTTGGCGATTCCGATGTCTGGAATTTCGGTGGTTCGCTGTTCTGGGCGGGCGCTGAAGGCCGTCTCGGCGTCAATGTAAATTACGCCCTGCTTGATTCAGTGGCGGGCAAGCTGGATGCCTTCAATTATGGCGTCTTTGGCGATTTCTATGTCGATGACATGTTCACGGTCGGCATTCGCGGCGGCGGCTTCGCAGGTGATTTTGACGGCTTCTTCGTCGGCGGCGGCGTCACGGGCTATATCGATCCTGACTTCGCCCTGAACGGCTCGATCGACCATATCAAAATCGACTCTGCCTTGAGCACGACCAATTACAGCATCACCGGCGAATTCCTTGTGTCGCAAGATTTCCCGGCCGCTCTTTTCGCTGGCTACACCCATTCGCGCTATTCGGCTGGTGCCGGTAACGCCAATACATTCTTCGTCGGCGTGAAATTCTTCATGGGCAATTCCGGCTCGTCGCTGGTTGAACATCATCGCAATGGCGTGGCCCCGGTTCTGGGCCTCAATGCGAAAAACATCTACTAAGTCTTTACGCCTCTAAATGATGACGCGCGCCAGACCCGGTCAGGCGCGCGTTTTCTTTTATGCATGTTATTGAAAATACAAATACCTGATTTTCGAATATCAAATCCTTATTCGTGCAGAGCCAATGCAAAGAGTGCTTTTCCGAGCACATGCCAGAATTTTCAGCACAATAGGGAACAAATTTCATCGACTAATATTAGCTCTGCGCTTATGGAACCTCCGCTCGCAATATTTTGAGCGACTCAAATTTATAAAAAATGGAGATTCTAACGTGAATCATTTCACGAAATTGATGGGTTCGATTTCAGTCATTGCCCTGTTCGCTGCAACGCCTGTGATGGCCGAAGAGCTTGATTTCGCGGGCACGCTGACGGGCCAATATAGCCATGTCGATCCCACGCTGGCTGGCGTAGACAATATCAATCTCTGGGGCATTGGTGGTTCGGGCGTATTCGGTCTCGATGCTGATGGCGTGAATCTGCAGGTCGATGTCGGTTACAACCGGCTCGACAGCTTTTTTGATGCCGACATCTATAATTTCGGCGGCGCCTTGTTCTATGCAGGTGACGAAACCCGCGGTGGCATCAAAGTGCATTACACCAATGCCGCGGCCCCCGGCATGCGTGCTGAACTCTTCAACTTTGAAGGTTTCGGCGAATTTTATCTGGATGATGCCTTCACGATCGGCGCGTCCGGCGGCGGCTTCAGCGGCGACAGCAGCGGCTGGAATCTCGCTGCTTTTGCGACTGGCTATATCGATCCTGATTTCGCCGTGACCGGCGGCGTCAGCTATGTGGACATCAACAAGTCGACAGAGCTGCTCAATTTTTCGATCCGTGCGGAATATCTGGTGTCGCAAGACATGCCCGTTTCGATCTTCGGTGGTTACACCTATACGGACCTGAGCGGCCCGTTCGGCGCAGCCCATACGCTGATGGTCGGCGTGAAATTCTATTTCGGGAATACCGGGTCTTCTCTGGTGGAACGTCATCGCGGCGGCACGATCGAGAACAGCTCGCTCGACAATATTTCCCGCCTGCTCTGATACGTCCCGTCGGGATAAAAAACGCGCGCCGGATTCATGTCCGGCGCGCGTTTTCTTTTCCATATATTGATTGCTAGGCGCGCCCGCGCATCCCCAACCGAAACCCCGGGGCAGGGCGCTCATGCAGAACATCCCGGCGAAAGCGAAACAGCTCCGGCGGCCGCCCGCGCGTGGCAAGCCCGGTCTGGCCGGTGCCTTCCACCAGCCCTTGTTCCTCCACCAGCCTGCGAAAATTCTGCTTATGCAACCGGATGCCGGAAATCGCTTCCACACTGCGCTGTAATTCCAACAGCGTAAAAGTCGGCGGCATTAATTCAAAAACCACCGGCCGATATTTCATCTTGCCGCGCAAACGCGCGATAGCCGTGGCCAGAATGCGGCGATGGTCAAACAGCATAGGCGCATCCAGAACGCCGTGCACAGGCCTGCGCGCCCGGCCATCGCGGGTGCTCTCTTCCACCAGGCCCGCCTCATAAAGCAGTTCATAGCGTTCCAGAACCTTTTCCTCGTCCCAGCGCAGCCCATCCAGCCCGAAACATAATCGCGCCCGATCACGACGCTGTTCCGCCACCGCACCTTTGGCGCCGCGAATAAAACTTTTCAGCGCAGGCAGGATCACCGCATCGATAATGCGTGGTTTCTCATCGCGCCAATCTTCCCAGGGGAAAAAGCGGTACCAGTCGCTCCATTGCGTATCAGGTGTCTTAGGATCCCCCCGCGTCAGGGCCAGATAGCCCACCGACACAACACGCGGCCCTTCGCCTTCTTCCGGCAAATGCCGCCCACGATCGCCGAATGTATAAAGCTGTTCCACATAACCCAGATCCAGCGACGTCTGTTCACCCACCCAGCTCCGCAAGCCGCTCTCCAGCGTGCGGTGATGCAATGGATCAAAAGGCCCAAAGGGCAGGGCCTCCGTTAAATCCGCCGCGCCGTCGCTCAGATCTTTCTTGGGGCGGCGTACCGATAAAACCCGTGGCCGCTCTTCCACCACAGACACAATGGCGGCACTCAGCCCAATACTGACGGCATGACCAGTATTGATATGCCCACTATTGATATGGCCCGTGATGAGTGCTGAAGGCCGGTTTTTTTTCATTGCAGCCCGAAAGCCAGCGGGATCTGCACAACCATATCTCTATCGGCCTCCGCACTCGCCCCCGCCTTGGCCCCCATCGCCGCCATCGCCTCATTCATCCGGCCCTGGCGGCCCAACAGATCATCCGCTATTTGCACCATAAGCCGATTGGCCCGGCCATGCGGTGCCCGCATCTCGATCGCCGCCGCAATATGCTTTTCCTGCACATGATCCAGCCGATCGCACATCAGGATAAAAGCCGCCGCCATGGATCGGCTGATTCCATCCGAACACTGCAACATGATCGGTTCAAACGCGCCCCAAAGCCGGACAAAATCCAGAAGGTCAGTCATCGCCTTTTCATCCAGCGTAATGTCGTGCTCATCCCCCGGGATAGCCAGTCGCAAATGCTGAAGCCCCGGCATATCCACCGGTGCCGCGATCACCTGTTCAGGCGAGAGCAAGCTGACAAGATGAGACGGCTGATAATCGCGTAAGACTTGCTCAAGTCTGTTCAGCGGCGTGATGATCACTTTGGGCATAGGTGGAAATCTATCAGGTTATGCCAGAAGTCAAAGTTTCAGACGCTGGAACCGCGTAAGAAAATTCTGCTGCGCCTCAGATGGTGGCAGCGCTAGAAGCCGCGGTACGCGCAGCATAGCCGGTGGCGCGCCAAAAATCTTGCGCGCTTCGTCTTTTTCAAAGCCCGCAAGCTGGGTTGCCTCATGATAGGCGGCCAGTTGATCGGCCTTTTTAATGAGTTTCAGAACAGCCTCCGATGCCTGCGCCGGCAATCCAAAACGCATGTAAATGGCGGATAGAAGACGTAGTTCAAAATCCTTGTAATCCAGCCCCACCGCCGCTTTGAACGGGCTGATCAGGTCCCCCACCACATATTCCGATGCATCATGCAGCAGCGCCATCAGCCGGATCGCGCGATCCGCCCGCGGCGACAATTCATGGACGAATCGCTCCACCAGAATGCAGTGCTGCGCGACAGAAAAAGCATGTTCGCCCTTGGTCTGGCCATTCCAGCGGGCGACACGGGCAAGCCCATGGGCAATATCCGCGATCTCAATATCCAGTGGCGATGGGTCTAGCAGGTCCAATCGCCGCCCACTGAGCATGCGCTGCCAGGCGCGCGGCGCAATCTGTTTCATTTTGGTCATGTGATACCCATACAATTTACCTTAATGGCAAGTTAATCGCTGAATCTATGGCCTGTTGCGGACTTATAGATAAAATCCCAATCCAGTTGTTAAGCAAAAGGAACGGGGCCGGGTAAGCTCCGGCATTGGGTATCCTATGGCCGTAAAGCCTTTGATGGTGGATCATTTCCGCCTCAAAACCGATCCGGCTCGGCTGCCCTTCCATTCGACCGCGGAATTGACCGAGTCGGAAAAACCAGCCGGGCAGAGCCTTGCTATGGAAGCCTTAACCTTCGGCGCAACGCTTCAACAACCCGGTTATAATCTTCATGTCATCGGTGCCAAGGGAACGGGCAAACATCGCGCCGTGCACGCCGCGCTGGAAAAGCTGGCCTATACCAGCCCGCCTGCCGATGATTGGTGCTATCTGCACAATTTCGACGATCCGCTGAAACCCAAAGCATTGCGTTTTCCCAGCGGCGAAGGCGCGGCCTTCAAAGACGCCATGGTTCAGATGATCGGCGGCCTGTTGCCCGCCTTGCGCCACGCCCTGTCTCTGCCTGACCACAAAAAATTCCTGCGCGATACAAGCCAAGCCTATCGCCGTCAGGCAGAATCCGCGCTGCGCCTGATGGAACGCGCCGCCCATATCCAAATAGAAAAATCAAATCTGAAAAGCGCTCTGGCCGAGATGCAGGCCAGTTTGCGGGAGAAGAAAGCGCGCCTTGATAGGCTGCAGCATCAACAGGAACGCCTGCTGGCCAAAACCTGCCTGCGTGAGCCCTTGCGCAAACTCTATCAAATCCATGGCGCAAACCCGGCCTTGCGGCTCTATCTCGATCGGGTCGTGCAGCATCTCATGGCGCAGCTCTCGGATTGGCTGGCGGTGGCCAAATATCAGCGTGATCTGAAATCTCTGTCTTTGCAGCCCTATCAGGTTAATCTGATCGCCGGTGGTCAGGCTATATCCGGCGCGCCACTGGTCAATCTCAGTCTGCCCAGCCTGTCCCGCCTGCTGGGCAAGCTCACCAGCCATCATGGCGATGTCCGCGATATTCGGCCCGGCGCCCTGCATCAGGCCAATGGCGGTTTTCTGCTGATCGAAGCGCTGGATTTGCTGCAACAGGAAGCAGCATGGTCCGCCCTCAAACGCACCATGCGCGACGATCTGATACGCTTAGAGAGCCTGCACGAATACCGCCAAAGCGATCCAGCGCCCGCTCTAATGCCGGAACCCATTCCTTTGCAGGTCAAGCTGGTGCTGTTCGGTGAAGCCTGGATGTTTGAAAAGCTGCAACGCCAGGACCCGGATTTCACAAGCCTGTTTAAAATTCAGGTCGATTTCGCCGCCAGCACCGAACGCAGCGAAGCCAATGGCCTTGCGCTTCTCAGCAATCTTGCCGTGCGCATCCGCCGGGATCGCCTGCGCCACCTGGATCGCGGCGGTGCGGCCCGCCTGCTGGATGAAGCATCCCGTCTGTCCGGCGATGCCAGCCGCATCAGCCTGCGCATCGCCCGCCTGCATGATCTCATCCGCGAGGCCGATAGCCGTGCCGCCAGCGCCAATCGCCTGCTGATCAGCGATTGGGATATTGAACAGGCGCTTCTCGCCCGCGAAGGGCATCATGCGCGGCCCAAAAGTCAGGACCATGATCTGTTTCACCGCCGCCTGATTTATCTCGAGACCGAAGGCAAACAAATCGGCCAGATCAATGCGCTCACCACTTCTGGGCGCGCGGGCAATCTCTATGGCGTGCCCACACGCATCACCGCCAGTGTCGGGCCGGGGCAGGGCAGGGTGGTGGATATTGTCCGCAATATCAGCGCCGGCTCCACCCAACAGCGCGGCGCGCAAAGTCTGGCGGCCTTCCTGACCAAATTATACGCCCCGCATGTGCCACTCTCTCTGCTGGCCAGCCTGGCCTATGAACAATGTAGCGGCCCGATAGATGGCGACAGCGCCCATAGTGCCGAAGTACTGGCCCTGCTTTCCGCCATTGCCGATATTCCCCTGCGGCAGGATCTGGCCGTCACCGGCGCGATGGATCAACATGGCCGCCTGCTGCCCATCGGCAGCCTCAATCACAAGATCGAAGGCTATTTCGACATATGCGTCCAGCGCGGCCTGAAACCGGGCCATGGCGTCATCATCCCGCGCGCCAATGTGGTCAATCTCATGCTGAAGGATGACATTGCCGAGGCCGCCCGCCGCGCCGTGTTCAACATCTATCCGGTCGATACAATCCATGAGGCCATCACCCTGCTGACCGATATGGATTCCGGAATAGAAGGCATAGATAGGCTGGGCCACAGCAACACGGGCAAAGCTTTTCCCCGCAACAGCTTCCACCGACGCGTCACCAACAGGCTGACTGAATTCGCCCGCCCGAGGCTGCTGCGCCCCATAAGGCTGGACCGTTGGTGGTAAGAACCCCCGCAAATCCTGAGTTTTTGTGCGGTGTGTCAATATAGTATTAGCCATTATCCACTAGTCCTGACTCTTCGAAGCCCAGTTTTGGCGAGACAATGGTGGCGAGTGGTGGCTTTTTGCCCGGACGCAGCAGAGGCGGTGAACCCGTGCTGCTGCTCGGGCTGTTGGCCTTCCTCTCCGGCCTTGGTTTATTCTTCACCGGTGTCGGGGGCTATGAACGTCAGATCGGCGCGGGCTTTGTTCTGCTTGGTCTGCTGGGCTGCGTCCTTTTCCTGCTCCTGCGCACGTCCAAAGGCAGCGGCACCCGCATAACGGCGGCGGAACGCACCTATCGCGCCTTTTTCGATCACGCCCTCGAAGGCATTTTCCGCTCCACACCCGAAGGCCGCTATCTCGACGCCAATCCGGCCCTCGCACGGATTTACGGTTTTAAAGACCCCGAAGAATTGATGATCCGCCTCACCGATATTGGCGGCCAGCTTTATATCGATCCCAAACGCCGCGAAGACTTTGGCCGCCTCATGCTGACCCATGACTCGGTGAAAGATTTCGTCTCACAGATTTGCCGCCATGACGGCAAGGTGATCTGGATTTCCGAAAATGCCCGCGCCGTGCGCGACTGGACCGGAAAACTTGTTTTCTATGAAGGCACGGTCGAAGACGTCACGCCCAAAATCGAAGCCCAAAACGCCCTGCGCCGCGCCCTGCAGGAAAGCGAAGACGCCAATCGCGCCCAAAGCGCCTTTCTCGCCGCCATGAGTCATGAACTCAAAACGCCGCTCAATGCGGTGCTGGGTTTTTCAGAGCTTCTGAAAGATGAAATCCTTGGCCCAATAGGCAATCCGTCTTATCGCGGCTATGCGCAGGATATCCATGACAGCGGCTCACGCCTGCTTGCGATTATCAATGACCTGCTGGATGTCGCCCGTCTTGAAGGCGGCGCGCTGACGCTGGACAGTCAGGACATGCCCCTCAGCATTATCATCGATGAAGCGGTGCATAGCGCCAAACAAAATATCGATGAACGCTGTCATATCCATGTCGAGCTGCAACCCAATATTCCCTTCTTGAATGTCGATCCCCGGCGGCTCACACAGGCGCTGGCCAATCTGCTCTCCAATGCCCTGAAATTCACACCCGACCATGGCAACGTCACCGTCACCGCCCATCTTGTTCTGAACAGGGCCTTGCGTATCTCGGTGGTGGATACGGGCATCGGCATGTCGCCCGAAAAAATCGCGGGTGCTCTGCAACCCTTCCAGCAGATCGATAATACGCTGTCCCGCCGCTATGAGGGCGCAGGCCTCGGCCTGCCCATTGCCAAGGCGCTGGTGGAACTGCATGGCGGCAGGCTGGTGGTGGAAAGCGCCGAAGGTTGTGGCACCTCGGTCCATATCGATCTACCGGCCTCCCGCCTTAAATCCCCGCCCCAACCGCCGCGTCTGGCCGCAGCAGGCTAAATCCCATTCCCTTTACGCCCTGAAATGCCGTATGGCTTTTTCATGCGTGATGACCATGCCCTTGTGCTGTTTTCCGGCGGACAGGATTCCACCACCTGCCTGGCCTGGGCGCTGTCGCGTTTTCGCCATGTCGAAACGCTGGGCTTTCACTATGGCCAGCGTCATGCAGTCGAACTGGATGCGCGGCCCAAAATCCGCGATGGCTTTCTTCATATTTTCCCCCAATGGGCAGATCGTCTTGGTACGGATCATCTGCTACAGCTCGATGTTCTGGCCCAAATCGGCGGCAGCGCGCTGACCGAAGAAAAACAGATCGAAATGGGCGATCATGGATTGCCCAACACATTCGTGCCGGGGCGCAATCTGCTATTTCTCACCGTGGCAGCCGCCTTGGCCTATCGCCGTGATTGCCGCCATATTATCGGCGGCATGTGCGAAACCGATTATTCCGGCTATCCCGATTGCCGCGATGACACGATCAAGGCGATGCAGACCGCGCTCAATCTCGGCATGGAAAGCGATCTCGTCCTGCACACGCCGCTGATGTGGCTGGACAAGGCGCAAAGCTGGCGCCTCGCCAAAGATTTAGGCGGCCAAAAACTGATCGACCTGCTCATTCGCGATACAGTGACCTGCTATCTGGGCGATACAGCACAACAGCATGACTGGGGCAGGGGCTGCGGCACATGCCCGGCCTGCGATTTGCGCGCCCGTGGCTATGCGGGCTATCTGGCGCCATGAGCTACGCGGTCAAGGAAATCTATTACACGCTGCAAGGCGAAGGCGCCCATACAGGCCGCGCCGCTGTTTTTCTGCGCTTCGCGGGCTGCAATCTGTG
>CAZOJG010000001.1:80818-97553 GCA_964580115.1 uncultured Rhizobium sp.
ATCTGTGGTCCGGGCTGGAACGTGATCGCCTTGATGCCACCTGCCAGTTCTGCGACACCGACTTCGTCGGTACCGATGGCCCCGGCGGCGGAAAATTTCCCGATGCCAAAAGCCTGGCCGATGCCGTGACGGCCCATTGGCCTAAGGCGCAGCGGGCGCAACCCTATGTCGTCTGCACCGGCGGCGAGCCATTGCTGCAACTTGACGATGCGCTGATCCGCGCGCTGCATGAACGCAGTTTTGAAATCGGTGTCGAAACCAATGGCACGCAAATAGCTCCCGCTGGCATTGAATGGATTTGTGTCAGCCCCAAAAGCGATGCGCCTGTCGTGCAGATACGCGGCAATGAATTGAAACTGGTCTATCCGCAAAGCCGCGCCATGCCCGAACGTTTCGCCAATATGGATTTCGCGCATTTCTTTCTGCAACCGATGGATGGCCCCGATCAGGCAGCCAATATCGCCGCCGCCACGGCATATTGCCTGAAACATCCGCAATGGCGGCTCAGCCTGCAAACCCACAAGCTGATCGGTATCCCATAAAAAAACAGCCCCGCATCGCTGTGAGGCTGTTTCAAAAGTCTGTCATTCAAATCAGAAAAGCTGTCAAATCAGAAGCGCGAAACGATCTGCGCCATATCCGGGCGCGGGCGCTCCTCCAGCTTGATCTTGGATGTGCCGATATAGACAAAACCGGCAATACGCTCATCCGCCTTCAAGCCAAGCGCCGCCGCCACCTTCTGATCATAAGCGCACCATTCGGTCAGCCAATTGGCGACAAAGCCAAGCGTATGGGCCGCAAGAAGCATATTCATGCAGACGGCCCCCGAAGATAGCTGCTGTTCCCATACCGGAATTTTATGATCCGGCGTGATGCGGCTGACCACGGCCACCACTATGGGGGCGCGCTTGAAACGCGTCAGCTCGATTTCGCGGTTGCGCTCATCGGCCTTATCACCGGGCAGCGCATCGGCCAGCACCGCACCAAAGCGGTCCTGTGCTTCACCCTCGATCACGATAAAGCGCCATGGGAACAATTTGCCATGATCAGGCACGCGGGCCGCCGCGGCCAATATCTGGTCAAGTTGAGCCTGATCCGGACCGGGGGCGGCCATCAGCTTGGCGCTGCCCGAGCGGCGGCTCAAAAGCAGGTCCATCGTGCTGGGGGAGGGGCGGTTCAAAACGGATGTTTCAGAGTCCAAGGCACACCTTTGAGACTGAATGGAATGGAAGCCTGTCATAATCACACGACAGGGGGCTGGTATAGAGGGCCGTCATGACATATCTCGCCAGTGATATGCAGCTGGCAGATTAGGAAAATTCACCTCTCTCTGCTAGGATCGATCCACTTCAGGATAAGAAATATGGCCAAGCCTCAGGAAAAACTAGCGACATGCGACCCGCTATGGTCGACCCTGCGCAGCGAAGCCACGGCGCTTGCGGATAAAGAACCTGCGCTTAGCAGCTTCGTCCATGCGACCATCCTGAAGCACGAAAAGCTGGAAAGCGCGCTGTCTTATCATCTCGCCAAAAAAATCGGCGGTGAAGATCTCAGCCCCATGCTGGTCCGGGAAATCTTCGAAGAAGCCCTGCGCGCCGATCCCTCGATCGGGGCGGCCATGCGCGCCGATCTCTCGGCGGTCTATGAGCGTGACCCAGCCTGCAATGCCTATGTCGATGCCTTCCTTTTCTATAAGGGCTTCTTGTCCCTGCAATCCTATCGCATCGCCCATTGGCTCTGGTCCCAGCAGCGTCACCCCTTGGCGCTGTTCTTCCAAAGCCGTATTTCCGAATTGTTTGATGTCGATATCCATCCCGCCGCCAGACTGGGTCGCGGCATCATGATCGACCACGCCACCGGCGTCGTCATCGGCGAAACCGCCGTGGTGGAAGACGATGTGTCCATGCTGCATGGCGTTACGCTGGGCGGCACGGGCAAGGAAATGGGCGACCGCCATCCTAAAATCCGTCGCGGCGTTTTAATTTCTGTCGGGGCGAAAATCCTCGGCAATATCGAAGTGGGCGAATATTCTCGCATCGGCGCAGGTTCGGTCGTTTTAAAAAGCGTACCGGCAGGCTGCACGGCGGTCGGCGTCCCGGCCCGCCTGATCGGCTGCGCAGGCGGCAAAAACCCCTCGCAGGAAATGAATCAGTTGATCGATGAAGTCGGCCCCGATTTTCAGATTTAAAACCGATTTTCAGATTTAAAATCTGTCCATCAGCCGGAACCACAACAAGCCCGCGCTGACCAAAGGTTTGCGCAACCACGCAGCACCGGGAAATCTCTGCGCCGGTACACGCGCCAAACTTTGAAACCGCCGCTCATCGCCCAGCGCCGCTTCGGCCAGAACCTGCCCGCCGATCAGTGACAGCGCCACCCCATGGCCCGAATAGCCATGGCCGAACAGAATATGCGGGCCCAATCGCCCGAAATGCGGCATCCGTGTGCGGGTAATGCCCACCGTCCCGCTCCAGGCATAATCAATCGCAATATCGCGCAAGGCCGGAAATACATGCGCCATGCGGGGGCGCACCAACCGGGCTATATCTTTGGGTTGCCTGAAATAACGCTCCCGCCCGGCAAACAACAATCTGCCATCCTTGCTCTTGCGATAATAATCCAGCACATGGCGCGTATCGGCGACCGCGACATCGCTCGGCAAAATCATCTCCTGCTGCGCGGCGCTGAGTGGTGCGGTGGCGATGATGAAACTTTCAATCTGCGCGATATACGGCGCAAGCTCCGGCAAAATCCCGCCGCTCTGCGCATCACAAGCCACTATGGCCTGCCGCGCCAAAACCCGGCCCTGTGCACAGCGCACCACCACGCCCGCATCATGCTGCTCAATCGCCAGCGCAGGACTGTGCTCAAACAAACGCGCCCCCGCCGCTCGGGCCGCCCGCGCCAGCCCCATGGTCAGCGCCAAGGGCTGCACATGCCCGCCCGACCCGTCGTAAAGCCCGCCCATATATAATCCGGCAGAACAACCCAGCAGCGCCGCAATCTCCTGCGCCCCCAACAGCCGCAGATGGCGCGCGCCATAGGCGGTCGTCAGATGTGCCACCTCATCCTTCAGGTTCCGCAAAGCCGCCTGATCATGTGCCGCGATCACCAGCCCGCTTTTCAGATCTCCGTCGATGCCATGGCGCGCCACCAGATCCCGCAGGCGCGCCTTGCCCGCCTCGGCCAGATCCCACAATTCATGGGCATGGGGCCGCCCCAGCCATTTTTCCAGCACGGCCTGCGATAGCCGATGCCCCGAATGTATCTGCCCGCCATTGCGCCCCGACGCCGCTCCGCCCATCCGCGCCGCCTCCAGCACCACAATCGAAGCCCCGCTCTCTGCCGCCTGGAGCGCCGCAGACAGGCCCGTAAACCCGCCGCCCAGAATTACGACATCTGCCCGCACATCGCCCTCCAGCGACGCCTCAGGCGGCTGCACAGGCAAGGCGGCATGGTAATAAGTCGGGCTGGAACGGCTAATCATGGTCTGCATCGCGGGAACAGGCAGCCCTGATCTTGACCCGTTTCGGCACCCATGCAAATTGACCTCTCCCAAGTCGGTTATTCCCAACTCACCTCAAGTTTCACAGGACCAATCCTTTGACCCGTAGCGAAATCTGGCGCATCGAAAAATATCTGCGCAATCTGTTCCGTCTCGACACGATCTCGATCGTCGAGCGCCCCAAACAGAATGATTCCGTTGAGGTGCATATCAACGGCGAATTCATCGGCGTGATCTTCCGCGATGAAGAAGACGGCGAAATTTCCTACGCCTTCAATATGGCCATTCTGGAAATGGATCTGCCGGAAGCGCCGACCAGCCGGTCTTAATCTAAAGCGGGCTTATTACGTTTAATTGCGTATCTCTGGTTATTGCGTATCTGGTTATTGCGCATTTCTGGCGGCTGGCTCAGTCGCCAGAAAGTCCTGCACCAGTTTTTGCACACCGGCACTTATATCCTGCCATTGCGCCAGATGCGCCCGCTTGAAGCGATAACTCAGTGCCACACCCGGCACCAAAGGCATATCCCGTAGGCAGCTCGGGCTGGGCACATCGGCAGTGAATTTCACACAGCGGAACACAGCAATGCCTTGGGCCGTCTCGCCCACGAATAAATCCTCGCCTTTATAGCCGGAATCATCTGTGAAGCTGTATTGCACCAGCCCATATGGCCCGGGCACGCCCAGCCTATTGCTGAAATAGCCCATATAAATCCGTTCCAGCCGATCTTCCTCGGTCAGATTTAATCGGTCGATCCGCAACAGCATGTAAATGGTTCGGGCCTCGGGCGCATTGCTGGCGAAAAGCTGCGCCTGCGCCGGCTGAAACCCCTTCCAGCCCGGCCAAAGCGCATAAAGCGAAATATCATTCTGCACTCCGCCGTCCTGCCCCCGACGATAAACAAGATAATTCGCCGGTATACTGAACGCCGTGCCATTCACACTAAGCTGCACCAGATCGGTCGACGCCGTAGGCGAGGGCGTATCCCGCACGAAACCCGAAGGTCTGGGGCCGAGATAATAATACAGCACCGCCCCTGAAATCAGCGCGGTCACCACAAACACGGCCAGCGGCAACAACCAGCCCGAGCGCTGATGCACCGTCTCCTGATCGCCGTTTGTTGCGTCCGTCATGGCTGTGTCCTGAACGCCGATCCAACATCACCTGCGGCGCTGGCTTTCGCTCATATCATGTTCGACGGTGGCACAAGCCAGAGCCACCCCTGCTTCTGTCGATTGTTGCTGGCCGTGACTTCAATGCCGCATATGGTGGCGCGGCCGGCCCGGCCCGTCAAAACTGCCCCTGTCTGGCACATAATTCCGGCCCGGATCAGGCACAGAGCCTGCATGTCCCAGCCTATATTGAACTGGTATTGAGCCGATGCTGCGCGGTTTGTACGTCATCTTTCTGGCCATGACGACCGGATTTATTCTGTCCGGCATCACAGCCAATCTCTACGCCTTGCTGTCCCGCAGGAGCGAGGACAGCCAGACTAATCGTGGCCAGTCTGGTGGTGGCCAAAGTCAGGCCCCCCGCAAATTGGCGGATATAGGCATCATGATCGTCGCAGGCCCCACCATGCTGCTGCATAGCCAGTACAAAGCCGTGCGTGAAAAGCGCATCAGCATGACCGTGTTCTGGCTGGCCGCCGCCGTCGCCGCCTATTGGAGTCTGGTCATCGGCCTGATCTCCTTGCGGATCATCTTTGCCCTGTAAGGCGGGGCATTAGAGAACGGTCAACATGCCCGCCACCAGCGGATGGCGCACAATATCGGCCTCACCCAGACGGATGACAGAAATCTCCGGCACCGCTTCCAGCCTGTTGGCGATGTCCCCCAGCCCGGAAAGCCCGGGCAGAAGATCGGTCTGATCCGGATCGCCCGTCAGCACCATGGTGGATTGCCAGCCAAGCCGTGTCAGCATCATTTTCAATTGCCCATAGGTACAGTTCTGGGCCTCGTCGATCACGATGTAGCAATCATTCAGCGTGCGCCCACGCATATAGGCCACGGGCGCAATCTCGATCACACCTTCCGCCATCAAGGCCTTCAGCCGCTTGGTCCCCAGACGCTCTGTCAGCGCGTCATAGAGCGGGCGTAAATAGGGGGCGAGCTTATCCTGCAGATCGCCGGGCAAATATCCCAAACTCTCACCGGCCTCCACCGCCGGCCTTGATAAAACGATGCGTGAAACTTTCCCCTGTTCCAGCGCCTCCACCGCTTTGGCAATCGCCAGATAGGTTTTGCCAGTCCCCGCCGGCCCCAGCGCCAGCACGACCACGCGTTCCTCCACCGCATCGATCAATTGCTGCTGCAACGGGCTCATCGCCCGAATATTTTTTACATATTTGCGGTCACGCTGTTCGCCCGCGAGTGGAGACCATCCACCAGCCGGAAATAAGGAATGGACATTGCCTTCACGATAATTCTGTTCCCGGCTTTTGGGACGCGCTGAACGCTTGGCCATAGGTGCTCCTGGTCAAAACACGACTCGACTAAGTGGTGAAGATTTTTGTCCGGCGGAGAGCCGCGCCAAACTGCGCAGCCAGACTGGTAGTCGAATTCGGGGAATGGGGAGAAAGGTCTATCCCCTTGGCAGCGGACCCATGAAACTCGGGCTGGCTTGCTGTCTGGCAACTTGAACGCCTCGCGACGACTCACCGTGACATTCCAAGCCTAGCGATAATTATCCCCAGCGTCTTTTATTGTTTGTGAAGATTTCCTAGCCTGTCGGCAACAAAGGAACTCACATGCCCATCTATTCTATCGATGATATTCAGCCCGAACTCCCCGCCGATGACGCCTATTGGATCGCCCCCAATGCAACGGTGATCGGCCGCGTCCGCCTGCATAAGGATGCCAGCGTCTGGTTTGGCGCGGTGCTGCGCGGCGACAGCGATTGGCTGACCGTGGGCGAGGGCAGCAATATTCAGGACAATTCCATTATGCATGCCGATCCGGGCCAGCCCACCACGGTTGGGGCGCATGTCACGGTCGGTCACAATGTCATTCTGCATAGCTGCACGGTGGGCGATTATTCGCTGATCGGCATGGGCGCAACCTTGCTCAACCGCTGCCGTATCGGGCGTGAATCGATTGTCGGCGCCAATGCGCTGGTGACAGAAGGAAAAGAATTTCCCGACGGATCGCTGATCATCGGAAATCCGGCCAAAGCGGTGCGGACATTAAGCGATGCCGAACGCAGCGCGATCAAAGTGTCCTCCGCCCATTATGTGCAGAACAGCCAGCGCTATCGCGGCCAGCTTAAAAAGCTGTGACGGTACAGCGCCTCTGAAAGTCTGGTTTTAAGACGCGGCCTTTTGCGGCTCGCCGATCCGCGTCCATAATTTGCGGATACGGGCATCTGACTCCGGGCCGAAATTAAACCAGGCGGCTTTGTCATGCGTGGCATCGACCACGAACAACATGTCCAGCTTACCCAATTTCTGCACCAGCGTATTGCGTACCGCATTGATGCCCAGCGGGCAGGTCAGCAGCCATAATTGCGGCATCAGGGAACAGGCCGACCCCATCGTGAAAATTTCTTCTTCCAACCCGGCCACCGAACGCGATTTCATATCGGCCACAATGACATAATGCGCCATCTCATTGGCCTCGCCAGCATTATCGCGGCGACCGAAACGCTGTGACGGTTGTTCTGCGTGTGACATGGTGCGATCAATCCCAGTAAAATTATGTGTCGATGAAAATAAAGGCGCGAGCAAAATATCTTCACTGGCGAGATGAAAATCGCTCTCGCCATTACGCATAACTCGGGAATGTGGCGCCAGCCGCCCCTCGGCGGCAAAGCTCCGCATCTGTGCAATCGTATATGGACCATATGAACGGTCCCCGGCACTGATCGTCCAGGTCTCCGACATGATGCCTAATCCACACCCTATTGATCACAAGACTAAGGGTTAAAAGGTTACATTACTCTTGCAAAGGATAATCCTGCGCAGCAGCAAAAAAGGCCCGGACATATATCCGGGCCTTTTTCCTCAAAATATTCTTAAATTGGGCCTAGCGCATATGCCAGCGGCCATCATTCTGGCGGCAGGCCCGGCCTTCGCGCACCAGACGCTGGCCATGGCGATAGGTCGTGGTACGGAATTCGCGGCATTCATAACCCCGGTCCCGATAGCTCCGTATCGGCACCATATAGCCGTAATTATTGCCCTGACCGCGCCAGGAATAACGCTGGCCGATCCGGCCATTGAAGCCGTCATCATAGGCCCGCATGGCATAGCGGCGATCACCGCAATCAATATCCCGGCCGATCGCATTCCCGGCCAGACCACCTAAGATCACGCCGCCAATCGCCGCCCCGGCATTACCCTGGCTGATACCGGCGCCCAGCGCGCCACCCGCGATGGCCCCGATAATGGCCCCGGCGGTGCCACGCTGATCGCGCTCATCGCGGCAATCAGCTCCATAATCATAATAGCGGCGCTCATAGCGTCGGTCGTCATAGCGGCCACCATAGGGCTGCGCCATGGCGGCGACAGTGCTCGCCCCCAAGATCACCAATGCGGCGGCCATCACGGCCTTGGACTTTATCATGGTCTATCTCCTCTGACGGGCAGGTCCCTTACAGGTGACCCGATTACTAGGTCCGTTTGGTGCGCTGAGTGTCAGGTGAACGCGCTGAACCCTTCCTGAACAAATATAGGCCGGAATGAGGCAGGTAAAACAACATCATAAGATCGCATGGCCCAGCACACACTGATCCTCAAACCCCCGAACATGCCGAAGGTTCCCTGCAAAGATCCGTTGGAATGCGGCCTTAATATACCCGTGCCTTGGGCGCGATATATTCGACTTCATTGGACAGGGTATATTCGTGGACCGGACGATAATCCAACGTCACCTTGCCTGAATCGGGCTCCAGCCAGGCCAGCGTATGTTTCATCCAGTTCGCGTCATCGCGATTCGAGAAGTCCTCACGGGCATGTGCGCCGCGCGATTCCTGCCGATTCACAGCACCTGAAATGGTGACCAGCGCCTGCTGCAACAGGTTCTCCAATTCCAGTGTCTCCACCAGATCGGTATTCCAGATCAGCGAACGATCCTGCACCGAAACATCTTTCAGCGTCTGATAGATCGCATCGATCCGCTTTTGCCCCTGCGCCAGCGTCTCACCGGTGCGGAACACGGCGGCATCTTCCTGCATCGCCTTCTGCATCGCCAGACGGATCTGCGATGTCGGGGTGCCGCCTTTGGCATGGCGATATTTATCAAGCCGCGCCAGCGCCGCATCACCGGCATCTTTCTTCAGCTCAGCATGTTTCTGATTGGGCTTCACCAGCTTGGCGGCCTGAATACCGGCCGCCCGGCCAAACACCACAAGATCAATCAGCGAATTGGAGCCCAGACGATTGGCGCCATGCACCGAAACGCAAGCCGCTTCACCCACCGCCATCAGGCCCGGAATCACCGAATCCGGATTACCATCCTTCAAGGTCACGGCTTCACCCGTATAGAGGCAGGGAATGCCGCCCATATTGTAATGCACGGTCGGCAGAACCGGGATCGGCTCCTTGGTAACATCGACGCCGGCAAAAATCCGCGCGCTTTCCGCAATACCGGGCAGGCGCTCATGAATGATCTTCGGATCCAGATGCGACAGATGCAGATGGATATGATCCTTGCCCGGACCAACCCCGCGCCCTTCGCGGATTTCAATCGTCATCGCGCGCGATACGACATCGCGTGAGGCCAGGTCTTTGGCGCTCGGCGCATACCGCTCCATGAACCGCTCGCCCTGCGCATTGGTCAGATAGCCGCCTTCGCCGCGCACACCTTCGGTAATCAGCACGCCCGCGCCGAAAATCCCGGTCGGGTGGAACTGCACGAATTCCATATCCTGCAAGGGCAGGCCGGAACGCAGCACCATGGCATTGCCATCGCCGGTCTGCGTATGCGCGCCGGTGCAGGACAGATAGATACGGCCATAACCGCCGGTCGCCATGATGACTTCATGCGCCAGGAAGCGATGCAGCGTGCCATCGTCCAGATTCCACGCCATGACACCGCGCACCGCGCCATCTTCGACGATCAGATCCAGCGCCAGATATTCGATAAAGAAATTCACGTCATGCTTCACGCATTGGCCATAGAGCGTATGCAGCATGGCATGGCCGGTACGGTCCGCCGCGGCGCAGGTACGCTGCGCAATGCCCTGACCATAATGCGAGGTCATGCCGCCAAAGGCGCGCTGATAAATTTTGCCATCTTCAGTGCGCGAGAAGGGCACGCCGAAATGTTCCAGCTCATAAACCGCTTCCGGCGCATTACGGCAGAGATATTCGATCGCGTCCTGATCGCCCAGCCAGTCCGACCCCTTGACGGTGTCATACATGTGCCAGCGCCAGTCATCCTCACCCATATTGCCCAGCGCCGCGGCCACGCCGCCCTGCGCCGCCACCGTATGGCTGCGCGTGGGAAAGACTTTGGTGATGCAACCGGTGCGCAAACCCTGCTGCGCACATTCCAGCGTGGCGCGCAAACCCGCGCCGCCAGCACCTACAACGATGACATCAAACATATGATCGATAATCGGATAAGCGGTCATGTTATTTCTCAAAGAGCGATGCGAAGCAGCGCGAAAACGGAGGCCACGCCCACAACCCAGCCGAAGCCTTTGTTGAGCAGCAGCAGAGCGACTTTTTGGCCTTCATGCGGCACGTAATCCTCGATCACGACCTGAATGCCCAATGTCATGTGATAGACGGTGGTCAGCACAAAGAGCAGCAGCGCAATGGCATTGCAGGGCTGCTGCAAAAAGGCGAGGGCGGCCTCATAGGGCAGGCCCACGATCTGCAATGCCGCATAGACAAACCACAGCGTCAGCGGGATCAGCGCCACCGAGGTCGCCCGTTCCCGCCAGAAATGCTCAGTGCCGGAACGCGCCGCGCCCAGCCCCTCAACCTTAGCGAAAGGTGTGCGAATACTCATAGCAATCCGGCCTTCTGAAGCGCGCAGGCAAAGATCACCAGCGCGAAAATGATCGACAGGCCATAGACAGCCAGACCGCTGGCCTTCGCCACCGGCAGCGAAAAGCCATAGCCCACATCCCAGACCAGATGACGAATGCCATTGAGCAGATGAAAACTCACCGCCCAGGCAAAGCCGAACAACACGATCAGGCCCGGCACAGAGCCAGCCGCCGCCGTGAAACAGGCATAGGCCTCAGGCCCGGAGGCCAGCGCCATCAATCCCCAGACCACCAGCAGCATGCCCAGTGTCAGCCCGACGCCGGTAATACGATGGGTGATCGACGAGGCCATGGTGACGGACCAGCGATAGACCATGATATGAGGTGAAAGCGGGCGCGCAGGCGCCTTGGAACGCGGTGTATCCGCCATGAAAAAATCTCTTGCAGGCAAGGGTGTTCGAATGGGGGCGAGTGTAGGGTTGCAGACGCTTCAGTCAACCGCCTAAACCCCCATAATCCGACAACATTCCTGCGATATATTTGTCCCGCCGCTCCAGCCAGACGCTATTTGCGACTCGCTTGCAGCCTTGCGGCGAAAGTCAGAATCCGGCACACAGCGCCATGGCCAAACCGGTTCGCATTTCCCCCTCGATTCTTTCCGCCGATTTCGCATGTCTGGGCGAGGAGGTGCAGGCGATCGACCGCGCCGGGGCCGATCTCATCCATATCGATGTGATGGACGGACATTTCGTCCCCAATCTGACCATCGGTCCGGCCGTCGTGAAGGCCCTGCGTCCCCATACGCAAAAGCCCTTCGACGTTCATCTGATGATCTCTCCGGTGGATCTCTATATTCCCGCCTTTGCTGAAGCCGGGGCGGATATCATCACGGTCCATCCCGAAGCCGGCCCCCATATTCACCGCTCGCTCCAGCTCATCTCCTCGCTGGGTAAAAAAGCGGGCGTGGTGCTCAATCCCGGTACGCCGATCGAGGCGCTGGATAATCTCATGGATATGGTCGATCTCATCCTCGTGATGAGCGTCAATCCCGGTTTCGGTGGCCAGAGCTTCATCACAAGCCAGTTGAGAAAAATCGAACAAGCCGCCGAACACATTGCCAAATCAGGCCGCGAGATTGCGCTGGAAGTCGATGGTGGAATCACCCCGGACACTGCGCGTCAGGCGATAGGTGCCGGGGCCGATATGCTGGTCGCCGGGACCGCCGTGTTCAAAGGTGGAAACTATGCCGCCAATATCAAAGCCCTGCGCGGATAGGTGGTGAGCAGCAAACGCACATCGCCGCGTTTGTCTGCCGCCATGGCTGGTGAATTACTGCGACTACAGCTTTGGCAATGGACCAGGCCCATCCGCAGCATGATCCGGGGCAGCTTCCCCTATCACTGGTGGATCAAGCGCGGCCCTCTGCCGGACCGGCTGCTTTTCCACCCCTTCGATGCCCGCCCGCGCAAATTGGAAGATGCCGACGCTCTTCTCAGGGGCCGCTTTAATTTCAACGGCTATTTAATTGAAATCAAAGAAGGAAGCATCTTCGATAAATATCCACCTTCAGCCGAATGGGCCGCCGGCCTCCATGGCTTTGCCTGGCTGCCGCCCCTGATCTTCGCGGGCGGTGACGCCGCCCATCGTCTGGCGCGCAATCTCCTTCTTCAATGGTTACGCCGTCAGCAATCCTATAGCGAACCCGCCTGGCTGCCGCAGATCATGGCGCAGCGCCTTTTGAACATTCTGGCCCATGGCCAGATTGCCTTTGATAACAAAGCCCTGCGGCGCAAACTTCTTCCATCACTTCGGGCTCAGGCGCGCTATCTCGCCCATGTCGCGCAGGAAGCGCCAGACGGGTTGCCGCGCTTCGAAGCCGTCGCCGTGGCGGCGCTCTGCACGCTCTGCCTGCCAGATACACCCGAACGTATAGAACAGGCGCTCAAAGCGCTGGAGAGCGAAATCAACCGCCAGCTCTTTGCCGATGGCGGCCATATCAGCCGCTCCCCCGAAGACCTGCTACACGCCTATCGCCATGTCACATTGGTGATCGATGCGCTGATGGCCGCCCGCCGCGCCGTGCCGCTGACCTTGCGCAGCGCCCATGATCGCATGGCCCCGATGATCCGCTTCTTTCGCTATGGCGATGGCGGGCTGGCGCTGTTTCATGGCGGCGGCGAAGGCGACGCCCGCGCCATCTCCGCTCTTCTGGCGCGGGACGAGGTCAAGGGCCAGCCCCATGCCCATGCCCCCCATTCCAATTACCAGCGCATGGCCGCCGGGCCCGACGCGCAGCATCAGACCATCGTCATCCTGGATTGCGGCCCGCCGCCGCCAGAACAAGTCTCCACTTCGGCCCATGCCTCGGCGCTGGCCTTTGAACTGGTCTCCGGCCCGCAGCGCATTGTGGTCAATTGCGGGGCAGCCCCGGCCCATAGCAATCACGCCGATCTGCTGCGCGCCACCGCCGCCCATTCCACGCTCACTCTGGCCGATCTCTCCAGCGCCTTCCTCGTCCAGCCGGGTCTGGGCCGCAAATTGCTCGGCCCGCGTCTTCTCTCCGGCCCGGACATGGTCTCCACATCCCGCCTGCAAACCCGGCAAGGCTGGTCCATCACCGCGCTGCACGATGCCTATGCCCCGCTGGGCTTCCATCACGAACGCCTTCTGTCGCTCTCGCCCGAAGGCTATGCCCTGACCGGGCGAGACCGCCTGATTCCGATCACCGAGGGCAGGCGCGGCAGCCTCGCCTATGCGATCCGCTTCCATATCCATCCGGATGTGCGCCTCTCCGCCTCTCAGGGCGGCGGCATTTTGCTGAAATTGCCGAATAATGAAGGCTGGCGCTTCCGGGCCAGTGGCCGGATCGATCTGGAAGACAGTATTTATTACGGCGCAGGCCAACATGGTTCTGGTCAATTCGGCTCGGGTCAAATAGGCGGCGGTAAAGCGCGCAAAACAGAACAAATCGTCCTCACCGGCGCCGTGCGGGATAGCGAACTCCAGATGGACTGGCTGTTCGAGCGGATGGGCACCTGAACGCTGTCCGTATGGGCCTGAAGCCATAGACACAACAAATCCGCACCGCGACCGCCTAAACCATTGCGCTTTTTCGGGTCTTTGCTATGTCAGTTGCCGTTCAATTGGGGATGCGTTTCGATGGTTCAGCTCACTTTGCCGAAGAACAGCCAGGTCAAAAAAGGCAAATCATGGCCTGCGCCGACCACGGCAAATGGCAAAAAGCCCAAGCGTACCAAGGAATTTCGCGTCTATCGCTACGATCCCGATAGCAATGGCAACCCCACGATCGACACCTATCAGGTCGATCTCGATAGCTGCGGCCCCATGGTGCTGGACGCGCTGATCAAGATCAAAAACGAAATCGATCCCACATTGACCATCCGCCGCTCCTGCCGCGAAGGTGTCTGCGGCTCCTGCGCCATGAATATTGCGGGCGGCAATACGCTGGCCTGCACCAAATCCATCGACGATGTCTCGGGCGCGATCAGCGTCTATCCGCTGCCGCATCAGCCGGTGATCAAGGATCTGGTGCCGGACCTGACCAATTTCTACGCCCAGCATGCGTCGGTGAAACCCTATCTCGACACCAAAACACCAGCGCCCGAACATGAATGGAAACAGACGCCGGAAGACCGCGCCAAACTCGACGGTCTCTACGAATGTATCCTCTGCGCCTGCTGCTCGACCTCATGCCCCAGCTATTGGTGGAATTCCGACCGCTTCCTCGGCCCGGCCGCGCTGCTGCAATCAGCCCGCTGGCTGAATGACAGCCGCGACGAAGCCACCGGCGAACGCCTCGACCATCTGGAAGACCCGTTCCGCCTCTATCGCTGCCACACGATCATGAACTGCGCCAATACCTGCCCCAAAGGGTTGAACCCGGCGGAAGCCATCGCCGACATCAAATCCAAAATGGTCAAACGCGCGGTCTGAACCACACAGCCAGAAATGAAAAAGCCGGGCAGGGTGCCCGGCTTTTTTTATGCCTGAATTTAAACGACAGCCGAATTTAAGCCCGCGCCAGCATCCCGGCGCGCAGCCGCAACATCCGCCAGACCAGCCCGCTCGCGATCCGGGCCATCAGGCCCTGCGGCGCGGCCCCGATCGCCTTGGCGATCATCTGCACCAGCTTGCGGATATGGCTGGGTTGATAGACCCGCATCGCCTTGGCCGCCGAAGCGCGCGCACAGCTGGCCCGGTCATAGGGTATAGAGGGGTGTATGTTGGCAGCGTAATAGGCATAGGCCAATTCATCGTCATCGGATTCATTGACCCGCGTGACAGCCACCCATAGCCGCTTGAAAAAGGGCAGCTCGGGTTCATCCTGATTATGAAGAACCTCATAGAAGAGCTTGTAATGTCTGAATTCATCGGCCGCGATACGCCCCGCCACCTGCTGCAGCACAGGCTCCAAAGCGGCGTCCTTGATTGCGGTGTAATAGGACGACGTCCCGGCCTCAACCACACAGCGGGCAATCATCTCACCCCGGCGTGAGCCCCGCACCGAGCCAGCGCCGGATGCAAAATGCGGTGGCTGATAGCCTGCGCGAAAACGGGCAAAGGCATTCTCAAAATCAAACTGAGGATCGGCCAATTCGCACCAGCGCGCCAAAGCCTGGCCATGCTGTACTTCCTCAACGCCCCAATGATCGATGGCGTCGAGCATTTGCTGATCGCAGCCCTGAAAGACGCGTTTGAGATAAACGACATAATCCATCGCATTATGCTCGACCATGGCCGCGGCTTTCACCGCCGCCAGCAGCTCCGGATCGACCTTGGAAGGTTCGAACCGGTCCCATGTAATATCGTCGAGCGTCCAGCCCTGCTGATAGATGTCACGCGTGGTCATGCGGCCCTCAAGGTCTCAGGTCCATGGCGAAGCGGTTTATAGCAAAGCGCTTTTGCCACGGGTACCCTCAACGCAATAGGCAAGCAGCCTCAAAGGGCGGCGCGCAACTCGGTCAAAGCCGCCAGCGAGGCGTCCAGACGGGCCTTTTCCTGATCCGTCTTGGCCAGCGAAAGGTCATCTTTGGTGTCCGCGATCCGCTGGTCGATGGCCGGCGCCTGCAAACCGGCAAGCGCAAAGGCTTCCTCGGCCAGCACGGTCAGCTTCCCCGGATTCACTTCGGCAAAGCCGCCCATCACAAAGAAGCGCTCATCGCCCTTTGTGCCGCCCTTTACCTCGATGACCCCGGGACGCAGCGTGGTCATGAGAGGCTCATGACCCGCCAGCACGCCCAGATCGCCTTCGGCACCCGGCAGCGTCACCATATCGGCCTCTTCGGAGAGAAGCAGCCGCTCCGGCGAAACCAGATCGAAGGAAATTTTCTCAGCCATTACGCCGCTTCCGCCGCCATCTTCTGGGCCTTCTCAACAGCTTCCTCGATGGCGCCAACCATGTAGAAAGCCTGTTCCGGCAGATGGTCATATTCGCCATCGACAATCGCCTTGAAGCTGCGGATCGTGTCCTTCAGCTCAACGAATTTACCCGGCGAATTGGTGAACTGCTCAGCCACGAAGAAGGGCTGCGAGAGGAAGCGCTGAATTTTGCGCGCGCGCGCCACAACCAGCTTGTCATCTTCCGAAAGCTCATCCATGCCCAGAATGGCGATGATGTCTTTCAGCGCACGATATTGCTGCAACACTTCCTGCACCTGACGGGCAACAGCATAATGCTCGTCACCAATCACCTGCGGATCCAGAATACGCGATGTGGAGTCCAGCGGATCCACGGCCGGGAAAATGGCCTGAGCCGCAATATCACGCGACAACACGGTGGTGGCATCCAAATGCGCGAAGGAGGTGGCCGGGGCAGGGTCGGTCAAGTCGTCAGCCGGCACGTAAATCGCCTGCACCGAGGTGATGGACCCCTTATTGGTCGAGGTGATGCGTTCCTGCAGATTGCCCATTTCCGTGGCCAATGTGGGCTGATACCCCACGGCGCTCGGAATACGGCCCAATAGCGCCGACACTTCCGAACCCGCCTGTGTGAAGCGGAAAATGTTATCGACAAACAGCAGCACGTCCTTGCCTTCGACATCGCGGAAATATTCCGCAACCGAAAGACCGGTCAGCGCCACGCGTGCGCGCGCGCCCGGCGGCTCGTTCATCTGGCCATAGACGAGGGCGCATTTGCTGCCTTCGGCCGAACCATTTTTCTTCGGGTCCACGTTCACATTGGACTCGATCATTTCGTGATACAGATCGTTGCCTTCGCGGGTACGTTCACCAACGCCGGCCAGAACCGAATAACCGCCAAAGCCTATGGCGGTT
>CAZOJG010000001.1:97563-99426 GCA_964580115.1 uncultured Rhizobium sp.
GAGGCCGATCTTGCCGCCCTTTGTATAGGGGCAGAGCAGGTCGATCACTTTAATCCCGGTGACCAGAATTTCCGACGTACCAGCCTGTTCCGCAAAAGACGGGGCTTCGCGGTGAATCTGGGCCGTATGTTCCTGGCTGATCGGGCCAGCTTCGTCGATCGGCTCACCGATCACGTTCATGATGCGGCCCAGCGTGGCGGGGCCAACCGGCACGCGGATCGGCGCGCCGGTGTCGATCACTTCCTGACCGCGGACCAAACCTTCGGTCGTGTCCATGGCGATGGCGCGCACAGAGTTTTCGCCCAGATGCTGCGCCACTTCGAACACCAGCCGGAATTCCTTGCCGGTGCGGGCATCAACGTTTTTGGTTTCCAATGCGTTCAGAATGGCAGGGAGTTCGCCGTCGAACTGAACGTCGACAACGGCGCCGATCACCTGTGTAAGGCGTCCCTTGGAGCCGGTTTTTGTCTGTGCGGTCATGGCTTGTCTCTTTCTCGAATTAGACGGCTGAGGCGCCGGAGATGATTTCAATCAACTCCTTCGTAATCTGCGCCTGGCGAGTGCGGTTCATTTGAATGGTCAGTGCATTGATCATATCGCCTGCATTGCGCGTGGCGTTATCCATGGCGGCCATTTGCGACGCAAAGAAGCCAGCCTGGTTTTCCAGCATCGCAGTCAGCAACTGCACCGAAATATTCTGCGGCAGCAGCGCATTCAGGATTTCATTTTCATCGGGTTCATATTCGAACACTGCGCCATTATTGGCGGACGGTGCCGCACCCGTCGCTGCATCCACCTGCGCCGGAATAATCTGACGCACAGTCGGAATTTGGGTGACGACCGATTTGAACTGGCTGGAGATCAGCGTCACCACATCCACTTCACCGGCATTGAACATGTCCAACACCTGATCGGCGATCGGCTTCACAAGCGCGAAGCTGGCGGTCTTCATGCCGACTTCATAGGTTTTGAGAATCCGATCATTGTATGTGCGGCGAAGCTGATCGCGGCCCTTACGCCCAATGGTGATGATCTTGACGTCCTTGCCTTCGGCAATCAGCGACGAAATCTTTTCGCGCGCCGCCCGTGCGATACCGGAATTGAAGCCACCGGCCAGACCACGGTCCGAGGTCGCAACAATCACCAGATGCCGCTGGTCAGAGCCTGTGCCGGCCAACAGGCGCGGGGCGGAATCGCCCGATACGCCCGAAGCCAGATTGGCGATCACGCTTGCCATGCGTTGAGCATAGGGACGCGCGCTTTCGGCGGCAGACTGCGCGCGACGAAGCTTCGCCGCCGCCACCATCTGCATCGCTTTCGTGATCTTCTGCGTGGACTTCACGCTTCCGATCCGAGTGCGCATTTCCTTTACGGAAGCCATGGAGAATCAGCCTCTTTAGACGAAGGTCTTGGTAACTTCGGCCAAAGCCGTTTTCAGCATATCTTCCAGAGCGGGCGACAGCGCCTTCTCGTTCCGAATGCCTTCAAGGAATTGCGGATGGCTGCCACGCAGTTTGGACAGCAGCGCTTCCTGGAATGCCTGCACCCGATTGGTCGGGAACGCATCCAGATAGCCACGGGTACCGGCATAGATCACCGCCACCTGTTCTTCCACCGAGAAGGGCTTGTATTGCGGCTGCTTCAGCAGCTCGGTCAAACGCTCACCGCGCGCCAGCATCTTCTGGGTCGAGGCATCGAGGTCGGAACCGAATTTGGCGAAGGCGGCCATTTCACGATATTGCGCCAACTCACCCTTAATCGGGCCAGCCACGGTCTTCATCGCTTTAATCTGTGCCGAAGAGCCCACGCGCGACACCGAAATACCCACATTCACCGCCGGGCGAATGCCCTGATAGAACAGAT
>CAZOJG010000001.1:99436-100019 GCA_964580115.1 uncultured Rhizobium sp.
CGTCGGTGATGGAAATCACATTGGTCGGAATATAGGCCGACACGTCATTGGCTTGTGTTTCAATGACGGGCAGGGCGGTCAGCGAACCACCACCATTGTCGTCGTTCAGCTTCGCGGCGCGTTCCAGCAGGCGGGAATGCAGATAGAACACGTCACCCGGATAGGCTTCACGGCCCGGCGGACGACGCAGCAACAGCGACATCTGACGATAGGCAACGGCCTGCTTCGACAGATCATCATAAATGATCAGTGCATGCATGCCATTGTCGCGGAAATATTCACCCATGGCGCAGCCGGAAAACGGCGCCAGGAATTGCAGCGGCGCAGGCTCCGACGCGGTGGCGGCGACAACGGTGGTATATTCCATCGCGCCGGCTTCTTCGAGCGTCTTGACGATCTGCGCCACGGTCGAACGCTTCTGCCCGATCGCAACATAGATGCAATAGAGCTTCGCCTTTTCATCCGTTCCGGCATTGGCTGCCTTCTGGTTGATGATGGCGTCGATCGCCACGGCGGTCTTGCCGGTCTGACGGTCACCAATGATCAGCTCGCGTTGGCCACGGCCAATCGGGATCATCGCATC
>CAZOJG010000001.1:100029-218800 GCA_964580115.1 uncultured Rhizobium sp.
CAGGCCGGTCTGCACCGGTTCATGCACCGATTTACGCGGAATGATGCCCGGCGCTTTCACGTCCACGCGGCGGCGCTCGGCCACACCGGTGATTTCGCCCTTGCCATCGATCGGGTTGCCCAGCGGATCGACAACGCGGCCCAGCAGACCTTTGCCCACCGGCACGTCCACAATGGCGCCTGTGCGCTTAACGGTGTCGCCTTCCTTGATGGTCGAGTCATTGCCGAAGATCACGGCGCCGACATTGTCGCTTTCAAGGTTCAGCGCCATGCCTTTAATGCCGCCGGGGAATTCCACCATCTCACCGGCCTGCACATTGTCCAGACCATAGATGCGCGCAATGCCGTCACCGACCGACAGCACCTGACCGACTTCGCTGACTTCCGCTTCGGCGCCAAAGTTTTGGATTTCGCGCTTAAGGATATCGGAAATTTCGGCGGGTTGGATTTTCATCTGCTCTTTATCCTTCAATGTCCTCTCATCGCCATGCGCAAGCCATCCAGCTTGGTGCGCAGCGATGAATCAATCATGCGAGACCCAACTTTCACGACGAGACCGCCGAGAAGTGAAGGATCGACTCTGGTTTCCAGCCGTGCTTCGCGGCCGAGCTTGGTACGCAAAATATCTTTCAGCTCTTGCACTTGGGCATCGCTCAAAGCTTGGGCGCTGGTCACCTGCGCCGACACTTCGCCGCGCAGACTGGCCACTTTACGTTCAAAAGCCTTGATGATGTCGCCAAGCGCGAAAAGGCGGCGCTTGGAGGCAAGCATAAGCAGAAATTTGCTGGTGAGGGGCGATGCCTGCATGGCGGCACTAATCGCCTGCATGCCTTTGGCTTGCTCCTCCCGGCTGAACACCGGGGCGCGAACCAATCTGGCCAGCTCCGGGCTATCTGAAATCATTGCTTTCAAGGCAATGAAATCACGCTCCAGCGCGTCCACCGCATTGGTTTCCTGCGCAAGTTCAAAAACCGCCGTGGCGTAACGCCCGGCTAAACTTTGATCGACTGCCTGTTCCTGAGCCACGTTTGCCCTTTGACCAATCGCGCGGCGCGTAACGCGCTGACCGGGTAAGCTGTTGATAAGGCTAAGAGAAAATTACGCACCACGGAGTCATCCTGCCCCGCGCGGGTGTTAGCACGACAGCTTACGGCGGCGCAACATGAAGCATAAAGCCAAGGTGTCGCTGCTCAAGCTTGTAAACATAGATAAATAATCCTATTATGCCAATATAATAGGAATTAACAGCCAAAAAACTTAGAGGGGGTGGGTACCCCCCGTCAAAATGTGCAAACGAATGCCAAAAGTGAGGTTCAATTGGGCAGGCCGCCAGTCAGAAAGCCCGTTCCCGCGAATCTGATCTTGGGGATAGACTGTGGATAGATTGATAGGCCTGCCTCACAGGGCCAGCCATTTCCTGAGATCAGGCATAAGGAGTGCTCACATGCGCCTTCACCTCAAAACAGTCTTGGCCACAGGCCTTATTTGGGGTGGCCTCTTATTGGCAGGCCCGGCCCTTGCCGCCCTCAAAGTCGGCCAGACCGCGCCGGACTTCCAAACGGAAGCCTCACTGGATGGTAAGCCCTTCACCTTTTCTCTGGCCAAAGCCCTGAAGACCGGGCCGGTCGTGCTCTATTTCTACCCCAAGGCCTTCACAAAGGGCTGCACGCTGGAAGCCCATGCCTTTGCCGAGGCAACCCCCACATTCCAGAAAATGGGGGCACAGGTCATCGGCATCAGCCATGACGATCTGGAAACTCTGCATAAATTCTCGGTCAGCGAATGCCGCAGCCAATTCGCCGTGGGCAGCGATCCCGATGGCAAGGTGATCAAAGCCTATGATGCCAAACTCACCGCGCTCACCCCCCATGCGGCCCGCACCACCTATGTCATCGCCCCGGATGGCAAAATCATCATGGAATTTACGGCCATGAGCCCTGAACAGCATGTCAGCCGTTCACTGGCCGCGGTCGAAGCCTGGAAGGGGAGGCAAAAATAATCCCTCACCTTGACGCATCACGGCCAGCCTGCCAAAGCCGCGCGCCATGATCGAACTGACACAGGAATTCGGCTTTGATGCCGCGCATTATCTAGGGAACAGCGCCCCGGAGAACCGGCGCCTGCACGGCCATTCTTTTTATGCCGAGGTAATGCTGCGCGGAGAGCCCGACCCGCACACTGGCTTTCTGCGCGATCTGGGCGACATCAAACAGGCGCTGGACGCAATCCGCGAAACGCTGGATCATCGCCTGTTGAACGAGATCGAAGAATTAGGCGTGCCGACGTTGGAAAATCTCGCGCGCTATATATTTACCCGCGCCAAATCCGCCCTGCCGGAAGTGCAGCGGGTCAAGCTGCGCCGTCCGTCCTACGGTCAATCCTGTGTCTATGAGGCAAGCTGATGGCGGGTTCTAAATTAAAGGTCACGCAGCTCGGTAAAAATGTGGCCCTGCCGCAATCGCCGCAAGATGCCATACTCGAAGCCGTGCCCAATCCGCATCCGGACACAGATTATGTGGTGCGTTTCACCGCGCCTGAATTCACATCTCTTTGCCCGATCACGGGCCAACCGGATTTTGCGCATCTGGTGCTGGATTATGTGCCGGGCAAGGCACTGGTCGAATCCAAATCGCTGAAACTTTTTTTAGGCAGCTACCGCAATCACGGCGCCTTCCACGAAGATTGCACGCTGGAGATCGCCAAACGCGTCATCGCCACGATCAAACCCAAATTCATCCGCATCGCCGGCTATTGGTATCCACGCGGGGGGATGCCCATCGACGTTTTCTGGCAGACCGGAAAATTACCCAAAACCGTCTGGCTCCCCGATCCCGGCGTTGCCCCGTATCGCGGCCGCGGTTAAGTCAGTTTTGCGCAAGCATTATGGCGATGGCAGCTTGTAATATGATCATTCACCATCCCCACCGCCTGCGCAAAAGCATAGACAATCACCGGCCCGCAAAAATTAAAGCCGCGCTTTTTTAAGTCCTTCGCCAAAGCTTCGCTCATCGCGGTTTTGGCCGGCACGGATTGCAAGTTTTTAAAGCGGTTCTGCACGGGTTTGCCGTCAACATATTTCCAGATCAAATCACGAAAACCGCCCGGCTCTTTTTCCATAATATCCAACCAAAGCTGCGCACCTTTGATCGCCGCACGAATTTTCGGTTCACTGCGAATGATGCCTGCATTCTGCATCAATCTGTCTATGTCCCGCTGCGTAAACCGCGCGATTTTTTCAGGCTCGAAATTTTTGAACGCTTTGCGAAAATGATCCCGCTTTTTAAGAATAGTGATCCAGGACAAACCAGCCTGAAATCCGTCCAGCACAAGTTTTTCATACAGCGCCCGATCATCATATTCCGGCACGCCCCATTCATCATCATGATAGGCGATATAAATCGGTTCTTTCTCAGACCACGCACATCGCACAATCTCTGTCATGGATCAGATTCCTTGAAATGATAAAGGCACGGCCCTATATTCGTCGGGCGAGGACGACCTCGCCCCCGATGGGATAGACTGGCCGGGACGACCCGGCAATCTTGTACCCCTATCCATACGGGAGATATGACATGCCCTGGATTTATCTTGCCATAGCTGGCGTCTTGGAAATCATCTGGGCCTTCAGCATGAAACAAGCTGACGGCTTCACCAAACTCGTCCCTTCCCTGATCACGGCTGTGACCATGCTGGGCAGTATCGGTTTTCTGGCCATGGCTATGAAAACGCTTCCCCTCGGCACCGCCTATGCAATCTGGACAGGGATCGGCGCGGTCGGCGCTTTTGCCATCGGCGTCATGGTGCTGGGTGAAGCCCTGACTCCGCTGCGCCTGATCAGCGCCATGCTGATCGTCGCCGGTCTCATCGGCCTGAAACTGGCCTCTGATTAAGTTTGGCGATTAAACCCGCAGCCAATCCTGCTTGATCAGGCGCACTTGCATGCCATTGGCCAGCAAAGGCTCCACCGCGTCCTCCAGCCGGTCCAATCGCACCGTGGCGAAGCCAATCCGATCATAGATCGATGTGATGACACCAATTTCCTTGCCGCCCGCCAGAACCTGCGTATTGACGGGCGGCAGAGTCTGATCGGCCTCTATCAGCAGCAATCTTTTGCGGGCCGTGCCACGATGTTTCATGCGCGCCGTCAATTCCTGCCCGACATAGCAACCTTTGGTGAAGGAAACGGCATGCAGCTCGTCCAGATTGGCATCAAGGGCAAACATCTTATCCTGCCCAAAATCAGCCGCCTCCGGCACACCCAAAGCCAGCCGATGGGCCAGATAGTCAGCCTGTCCAGCTGACGCCTGTGGGGCAGAAATGGCGCGCTGTCCCAGCCCCGGATGACGCGGATCAGCCACAAAGCCAGGCAGCGCCGCATCACCCCAATTGGCCAGAACCACCAGTTCAGGCCGCAGCGCAATCTCCACTTTAGCCCTGAGTCGATACAAACTCAGCCGCTTGCGCAATTGCTCCGCATAAATCGCGGGAACATCCAGCAACAGCCCCTCAGGCTGGCCAAAAACCAGAAAGTCGAACAGAATTTTCCCCTGCGGCGTCAGCAGGGCGGCATATTGCGCCCGATCGGCAGCCGCGAGGGAGACATCATTCGTCACCAGCCCCTGTAAAAAGCTGATAGTCTCCGCGCCGGTAAGCGAAAGGACGGCGCGATCCTGCAACTGGGTGATTTGGTGGGTGATTTGGGTCATACTCACCAACTAATCTTCAGCCCCGCGATTGCCAAGCCGTCTGTGACCAGCATAGTGAGATTATGAGCGATACATATGATCTTCTGATCCGGGGCGGCATCATTGTCACTCCTGCAGGCATAGCAGAGGCCGATATTGGGGTCCGCAATGGCCGCATTGCCGCCATCGGCAATCTTGCCACGGCCAAATATCACGAGGTCTTTGAGGCCAAAGGGCTGCATGTCCTGCCCGGCATCATCGACACGCAGGTCCATTTCCGTGAGCCCGGCAATGAGCACAAGGAAGATCTGGAAAGCGGCAGCCGCGCCGCCGTGCTGGGCGGGGTCACGGCCGTCTTTGAAATGCCCAACACAAATCCCCCCACCACCACCCGTCAGGCAATGGAGGACAAGCTTTCCCGCGCATATCACCGGATGCATTGCGACCACGCCTTTTATGTCGGGGCGTCCCCACAGAATGTTGGCGCATTGGCGGAATTGGAAATGATGCAGGGTGTCTGCGGGGTGAAAGCTTTTCTGGGCTCCTCCACCGGTTCATTGCTGCTCAGTGAAGAGCAGGATATTCTGGCATCGCTCAAGGGCGCGCGCCGCCGCATGGCCATCCATGCCGAAGATGATGCGCGACTTATCGAACGAAAATCCCAGGCCATCCCCGGCGACCCGCGCAGCCACCCGGTATGGCGGGATGTGGAAACCGCACGTCTCTCGACAGAACGCATTCTCCGCCTCGCCCGCAGCGTCGGCCGCCGCTTGCATGTGCTGCATATCACGACCGCCGAGGAATTACCGCTTCTGGCCGATGCCCGCGATATAGCGACGGTGGAAACAACCCCCCAGCATCTCACTCTGTCCGCACCCGATTGTTATGAACGCCTTGGCACCTATGCGCAGATGAATCCGCCCATCCGTGATGAACGTCATCGTCTGGCCCTTTGGCAGGCGGTGCAGGATGGCGTGATCGATGTGATCGGATCGGACCATGCACCCCATGCGCGGGAAGAAAAAGACAAGCCCTATCCCCAAAGCCCCTCAGGTATGCCGGGTGTGCAAACTTTGGCGACACTCATGCTCGACCACGTCAATGCCGGACGTCTGACGCTGGAGCGTTTTGTCGATCTGACCTGTGCAGGTGCTGCACGTATTTTCGGGATCGCGGGCAAGGGCCGCATCGCGCTGGGCTTCGATGGCGATTTTACGATCGTCGATATGCAGAAACGGCGGAAAATTGAAAATCGCTGGATCGCCTCCAAATGCGGTTGGACCCCCTTCGATGGCATGGAAACGCAAGGATGGCCGGTGGCGACGATTATTCGCGGCAAGATCGTGATGCGTGAAGATGAGGTCGCTACGCCCTCCCAAGGGGAACCTTTGCGCTTTTGGGAAACCCTGGCGCCAGCATAGGTTCCCTCTTCCGATTTGAAATCTGCCTCGGAAGCGGGTAGGCGGGCGGCATGAATTATTTGCTTCTGGTTTTTTCGGGGATCGTGATCGGTCTCATGGTCGCCGCACCCATAGGGCCGGTCAATCTTATCTGCATCAGGCGATCATTGGCGTTCGGCCCGGCCAATGGCTTCGTCTCTGGTCTTGGCGCGGCATTGGGGGATGCGGTCTTCGCCGTAGTTACCGCCTTTGGCCTCACGGCCATCGCCAAGCTGATCGAAGGCTTTTTCACACCGCTCCAGATACTGGGGGGGGTGATGCTTATTGGCTTCGGCATCCACACGTTTTTCTCCAAACCCGACAAAGACCGCCTGGATAATGTGAAGCGCAGTGACACCAAGGGTAAGGGATTATTCGGGGTCATGGTGTCGACCTTTGCCTTGACGATTACAAATCCGGCGACCTTGTTTGGCTTTGCCGCGCTCATGACCGGGCTGGGGAGTTTGATCGGAGAGAAGCCGGACTTTTCCGAGGCCGCGGTTCTGGTGGCAGGCGTGGCAGCCGGGTCCGCGGGTTGGTGGTTGATTGTCGCGGCACTGGTAGGGCTCTTTCATAAGAGCATCGATAATGATGTGATGAAGATCATCAACCATGTCATGGGGGCTGCCATCACGCTGTTTGGCCTGACCGTACTGGGCAATATGCTAGTGGCGCAATTCACGGGATGAGCAGTCGTCGATCCGTTGGCATCTGGCTTATGGCCGTGGCGCTTTTGATTGGCGTCATGATTGCGGTCGGCGGTTTGACACGGCTGACAGGATCAGGGCTTTCGATCACCGAATGGAAGCCGGTCACCGGCGCATTGCCGCCTTTATCGGCGCAAGCCTGGGATCAGGAATTCGATCTTTATAAGCGCATACCACAATATAAATTACTCAACAGCGATATGACGCTGTCGGAATTTAAATCCATTTATTGGTGGGAATGGAGCCATCGTTTTCTTGGGCGCTTCATTGGCCTTGCCTTTTTACTTCCCTTTTTATGGTTTGCCGCGAAGGGGGTGATAACCCGCAAAGACATGCCGCGGATGATTTTGCTCTTTGTGTTAGGCGGCATGCAGGGCGCGGTGGGCTGGTGGATGGTGGCCAGCGGTTTGGAAGAGCGCGTAACGGTTTCGCATTATCGTTTGGCGATTCATTTGGGTATCGCCTTCATTTTGCTGGGCGCAATCATCTGGGTTGCGCTGGATTATTTACGCCCGAAAATAGAGACGCGCAGCGCGGCGAGCGGACCATTGTGGTTGGTGGGCCTGATCTATGCGCAGGTTGTTCTAGGTGCGATGGTGGCGGGGCTGCATGCGGGGCTTTTATATAATAGTTGGCCCCTGATGGATGGGCGGGTCTTCCCCGAAGGCGCGTTCTTTATGTCGCCATGGTGGATGAATTTCTTTGAGAATGCGGGGCTGGTGCAATTTATGCACCGTATGGGGGCATATCTTGTAGCGCTATCGGTTTTGATACTGTGGTGGCGCGGCAGGGGGCAGGTGCGCCATGTTTTGCTGGCTTTGACAGCAGGGCAGGTGATGCTGGGGGTGATTACCCTTTTGCATCAGGCGCCGCTTTTACTGTCAGCTTTGCACCAGACTTTGGCGGCGGCTTTGTTTGCCGCCGCCGTCTGGTATGCCTATGACATCAGGCATTCAATGCTTGATCGAGATCGGCAATAATATCGTCGACGCTCTCGATACCAACTGAGAGACGGACTGTGTCGTCGCTGGCACCGGCGGCTGCACGCGCGGCGCTTTCCAATTGACGATGGGTGGTGGAAGCCGGATGGATGATCAAACTGCGCGTATCGCCCACATTGGCCAGATGGCTGAATAGCTGGACATTGTTCACGAGATTTTTGCCGGCTTCAAACCCGCCTTTGACGCCAAAGGTGAAAACCGCGCCCGCGCCTTTAGGGCAATAGCGCTGATGCAGCTTATAGCTGGGATCGCTGGGTAGGCCCGCATATTTTACCCATGCAACTTTGGGATGGTTTTGCAGGAATTTAGCGACCGCAACTGTGTTTTCAATATGACGCTGCATACGCAGGGACAGGGTTTCGACGCCTTGCAAAATAAGGAAAGCATTCATGGGGGATAGGGCAGGGCCGAAATCGCGCAGGCCCAGCACGCGGCAGGCAATGGCAAAAGCCATATCGCCAAAGGTCTCCCACAGACGCATACCATGATAGGAAGGGCAGGGTTCAGACAGGGTCGGATATTTGTTATCCTTGCCCCAATCGAATTTGCCACTATCGACAATCAGACCCGCGATAGAATTACCGTGGCCACCGAGAAATTTGGTGGCAGAATGAATAACAATATCCGCGCCAAATTCGATCGGACGCATGAGATAGGGTGTGGCGAAAGTATTATCGACGATCAGCGGTATGCCCGCTTCATGGGCAATATCGGCAATCGCCTGAATGTCGACGACGATTCCACCTGGATTGGCGATGCTTTCAATGAAGATACATTTTGTTTTGGGTGTGATGGCTTTGCGGAAGCTTTCCGGGTCTTGCGCATCGGCCCAGTTCACATGCCAGTCAAACTTGCTGATGCCGTGATTGAACTGATTGATCGAGCCGCCATAGAGCTGGCGGGCGGCCACAAATTCGTCGCCCGCGGTCATCAGAATATAAAGCGAGATGAATTGCGCGGCATGGCCCGAGGAAACGGAGAGGCCGGCGCGGCCACCTTCGAGGGCAGCGATGCGTTCTTCCAGCACCGCATTGGTCGGGTTCATGATGCGGGAATAGATATTCCCGAAGACTTGCAGATTAAACAGGGCTGCAGCGTGATCGGCATCTTCAAACACATAAGATGTGGTTTGATAAATCGGTGTGGCGCGCGCGCCGGTTGCAGGGTCGGGTTGTGCCCCCGCATGCACAGCTAAAGTATCAAAGCCATAATCGCTCATTCTTAATCTCCTTACATGCCGCGTTTCAGCGAGCCGCCTTTGCCAAATAATAGTGGTTTGCGGTTGTCGATGACACGACGATTGACGCCCATCCAGCCGATTTCCCCGGAGAGACGGCCATATTCGATTTTGGGGCAGCGATCCATGATCACGGTGAAGCCCGCGGTTTCGGCTGTGGCGGCGGCTTCCTCGCTGATGATGCCCAATTGCATCCAGATGGTTTTGATGCCCAGCCTGTCTTTTTCCCCGATAGCTTCAGCAACAATGCCCGGGGCTGCATCGGCATTGCGGAAAATATCCACCATGTCGACGGGCGCGGGCACATCTTTCAGCGATCCATATACGGTGCGGCCCAGAATTTCCTTGCCGGCCATGCCCGGATTGATCGGGTGAATAAGGAAGCCCTTATCCAGCAGATATTTCATCGCGAAATAGCTGGGGCGCATCTCATTGCCGCTGGCCCCCACCATCGCAATGGTTTTGGTATTGCGCAGAATGGATTTGATGAGCGTATCGGGATAGCTGGGCATTATTCAGGCCATTGCGGTTCGCGTTTTTCGACAAAGGCGCTGATACCTTCTTCGGCTTCATCTGCCAGCATATTTTCGGTCATGATACGGGCCGTGTAATCATAGGCTTCGGTCAGTCGCATTTCGGCCTGACGGTAAAAGGTTTCCTTACCCAGTTTTACAGTACCTGCGGGTTTGGAGGCGATCAGAAAAGCCAGGCGTGAGGCTTCGCTTTCCAGCATTTCAGGTGGCACGATACGGTTGATCAGCCCCATGCGGAGTGCGTCTTCGGGGCTGATCATGTCGCCGGTCAGCAGCATTTCCATGGCGTGTTTACGGGAGACATTACGTGACAAGGCTACCATGGGGGTGGAGCAGAACAGGCCGATATTGACGCCGGGCGTCGCGAAGCGGGCATGAGACGAGGCAATTGCCAGATCGCAGCTGGCGACCAGCTGGCAGCCGGCCGCGGTGGCGATGCCCTGAACCTGCGCGATGATGGGTTTGGGATGTTTGACAATGCTGGTCATCAATTTGGAGCATTGGAAGAACAACTCGGCAAAGCGCTGACGGCCCTTGTCGCCGTCCTGACGGTGAGTGGTCATTTCCTTCAGATCATGGCCGGAGGAGAAGGCCGGGCCATCGGCCCCCAGAATGATGACACGCACAGTTTTGTCATCAACGACGCTCTCTAGCGCCTGATGCAGGGCGGTCATAAGGGCGGCGCTGAGCGCATTGCGCGCCTTGGCGCGGTTCAGGGTGAGGCGCAGGACATTGCCTTCGCGCGCTTGAAGAACCAGATCAGAAGAAGGATTTGTCATCTTAAGTCTTTGAATCTCTTGAATGTGGGTTATTCGTTTTTGATTTTTTGGGGAGGGGGTCCCCCCCCCGCCCGCGACTTCGACAGATGTGCCCGCCACTTCGACAGATGTGAATGGAGCGGATTTCAGAACCTATCTTAAACTGCATGGAGCGGGTGTTTGATAGCGCCCCCTATTGATTTGGTCAGATATATCGAGCGGGCGCTATGGGCGTATTCTTTGGGGATGGGCGGTGATAATCTGGCAGGAACATATAATGACTCGGATAAAGCGGAGTAGCTTCATGCCTAACCAGCCGACGGACGATAAGACCCGCAGCGAGAAAATACGTAAAGAAATGCCCAAGCTCCCCAGGGATAAGGTCAAGGGCAACCAGACCTTTGGTGGAAAGAGCTCTAAAATGCCCCAGCAACGGATTATTCGCCATCAGGGGCGGTGAGCCGCGGTTCAGCAATTTAGCGGTATTATAATACCGCTTGCAGAAAGTGGCTGTATTATTAGGTTTTTTAAGGCCTATCTGTTGACAGGTGGCGTTTCGGCTTTTAGAAGCGCGCGTCTTACCTCAAGCGGATATACGCCATGAAAACCTACTCGGCCAAAGCGTCCGAGATCGACAAGAAGTGGATCCTGATCGACGCCGAAGGGCTTGTCGTCGGGCGTTTGGCTTCTGTGATCGCGACACGCCTGCGCGGCAAACATAAGCCGTCCTTCACGCCTCATATGGATTGCGGTGATAATGTGATTGTCATCAATGCGTCCAAGGTTCTGCTCACCGGGCAGAAGTTGCAGGACAAAGTTTATTATCATCACACCGGCTATATTGGCGGGATCAAGGAACGCAAGGCAGGCACGATTCTGGCTGGCCGCTTCCCGGAACGCGTCGTCGAAAAGGCCGTGGAACGTATGTTGCCGCGTGGCCCGCTGGGTCGCCGCCAATTGTCGAATTTGCGTGTCTATGGCGGTGCCGAGCATCCGCATGAAGCACAGCAGCCCCTTACGGTTGATGTTGCGGCGCTCAATCCCAAGAACCACAATTTCCGCAAGGCGGGTTAAGCCATGGCCGATACATTTAGTGACCTCAAATCCACGCTCATCAAAGCCAAAACGACCGGCGATGAAGTGGGCGAAGCCAAGCAACCCAATCGTGATTCCAAGGGTCGTGCCTATGCTACTGGCCGTCGTAAGGATGCCGTAGCGCGCGTTTGGATCAAGCCGGGCCGCGGTGTCATCACGGTCAATGGCAAGGAAGAAACGATTTATTTCGCCCGTCCGGTGCTGCGCATGATTTTGCGTCAGCCGCTGATCGCGGCCAATCGTGATGGCCAGTTCGACATCGTTGTGACGGTGAAGGGCGGCGGTCTCTCGGGGCAGGCTGGCGCGGTGCGCCATGGTATAAGCCGCGCGCTGGTGGCTTATGAGCCCACCCTGCGCGTAGCCTTGAAGCCCGGTGGCTTCCTGACACGCGACCCGCGTGCCGTTGAACGTAAGAAATACGGCCGTCCCAAGGCGCGTCGTAGCTTCCAGTTCTCGAAGCGCTAAGCGACTTTTTTCTATCTATCTCAGACCGTCGGGTTGGGGGCCTTTGGCTCCCAGGCCGGCGGTTCTGTGCCATATTGGTTGGGGCCAAGTATGCCCGGCTGGGCCCAGAAATAGATCAGGGCAATCCCAGCGACCAAGGCAATCAGGCTGATCAGCCAGCCGATTGTGAAATAAAAGGCCAACAAGCCCATGACGCCGAAGACGCCGCCAAGCGAGGTGAGGAAGGCGACGAGCTGGATGATTCCCATGGGAATGATCGCCAGCCAGACAAGGCGGCCGTCGCGGCCGGTATCCTGAAGACGGCGCGCGCCAATGCCTGCGGTTGGCAGGAGCAGGGCCAGCGAAGCGGCGGTGGTGAGCAGGTGGGTCCACAAGATGCTTTGGACAAATGCCAGCGCAATGAGAACCGCTATTTCTACAAGTATATAATACCAGAACTGGGCACGGCTTACACGGCCTGAAAAGTCTGCATAGTGATTGGTGACAGTGTCGACAAAGTTCTGCCAGAGATGGTTGAAGTCAATCTGTCCCATATGGGGCTCCTGTGCTGTGGGCCGGAAGATTTGGTGATTGGGGCCGTGGTTTGATCAAGGCGCTGGGCGTATAGGTAAGCCCTTATGCGTTGGGCGATAGACTGTTAGTCCAAATCAGCTGGCGTGGGATTACGAGATACGAGCTAAAAGCTGGTTCCCGGATGAGTCAAGCCGACATGCTCGCGACGATGGGCAAAGGGTTAAACGGGGCTTAGGGTAAATAGAGTCTGGAGATGGGCATGACAGCCAAGATATTTATCGATGGTGCGGCAGGGACTACCGGGTTGGAAATCCGGGAGCGTTTGGCCGCGCGGGCTGATGTGCAGGTGGTGACGCTGGATAATGCATCGCGCAAGGATTCTGCGGCGCGGGCTGAGGCGCTGAATGCGGCGGATATTGTGATCTTGTGCTTGCCTGATGATGCGTCGCGCGAAGCTGTTAGTATGATCAGCAATCCGGCTGTGAAAGTGATCGATGCCAGCACCGCATTTCGGGTGGCGGCAGATTGGGTTTATGGTTTTGCCGAGATGGATCCGGCGCAGCATGCGCGCATTGCGGCTGCGAAGCGTGTGTCTAATCCTGGATGTTGGCCGACAGGCGTGATTGCTTTGTTGCGGCCCTTGATTGCGGCGGGTTTGATACCTGCGGATTATCCGCTGAGTGTGAGTGGGGTTTCCGGCTATTCAGGTGGCGGTAAGGCGATGATCGAGGAATTCGAGCAGGCGCAATCAAAGCATTATGTTGAGACCGTGTTTCGCAGCTATGGGCTAACGCTGGCGCATAAACATGCGCCGGAGATGCGGCTGCATTCGGGGCTGGATCATGCGCCCGTCTTTGCGCCGAATGTGGGACGGTTCTATCGCGGGATGCTGGTGGACGTGCCATTGCAGCTATGGGCATTGCCGGGGGTGGTCAAGGTCGGGGATCTGCGGGGGGCTTTGGCTGAAGCCTATCTGGATACGCCGCTGGTGCAGGTGGCTAATGCTGAGGAATGCGCCGAGATCAAAACGCTGGATGCGGAATTGCTGCGGGGGCGCAATGATATGAAGCTCTATGTGTTTGGCAATGATGATACGCAGCAAGTGCGGCTGACGGCTTTGTTCGATAATCTGGGCAAGGGTGCGGGCGGTGCGGCGGTTCAGAACATGAATATTCTGCTTGGGCAGGATGAAACGACGGGGCTGGTGTGATGTCTATCGCAATGCGCGGTGGCCGCTTTTCTAGCGCGCCTTGATATTCACATAGGTGCCCGGGGCATTGCAGAGGGGTTTTAGTTTGCCGTCGCCGGGTTTGCGCGCGGGGATTTTTTTGCCCGAAAGTTTCGACAACCATTGATCCCAGTCCGGCCACCAGGAGCCTTTATGTTCGGTGGCATGGATACGCCACTCCTCGGCATCCGGGGGGAGGGTTTCGTTGGTCCAATATTGATATTTGTTTGCGGCGGGGGCGTTGATCACGCCTGCGATATGGCCCGAACCAGCCAGTACGAAGCGGACCGGGCCGCCATATAATTGCGTGGCGCGATAGACCGAGCGATAGGGCGCGATGTGATCTTCGCGGGCGGATTGCATATAGATTGGAGCGGTGACTTTTTTCAGGTCCAGCGTTTGACCGCCGATTTCCAGCCTGCCTTTCGCCAGCGCGTTGTTTTTGTAAAATTCGCGCAGGTAGAAAATATGGGTCTTCTCCGGCATGCGGGTTGTGTCGGAATTCCAATAGAGCAGGTCGAAGGGAACTGGTTCTTTTCCCAGCAGATAGTTATTAATGACAAAGGACCAGATGAGATCATTGGCGCGCAGCATGTTGAAGGTGGTGGCCATCTTGCTGCCTTCGAGCACGCCGCCCGCGGCTTGCATCTGGCTTTGTAATGCCTCCAGTTGGGCGTCATCGACAAAGACGGCGAGTTCGCCGGGATCGGTGAAATCGGCCTGTGCGGCCCAGAAGGTGGCGGAGTGGATACGATTATCACCTTCAGCCGCCATATAGGCCATGGTGGTGCTGACCAGCGTGCCGCCGATGCAATAGCCGACGACATTTGGATCGCGCATGCCTGTGGCTTGTTCAACAGCATCCAGCGCGGCAAAGACGCCTTCCTTCATGTAATCTTCAAATGTTTTTTCAGCGAGGCGGCCATCGGGATTGACCCATGAAGCCACAAAGACCGTGTAGCCTTGTGCCGTCAGCCATTTGATGAAGGAGTTTTCCGGCCTGAGGTCGAGGATATAAAATTTATTGATCCAGGGCGGGAAAATCAGCAATGGGCGTTCATAGACCTGTTCGGTGCTAGGCTCATATTGCAGCAATTCCAGCAGGTCATTGCGATAGACCACTTTGCCCGGCGTGAGCGCCAGATTTTCACCGATTTTGAAATTGTCGGCTGTTTGACGAATGCCGCCGCGTTCCATGTCCTGACGCAGATGGTCGAAGCCTTTGACCAGATTTTTGCCATTGCTTTGCAGGGTGGTGCGCAGCACTTCGGGATTGGTCAGCACGAAATTGCTGGGTGAAATGGCATCAGCAAACTGGCGGGTGAAAAAGCGCATGCGCTTTTGCTGTCCTTCGTCGAGACCATCGACTTTGGTCACCGCGTCTTGCAGCCAGCTGGAGGTCAGGAGATAGGATTGCTTGATGAAATCGAAAAGCTGATTCTCCTGCCAGTCCTTGTCGCGGAATCGTTTGTCGCCCGCTGCGGGCTGTACAAGCGGGGCGATGTCTTCGCCCATCATGCGGCGTGCGGTGCGGTCCCACAGGGTGCGATAATCATTCCACAGGGCGTAGGACGATTCGATCACGGGTTTCGGATCGGCGGCGAAGGCGCTCATCCATGTGCTGATAGCGCCCGCGATATTGAGCGGATCGACCGGACCGGAATTCTGGGTATGGCGCTGCATCATGGTGCTGAACAGGCTCTGTGCCTGTTGGCCCAGACGCATGACATTTTCGGCAAATTGTGTGGGGTCGGAGATGCGGTAAGGCGTGTCCGGCGTGGCCTGCGGATCGCGGGTGGGCTGCGGCGCGGCGCGGGGGGCGCTGCCTTCTTGTGAGGCGCCCGCTTGTGTAATGTTAGAGCTGGGATCAGGGGCCTGTTCCGGCAGAACAGGGGGGCTTAGGGACTCGGCTAATTTGTTTTCAGACTTGGCCTTGGTTGTGCTGGTTTTGGACGAGTGGGGGGGCTTGGAGACAGGCGCGCCGCGGGCTTTGCGGGGGCTGGTACGGGCGGGCTGGGTCTCGTCCATAATTGATCTCGGGGGGAACCTGACTGAGCTTAAACAGCAATCAGGCTAATCTGCATTACTTATTGAAGTTCCTAAAGCAATTTAATGAAAGATTTCCGCAAAGACACGGGCCTCTAGGGGGGCTAGAAGCTGGTCCGGCGGAACTTGGCAGGCTATAAGCGCGCTCCGCCGGATAGTATTAGCGGGTGCTGGCGCGCTTGGAGATTTCGGATGTCGCATAGCTTGGGTGAATACCGGTCATTAATGGTTGCCTTAAGGGCGTCGCAGCGGGTTTCGTGGACTGGGCGGCTGGCAGCGCTGGCTTTGCTCACGACAGCCTTGAGCGCTTGCTCAACACCTGACTGGGTTGATCCGACAAATTGGGGCGGCAGCGCCAGCTCTGACAGTGTGGTGGAGAGCGATGTCGCCAATATTCCTGCGCGGCCCAGCGGCGTCCCCGATGCTGATGCTAATGTGCAGGTCGCCAAGTCGTTGGCGGCTGATCGGGACAATGCCAATTATGACGCGCAGCAATTGCGTGGTGGCCAAGACAGCGCTGCCCCGCCACCGCCAGATGCCCCCACTGAGCGGGAAATGCCATCTGTAGCAGCGGCAGCACCTGCTGAAACCGCGCAAACGGGGGAACCGGCCGCGCCTGAACCCACCCCATCGGCTGCTACGCAGGCTGAGACTGCGCCTGCTACACCGGCCCAGCAAGCCGCACCGGCTGACATGGCGGGGACACAGGCCCCCATTTCCAGTAGTGGCGCCGTGGGCTTTGCCCCATCGAGCGCCCCGCCTTTAGACCCAAGCCTTTCACGCTTTGTGCCGCATACGGTGCTGACAGATTATAATCGTACGGCCAAATTGCGCCCTCCAGTGACTCCGGCCTATGGCGCAAGCGCTCAAACCCCGACCGGTCTGGCCAGCGCTGTTGTGCTGTTTGCCGGTGGGACCACGGTTCTGGACGATGCCGGGCGTCAGCAGGTGCGTCTGGCCGTGGAGCAATTCACGAGCAAGGGCAGCAAGGGCTTTATCCGGGTAATCGGTTTTGCCGCCAATGAGGCGGGGAATGTGACATCGGCCCGGGCGGCGCAGCAGAATTTTGACCGGGCGCAGGCCCGCGCCAGCGCCGTGGGCAAGGCCTTGATCGCCGAGGGAATCCCGGCACCCAAGGTGCTTATCGAGACATCCTCGCAATCTGCTGACCGGGCCCGGGCGGAAATATTCGTCCAAGGCTAAGTTGGCTATAGCCAACGCCATCATATTGACCGAAAAACCGTTTTGCCCGGTGATTTCAAGCCGGGTCAAAGCTGTATCCGCCAAGGTTTCAAACTTATGCAAAGCGAATTCCATCGCATCCGGCGTCTGCCGCCCTATGTTTTCGAGGAAGTGAACCGTCTTAAGGCCGAGTCGCGTGCCCGGGGTGAGGACATTATCGATTTCGGCATGGGCAATCCGGATATGCCGACACCCAAGCATATTCTGGACAAGCTGATCGAGACGGCACGGGATCCGCGCTCAAACCGCTATTCGGCATCGCGCGGGATTAAGGGATTACGCCGGTCAATGGCGGCCTATTATCAGCGCCGTTTCGGGGTGACGCTGGACCCGGATTCCGAAGTGATCGCCACGCTGGGATCAAAGGAAGGTTTCGCCAATCTGGCGCAGGCCATTACCGCGCCGGGCGATGTTATTCTGGTGCCTAACCCTGCTTATCCGATTCATGCCTTTGGCTTCATTCTGGCCGGGGCAGCCATTCGGCATGTGCCCGCGACCTCGCCAGAAGAATATCTCTCCAATCTGGGCCGGGCTGTGCGCCACTCGGTGCCGTCTCCCACGGCGGTGGTGGTGAACTATCCATCCAATCCGACAGCGCAAGTTGTGGAATTGGATTTTTATAAAGAAATTATCGCTTTCGCGAAGAAGCATGAGATCTGGGTTCTGTCTGATCTGGCTTATGCGGATGTGTATTTCGATGATGCCAATCCACCGCCTTCAATTTTGCAGATTGAGGGGGCGCGCGATATCGCCGTCGAATTCCAATCACTGAGTAAGACCTATGCCATGCCGGGTTGGCGCATGGGCTTTGCGGCGGGAAATAAGAAGCTGATCGGCGCTTTGGCGCGTATCAAATCCTATCTTGATTACGGGGCTTATACGCCGATCCAGGTTGCATCTGCCGCGGCTTTGAATGGGCCGCAGGATTGCGTCAATGAAATTCGTGCAATCTACAAAGCGCGACGTGATGTATTGGTAGAGACGATGGGCCGTTCGGGATGGGATATTCCGTCGCCGCCTGCGTCTATGTTTGCCTGGGCACCTATTCCAGAGAAATTCCGTGTATTGGGATCGATGGAGTTCTCGAAGCAACTTCTTATCCACGCCAAAGTGGCGGTGTCACCGGGTTTGGGCTTTGGGGAATATGGCGAAGGATTTGTGCGGATCGGTTTAGTGGAAAATGAACATCGTGTGCGGCAGGCCGCACGTAATGTGAAAAAATTTCTGTCGATGTCATTAGATGAATTGGGCATTGAACCGGTTGCGGCGGAAAAGGCGAAATGAAGGTTTTAAAGATTGCCATCGCTGGTTTGGGAACGGTCGGCGCCGGTGTGGTGCAGGCACTGGCGGAGCGGCGGGCGGAAATTGCCGAACGTGCTGGTTGCGCATTTGAAATTGTGGCAGTCGCGGCGCGGGATCGCAGTAAGACGCGGGACTGCGTTTTAGGCAGAGATATTCCGTGGACGGATAATGTGCCGTCACTGGCGCAGACAGATGCGGATGTGGTGATCGAACTGATCGGCGGCGAAGATGGCCCGGCTTATGAATTGGCCAAGGCTACGCTGAAAGCTGGAAAGCATCTGGTGACAGCGAACAAGGCTTTGCTGGCCTATCATGGGGCGGAACTGGCTGCGCTGGCCGAGACACATGGCGTGTCCTTACGGTTTGAAGCGGCGGCGGCAGGCGGAATTCCCATCGTCAAAGCGCTGCGCGAGAGTTTTATCGGGTATAGCGTTCATACGGTGCGCGGGATTTTGAACGGCACCTGCAATTATATTCTTACCCAGATGGAAGCGACCGAGCGCGATTTCGCCGATGTATTGGCGGAGGCGCAACGTTTGGGTTTTGCTGAAGCTGATCCGGAACTGGATGTCGGCGGCGGGGATACGGCCCATAAGCTGGCGCTGCTGTCGAGCCTGGCTTTTGGGGTGCGGCCTGATCTGGACCATATTCAGGTGCAGGGTATTCGCCATATCAGTTTTGAGGATATCGGCTTCGCGCGGGAATTTGGCTATCGCATCAAATTGCTGGGCATTGCGCGCAAGACGGCCTTTGGGCTGGATCAGCGGGTCGCGCCCGCCATGGTGAAACTGGGAACGCCGCTAGCCGATGTCGAAGGGGCGTTCAATGCGGTGGTTGCCGATGTGGGCGAGGCGGGGCCGTTCTTCTTTGAAGGGCGCGGGGCCGGACGGGCGCCTACGGCCTCGGCGGTGATTGCCGATCTGGTGGATGTGGCGCGGGGAACTTCGGGGCCGACCTTTGGCATAGCGGCCGGGGGGTTAAGAGAAATTGGCCCTCCGCCGCCTGAGACGCGCCGTTCAGCCTATTATTTAAGGTTCAGGGTGTTGGATCAGCCTGGGGTTCTCGCGGAAATCGCGGGTAAGCTGGCGGTTTCGCATATTTCCATCGAAAGCATGATCCAGCGGGGACGGGCTCCGGGGGAGCCTGTCTCGATAGTAATGATCACGCATGATGCGGTTGAGACTGATTTGATCTCGGCCTTGAAGACCATCGCCGCCTCGGACAAGGTGCTGGGCGATCCCTCTATGATTCCAATGGAAGCAGGTTGACTATTTATGGGTAATCTTCTCGATCGGGCCTTTGCGCTTGAAGCCGTGCGGGTGACGGAGTTTGCGGCTATTGCCGCATCGCGTCAGATTGGCCGTGGTGATGAACATGCGGCGGATCACGCCGCTGTGGAAGCCATGCGCATCGCGTTCAACTCTTTGCCTATCGAAGGCACAGTGGTGATCGGCGAGGGTGAGCGCGATGAGGCGCCCATGCTTTATATCGGTGAAAAGGTCGGTTCGGGCGGGGTTGCGGTGGATATCGCGCTGGACCCGCTGGAAGGCACTACACTGACGGCGAAGGCGCTGCCGAATGCGTTGGCGGTGATGGCTATGGCCGAGCCCGGCACGCTGCTCAATGCGCCGGATACTTATATGGATAAGATCGCCATTGGCGGTGGCTATCCCGATGGCACGATTGATCTGGATGCTGACCCGGAAGCGAATATTCTTTCGCTGGCCAAAGCGAAGGGCGTTAAGCCGAGCGATATTACAGCGCTTATTCTGGATCGACCGCGCCATGCGAAAATCATTGAAAGCGTGCGCCGGGCTGGTGCGGCGGTGCGGTTGATTACCGATGGCGATGTCGCCGGGGTGATTGCGACCAGCGATCCGTCCACCGGGATTGATATTTATCTGGGGCAGGGTGGTGCACCGGAAGGTGTGCTGGCGGCGGCGGCATTGCGCTGTGTGGGTGGTCAGATACAGACACGTCTTGTGTTTCGCAGCGATGATGAGCGGGCGCGGGCGGACAAGCTGGGCATCACGGACCTGAACAGGAAATATTCGCTGATGGACCTGGCATCGGGCGATGTCGTGTTTGCAGCTACCGGTGTGACCGATGGGTCCATGCTGTCGGGCGTTCATATTCACCGCGATCATGTGACGACGGAAAGCGTTGTGATGCGTTCGGCCACAGGAACGGTGCGCTGGATCAAGGCGCGTCATAGCCGCAGCCGGCATGGGGTTTGATCCGCTCACCACGTCTGCCGCATCGGCCTTTGCAATTGCACGATCATTCTCTGGCCGGCGCTGGAAATTGCGCCGGGCGGACGAAGCTGCGACGTGGGCTTTAGCGCAAAAGCATAATATTTCGACGCATCTTGCACGGGTGATTGTCGGGCGAAATATCGCGCCGGACAGCGTTGCCGATCTATTGAATCCGACCTTGAAGCGTCTGCTGCCTGAGCCGTTTTTGATGGCGGATATGGAACGCGCGGTGGCGCGCTGCGTGGCGGCGTTAGAGGCAGGCGAGAGGATGGCTGTCTTCGGTGATTATGATGTCGATGGATCTTGCGCGTCTTCTTTGATGCAGGATTTTATGACAGCGTTAGGGCGGCCAGCGCGGATTTATATTCCGGATCGGATGAGTGAGGGATACGGCCCTTCGGTTGCAGCGATGCGGCTTTTGAAAGAGGAAGGCACGCAGCTTCTATTCACTGTGGATTGCGGAGCAACGGCGCAGGCGGCATTCGCTGAAGCGGCGGCGGCTGGTATGGATGTGATCGTGCTGGATCACCATGCGGCCGAGCAATTGCCGCCTGCTTATGCGCATGTAAATCCTAACAGGGCAGGGGATGTTTCTGGGCTGACGCATTTATGTGCGGCGGGCGTGACGTTTTTATTTTTGGTTGCCTTGAACCGGGCGCTGCGTGAGCGCGATTGGTATAGCCGCCACGACATTATAGCGCCTGATTTGATGGCGTCGCTGGATCTGGTTGGCTTGGCAACAATTTGTGATGTGGTGCCGCTGAAAGATGTGAACCGGGCTTTTGCGCGAACGGGGTTGGCACGGCTTTCCACCATGCAACGGCAGGGTTTGGCGGCTCTGGCGAAAGTTGCCGAAGCCTCGCCGCCCTTTACCACCTATCATCTGGGCTTTGTGTTTGGACCCCGCATCAATGCCGGTGGGCGCGTGGGAAAATGTAGTTTGGGTGTGGAATTGCTGACCGCACAGGACGATGAGGCCAGTGAGACTTTGGCCCTGCAGCTTGATCTGCATAATCGGGAGCGGCAGGCGATCGAGGCGATGATTTTGCAAGACGCCATGGCGCGCGCGGCTTTGCAGGATAATACGCCATTTCTTTTAGCGGCTGAGGAAGGTTGGCACCCTGGCGTGGTGGGCATTGTTGCGGGGCGATTGAAAGATCGCTTTGCCAAGCCTGCATTTGTCGTGGGTTTTGAGGGCGGGCTTGGTCGGGGCTCGGCGCGTTCGGTGCCGGGTATTGATATTGGGGCGATCATGCGCGCGGCCAAAGAGGCCGGGGTGATTGAATCTGGTGGCGGCCATGCGATGGCGGCAGGTTTTGGTTTACTGCAACGTCAGCTTGAAGGTTTTGAGCAGTTTTTAGCGGCGCAATTTTCCCAATTGGGTGATGGTGCGATTGGCAATTTCGATCTCGATCTGGATGCGCTGATTTCGGCTGCCGCTGCCACGCCGCAATCTGTCGTGGAGATGGAAAAACTAGGTCCGTTCGGGGCTGGAAATCCCGAGCCTGTGATCGTCATGCCCGATATGCGTTTGATCTTTGCCGATATTGTGGGGAAAGATCATATCCGCCTGCGTTTGCAGGGCGGGGATGGCGCGCGGCTGGATGGCATAGCTTTCCGGGCAGCCCATACGCAATTGGGTGAGGGGCTGATGAAAGCGCGGGGCACAACTATTCATGCCGCCGGGCGATTGCGTGTAGACACATGGAATGGTCGCGAGCGGGTGCAATTGCAATTGGAAGACGCGGCTCTGGCTTAAAAATGCAGCCCGGTAATGCGCTTAGAACGTCCAATTAATGCCTGTGATGGATTCCGTTTTTTCCCAGAATTGAGTCCCGAAATGACCATCGCTGGCGACAGGGCCCGGTGGTACAAGGCCGGGTTTACCCATTGCATCGAACAGGCCATGCGGACCGACAAAGCTGCCGGGCGGAAAACGATCCGTAGTGGCGGCTATGATGATGGAGCTTGCACCGTTTTCAGGGGATTGGCCGAAATTTCCGAGACCAACTGCGAGCATCCGGGTCATCAATCTTTGCCATGCATTGTCTTTGCTGGAGACTGTCCGATTGCGGCCAAGGGAGCTGCGCACTACGCCGGGATGCGCGGCATAGCTTTGAATCGGGCTATTGGCGTTGCTTAGTCGCTTTTGTAACTCGCGGGCGAAAATCAGGCAGGAGAGTTTGGCCTGTTGATAGGCTTTGATCGGCATATAGCCCTGCGCGAAGACAAGATCATCCAGATTCATGGAAGCCTGTTTTTGAACAAGGCTGGAAATACTGACGATACGGGCGGCTGGGCCCGCTTTGAGCAGGGGGTAGAGTGCGTGGGTCAGGCGAAAATGGCCCAGATGCGCGATGGCAAAGGTGAGTTCGTGGCCTTCGCGGCTTAGGGTGAGATTGGAAGGCGGATATATACCCGCATTATTCACCAGAACATCCAAAGGCTGACCGCGCGCTGCCATGCGTTCGCCGAGGGTGGCAATGGAATGCGGATTGGCCAGATCAAGCGTTTCAAAGCTTGGATTTTTGGCCCCCCTATTGCGCAGCTTGTCCAAAGCGCTTTGTCCGGCAGAGGCATTTATGTCGGCGATAGTGACAGTGGCGCCCAGTGCAGCAAAGCGTTGAGCGCAGCCAAGGCCAAGGCCGCTTGCGCCGCCTGTGATGAGAACATTCTTCGCCGGCCCAGCGGGCATGGGTGTGGGCATCGATGTGGGCATGGATGCGGCAGACATGAGAAAGCCCCCGTAATGTTTTCAAAGTAATACTAAAATAAAAGAACCGCCGTTCAGGAGCGGTGAATATGGTTTGCTTTTAGGGGTGATAGAGCAGCCAGTAAAGGCCCCCTAATACGCAATGAGGGCGTCTGGATGTCTTCACTTTAATGAAATGCGTAAAAATGCGGTGCTTTTGAAATCATGGCTGACGCAGCGCTTAGGGTTGACTGATTTGGCCATATTCTATTGGCTGATTTATTTTTTGGTACAACTTGGCGTCTTCAGGATGTTCTTTGACCTGCGTCAGAGATTGGGCGTCAGAGATTGGTCGAAGGGGACATATCCTGCCTTCGATAGGGGGGCTAAAATATAATTATTTCAAGGCTTGGAGGGTGTTTAGGGCAGATTGGCCATCACTGGTTTCGTTGAGTGACTTTGCATCCTGTGGGAAAGCTGAATCAGCGACTTCTGATGTGTCGAATATTTGACCAGAACAAAAAATCTGGCTGGGACCGACATTTAAGACGCAAAGATTAGGAGAGGATGCCTTGTCATAGATCTGGCCCGCGGGGCTGGCTCTGTCAGAGGTGTATCCGCATCCATAGTCTTTTGTTTGGTTACCGCTGAGAGAGCAGAAAAATCTGGTATCAGCGGAACTGTTCATGAGCTGGGAGGCAATATGAGCGCCGTAGTGGAGCCGAAAGATAATGCAGCCAGTGCTGCGCCGGATCAGGGTTATGACAACCCGAAACGCTGGTATCTGCTGGGGCTATTAGCCTTCACCTATATGGTGGCCGTGCTGGATCGCAAAATCATTGTGATCGCGGCGGAACCTATCAAACTGGAATTTGGATTAAGCGATACGCAGCTTGGTTTTTTGACCGGCACCTGCTTCGCGATGGCCTATGCCATTGTGGGCATTCCTCTGGGGATGCTGGTTGACCGTGTAAGTCGCAAAAACTTGTTGGCGGGCGCGGTCGGCATCTGGAGTCTATTTACGGCTTTGGGAGGGTTGATGGGCAGCTATTGGTCGCTTGTCGCCACCCGCATGGCCGTGGGCGCGGCTGAGGCGCCGAATAATACAACCGGTTATTCGCTGATCACGGACTCATTCAAATGGGTTGAACGTTCGCGCGCTATGGGGATTTACTCCATGGGGTCGGCCTTTGGTTCGCTGGTCGGTATGGGCCTTGGTGGCTATATCGTGGTGTCCTATGGCTGGCGCGGGGCTTTCTTTCTGGCTGGTATTCCCGGCCTGATTTTGTGCTTCTTGCTCATCTTCACTGTGAAAGAACCGCTGCGTCGCAAGGCTGACGGCGCGGTTGCCGATGGAAGCAAGGCGCCGCCGCTTTTAGAAACGGTCAAATTCATTTGGTCGCAACGCTCATTCGTATTTCTCTATGGCGGGTTTGTTCTGGGCGCGATGACCATTTCGGGTGTCAGCCTGTGGCTTCCATCCTTTCTTGTGCGTATCCATCAGGTACCGCTGGCAGATATGGGGCTGTTCCTTGGCCTCACCTATGGCATCGCTGCTTCGTCGGGCGGTGTCTTGGGCGGTATGCTGGGCGATTATGTCGGCAAGAAAACCATTCTCAATATTTGTCCAATGGTTGGGGCGCAGATGCTGGTTACCGTGGTCTGCTTCATTGCCATGGTGTTTGTGGATAGTACCTGGATGGCCTTTGGGCTGTTTGCGATCGGTTTATTTGCGCATTACGCCCATCACCCTCCGATCTATTCCTTGAAGCAAATCCTTGTGGCGCCGCGTATGCGTGGCACGATGTCAGCCATATTGCTGGTGAGCAGTAATCTGATTGGTTTCGGTCTGGGGCCGCAGGTTGTCGGTATCCTGAGCGACTATTATGCGACCTGGGCTGGCACGAATTCCCTGCAATATGCCATTGCCACGCTGGTCTTGGTAAATCTCGGGGCAGCTGCCTGTTTCTTTATGATGAACAAGACGTTGGAGGCTGACCTTAAGAAGGTAGCCTAATTGGAACTATTCATGCTGCCATGCATGAAGCGTTTTGGGAGACCCGCTGACAAATGTTAGCGGGTCTCTTAATCTGTTTTCCATAGCTGAGTATTTGTCACCGAGGCTCTATGAACGTCACTGATCAAGCTAAAGACGCTGATAAGATAGTCGCTCCGGCTGAGATGGGGAAAAGCCCCGCTCGCTGGTATGCACTGGCAATTTTGACCACCACCTATTTGATCGCTCAATTGGATCGCCAGGTGATTGTGATTGCTTCGGAACCTATCAAGCATGAGTTTGGTCTGAGTGATACGCAGCTTGGCTTTTTGACCGGCACCTGTTTCGCGCTTGCTTATGCTTTGGCGGGTATCCCTATGGGAATGGCGATTGACAGGTTCAATCGTAAAAACCTGCTGGCGGGCGCGGTGACGATCTGGAGTGTCTGCACCGCCTTGGGTGGTTTGGCGCAGAGCTATTGGCACTTGATTATAACCCGCGCCTTAGTGGGCGCTGCTGAAGCGCCAAATAATACGACGGGCTATTCGCTTGTGACGGACTTCTTCCGCTGGGAAGAACGTTCGCGCGCGATGGGCATATATACAGTTGGTTCTGCGCTGGGGGCGCTTGTCGGGCTGGGCTTTGGTGGCTGGGTCACCCAGGAACTGGGCTGGCGTATGGCGCTGCTGGTGGCCGGTGTTCCGGGCCTGATCATAGCTTTACTGCTGTATTTCACCATTCGTGAACCGGAGCGCCGGGGTAAGGATGGTACGGTTGATAAGGCCGTTGCGCCGCCTCCTCTAATGACCACGGTGAAATTCATCTGGTCACAGCGGTCATTGGTGTTTTTGTATGGTGGTTTCATCATCGGCGCCATGACGATATCGGGTTTGACCCTGTGGCTGCCGTCTTACTTTGTGCGGGTGCATGGGGTTTCGCTGACCCAGTTGGGTTTATATCTGGGCATCACATTCGGTATTGCCGCCACGTCGGGCGGTGTGCTGGGCGGCATGATGGGTGACTATATCGGCAAAAAGTCGATATTGGGTTTGTCGCCCATGGTTGGTGTGCAGATGATTGTTGTGACACTTGCCTTTTTAGGCATGTTGTTTGTCGACAATCTGTTCCTGGCATTCAGTATTTATGCCATCGGTTTGTTCGCCCATTACGCCCATCACCCGCCGATTTATTCGATGATGCAGATTCTGGTGCAGCCGCGGATGCGGGGGCTTTCGTCCTCGATTCTGCTGGTGGGTAGCAATTTGATTGGTTTTGGTTTGGGACCGCAGCTGATTGGCGTGTTGAGTGACTGGTATGCGCCTTGGGCGGGTGCCCATTCCATTCAATATGCGATTGCGACAATGATATTGATGAATATTTTCGCTATCATCTGCTTCTTCCTGACAAACCGCACTTTGAAAGCTGATCTGGCTAAGGTGACGTAAGGTTTCTGAATCGAGACCAAACATCTTCCTTGCAGAAGGGACGTAGTATGGAGAAGGCTGAGTTGCCTGGCTCTGATAGCGCTAAAATACCCGATAGTGATCCCAAGCGGTGGTATTATCTGGCCATCCTAGCGATCACCTATCTTGTGGCATCGATTGATCGTCAGATCATTGTGATTGCGGCAGAGCCGATCAAACACGAGTTCGGGCTAAGTGATACGCAAATTGGATTTCTGGCAGGAACAAGTTTTGCCATCGCCTTTGCGCTTGCCAGCATTCCATTCGGGCTGGCGATTGACAGGTATAATCGTAAAAAACTTCTGGCTGGGGCTGTTGCTTTTTGGAGCATATGCACGGCTATGGGCGGCGCCGCGAACAATTATTGGCAATTGGTCTTATCCCGCATGGCCGTAGGGGCTGCGGAATCACCCAGCAATACGACGGGTTATTCACTGATCACCGATTTCTTCCGATGGGAGGAACGGTCGCGCGCGATGGGCATCTATTCGATCGGCTCGGGGCTTGGTGCGCTGGTTGGGCTTGGTGTCGGGGGGTATATCACCTTTGCCTATGGTTGGCGGGCAGCGTTCTTTCTGGCGGGCATGCCGGGGCTGCTGGTGGCGTTGCTGTTGATATTTACGGTGCGTGAGCCGAAGCGGCGCAAAAGCAATGGCATGATCGATGACTCCGTCAAGGCACCGCCCATGATGGAGACCTTCAGGTTTATGTGGTCTCAGCGGGCGCTGGTCTTTTTGCTGTCAGCCTTCTGGCTGGGCTCAATGACCATGTCAGGCTTGAGTATATGGTTGCCGTCATTCTTTGTGCGTATTCATGAGGTTTCGCTCAAAGAAATTGGTATTGCGCTTGGCTTGATTTATGGCGTCGCCGGTGTGTTTGGCGGTATTCTGGGCGGCATGGCGGCAGATTTTGTCGGCAAGCGAAAAGTCGTGAACATTCCCAAGTTGGTGGCCGGTCTGATGGGTGTCATGACGGCGGTTTATGTGGCGTTGCTCTATGTGCCGAGCACGACTGTAGCCTTTGTTCTGTTTGCCTTGGGATTGGCTTTGTTCTTCTCTTATCAACCAGCGATTTATTCCCTGACGCAGGTTTTGGTTCATGCGCGGATGCGCGGTGTGTCGTCTTCTGTATTGGCGGTGGGAGGTAATTTGATTGGCTTTGGCCTGGGACCGCAGATCGTAGGCATGCTCAGTGATGTTTATGCACCATGGGCTGGTTTGCATGCGATCCAATATGCCATCGCCACGATGCTGACGCTAAATGTTCTGTCTTTTTTGCTCTTTTTCATATCCACCAGATCTTTGGAGCGTGATCTTAAAAGAGTGGCTTAAAAATAATCAGAGGGGAATATGTCGGATATTATTGCTAAGACGCGCGGCGGTGATTTGCGCGGGCGTGAGGATAAGGGGACATTAGCTTTTCTAGCTGTTCCTTATGCGGCTCCGCCTGTTGGGAAATTGCGCTTTCATGCGCCGCAGCCTGTCGAGCCGTGGCAGGGTGTGCGTGATGCCACGAAATTTGGCCCAGTATGTCCGCAAGCTATTCACGCAGAGGCCTACGCCCAAAAATCGCGGCAGGAAATTCCGCGTATGATGCCGGGGCCTGATACGCCGCAAAGTGAAGATTGTCTGACCCTAAATGTCTGGACACCTGCGTTGGATAAGGGCAAGCGCCCCGTGATGGTGTGGCTGCATGGTGGTGCCTGGACCTTTGGTCTGAGCTGCGGTGAGAAGCCACCTTTTTCGGAAACCAATGGTGATGCGCTGGCGCGTGATGCCGATATGGTCGTGGTGACAATCACCCATCGCTTGGGTGTTCTGGGCTTTTTGCATCTGGGCGATGTCATTCCGGGCGACGAGGCAGGCTGTGCCAATGCTGGTTTGATGGATCTGGTCGCGGCGCTGGAATGGGTGCGGGATAATATTGCTTCTTTTGGCGGCGATCCGGATTGTGTGACGATTTTTGGTTTGTCTGGTGGTGCGTCGAAAGTTTGCGCGCTTATGGGGCTGCCCGCGGCAAAGGGATTATTTCACCGCGCCGGCGTGATCAGCGGCCATGTGCAGGTTTGTTTCGACCGTGCCGAGGCCACCGAGGTCGCGCAGGAATTGCTGGAGACCTTAGGTCTTGGCGTGGATCAGGCTGCGCGTTTGCGCGACGTGCCGGTTGAAGATCTGGTAGCGGCGCAGACCAAGATGATGAAAAAGGCGGCTGGTCTGATGGGCAGTGGCTTGCGGGGTTTGCGCTTTAATCCGGTTGTGGACGGCATTACCTATCCGCAGCATCCACTCAAATTGATAGCCGAGGGTTTGTCCGCCAATATTCCGATGATTGCCAGTACGACCCGCGAAGAGATGACGGTGCATCTGATCGGCGATCCCAAATATGGGCAGTTCACGCTGGATGATGTGAAACAGCGGATGCGGGTTTTTTTGGGTGAACGCGCTGATACGGTTGTCGAAGGTTACAGGCAGGACCGGCCCGGTGCTTCGGGTACGGAATTGCTCTGCGAGATTTTGGGCGATTATATGATCAGCCTGCCGGTACTGGCGATGACTGAGCAGCAATTGGAAAAGGCGACTGCGCCAAGTTACATGGCGATGTTCTGCTGGGGATCGACGTCGCTTAATGGCGCGCTGAAGGCTTATCACGGCGTTGATGTGCCTTTTATCTTTGGCACGACGGAACGTGATGCGCGCATTGGGGCCGATGCGCCCCGTTCACTGGTCGATGTGATGATGAAGACCTGGACGACTTTCGCGCGTACCGGCAATCCCAATCATTCTGATCTGCCACAATGGCCTGCTTATGACCTGACTGGGCGGCAGGCGATGTTGTTCAATGCGGAATGCCGGGTGGAGCCTGATCCGCTGCGTTTTGGGCGGCGGCATAATCAGCCTCAGCCTGTATGGCCGCCACAAAGCGCATAAACATCAGAAATCACAATCCGACATTGTATTGCGCAGTGCTTTCTTGCCGGTGAGATTCAGTGTGAGGCCGTAATAGCTCATCGCATCGCCCGTAGGGGCGGTGCGTTGATCTATGGACAGGTTGAATGGCGCATGGCCGGGCAGGGCGCCTGCATAGCTGCGATTACCCTCACCTGTGCCCAGCTTTTCGCAAGAGGTCATTGTAAGTTTGGCACCGCGCTGACGCAGCGCATCGATGATATTAAACGGGATCATTTCGCCGGTCCTGGTCCAGTTCAGAATGAGATTGCCGGGTGTGCCGGGGCCATCAATATGAACTGTGAGATCGCCCAATGTTCCAGTGGCCAGATAGGGCGCTTGATTGCGGAGCCATTTCACCATGGGGAGCTTTTGCTTCAGCTGGGCCAGATTTTGATTTTCCCCGGCTTTAGGCAGTGCTGCGATAATGAGATCAGCGGCGGGCAAGCTGTTGGTGACGATTTTCCAGTCTTCCTTGCATTGATCCGGCGCCCATTTCGCGGCTGAGGCTTCCTGAGCTGTATATTTTTTCACGCAGTGCGCCTGAAAGGCACTTTGTTGGGCGGGGGAGAGCATATGAGAGGCGGCCAGTGCTGGCGCGACAAGACCTGTAAGCGAGAGAGCTAAGACGCCCGCCAAATTGCTTTGTAACCGCATGTGGATGGCCCCCTGACAGTTAAGTGAGGATTAACTATCCGATGGGAATGCGGGAGCTTCAAGCCGGTTCCCGGAAGGGAGCTAAGCCTTACCGATTTTGCTTAGGAGGGAAAAGTGGCGCGCCCTAGGGGAGTCGAACCCCTCTTGCAAGATTGAAAATCTTGAGTCCTAACCGATAGACGAAGGGCGCGGAGGAGGCGGCTATACCGGCCTAGAACCGGCTTTGCAAGAAATTCTGTAACAAAAACCGCGACATTTCATAACCAAGGCTATGTCTGTTCATGGAGGCGTATTTTTTCCGTTTTGCGGGCCGGGAGCATGGCGGCAACGGGAATGCTGAGGACATAGAGAGCCATCCCTACGGTCAAGGTGGCCCATGGGCGTAGAATCAGCGCGGCTATAGCTACCAAGACCAAGAGGGCCACGAATATCCTGTGGCGGCGCTGGATATGCAGATATTTGATCGAGGGGGTGGGGAGGCGGCTGACCATCAGCACGGCGGTCACCAGTGCCAGCGTCAGGCTGAAATAGGGCATCTGAAAGATAGGCTGCGCAAACTGAAAGCTGAGCACCAGCGGTAGCAGCATGAGGCAGGCAGCGGCTGGCGTGGGCAGGCCTGTGAAATAGGGGTTGGATTCGGTGGCGCCTTCGTCGCGGGCTGCCTGTATATTAAACCGCGCCAGACGCAGCGCCCCGGCGATACAGAATATAACGGCGGCTACCCAGCCAAGCTCGCCCAATTCTGACAATGTCCAGTTATAAGCGATGAGGGCGGGGGCTATACCGAAGCTCACCAGATCAGCCAGCGAATCCAGTTGGGCACCGAAACGTGTATCGGCACCGAATTGACGGGCGGCGCGGCCGTCCAGCATGTCAAAGACCATGGCGCAGATGACGGCTATCACGGCCAGTTGCCATTCATGGCCGATGGCGAGGCGTATGGCGGTGAGGCCGCTTGCAAGGCCCATCAGGGTCAGCGCGCTGGGGATCAGCTTGCTGAGTGAGAGGTCTTCGACGCGCTGTTTCATATAGCGTCGGGAAAACTTGCGTCTACGAGACACGTGCATCCTTCACTAAGGCCAGGATCGTTTGCCCGGCTTTGGTAATGTCATTAGGCCTAGCTTGGGCTTCTGTCCCTTCCTGGAGGTAGACATCCAGCCGGCTTCCGAAGCGGATAATGCCAAATCGTTCGCCCCGATGCACCTGCTGGCCCTCCTGAAGGTGGCAGACGATTCGACGCGCCACCAGGCCTGCAATCTGCACCACCACGAGATCTCGGGAGGGATCGTTGGAGCCTTCGGGGCGGATACGGATGCTCATCCGCTCATTATGGATGCTGGCCTTATCGAAAGAGGCATTGAAGAATTTGCCCGGGCGATAGGATAGGGCGACCACGGTGCCCGTGATCGGGCTGCGATTCACATGAACATTGAAGACATTCATGAAAATCGACAGGCGGGTGCGGGGGCTGGGGCCAAGGCCCAGTTCTTCGGGCGGGGGGGCCTGAATGATGGGTAGCATTTTGCCATCGGCAGGGCTGATGATCAGGCCGGGTTCGGTGGGTGCCTGGCGCTCAGGGTCGCGGAAAAAAGCGATGACCCAGATCAGTATGGGGAGAAACAGCCAGCCATAAGGGCCCAGAAAGAGCAGTGCGACGGCTTGCAGGGCCATGGCGGTGGCAATGAAGGGCAGGCCTTCGTGATGCACGGGCAGTTTCAACGTTTTTGATCCATTCAGGTCTATATTGAACCTATCGGGTAAGGCGGAGCCTATGGCAAGCCTGCGGTGATCATGGCAGATTTCATCGCCCGCGAAGCAGTGCGGGAGGTTAAAGGGAGTTCATTTATGCGGCGTGGATTTGTGGCGGTGGTGGCGTTTATGGGGCTGGGTTTGATGGCGGCGGGGCCGCTGGATCGGAACCCGACCAAGCCGGGTTTGTGGGAAGTCTCCAGCAAAATGAACATTCCCGGTATGTCGCAAATGCCGGATTTATCGCAATTACCGCCGGAGGTTCGGGCGCAATTGCAGGGCATCCAGATGCAGGGCAATACGGTGAAAGTTCGTCAATGCCTGACCGAGGAAGATGTGCGCCAGAGCGCCTTGCCCGATATGGAAGAGCTTAAGGATTGCGCGCTGACCAAGATGAAGGTGGTGGGCAAGGTGATGGATACCGAGATGACCTGCACCGGTGAGGTGAAGGGGAAGGTTAGAATGAAAATGACCTTTATCTCTGATGACCATTATAAAGGGGATATGCATATTCAGGGGATCGCGCAGGGCCGCCCAATGCAGATGACCAGCCAGATCGAAGGCCGGCGTATCGCGCGGACCTGTACGAAATAAACCTGTTTTAGGGCTTTTGCGGGTTCGGGTGGACGTAACGCCCGGACCGGCCTAAGTTCCGGCCTTGCTTAGTTAAGTCTCATTTCAAACCTGTGCAGCGGGAGACGCATGTTGTATCGCCTCGAAGACGAAAAAGATGACAACAAAGAGAATAAGGGCGAAGCGCAGGCTATGCCGGTGCAGCAGGCGCTGTTCAAATCGCGCACGGTTCTGATCTTTGGTGAAGTGGATATGAAGCTGGCAGAGCGTGTGACCGCGCAATTGCTGGCCTATGCGCAGGATGGGGATGGCGATATTCGCGTCATCGTCAATTCGCCCGGCGGTCATGTGGAATCGGGCGATACGATCCACGACATGATCCGTTTTGTCGGGCCGCGCGTGAAGATGATCGGTACCGGCTGGGTGGCCAGTGCGGGCGCGCATATCTTCCTGGGTGCCGAAAGGGAAAACCGGTTCTGCCTGCCCAATACACGCTTTTTGCTGCATCAGCCCTTGGGCGGCGTGCGGGGGCCGGCGTCGGATATTTCGATCGAGGCGGAAGAGATTGTGAAGATGCAGGAACGTATCAATCGCATTATCGCCCGTGAAACCGGCCAGACCTATGAAAAGGTTGTCGCCGATACGGATCGGAACTTCTGGATGGGCGCGGATGCGGCGCTGGCCTATGGGCTGGTGAACAAAATCGTCAAAAGCGCAAACGAAATCTGATCTTTCTACTGGCCGGACCGGTCTATAGTTCGATCGGGGCCTTCAGGGCGTCCAGCAGGGCGTCCAGCGGGAGAAGCACGCATTTATGGCGGCTGGCATAGCTGGCCGCGCCGGCAAAGCTTTCATAATCAGAAAATGGTCCGGGCGGCAGTGGCGTTTGCTGCTTGAGCCGCGCGGTAATCTGGCCGCGTAACGCCTCCATTTGAGCCTGATTATGCCCCTGGGCGGTCTGCCCAAGCAAGGCAGCAGAAGCTTGGGCAAGAATGCAGGCCTCTGTTTCATGCGCTATGGCGCTTATGTTTCCGTTGTCATCTAGATGTATATCCATTTGAACCTTATCCCCGCAGGTGGGATTGAAGGCTGAGCCGCGCTGGCGGGACGGTGCAAGTTCACCTGCATGCGAGACGTCGCTCGCAAGGCGTAGCAAGGTCTTATGATAAAGTGGGTCACTCACTTCAGGTTAAACCTTAATATTTCATCATATTCTGTTGTTAAGACTTAGTTTTATTGAATTCAATGGTGACTTTTAAGCCGCCTTCCGGGCGATTATTCAGGCTAATTTTGCCGTCATGGCCGCTGACAATGGATTTGACCAGCGTGAGACCAAGGCCGGATCCGCCTGTTTCTGAACTGCGGGATTCTTCAAGCCGGACAAAGGGTTCGAAAACGCGATATTGATCACTTTCCGCAATTCCGGGGCCGTTATCTTCTACAGTTAAACAATATGTTGTTCCTTTATCCTCAAGATTTACATTAGCTGAATGGCCATATGCCAGAGCATTTTCGATCAGATTACGAACAGCACGTCGTATCTCATTGGGACGACATAGAAATGGGGCCGGATGACCGGGGCTCCATATAATGCGGTCGTCCATCTCGGACATATCGGTGCAGAGGCTGTCGAGAAGTGCGTCCAGATCAACCACCCGTTTGGGGCCGCTGCCTGTACCGCGCGCCGCAGAGAGTACGGCCTCGGTCAAATCCTGTAATTCGGCCAGATTGCGTTCCAGCCTGTCGCGGAGGTCGTTGTCGCTGACAAATTCAATGTTGATCCGCATCGCCGTGATAGGTGTGCGCAGATCATGGCCCACAGCGCTGAGCAATTGGCGCTGGCTTTCCATCGTGCGGGTGACCTGATCTGTCATGATGTTGAAGGCGCTGGCGGCGTTGCGCACATCCTGTGGGCCCACTTCTGGCACATGGGGCGCCGGCCCGCCCTGTGCCACGGCCATGGCGGCTTCGGACAGTTTGGAGAGCGGACGGGTGACGCGGCGGGCGATGATGGCCGCGGCAATGGACGTTAGAAGGATGGCGGCTAGGGCCGCGAAAATGGTCTCCATCGGCCAGCGCGGCGGAGCAGGCCGGAAGATGGTGGTAATCAGCCGGGTCTGGTCATCCACGGGTAAGGTGATGCTGAGAGCCGGGCGGCCTCTGCGCGAATTGGGGGGCAGGCCTGTAGTGGTATCCGGGGCAAGATGTTTGACCGTGACTGCACCTGCCGGCTCAGCCCCCAGAGCATCCCGCGCATGCCGCGCGAGATTTTGTTCTTCCTCGTTCATAGTGACGGGTTGGGAAAGGCCGTGTTCCAGACGATAGCGCCACCCCCGTGAACGCAGGACAGTCAGCGCATTGTCGCGTTGATCGGGTGAAATACTGCCCAGCAAGCTGGCGGCCGAGGCAGCCCGATCCACCATACGTTCGGCGAAGGCGCTTTCAGACATGCGCTCGCGGCTCATTTCGAACCAGACCGTCACCGCGATGGAAGAAACCAGCACCGCCACCGAGGTGACGAGGATGAGTTGTGAGGCCAGTTTGCGGGGCCAGAAGAAACGCAAGGCAGATAATGTCATCACAGCTCTTTCGGATCGACGGCGAAAATATAACCGCCGCCCCAAACCGTTTTGATATAGCGGGGATTGCGCGGATCTGGTTCGAGTTTTTTGCGCAGACGGCTGATGTGATTATCTATCGAGCGGTCGAAGAAATCGGCTTCCTTGCCTTTGGTCAAGTCCAGCAATTGATTGCGGGACAGAGCGACTTTTGGGCGTTCCAGCAAAACCGTTAGCAGACGAAATTCACCGCTCGACAAAGGAGAGGCTATGCCATCTGGCCCAGTGAGTTCGCGCTGACCGGTGTGTAAAATCCAATCACCGAATTGAATGCGTTCGACCTCGGGCGGTTTTTGCCTGGGCGGCAGGGCCTGCGTGCGGCGAAGCACGGCTGCAATGCGGGCAATCAATTCGCGGGGGGAGAAGGGTTTGGTGAGATAGTCATCGGCGCCCAATTCCAGCCCTATAATGCGGTCCACTTCCTCGTTACGGGCGGTGAGCAGAATGACGGGGATTTGCGACGTTTCGCGGATGTGGCGTGTGAGGCTAAGGCCATCTTCGCCCGGCATCATTATATCAAGCACGACCAGATCAATGCCCGCGCTTTTCATAACTTTGCGCGCGACCTGGGCATCGGCTGCCACGGTGATGCGATAGCCGTTTTCCTTAAGATAGCGGGCCAGCGGTTCGCGTATATCCCGCGCATCTTCGACGATGAGGATATGGGGCTTGCTGTCGTCCTGGGTCATGATCCGCTCCATGGGCACAGGATGCGCAAAGCCGCGCTGGTCCTGCAAACGGCAATTGTCGCAAAGTTTCGCATGGCTGCCTATGGTGACAAAAAACACCAAAAAAGCCGCCGTGAAAGATAGTTCTAAGCGGGCTGATGGTTAGAACAGGGGCATCTACAGGAGGGCATCCTAGGAGTGAACATGAAAAAGAAAACCATTACCGCCTTTGGCGTAAGCTTAGTCGCCCTGTTTGCGGGTGCCGCTGTGGCTGGGGCGGGAGATTTGCCCAAGGACGGGGCTACCAAATCTTTCAATCATGGCCATAAGGCCGAGCGCCATAAGGGCGGTAAAAGCAGAATTTTCGGGCTTTATGACATCGATAAGGATGGCAAAATTACAGCCGCGGAAGTCGATAGTGTCTCTAAACAGCGTTTCGAGATTCTATCTGGCGGAGACAAAGTGGTTACGGCAGAACAATTTGCCAAAGCCCGTGCTGCGAAACAGGCCGGAAATGTGAAGGATGGCCGCGCGACGCCTGGCCATAACCGGGCTGATAAGCATTTCGCCCAAATGGATTGGAATGCGGATGGTGTGGTGAGCCGCGAGGAGTTTGTCATCAGCAATCGTCAGCGTTTCAACCGATTGGACCATGCGGGTAAGGGTGAGATCGCATGCCCACCCATGGCTGAAAAGTCTGAAGCCAAGCAAGGCAGACGCGATAAGGGCCGTCAGTTTGGTGCATTCTGTGCGCAGTCTGATCTGAATAAGGACGGCAAAGTCACGCGGGCGGAATTCGATGCAGCTTCAGCTCAGAGATTTGCTCAGCATGGTAAGGATGATGGGATCAGCAAGGGAGGCTTTGCCAGCATGGATGCTGAGCGCCGGGCAGCGTACCAGCAAAAACTCTTTGCCGGCCTGGACAGCAATAAGGATGGGACGCTGAGCCTGGTGGAATATCAGGCAAAGTCTAAGGCGCTGTTCACCCGTTTGGATGTTGATAAGGATGACACGCTGACTAAGGATGAAATCCGTGGCGGTAAATATCGCGGCGGCAAAGGTCAGCATCATCGGAAAATGGCTGATTAAAAAGCTAATAGACAGGTGCTTACCAACGCAGGATCACTGATCAAAGGTGATCCTGCGTTTTCTTTTTTAAAGAATGATACCGAACAGGATCAGCATAATCACACTGACGCCAACCAGGCCTATCACCCAGGCCTCGCGGGCATGGCTGTGTGGTGGCGTGGCCCAATCAATCTGGCTTGGTTCGTCAAATGGTCTTTCATCGGGATCGTAATCCCGAATGATGGGGTGGGATTGTTCAGGCAGTGGTGGTGGCGGTGCAGATGGGGTTTGCGGGCTTGCGGGAGCTTCAACTGTGTCGCCCATTTGCGCTATGAAGCGGGCAAAGAAAATATCAGCGAAGTGCCCTGCTGCGCCATCGATAATTTTTTGGCCGTATTTTGCCAAAGCTCCGCGTAGATCGAAGGTGATATTATAGGTCAGCAAGGTTTGGTTATTATGTGGCTTTAGCAGAACCTCTGCTTGGCCATTGGCGAGGCCTGCAACACTGCCATGGCCTTCACCGCGCATGATGCAACGATGTGGGGGGTCTTCTTCGAGCAGGTCTATATGGCCGGTGAAATGTCGTTTCAGCGGACCAATTTTGAGATGTGCTGAAATTTCGAAAGTTGAGTGTGAAACGCGTTCAATTCTATCACAGCCTGTGATGCAGGCTTTGAGGATTTTGGGGTCCTGAATGGCATCCCAAACATGGTCGGGATGCGCAGGAATATTATAGCGGCCATTTATGTGCATCTGCGAGATGACGAAGACTATTTCGAGAACTATGTTTAAACAATCACTTAATGGTGGTGTCTTCAAAATCAACCAAAAACTGTCCGATTTAGAGACTAAGCTTCACGGCAATGCTCAATTGTGATAATTTCTTGTTCATAATAAGGGGGCGTTGGGCATGGATATGGGTGTTGAAAGCTCGCATCGTAATAGCGGGATTCCACGTGAATTACTGGCGGGCGATGATGAGTCCTGTGAAGTTTCAGGTCTTATCAAATGGTTCGACCTGTCCAAAGGCTATGGTTTTATAAAACCATCCAATGGCGTGGAAGGGGATATTCTTCTGCATCAGACATGTGTTCGCCAGTCAGGCTTTAAGGCCGCCTATGAAGGTGCGCGCATTGTATGTGAAGCCGTGCAGGGCCCCAAAGGTATGCAAGCGCGCCGTGTGATCTTTCTGGATAATTCAACCGCCGCGCCGCAATTGAGCGCTGCGCCCAGTCGGGAACGCTATTTGGCTGAGCCGATAGGTGCGCCGTTTGAGGCCGTGGTGAAATGGTTCAATCGCGGAAAGGGCTATGGCTTTGTTTCGCGGGGGCCGGAGACACCGGATATTTTCGTCCATATGGAAACGCTGCGCCGCTATGGCATTCGGGAATTGCGGGAGGGGCAGATGGTGAAAGTGCGCACCGGAGACGGCCCCAAAGGAGAGCTTGCGGCAGAGATCACAGTCGTTGATCCTTGAGACGAGTCTCTGTTCGCTGGTTTCATGCGCGTTCTGGCTTTTTCAATGGTGATATTGGCCCTAACCAGTGGATTAGGCGCGGGATGGGGCCTGTGTACTGGCATGGCGCATGCCGATGCCGCGATGCCGCAGGTAAGGCTGCCGGTTGAGTCCATTTCCATCGACACAGCCAAGGGGCCAGTTTTCATCCGGGCGGAGCTGGCCACCAATTGGGCTCAGCATGAGCGCGGTCTGATGTATCGTCGGACCATGGATGAAAATGCGGGCATGTTGTTCGATTTTCACCGTCCTATCGATATTTCCTTCTGGATGAAAAATACCTATCTGCCGCTCGATATTTTATTTATCCGGGCCAATGGACGTATTGCCCGGATAACAGCCAATACGGTGCCCATGTCGCTGGCGCCTATTCCCTCTGGGGAACCGGTGCGGGCGGTGCTGGAGCTCAATGCCGGCCAGGCCGCCAAGCTGGGGATTAAAGAAGGGGCTTTAGTGCGATCTTCCATCTTTGGCGATAAGCGCCGTTGAAGCGCGGGCGCTGAGCGTGTAAGCAGCCGGTCCGGACGGGGTGTGGCGCAGCCTGGTAGCGCATCTGCTTTGGGAGCAGAGGGTCGCGTGTTCGAATCACGCCGCCCCGACCATTTTTAGTAATTTTGAGACAGACATTTCAGGCCTAGCCCCAGGCGGGGCCTGAATTACAGGTTTGTCGCTACTTCAGGATTGTCAGGCGGTCGACGTCGATATCGGCATTTTTGGAATTATGGATGTCGACCTCGCCTTCAATTTTCACTTTTGTTTCGGCATTTATTGGTGTTTTGGGGAATTCATCGTCATCGATTTCGATGCGGATCTCGCCTGTACCGTCACTGAACATATATTTCTCAGCGTCTAGTTTGCGGGTGATCCGGCCCTCCAATGATATCTTTTGCTCATCCTTAGCATTGGCCTTGATTACTGCGACATTAGACGGGCTGTAGCTGCTTTTGGGCGAGGTTTTGACATCGGATGGCCCGATATATTGGCCGTAAGCAGCGCCACTGAGGGCCAGGAAGCCGGTCATTGTAAGGGTCGGGATTTTGAGGGCGGGTAGTTTAAACATGAGAAGAACCTCCATTTACGCATTTTCTAACCCATAGGGGCTGTTTGGGTTCCGGCATGTGCTGGGCGGCGTCTCTTAGTGGAATGTTTGGGGTAAGATATTGATTGAGGTGGAATCTTGATCCTATAAGGGGCCGGATTTCGTGGTCGCCAATGGCTGGCCCTATGTCTTAGTTGGAGGCCTGTCCATGCGTGCCCGGATTTATCAACCCGCTAAGAACGCCATGCAGCAGGGCAAGGCCAGAACCCGGCAATGGCTGCTGGAATATGAGCCCGCCAGCCCGCGTCGGCCTGATCCGCTGATGGGCTGGACCAGCTCGAATGACATGTTGCAGCAGATTGAGCTAGAATTCGATACGAAGGAAGACGCGGTTGCCTATGCCGAAAAGCATGGCATTGATTTTCAATTATTCGAGCCGCATCGGCCGCGGTTTTCCCCAAAATCCTATTCGGATAATTTCCGCTTCGACCGTAAAGTCCCCTGGTCGCATTAATCCGGCCGTCGGCAGCGCTTTCGGCCCCGTAGCTCAACAGGATAGAGCACCTGCCTTCTAAGCAGGGGGTTGCACGTTCGAGCCGTGCCGGGGTCACCATTGCTTCACGGTCGCGGCTATAGGGCAGGCGGATGCGCATGCGTTTGAGCCATGGTCAGTGGGAGAATTGGTCGGGCAGGGTGCGGTGCCGGCCTGGGCGGGTTGTTTCTCCACAAACAGAAGATGAGTTGGCGGCAGTGCTCGGCGCAGGTTTTGGACCTGTGCGCGTGCCGGGGGCCGGACATTCCTTTAGCGCGCTGAATACGACTGATGGGGTGATGATTGATCTGTCGGCTTTTGCCGGATTGATCGCGGTGGATGCCGGACGGATGGAGGTGCGGTTCGGTGCGGCCACGCCGCTTTGGCAGATCGGGCCTTTGCTGCATCAGCATGGTTTGGCGCTGCGTAATATGGGGGACATAGATCGCCAGACACTGGCGGGTGTGGTGAGCACCGGCACGCATGGCACAGGTTTGAATCTTGGGTCATTTTCCACGGATGTTACGGGTTTTCGCATCATGCTGGCCGATGGGCGAGTGGTGGGATGTTCGCCCCTTATTGAGCCGGACTTGTTTCAAGCCGGGCGATTGGGCTTGGGCATGATGGGTGTGCTGCTGGAGATCATACTTCAGGTGCGACCTGTATTTGGATTACGTGAGCGCTATCAGCTTCTGCCCGTGAAGGAGATGCTGGCTCAGTCTCAACATTTTGCGGCGAATCATAGGCATTTTGAAGTGTTCTGGTTTGCCTATGCCGATCAGGCCGTATGTAAATTTCTGGACGAAATCGATGTAGCCGATCGCGCTTTGCCGAGCATGGAGGCGATCTATGCCGCGGGCGAAGAATATGATGCGCAGGCGCGTATTTTTGCATTGGCGAATGAAATTTTGCCTTTAGTGCCGCCTCTGCGGGGTGTGATACATCGTTTCTTTTCAGAACGTTTAGCTATGATGGCGCGTGAAGGCTGGAGCTATGAAATTTTCCCCAGTGCGCGCAATGTGAAGTTTCAGGAAATGGAATATGCGGTGCCGCTGGACGCGGGGCCTGATTGTTTGCGTGAGATAGGGCAGACGATCCGTGCGGCGGGGCTGCATACAGGTTATCCGATAGAATACCGTGTCGTGGCGGCGGATGATGTGTGGCTGAGCCCGTTTTATCAGAGGGATTCAGCGACGATCGCGGTGCATCAATATTTTCGGCAGGATGAGCGCGCTTTGTTTAAGCGATGTGAGGATATTTTTCGTAGCTATCAGGGGCGGGCGCATTGGGGAAAATTGCATCGGCTGACGCCAGATAGACTGAAAGAATTGTATCCGCGTTATGATGATTTTTGCGCCTTGCGGGCGGAGCTAGACCCGAAAGGGCAATTTTTGAACAGCTATTTGCGCGCTTTATTCGGATAATTTGCGGAAGAAACAGACATCGGCACCCGTGTGGCAGGCTGGGCCGGTTTGATCGACCTTCATCAGCAGCGTGTCGCCATCGCAATCGATATGGGCGCTGACCAGACGTTGCACATGACCGCTGGTTTCACCTTTGCGCCAAAGCTTTTGCCGCGAGCGGGAATAATAGGTGACTTGCCCGGTGTTGAGTGTGAGGTTGAGAGATTCTGCATTCATCCATGCCAGCATCAGCACCTCGGCAGTTTGGGCGCTTTGGGCGATGACGGGGACGAGGCCATCCTTATTATAGGTGACGTCGGTCAGAAAATTTTCTTTGGTGATCAAGTCGCTCATAGGGTGCCCATAGCGGATTTTAGGGCCATGTCCAGATCGTTGATAAGGTCACTGCTATCTTCAAGGCCAATATGCAGGCGGATCAGTGGGCCTTTGCTGGAAAAGGGCGTGTTGCGTTGTTCCAGATGGGCGGGGACGATGAGGCTTTCAAAACCGCCCCAGCTATAGCCTATGCCGAACAGTTTCAGGCTGTTGAACAGGGCTGAAAGATTGATGTCAGCTTGCAGCTCTACGCCCATTAAACCGCAGGCGCCCGTGAAATCACGGGCCCAGATCGCATGGCCAGAATCGCTGGGCAGGGGGGGATAAAGGACCTTTTCTATTGCGGATTGCGTTTGCAGCCATTGGGCCACGCGCAGGGCATTCTCATAATGGCGGGCAAGACGCACGGGCAGGGTGCGTATGCCGCGTAAGGCAAGAAAGGCATCGTCACCACTCACATAGAAGCCTGCATCGCCATGTGTCTCACTAAGGCGTTTGGCATGGCTGTGATTGGCCGTGACATAGCCCAGCATCACATCGGCATGGCCGCATATATATTTTGTGGCGGCTTGAATGGAGAGATCGACCCCGTGTTGGATGGCTTTGAAAAAGATCGGCGTGCCCCATGTATTATCGAGCAAGACGGAGATGTTTTTGCTATGGGCCGCTGCGGCAATGGCGGGGATATCCTGAATTTCAAAGGTGAGCGAGCCGGGGCTTTCACAATAGACGGCCTTTGTATTCGGGCGGAATAGTTCTGCGATGTCCCCTTTTAGGGATGGATCGAAATATTCGGTCTCTACACCGAAGCGTTTAAGCATGCGGTCACAGAAATTGCGGGTCGGGCCATAGACGCTATCGACCATCAGCAGGTGATCACCAGCATTGCAGACGGACATGATCGCCAGCGCGCTGGCATTCAGGCCGGAATTGCACAGCACGGTGCGTGCCCCGCCTTCCAGCGCGGTGATCGTCTCTTCGAGGCTGCGATGGATCGGCGTACCACGGCGGCCGTAGCTGAAGGGCATTGCATTGGCTTCAAGCGATTCCAAGGTGGGATGAAGGATTGTGGAGGCCCGATAGACCGGCGTGTTGACGACGCCAAAATGATCCGCGCCGCCACGGCCTGTATGGATGCTGCGTGTTTCGTCCTTGAGGTCGGGTGGGCGCTTGGATGAGGACACGGTTTAGCCTGTCTGTTCCTGGCGATTCAGGATGCGTTTCATGGGGGCGTTGAAGAAGAAGATCACCACCGCGGCACCGGCGATATATTGCGCGATCATCAGGAAGAAATCGACCTTGTCCATGCTGGACCAGAAGCTGCCCAGATAGCCGCCGAGGAAGTTACCCGGAAAGCTGGTGGCCAGCCAGACACCCACCATCAAGGAAACGATGGATTTGGGCGCGGCTTTGGCATAGAGCGCGAGCCCGATGGGAGAGATGTATAATTCGCCCGTGGTCAGCAGCACGAAATAGAGCAGTAGCCAGAGCCAGCTGGCCTGCCCATCCGGACCGGCGAGATGGGCAGCATAGGCCATGACCAGATAGGCCAGGCAAACGAGAATACAGCCCGTGACCATTTTGATGACGACGGCTGGTTCTTTGCCGCGTCCGTCCTGCCAGCGCCAGAAGCTGACGACAAAGGGGGTCAGCAGAATGATGAGCACTGGATTAAGCCATTGGAACCATGTCACCGGGATGGTAAAACTGAAACTGCCGATATGCAGGATGCGATCTGTGTAGGATTGCGCCCAGAGGGCGATCGTATTGCCGGATTGTTCATAGGTGGCCCAGAACAAGGTGCTGGGGATGAACAGCAGGCATAGAATTATGACCGTGGACCAGTCGCCTTTGCTCAGAGCCACTTTTTCTGTAGCGCTGCGATTTTTGCGCAATTCGACAATGTCGTCTTTAGGCAATTCACGCAGCGCAAAAATATAGACGATCGTGCCGATGAGCATGCCGACGCCGGCTGCGCCAAAGCCATAATGCCAGGATACAGTTTCTCCAAGTGTGCCGCAGATCACACTGCCTAAGGCAGCACCCAGATTTATGCCGAGATAGAAAATGGAATAGGCGCGGTCGATACGGTGATCGCCGGGGGCATAGAGGCGCGAGACCTGCGTGGAAATATTGGGTTTAAAGGCGCCATTGCCGAGAATGAGAAAGAGCAGGGCGATAAATAGCAGATTTTCAAAGGCCATCAGGAAATGACCAAGGGCCATCAGCAATGCGCCCACAATGACTGTGACGCGGCGTCCAAAGAAACGATCGGCCAGATAACCGCCTATCAGCGGCGTGAAATAGACCAGCCCCGTATAGCTGCCATAAATCCATGAGGAGAGCGGCTGAACCCCCAGCTCTTTTCCTGCCAGATTTTCAAAAAACGTTTTTATTTCTGGATAAAATAGAACGGTTTCGGCCGTTCCCTGTAGCAGAAGATAATTGGTGAGATAGATCACCAGCAGGGCGCGCATCCCATAATAAGAGAAGCGTTCCCACATTTCCGTGGTGAAGAGATAGGTCAGGCCGCGCGGATGGCCGAATAATTGCGGGGTTGCGCCGGTGGGGGCCTGAGCCATGAGGTCTCCTGAACGGTTAGCCTGGTTAAGGCTTAGAGAAGTTCAATATAACGGTCTTCGCGACCACAGGCTTTGAAGCCCATGCGCTGATAGAGGGGTAAGGCGCGGGGGTGATCCAGCGTACATGTATTGACCAGAATTTTATGGATCGGTCTGTTCCAACACAAAGATACTGTTTGGCTGAGAAAGAAATGGCCAAGACCACGACCTATGGCTTCTTCTATCAGGCCGAAATAGGCGAGCTGTGCAATGCCGGGCTTATGGAAATCTATTTCCGCCATACCGGCAGGCGCGCCACCAACATATAGAACATAGAGTTCGAAACTAGGCGCTGAGAGAATGAGATCGAGGGCGGCGTCATCGACTTTTTTGCGATCCACCCAGAAATATTTGTTGCCGACCGCATCATAAAGATAGCGATAGAAATGGGCGCTTGGTTTTTCCACCCGCATAAGCGCAATTTTTTCACGCGGTGCAGCCTGTATGGACGGCGGCGGGCGCTCGGTCATTTCCAGAAATGTGACCACCATTGGCAGGCGGATCTTGGATGATGACTTTGCCCCCATATGCATGTCAGCCTGTGCTTACAGCTATGTCGGGTATGGAGCCCCATTCTGACCATGAGCCGTCATAAAGCGCCACATCGCGTGCGCCCGCAATTTGAAGCGCCAGCATCTCCATTGCGGCGGTAATCCCAGAACCGCAAGTGGTGACGATGGGTTTATCGAGATCGACCTGTCGCGCTTTGAATAGAGCTTGCAGATCGGTGGCGGATTTCAAGGTGCCGTCGCTTTCAAGCAGTTCGCTATAGGGAATATTGACACTGCCTGGGATATGACCAAGGCGGTTATTGGGTAGGCTGCCGCCTTTCTGTCCTAAAAAACGCGCGCGACTGCGGGCATCGACAACTTGCATGAGTTTGTCATCAAGATTACGGCGCATCTGACTGAGATCGCGCAGCAATGCATGATTGGGGCGCGGTGTGAAATGACGCGGTGTAAGCGCGGGTTCCATATCTTCTATAGGGCGGCCTTCGGCACGCCATTTGGGCATGCCGCCATCCAGCACGACCACATCTTCATGCCCCATGGCACGAAACATCCACCAGGCGCGCGCGGCGGAAAATAGGCCCGCACCGTCATATGCCACGATCAGATTACCATCGCCCAAACCCAGCTTGCGCACCTGACTGGCGAATTTCGCAGCTGGCGGCAGCATATTGGGGAGATATGTTTTTTCGTCTGATATATCAGCTATGTCGAAGAAGACGGCGCCGGGAATATGGGCTTCTTCATATTCTGCGCGGGCATTGCGGTTTTGATCCGCCATATACCATGAGGCATCAATCACCCTGATGTCTGGCGCACGCAGTCGATCCGCAAGCCATTGGGTGGAGACGATTGTATAGGGCGGGTTCATGATTGATACGGGACCTTTGGCAAGGTGGCCGGTTCGGACAGCCAGCGTGGCAGTGGCAGATTTTTTTCGCGCAAGAATACAGGGTTGAACAGCTTGCTTTGATAGCGTGTGCCGTAATCGGCCAGGATGGTGACGATGCGGTGACCGGGGCCCATTTGTTTTGCCAGCCGTATCGCACCAGCAACATTGATTCCGCTGGAGCCGCCGAGGCAGAGGCCTTCATGTTCCAGCAGATCGAAAATGATGGGCAGGGCTTCCTCATCGGAAATTTGAAAGGCGTCATCAATCGGCGCGCCTTCAAGATTTGCGGTGACGCGGCCCTGGCCTATGCCTTCGGTGATGGAGGAGCCGCTCATTTCAAGCTTGCCGGTTTTGATCCAGCTATAGATCGCAGCGCCCATGGGATCGGCGGCGGCGATGCGGATATGAGGGTTGCGCTCTTTCAGGGCGATGGCGATGCCCGCCAATGTGCCGCCGGTGCCGACCGCGCAGGTGAAGCCATCGACCCTGCCATCTGTATCAGACCAGATCTCAGGGCCGGTTGTATCAATATGGGCCTGTCGGTTGGCGACATTGTCGAATTGATTGGCCCAGATCGCACCATTGGGATCGCTCAGGGCGATCTGCTCGGCCATCCGACCAGATATTTTCACATAATTATTGGGGTCTTTATAAGGAACAGCGGGTACTTCGATCAGCTGGGCCCCGAGGAGGCGCAGGGCATCCTTCTTTTCGGTGCTCTGGGTATCTGGAATGATGATCACGGTGCGGAAGCCCAGCGCATTGGCGACCACAGCCAGCCCAATGCCCGTATTGCCCGCGGTGCCTTCGACAATGGTGCCGCCGGGCTTAAGTTTGCCGCTTCGGATTGCGTCCTGAATGATGAAAAGGGCCGCGCGGTCTTTGACCGATTGGCCTGGATTCATAAATTCGGCTTTGCCCAGGATTTCGCAGCCCGTCATTTCCGAGGCGCGGCGTAAACGGATAAGTGGCGTCTTGCCGATCGCCGCCACCACATCTTGCTGAATGGTCATGGGGCGAACCTAGTGGGCTTCGGGAAAAGTGTGAAGCTATTTTCCGCCACATTTAGTCCGACAGGCGCAACGAAATGATCATGGGCTGGGGTTGAGCTTATTCTACAGCCAGAAAGGCGGGATTCGGCCCCAAATTAGCTTTCAGCACCTGCTGATATAAATAGATGGCTAGTCTGAATAGATGGATTGGAGGCCTTACCAAAACGCGATTTAGGCGTATTCTCTTTAGAACAACGGTTGCGGGTGTTCGTAACCTCTGCAGGTTGGCGCGATCCTGTGACCCCCAAAAAAATGGGAGGATTGCTTATGACCATCAAAAATCCAATCGAATGGAGCGGAGCACAACTGGTTTCGGCGGCGCATGTGGTGCGATCCGCCGGGCAGTCCTTACATCATATACAGGACACCATTCATTCGCCGCCACCTCAGATACGGCATATTAGTTTTCAGGATGTGCGCGATGCGCTGACTCAGGGTTTCGATGATTTCATGGCCTATCGCACCGATGTGATTTTTCTGGGTGTGACCTATGCCGTGCTGGGCCTGATATTGGCGCGTTTTGCATTTGGCATGGACATGCTGCCTTTGCTTTTTCCGTTGGCCTCGGGTTTTGCCATTATCGGACCAATCGCGGCGTTGGGATTGTATGAAATGAGCCGCCTGCGCGAGCAGGGTTTTGAGGCACGCTGGACCAATGCGTTTGACGTTTTCCATACGCCGGCTATTGGTGGGATTGCAGTTTTGGCCGTTTTATTGGTGGCGATCTTTCTGTTCTGGTTGGGCGCTGCGTGGCTGATTTTTCAATCGACCTTGGGGCCGGCTTTACCTGTTACAATTGAAGGTTTTGTGCAGAGCATATTTTTCACCACGGCCGGTCAGACCATGATCGTGGTTGGCGTGGCGGTGGGCTTTATCTTCGCGCTTTGTGCGATGATGGTGAGCATCGTGTCTTTTCCACTTTTGTTGGATCGTGATGTTGGACTGGATACGGCGGTCAGTACCTCGGTGCGGGCTGTGCTGCGTAATCCCGTGCCCATGTTCGGTTGGGGCTTGGTGGTGGCAGGCGGGCTGGTTCTTGGGTCGATACCGTTCTTCCTTGGGCTGGTCGTGGTTATTCCCGTTCTCGGGCATGCCACATGGCACCTTTATCGCAAGGTGATTGTCTAAAGCTGGTGCCGTTGCAGGGTATGCGGAGGAGGGCTAAAAGCTGGGCTGAAAATGGCGCTCGTAACCGGGTAGATGACAAGACTATTTTATTTCAGTCTGGGCTGTCTGATGGTTGCGATTGGTGCGATCGGGGCAGTGACACCGCTTTTGCCAACCACCATTTTTCTGATTGCCGCGGCCTGGTGTTTTGCCCGCTCTTCACCCCGGCTTGAGGCGTGGCTTCTAAACCACCCTAAATTCGGGCCACCGCTGCGGCATTGGCGGGCTGAGGGGGCTATCTCGCGGCCGGTAAAATATGTCGCCTGTATGGCCATGTTCATTCAATTCGTGCTGCTTTACTTTTTTGTCCAACCGCAAATATGGGTCGTGATTAGTGTGGGCCTTATATTGCTGGCCTGCGGATATTACGTGGCGAGCAGGCCAGAGCCATCCTCCACAGCGTCAGCGTCAGGGCGTGCTGATTAGAAACGAATTATGGTGCTGAGGCGCATATAGGGTCGATTATTGTCATAATTGTCCATGGTGACGCCGCCACTGATATTGAGATTGAAAAGGCCCAGCGGAATGGCCGTTAAATGGACGCCAATACGTTTCTGGTCATAACCCTTTTCGCCGATCACCACATATTCAGGGCCGACAAAGGCTATATCTAAAAGACGCCAGCCCATGCGCAATCTGCCCCAGTAAATATTGCGCAGAGAGGACACTGAAAATGCGCCATCGGTCATAAAATACTTGTTGGGTTGATACCAGAATTCGCCATCGACATGCGCGCCTATATGTGTGCCGCGCATAGGGTTGGCTCCATCGTCAGGGCTGAGCCATGTTGTGTTTACGTCCATTCCCGCGAACAGATTGATTTCCAGATCCGATAAAATAAACCTCCAGCCGGGCATCAGGGCAAACATGATGTGCCGCCCCTTTATGTGCCCGTATTTGTAGCGGTCGGCCATGAGCAGGGCTTTTATATTCAACCCTTCATTGATGATGCCGCCGGGCGAATATTGGTCTTCGATGAACAGTATGCCGACCGTACTGCGCATATCCATACCGAAATGGGTGATATGATTTTTATCGTCCGAAGAAGCCTGGGCTAACCCGTTTCCGCCGAGCAGGGCAATCAGGATCAGGCAAGCCTTCAAGACGGATTTCAGCATATCCAATCGCACCAGATGCCCGAAACACGTATATACCGGGCTGTGCGATCCCTATGGCTTGCTTATGTATATGATTGCCGAAACATAAATTTTCCAAGGCACCCAGACGTGCCGTTGGAAATCAGGAGTTTTTAGAAAGTTGTCTGGAAAAAGCAGCGTCATGCGCTGCCATAAAAATGGCTCCCCGGGCCGGATTCGAACCAGCGACCAACCGGTTAACAGCCGGTTGCTCTACCGCTGAGCTACCGAGGAACGTGTCGAAAACGTATCTAGCGCGTTCGACGTGGTGTGCCTATATCAAACTTAACTCTCAGGCAACGGCGGATTGTAGCAGGATGGATGTGGGCGCTCGGCGAACTATCAAAATATGGAAATTTGAAATCCCGGTGCCAGGTACAAAACTCATGCGCACGGTCCTGGGTATTCTGCTTTGTATAGGCGGTTGCTTGTGGTTTTTGCCGGTTTTGGGCGCCTGGATGTTGCCTGTGGGGCTGATCATTCTGTCGATCGATCATCACCCTATACGCAGGCTGCGACGCCGTGTCGAAGTCTGGTGGGGGCGGCGCAAAAAAGCAAAAGAGGCCCGCCAAGACGGTTCTCAGCTTCTTTGATGGTTTGTTGATTCGGACATATGTAAAAAAAAAAGCCTGGGATTTATATCCCAGGCCTTAAAGTATTGGGTAATGGTGGGGTGTCTTCTCAGAAGACACCCTAACCATGAACAAACAAGGTTAATTATACCTTAATTTATTTGTGACGACGCGTCACCTTTGCGCCGGCGCAGCAGGGCTAGGCCAGCTAATCCGCCCCCCAGCAAAGCCAGGCTCAGAGGTTCGGCCACACCTGTCGGGGTTTGCGTGGCAATTATCTGATGTTCTTCGCCCGTTATATTAAACGGATCACCGATAATTGCATAGGAGCCGCTCTCATCCGTGCCATCATTAATATAGGCGCTCATGACATAGCTGAGTTTGAAGCTGCTGCCCGCGGTCAATGTCCCCAGAGAGACTGATGTGGTGAAGGATGCAAATTGGGCAGTGCAGCCACTGGACGAGACAGGGCTACCAAAGCCGCTTTGCTCAAGCGTGCATTCGCTTATCTCTGCATAAGCTGACCATAAAATGCTGTCATTGAGAAAAATTTCGATCGACAGGCCTGCGTAATCAGCTACTTCGCCTTGTGTCCCGATGCGCGGATTCGCAATATAGAACATGTACTTATAGTCAACTGAGGACGCCGTATTATTGGTGATGGTATTTTCCCAGGTGGAGATTGCCTGAGCCGAGGCATTGCCGCCCGGCACCCAAGGCATACGGGCTGCGGCTGTGCCACCAGCATAATATCCATAAGCCCCAACATTCAGGATGCCACTGGCTGAGGAATAGGCACTGGCCGAACTGGCGGAGGTTGATAAGCCGTTATACGACGAGAAGTCAGGGGTAATAGTAGAGGCAGAGTCGCTCACATCCCCATTTGAATAAAGGGTCGCCTCGGTCGAAATGGTAATCGCTTGGGCGCTGACAGACATCAGGCTGGAAAGAGCCAGAGCGGAAAGAATTGACGCGTATTTATATGACATAGGTTCCCCCTTTATGTTCGTTTTGCTTACAGGAATGGCTTCTGACCATTAACTAAGCAATTCAGGGGCCAATTATAAGTAATAATAATAACAATGACTTATAAAGCGTACGGGGTGCAAATTCGTTAATTTGTAAGGCTTGGTTACAGAGTCACTAACTAGATGCAGTATAGCTGCATCAGGTGACGCGTAAGAATTATAAGATCAAGGATTGGAGGCCACGCCCGGAATTGAACCGGGGTGCACGGTTTTGCAAACCGCTGCGTCACCACTCCGCCACGTGGCCGTCCGGGGGTAGGAGGGGCCTATACATAACCTGAAGCCGCGGGACAATCCGGCTTTTTTGCTTTTGTGTTCCCACATCCGCACTTTGTGTCATTGTCTCCCCGAATCCGTCCACGTATAAGCCCGGGCTTGTATTTATGGCTGACTCGTACCCTCAGATGTCTGATTTTATCGCACTTCGCACCACAATGGTGGACACGCAGATACGTCCAAATGACGTGACCGACACACGGATTCATCAAGCCATGCGTGATGTCCCGCGTGAGCGATTCGTGCCGGGTGCCAAACAGGCTTTGGCCTATGCTGATGTTTCGGTGGAAGTGTCGCCGGGGCGCTATCTGATTGAGCCGCGGGCTTTCGCCAAATTGCTGCAACTGGCTGACATCCAGCCGACCGACCGGATTTTGGATGTGGGTTGTGCTACGGGCTATTCAGCGGCGGTGCTGTCGCATCTGGGTGGTAAAGTGTTTGCGCTGGAGCAGGATGCCGATCTGGTGCGGGTGGCCAGCGATACGTTGCGGTCCACAGGTTATGATGTGGTGACTGTGGCGCAGGGTGGTTTGACCGAAGGGCTGAAGCCCAATGCGCCCTTTGATGTGATCTGCATCAATGGCGCGGTGGAAGCCGTATCTGAGAGTTTACTTGGTCAATTGAACGAAGGTGGGCGGTTGATTTGCATTCAGCAAAAAGGCCATCAAGGCAGAGCATATTTATATTTGCGGCAGGACGGTGTGATAGGAAGCCGCGCAGATTTTGATGCGACAGTTCCTGTGTTGGCAGGCTTTAAGAAGGTGGTTGGATTCATCTTCTAGGGTTCCCACATAGGGGCTTGCAGATCGCCAATTTGAGGGGCCTATGCCGACGATCCAAGCCGGAAGTTATTATATATCGCCTTTGGTGGCGCTGGGCCTTTCATTTGCCCTGATCCTGCCTGCACAGGCGGATGTGATCAGCCTGAAACAGGCTTTGGGCATGGCCTATGAGACCAATCCGCAATTGGATGCGGCGCGGGCTAATCTGCGCGGTATTGACGAAAGCGTTGCCCAAGCCAATGCAGGCTGGCGGCCCACGATCAATGCTGGCGGTGCCTATGGCACCCAGAAGGCAGAGATCAGTGGTTTTGGCACGGTCAATGCCCATCCCTTACAAGGGCAGGTGACCATTACCCAGCCGCTCTTTCGGGGGGGCCAGACCTATGCCCAAATACGTCAAGCCAAGGCCCAGGTGCGGGCAGGGCGCGCCCAACTGACCGCGACTGAGCAATCGGTGATGCTGGATTCGGTGGGTAGTTATATGGACGTGCTGCGCGATCTTAGTGTGGTGCAATTGCGTCAGGCCAATGTGGATTTTCTGAAGCGTCAGAGCCGCGAAGTGAGCGCGCGCTTTGAGGGCGGCGAATTAACCCGCACGGATGTTTCGCAATCCGAAGCGCGGCTGGCCGGGGCGCAGACCGCGATGCTGGCAGCGCAGGCGCAATTGGCGGCGGATCGTGCGTCGTTTGAAAAAAACATTGGCCGGCCGGTGGAGGAATTGCAGGACAATCCGGGTTTGCCGGCGCTGCCGACAAGTTATGACGAGGCGTTGCAATGGGCGACGCAAAGAAATCCGGCGCTGGTTTCTGCCCGTGAAAATGCCAAGGCCGCGGATTTCGCGGTGGATGGGGCGGTGGGTGCATTGCTGCCCAGCGTGGCCGTGCAAGGGCAATATCAGTATCAACGCGGTGGGTTCAATACATTTGGCGGCGGCGCCACGGGCGGGCCGGGCATCACCCAGAAGTTCACCACCATTCAGGGCGTTGTGAATGTGCCGATCTATCAGGGCGGGGCGGAACATGCTGCGGTTCGCCAGGCCAAGGAATTTCGGGCGCAAGCCGACATGAATATTGTGGTGGCGGATCGGGCTGTGCGGGAGGCCGTGCGGGCCGCGTGGGAGATGTATCAGGCAGCCCAAGCTTCCATCACCTCCAGCGAGGCCCAGGCCAAAGCAGACACGATTGCTGCCGAAGGAGTGCGCCGGGAACAGCAGGTTGGTGGGCGCACCATGCTGGATGTGCTCAACGCTCAGCAGGAATTACTGAATTCTCAATTGGCTGTGGTCCAGGCCCGGCGTAATACGGCTGTGGCAGCCTATCAATTGCTGGCTACATGCGGGCGGCTGACCGCCAGGGATTTGGCGTTGGACGTTAAATTATACGATCCGCTGGCGCATTATGAGGCACATGCAGCACGTTGGATCGGGTTAAATTAGCCTTATCGGGTAGCTGATCTAGGCTTTAGGCTGGTCTGAGGGGCTTGAATTGGCGCGTTAACCCAGAGTGTTAACTCCGTCTTTTCTTATTTGGATAACTATCCTACGGTCCAATTAACCCCGTGAAATCGCACGGGCAGAGAGAGATTTCGCATGTCCAGCACGCCTTCCGCGCAGCATGAACCGACCATGGAGGAAATTCTGGCCTCCATCCGCAAGATCATTTCGGAAGATTCCCCTGATGGTCAGCAGGTAGCCACAACAGAAAATGCGGTTGTAGAAGACGATGTTCTGGATCTGACTCAGGAAGTGGAAGCGCCAGCGGCTCTGGCGGAAGATGTTCCGGCAGCGTTTGAAATTGATGATGTACAGGCTTCGGCGGAAAATGCGCCCGACATGCCATTACCTGACATGTCATTGGAAGACGGGCCATTAGAAGATGGGCCGCTGGAACTCGATAATGACGTCGTGTTCGAAGAGATCGAGGAGCCGGTGATGAGCCAAGCAGATGATTTTGGAGATGATGATGGTATTTTCTCCAACAAGTCGCGGGCCGCGCTGGAACAAGCTTTTGCCGAGTTGGACGAAGCTGTGGAAGAAGAGCCCGCGCAACTTGCCCCATTGGCAGCCCCTGCTTTGAGCCCCGTCTCGGGTGAGACCATTCAGGCGGCCTTTGAAAGGGCCATCAAGGACAGCTTTACCCCCCTGATGAAAGATCATCTGGAAGCCAATACGGATACAATCGTCGCCCATATGAAGCCGCTCATCCGGGAATGGATGGACGATCATTTTCCGGCTCTGCTGGAAGGGGCGGTACGCGACGAAGTGGCCCGTGTCGTCAAGGCCCGCGGTCGCCGCTGATTTTACCAGCATATTTAGCTGAGTACGGTCCCCGCTCTTGACTAGAGGGCGGCGGGGCTGTTTGTCCGGGGCTGACCTGTTCATCCGTCCGAGAGGCGTTGTTTTCCATGCTCGACAAGACCTTCAATCCGCAAGACGTTGAAAAGCGGATTTATGCCCAATGGGATCAATCCGGTGCCTTTCAAGCTGGTCGTCGGCCGGGGGCTGAGCCGTTCTGTATTGTGATACCGCCGCCGAATGTGACCGGGCGGCTGCATATTGGCCATGCGCTGAACAATACATTGCAGGACGCGCTGGCGCGCTTTGAGCGCATGCGCGGCAAGGATGTTTTATGGCAGCCGGGCATGGACCATGCCGGCATCGCCACCCAGCTGGTGGTTGAACGTCAGCTTGCTGAAAAGCAGCAGAGCCGCACCGCGATGGGGCGTGAGAAATTTCTCGATGCGGTTTGGGCCTGGAAAGAGGAATCCGGCGGGGCAATCATCGAACAATTGCGCCGGCTGGGAGCATCGGCTGATTGGTCGCGCGAACGTTTCACGATGGACGAAGGTCTTTCACAGGCCGTGCTGAAGGTGTTTGTGGAGCTACACAAGCAGGGCTTGATCTACAAAGACAAGCGGCTGGTGAATTGGGATCCGCGGATGCAGACCGCAGTGTCAGATCTTGAAGTTGAGAATGTCGAGCTAAAGGGACATCTCTGGCATATCAATTATCCGATCGAGGGCGCGCCAGGTGCGTTTATCACTGTGGCCACCACCCGGCCGGAGACTATGCTGGGCGATACGGCTGTGGCGGTGCATCCAGAGGATGCGCGGTACAAACATCTGGTCGGAAAAACTGTTTTATTGCCGCTGACAAACCGCGCCATTCCGATTGTCGCTGATGAATATTCTGATCCTGAAAAAGGCTCGGGTGCGGTGAAGATTACACCGGGTCATGACTTCAATGACTTTGAGGTCGGGAAGCGGCACAACCTGCCATTGATCAATATTCTCAACAAAGATGGCACGCTGAATAATGATGTGCCACAGGCTTATCGCGGGATGGACCGCTTTGCAGCGCGCAAACAGATTGTCGCCGATCTGGAAGCGTTGGAGCTGATTTCCAAAATCGAGCCTATCACCCATGCCGTGCCGCATGATGAGAAAACCAAGACTGTTGTTTTGGAGCCTTATCTGACTGAGCAATGGTATCTGAATGTTAAGCCGCTGGCGGAAAAAGCCATTGCTGCGGTGGAAACCGGGCGCACCAAATTTGTGCCTGAAAACTGGTCTAATGTTTATTTTAACTGGCTGCGGAATATTCATCCCTGGTGCATTTCGCGCCAACTCTGGTGGGGGCATCAGATACCGGCTTGGTATGATGAAGACGGGAATGTCTTTGTCGCCAATAGCGAAGAAGAAGCGGTTGCGCAGGCGGGGGGTAAAGCCCTGACGCGCGACACGGATGTTCTGGATACGTGGTTTTCTTCCGCCCTGTGGCCGTTCTCTACATTGGGTTGGCCGGATGAAACGACAGAGCTAAAGCGGTTTTACCCGACCAGCGTTCTGGTGACGGGTTTTGACATCATCTTTTTCTGGGTCGCCCGGATGATGATGATGGGCCTGCATTTCATGGATGATGTGCCGTTTGACACGGTTTTCATTCATACCCGCGTGCTGGATGAAAAAGGCCAGAAAATGTCGAAGACCAAGGGGAATGTGGTCGACCCGTTGGAGCTGATCGATGAATATGGCGCGGATGCATTGCGCTTCACGCTGGCGCTGGCGGCGGGGCAGGGGCGTGATATGCGCATCGGGCCTGCACGGGTGGAAGTGAATCGTAACTTCGCCACCAAATTATGGAATGCGGCGCGATTCTGCGAAATGAATGAATGCGTGACGAGCCAAGGTTTTGATCCGGCTTTAGTGAAGCTGACTGTTAATCGCTGGATCGTGGCGGAGACGGCACGGGCATCGGCTGAAATCACGGCAGCGCTTCAGGCATTGCGCTTTAATGAGGCGGCAGGCACCGCCTATCATTTTGTCTGGGATGTGTTTTGCGATTGGTATCTGGAATTCCTCAAGCCCGTGCTGAATGGAATTGATGCTGACGCAAAGGCCGAGGCACGGGCTTGCGCGGCATGGGTGCGCGATACAATCATCGCGATGCTGCATCCGTTTATGCCTTACATCACTGAGGAGTTATGGGCACGCACGGCCGAACATGCCTTGCCGCGTGCTTCACTGCTGATCGAGGGGGATTGGCCGGATCTCAGCGCCTTGCCAGCAAATGCTGACGCGCATGCGGAAATGCAGTGGATGATCGATCTGATTTCGGGTGTGCGGTCGATCCGTGCGGAAATGAATGTGCCTGTGTCCGCCAAGCCTGCCTTGCTGTTGAAAGATGCATCGAGCCAGACAAAGGCGCGGGTGGATGGGCATCGTGATGTGATTTTGACCATGGCGCGTGTGGCCTCGGTTCAGGCCGAGGAAACTCTGCCTAAAGGCACGGCCCAATTTGTACTGGGTGAGGCTACGGTTGGTTTGCCCCTGGGGGATGTGATCGATTTTGTGAAGGAGCGCCAGCGGCTGGAAAAAGATTTGAAAAAGGCCGTGGATGAAGTTGCCCGCTTCGATGCCAAGCTGGGCAATGAACAATTCGTTGCTAAAGCACCGGAAGATGTGTTGACGGAACAACGCGAAAAACGGGCAGAAGCGGCGGCTTTGGTGCAACGGCTGGAAGAGGCGGTGAAGCGATTGGCGGAATAGGGGGAACAACTATGCCAGCCGGGCATTGCCACTAGGCAGCCCGAGATGGATAAGCCCTATGAAACGTCAGAATGCGGCAATGTTTATGGCAGCCATGATTGTATTAGCGTGTACATCCATAGCCGCCACAACCTGATATCAAATCTTCAAACGCTGTTTCACACCAGTCCCCATAGGCGGCGGGGTCCGCTTTGCTGAAATGGGCGATATCCGCTTCTGGCATGATCTGCGCAGACCCGCTATTTGGGATCTTTAATAATTAGAATTATTATAAAGTTTTCTCTGCCAGTGGTTTAGAATTGCCCTAAAATATCATGACGACCCGTCACAATTGAAAACCAAAGCCTGATTGGCTGTTATTTTTTCATGTTCTGAGCCGACGGCTCGTGTATACCGGCGGGGAATCCCGCAATTCACAGTGAAGACTATGACGAAATTCGATAAATCCAAATTGCCATCCCGCCATGTCACCGAAGGCCCCGAGCGTTCGCCGCATCGTTCTTATCTTTATGCGATGGGTCTTACAGAGGAAGAAATTCATCAGCCTTTTGTGGGGGTGGCCTCCTGCTGGAATGAAGCGGCTCCTTGTAATATCGCCCTGATGCGGCAGGCCCAATCAGCCAAGCGCGGGGTGAAGGAAGCTGGCGGTACGCCGCGTGAGTTCTGCACCATCACGGTGACCGACGGCATGGCCATGGGCCATGAAGGTATGAAATCCTCGCTCGTCTCGCGTGAAGTGATTGCGGATTCTGTGGAATTGACCATGCGCGGCCATTCTTATGACGCGCTGGTTGGCCTGGCGGGCTGCGATAAGAGCCTGCCTGGCATGATGATGTCGATGTTGCGTCTGAATGTGCCCAGCGTGTTTCTGTATGGTGGTTCGATCATGCCCGGTAAGTTCAAGGGCAAGGATGTTACGGTCGTCGATATTTTTGAAGGTGTCGGGCAGTTCGCGGCGGGTAAGATGCCAGCTTGCGATCTGCTGGATCTTGAACAGCATGCTTGCCCGGGCGCTGGCGCGTGTGGTGGCCAATTCACCGCCAATACGATGGCCTGCGTGGCCGAGGCGATTGGTCTGGCGCTGCCTTATTCTTCGGGCCCGCCAGCGGTTATTCTGGAGCGGGACGATTTTGCCCTGAATGCCGGTCAGGCTGTCATGGGACTGTTAGAAAAGAATTTGCGCCCGCGTGATATCTGCACCCGTGCTGCGTTTGAAAATGCAGCGGCTGTTGTGGCCGCAACGGGCGGTTCGACCAATGCGGCATTGCATTTACCCGCCATGGCGAATGAAGCAGGTATTAAATTCGATCTGTTTGATGTCGCTGAAATTTTCAAGCGTACGCCCTATCTGGCATCTTTGAAGCCTGGCGGGGAATATGTTGCCAAAGATATGTGGGAAGCCGGTGGGGTGCCGATGTTGATGCGCACATTATTGGATGGCGGCTTTATAGACGGTTCCTGCATGACAGTAACCGGCAAGACAATTGCTGAAAATCTGAAAGATGTGAAATTCAATCCGAACCAGAAAGTCATGCGCAGCTATGACAATCCGCTGGCGCCGACAGGTGGCGTGGTGGGCTTGCGCGGAAATCTGGCACCGGAAGGTGCTATCGTAAAAGTGGCAGGTCTGGCGCATATCAAACATCAAGGGCCCGCCCGCGTGTTTGATTGCGAGGAAGATGCTTTTGCTGCCGTGCAGGCGCGTAAGTACAAAGAAGGCGATGTTATCGTTATCCGCTATGAAGGGCCAAAAGGTGGGCCAGGGATGCGTGAAATGCTCTCAACCACCGCGGCGCTGTATGGGCAAGGTGTCGAAAATATTGCCCTGATAACAGATGGCCGTTTTTCCGGCGGCACGCGCGGTTTATGTGTGGGCCATGTGGGGCCGGAAGCAGCTGAAGCCGGACCAATCGGGTTGATTCAGGATGGGGACATCATCACCATTGATGCCGAAACCGGCCGGATGGACGTGAATGTTTCTGATTCCGAAATGGCCGAACGTAAGAAGGCGTGGCAGCCGAAGCCTGCGAGCTTTGGTTCTGGCGCTTTGTGGCGCTATTCCCAAAATGTTGGCCCGGCGCGTTATGGTGCGCTGACAACCCCCGGCGCGGCAGATGAAGTGCGCTGTTTCGCGGATATCTAAACCCAATGGTCGGCACCTTGTCAGCTTTGATGCAAGGCGCCGATAGCGCGGCGGAGATTCTTGGCTTTAAGCCTAAGCCTTTGGATGCAGGGTTTATGGTAAAGTCAGCTGAGAAAGCGGCAGGGCGGACATTCCGTGACCTGTCGTTTTTCCGGCCGCTATGTATTTTGCTTAAATCCTACAATGAAGAATCTTCACTTAGCCTGTTTGGTGGGCTGGCCGTGAAATGGGATATTGCGCGCTTTCTGGGGAATGTGTTGCGGCTGGAAGCGGAAGAAGAAGCGCATCCCGAAATTCTGGATGAAGTGATCGCCCGGCCGATTTTTATTACAGGCTTGCCGCGCAGTGGTACGACTTTTTTGCATACGCTGTTGGGGCAAGACACACAAAACCGAGTGCCGCTTTCCTGGCAGACAATCTATCCCTATCCCGAGAAACGCGACGCACGACGCGATGGACGGCGCGCACGGGTGGACCAGCAATTGCGGATGTTTGAGAGATTATCGCCCGGTGTTTCCAAACTGCACCCGATGGCGGCGACCACACCGCAGGAATGCACCGAAATTACAGCACATGTATTTCAAAGCCTGCGATTCGATACGACCCATTATGTGCCCAGCTATCAAAATTGGTTGATTGAGGAAGGTCATAATGCGGCCTTTCGCTTTCACAAGAGGTTCCTGCAGCATTTGCAGCATCAACAAGGACGAGGGCAATGGGTTCTAAAATGCCCGGATCATGTTTTCACTCTGGATGCGATATTAGAAGTTTATCCTGACGCACAATTTGTATTTGTGCATCGTGACCCGATGAGTGTACTGCCATCAGTAGCAAAACTGACAGAAATGCTACGCGCGCCTTTCACACGCAAGCTGGATACGATGCAGATAGGGCGCCAGGTGTGCGAGCGTTGGGTCGAAGGTGCTGATCTGATTGCGGGCGATCAGGCCCGCCATACCGCACAGGATTTTCATATTCATTATCGCACATTGGTTTCACAGCCCGAAGCCACTGTGGAACAGCTCTATGCGCATTTTGGGATCGAATTTAGTGCTACGGCGCGCGCGGCGGTGCGACGGTTTGTTCAGAACAAGCCCCGTGGTGGTTATGGCGTAAACCGCTATGACTTCGCTGAGGCCGGGCTTGATCCGGCGAAGCTGTATGAAAGATTTCACCCCTATATGACCGCGTTTGGTATCGAGCATGAATGGGGAAGAAGCGGGGAAAGTGCTGTTTCAGCATGAAGTATTTAGGGTTGGCAGCTTTCGCTGCGGGTTTTGCGGTTCTTATCTATTTGCTGATGCATTTTGGATTGGCGCCTATCACGGCGTCACTATCGGCCTTGGGGGTTGGGGGATTGGCCATAGTTGTGGCCGCGCATTTACCTGTCGCGGTGCTGTTGGGTTTGGCCTGGTGGTCACTGGCCGGGAATCAACCTGCGGCGGCGCCGCATAAATTTATCTTTGCGCGAATGGTGCGCGACGGGGCTGCTGAGGTTTTACCGTTCTCGCAATTGGGTGGATATGTGCTGGGGGCGCGGGCTTTATCTCTGTTCTGTATATCCGGTTTTTTTGCAGCGATTTCGACAGTGGTGGATCTGTCGCTCGAATTGGCGGCAAAGTTACCTTATTTGATTATTGGCTTGGGTTTATTGGCGCTGTTACATCCAGACAGCACCTATTACGCCCCGATCTTAATGGGTATTGCAGCGAGTAGTGTGGTTCTTGTTTTGGCAGGAATATACCGTGATCGCAGCCGAACAGTGTTGGAAAGTCTCGCAGTAAAATTATCAAACCGTTTCCCGATGTTACATATGGGAAATGCAGATGAGACCCGCGCCACGATAAACAGCACTATGTCGAGCGATGGCCGCAATTTAAAGAATTTTGCTTTCCATTTTTTTGCATGGCTTATGGGCGCCGCTGAAACATGGATTGCATTTTATTGTATGGGCGTTGAAATAAGTTTTGCTGAAGCATTGGTGATTGACAGCCTGTTCACCGGCATTCGTACCTTTGCCTTCTTTATTCCCGGCGCGGTTGGAGTACAGGAAGCGGCATATGTGGCTTTAGGGGCGATGTTCGGGGTACCTCCTGGCGCGGCTTTGGCTTTTTCTCTTATCCGCCGGGCGCGCGATTTTATTCTTGGTATTCCCAGTTTGCTGGTCTGGCAGTGGATTGAAGGGCGGCGTTTTTTGATCCGTCGTCAGGCACGCTAAGGAGAAATCTGTCGGCGTTCCAACAAGGTACGAAAGGCCTGCGAAAACTCTGCGCCCTCATTGAGCAGACGTTCTCGTGCTTCCTGTATATGTGCACGAATCTTACCGCGCTCCTGAATCATGCGTTCAAGAATGGGGAACACAGAATCTGCTGACCAATTTCCCATAGATACGCAATATTGCGGCAATCGCATAAGATCGAACAAGCCATTGGTTTTGCGATCATAGGCGAATGCTGTGACTGGTACATCACGGTTCATAGCGCAGATCGCAGAATGCATCATCTGGCAGATATGGGCGTCTAATGTGGCATATAGCTTTGGCAATGCCGCTGGTTTTAGATCGTACCACGGCATGTTCAAACCACGAGATTTCAACATCCACCATGCCAGGCGTTCGGACGGAGCATGGGCGATATAATGGAATGAAACCGGAAATTTGAGCTGCAGACGTTTTAGCAAATCAGCCATTTTATCAATATCACGAGAGATATTATTGGCGGAAATGGGGCCATGCAGAGCAAGGTTCAAGCCGATACTGTATGGTGTCGTGGATCTTATCTTTCCCAGTGTTTCATAATCATAAAACAGCACGGGGTCGCCGGTTATGAGACAGGCACGGCGGGTGATTTGGGTAAGCATGGCAGCGGTTTTTTCGTCGCGCACTGAGATCAGATCAAGATTTCCGATGAGGGACTGCAAAGCAGCAAGGCTGTCGGTACAAAGTGATGCTTCTTCACCTTCAAGTATATTGAGACCTATACCAAGCGCTACTTTTGGACAGGTGATTTTCGCAATGGCTTTCGCATCAGCTAGAAAGCGTGGGGGCAGAATTCCGAAAGAGGGGAAGATATAACCGCTGCCCGCAATGACAAAGGCATCACATTCAGCATTGATCCGTTTTGCCGTGGTGTCATCCAGATCGCCCCAATGGATTTCCATGAAGCTGACATGGTGGGGGAGGGCTTTTGTAAGCTGCTGTTTAACGGCTTCCCGAATAAGAATATCGCCCTTATTAGAATTAGGGACTTCCCAGGAATTGAAGTCAAACTTTGGGTTTTTGCTGAGATAGGTGCTTCCTATGCTTGCTGCCTGCTTAATGCGGCGCTTCAGGGTGAGCGCGCGAGAAAGCTGCTGCCGATCACTGGAGATTGCAACATAGAGCGCTATTTTATAGGTGCGAGAGTGGGATTTCTTTATGGTCAATATACTAACCGCTGAACTCAGTTTCAAAAATAACAGGGTGTTTAAATGGCATGCTGAGACCAGAACTCCAATAGAATGAAGGGAAGTCTAGCCATAACTTAATTCATTTTAATGACATGAAAGCCTTAAGCATGTGGCCCTGGTTAGGGGCGGGGGGATTTTACCCCAGAATAGAAAAGTTTCCTTGGCTGTCTCTTCCTACGCGTACAAAATGTGGTGTCATAAAATGTGCTGCCATCAGAAACCACCCACGGTCAGCACAAAGGGACAATATTTTTTGCCGAGTTGAGATTGAGTCAGAGACTGAGGTGCTTCCCTTAGTAGCCCAATCAGGGTGACAGATCTGAATTTGGTGGTGTAGGGCATCGCCTGCGAAGATGGCCCCATGTTCACCCGAGACAAGGGATGCAATCAAATGGCCGGGCGTATGACCTGCACCAAGTTCGATTGTCAGGCAATTTTCGATGGATATTCTATCATAGCTTGATAGTTGATGGGCTAAGCCTGCATCGATAATTGGCTGTACGCTGTCTTCTAAAACGCCAAAACTTGCATCACTTTCTATCTTGGGTGATTTGCTTCGTTGCACCCAATAATCATATTCCAGCTGTGAAAAGAGATATTTTGCATTGGGGAATGTAGGCACCCAGCGGCCGTCTTTTAGCTGCGTATTCCAGCCGCAATGATCTACATGAAGGTGGGTACAAAAAACGTAATCTATATCCTCTGGTTTGGCGCCGGCTACCTGCATTTGTTCTAGATAGGGCGTATCCAGCATATTGAAATGTGGAAATACACGGCGTGGCTTATGATTTCCCACGCAGGGATCAATAATAATTTTATGGCGACCTGTATCAATCAGCCAGCTATGTGTTGAGAGAAGACAAGAATGTGTGCTGTCGTCAAACCATTCAGCCTTGGTCCAGGATTCCTGTCGATCTATGGCAGCCTTTAATGCCTCAGGTTGCACCTCAAACATAAATGATGCGGGCAGCGCGACCTTGGGAATTTCAATGATCGGCTTAGCCGATATGTCGCCGATGAGCATCTTACTCGTTCTCCGAATGCATGATTAAGGAAATCATGAATAGTGATGATTGCTACTGGTCGTAGGTCTATAGGCTTTCTATGATCGATCTATAATTTTTCAGGGAAACTTCAACATGGTCAAGCTTACACCTACACTCGAACAAATTGAGCGGCTGCGCAAAACGGCACCTGCGGGGCCGATCGTCATAACAAATCTTCTACGATTTAAGCCAAATGGCGGCCGCGAGGCCTATGCCGCTTATTTGCGTGCGGCAAAGGCGGCAAATGTTGATCATGATATTCAGGGGCCAGAGGTCATTTTCGTAGGCCAAGCGGTAGAGGATGTAGGCACTGGTGAGTTATGGGATTATGTCATTATCGCGCGATATCCGTGTTTCGAGGATTTTGCCCGCGTTGTTTCTAATCCAGCATATCAGGAAACCGAAGAAACACGACAGCGCGCGCTTGACCGCACCATTATGCTGGTAACATCGCCGCATACCATTAGTGATTTTCTAGGCGAAGGCTAGGCCTTGATCATAATAACAATGATCTGACTTAATCTCGGGCGTAGCGGCCACGCATGACATAACGATCAACGTCATCTGGCCGCTCGTCCATTACTTTGGCGACGTCGATATTTGTCATTGGGTCAAAAAACGCCTTTGCTTTCTGCACTGCGGGCCGCTTCGAAATGGCGTTTATCCATCGTTTAGTTGCAGGTAAGGCCTCTATATCCACGCCGCGTTTTTCAGCCCGATACATCCATGGCCATGCTGCTATATCGGCGATCGAATAGTCATTGCTGCCCAGATATTCGCTTTGTTGCAGACGCTTTTCGACGACATCGTAAAGCCGCTTCGCCTCTGTGGTGTAACGCGTTCTGGCATAAGCATGTTCTTCTTGCGGCGCATATAATTTGAAATGGGAATGTTGCCCGAACATCGGCCCAACCCCGGCCATCTGAAACATGAGCCATTGCAAAGTGTTCAGGCGAGCGAATGGATCGCTGGGTAAAAAGCGCCCAGTCTTTTCGGCAAGATAAATCAGGATAGCTCCAGATTCCCACAGCGTGAGGGGTGATCCATTCAGCCCCTCATCATCCACGATCACCGGCACTTTATTATTTGGATTCAAGGCTTCAAAAGCTGGCGTGAATTGATCACCTTTGAAGACATCAACTTCCTCAAAACGCCATGGCAGTCGCAGTTCCTCCAGCATGATAAGGACTTTGAGAACGTTGGGGCTGCCGAAGCCATAAAGTGTAATCATTCTATCTTCCGTGAGAGTGAAGTTGTGGCGCTTTCGCAAGAATGGTTTGTCTCGCGATATTGGTTGCGCTGCTCGCGGATATAATGGCGGAGGGGGTGGGATTCGAACCCACGGTGACGTCTCCGCCACGCCGGTTTTCAAGACCGGTGCCTTAAACCACTCGGCCACCCCTCCTAGCGCATCAGATACTTAAGCCGAGCCGCTATGGCAATCTTTTGATTAGGGTTTTGCACTGGCTCCTGCAGGTTTTTTGGGGGGCTGGGGAAGGGCGAAGGCCATAATATAATCTCCTGGCTTGCTTTTCAGCAGGCCGCTACCCCCGGCCGAGACCACCAGGAAATCCCTGCCGCTTTTTTCTGAATGGTAGAGCAGAGGGGTGGCTTGGGCTCCCGCGGGCAGGCGGGCGCGCCAGAGTTCTTTGCCGGTTTTGATATCATAGCCGCGCAAATATGCGTCTTGCGTGGCGCCAATGAAAAGCAGCCCACTTTTGGTGGTGACGGCCCCACCAATATTGGGGACACCCATGGGGATGGGCAGACCCAGTTTAAGGCCGAAAGCCCCACTATCCTGAGCTGTGCCAAAGTTTTTCTGCCAGAGGAGTTTCTTAGTTTTGAGGTTCACGGCTGCCAGAATGCCGTAAGGGGGCCTTTGGCAGGGAATACCCAGCGGCGAGAGGAAGGGCGAGATAATGGCGCCATAAGGCGTGCCAACCTGAGGATGAACGACCTTGCCGGCAAGGCTTTTGGGCCCGCCTTTTTCGCCGATCATTTTCACACCCATCTTATTGACCTTCTCACGGGTGATGAGCTGGTTGTAATTGCCAACATGGTTCACATTCACGACCATGATATGCCGGCCCTCATCGACCGCGACGCTGCCCCAGCCAAATCCGCCCGCATATCCGGGTGTGACCACGGATGGCTTATCCAGCGCAAGCGGAGTGTAGGTGCCCTCATAATGGGCGCGGCGAAATTGAATGCGGCACCAGAGCTGATCAAAGGGGGTAATGCCCCACATATCCCGTTCGGTAAGTTTCGGGCCTTCGAAGCTGGGCAGTTCGGCATTGAAGGGCTGGGTCCGTGAATAGCGTTCGCCCGGAACATTGCCTTGGGGAACCTCGCGTTCTTCGATGCGGGCGATGGGGTCACCTGTGCGGCGGTCTAGCATAAAGACTTGGCCGGTTTTGGTGGGCTGGAGCAGGGCGGGAACCACGCCCTTTCCTGTCGGAACATCGGTGAGCACGGGTTGGGCCCCGATATCATAATCCCAAATATCGTGATGGATGGCTTGAAATGACCAGCGCACCGAACCGGTTTCAACATCTAATGCAACAACAGAAGAGCCATATTTTTCCATCGCGGGTGAGCGATTGCCGCCGTAATAATCGGGCGAGGGATTGCCGGTGGGAATATAGGCCAAGCCGAGTTTGGGGTCGGCGCTGAACACGCCCCAGGCATTTGGCGTGCCGCGCGTATAGTGTTCGCCTGGGGCTGGCTCAGTATGGATACCGGGACGCCCTGCATCCCATGCCCAGACAAATTTTCCGGTTACAGCATCATAGGCGCGGATGACACCGGAGGGCACATCAGTTGTCTGCCCGTCCATAATCATGCCGCCCAGAATGATGCGGTTATTCACGATCAGAGGCGGCGAGCGGTTAGCCGCATAGCCCGTGCGGACTTCGCCAAGGCCATTTTTCAGATCGACGCTGCCACCTTTACCAAAGCTTGAGCAAAGTTTGCCATTGCGGGCATTGATGGCGATGATCTGCATATCAAGCGAAGCTAGAATTATCCGTTCACGGCATTCTGTTCCCTCTGGCGCGCGGTAATAGGCAATACCACGACAGGTAACGTGGCCAGTCAGTACGGCGGGATCCAGATTTGGTTTATGACGCCATCTTTCTTTACCGGTTTCTGCATTCAACGAAATGATAATATTGTTGGGCGTGCAGAAATAAAGTGCATTGCCGATTTTAAGTGGCGTGGCCTCTACGCTCATTTTTTTTAGCAGGACACCGCTGCGATGTGTCCATACCGGTTTAAGGTCTTTGACGTTTTCAGGGGTGATCTGGCTTAATGTTGAATAGCGTGTGGCATGCAGAGTGCGGCCGTAATGTTCCCAATCGTGCTGCGGGTTAGAATCTGCATGAGCGGATGACGCTGCTAAGAGTGCAGAAAAAATCGCCCAGCAAGATTTGGAATAAAAACGGATCACGTTTGATTATCCTATGCTCTTCTAATTTAGACCACGACGTACATGCGGCATTAATAGCCAGAGACCGATGATCGCCGGGACAAGGAGCCGGGGCATTAAGGCCCATGCATCCAAGCCTGCTTCAGAGATAGCCCAGACCAACGTCCCCAGCAGCATAATCAGATAGAGTATGGATCCCCATTTACTACCGCGCCAAAGAAAGATGGCTGATAGTATCAGGATGATGCCTGTGGCCGCGTAATAGAGCGAGCCGCCCAATCTTGCCAATTCTATACCGCCGCCTAGATAAACAAGCGCGATGATAAAAATAAGCGCTGCGTAGAAACGCGGTGCGCGGGGTTGGGCGTTATTGGAAAATATCATTTCAGGAGTTTGGATAATTGATAAAAACCTGGCCTGGCCATGTATTTTCCATATCGAGATAGGAATACATAAAACGTCGGCTTTTAAAGCGCCACTCACCATCTTTATCGCGAATGATCTCATCGTGATATGTACCGATCATCATTAGGCCTTTGGGGCCTTCACTGATCTTCACACATTCTTGCACGGTTGTTCGGGCCGTTGCGCTATTGCCATTAACTTCAATCAGAGGGGAATGGGGCATCTGAACCACAAACTTTGCGGGACTTATGCGGACTTTCAGCGCTTCAACCACATCTTTGCGACCAAAATGTTTATGCGCACCAGATGGACCGCCATCAACATCCCATATACCGTCTTCTGCGAAGACATCGGCCAGCATGTCCCAATCGCGTTGCGAAACACCAAGAGAATAGCGGTTGATCAAATCTTGGATCGCTAAATGATCCGCGAGATTCTCTTTTACGTTGCGGGTGCTCATGCTGGGATTTCCTTGTTTTTTAATCTATTTCAATGACGGAAAATTACGAGAACCCTAACACTGAGTTAGCTGGGGTTAGAGAAACCACTGGACTAAAACGGAAAATATCGGCAATCCGATAAAGGCAAATTTGTATAACGAAACCAGAGGCATCATGCCATTGTGTGGCAATTATTGTCGATTTAAGCCACGCGCATTGCTGGAGATGATGCTGTCCTATCGCTAAGTTTGTGCTCCGATTTTATGTGATTGATCTCGCATCGCGTAAATTAAGTGGCGGTGCGAGTTTTATGTGTTCAGTGGCATAGATAATAATACGTTCGCCAACAAATTGTGCTGTGTCTGCCATGACTTCTTGAACACCATCAGGTGTTTCAAACATGCGATGTTCAAGATCATACTGGTCTTTAAAAAATATCTTGCCAAAACCCCAGCACTCATAGCCCAAACGTGGCTGGTCAATATCTACGAAATGGCGCACATATTGGCAGGCCGCAAGATGAACCCGTTTTGCGATGGGTACATGACCATTCCATAATGTACGAAATTCTGAGGGGCTGAGATTGGCGACAGGCTTGATCAGGGAGAAAAGGCCGATACGGGGCGGTTCATCATTTGATTTCGGTGAATCTTTTTCAACAGATTCACGTACCCAGCAGCCCAGGCTGCGGGATTTACCTGCCTCGCCGAGCCAGTTTTCAATCTGTGCCTTATCCCCCCAAAGTTCAGCAATAATATCGAAAGGCGGTTGCGTTAACGGAACGACCGGGTTACCCGGCCAGTGCGGTGTAATATCCACACTATGCAAAATAAGCCCAGCGAGGTGGCCTGACTTCGTCTGCTTTAAGAATCCAGTGCGATATTCTTCTCGCGTCTGATTATTTGGAACAGTGAATCCTGCAATATATTTGTAGAGTAAACTCATGATGTTTCCCAACGCAGTGGGACATATTCCAAGCCGACATTGTGGCCCTGTTTATAGGTGATCTTGGCATCAGGTTTAATTTCAAAATCAGGTATTCGCTTCAGCCATTCTTCGATAAAGATCGCCAATTCGCGCCGTGCCAGATATGAGCCCGGGCATGTGTGGGGGCCTGTAGCGAAAGTAATATGCACCGGACGCGGACGATCGAAATTAACCGTCATGGGATCCCTGAAAATTGCATCGTCAAAGTTATATAAGCAGGTGGGGAATGAAACCCGATCTTCCTCTTTAAATAACACACCATGAAATTCGGTATCTTTGGTCACACGGCGAGATGGGCCTGTTGCAACCACAGGATAACGCCGCAACAATTCTTCCACCGCTTTTGGGATGAGCTTTGGGTCGGCGATAAGTCTTTTGCGCTGTTCAGGATTATCGGCAAGGAACCGTGCAAAAAAGCCCATGGTCGAGGTGACCGTATCCAATCCCCCAAAGAGAAGATTGGTGCAAAGACCTTCTAATTCCCAGGCTTCCAGCTCGCGGTCTTCAATACGAGATTTGGTAAGAATACTGAACAGATCATCGCCCGGAATTTTCTTACGTTCAGCGATGATGGGGCGTAGATATGCGGTAATTTTGACGATTTCAGCGCCGGGATTGTCTGAACGCAGTGCGTTATCGACATAGCTGATAAGCCGTATGCGATGTTCTTCAGGAATGTTTGCCATGCGCAGGAAAATCAAGATGGGCAGTTTCATGGCAAAATCATGCACAAATTCGCATTCGCCTTTATCGATGAAGTTATCGATCAGGCTTACAGCCATTTCGCGCACGCTAGTATCCAGCTTATCAATAGTACGCGGCGAGAACATATTGGCGATGAGAAGCCGATATTGCGTATGCTCTGGAGGGTCATCTGTCACTGGCGGCAGAAGCGTATCAAAATTAATCTCTGCCGGGATCATCATACGCTTATTGGAAAAAGCCTCCCAATCTGTGAATCCTTCCTTGATATAATCCCCTTTAGTGACGACCCAATGGCCGCCATTATGGCGGGTCCAGAAAATATGTGGATAGTCACCTGTTTGAAGTTGCCGCCAGGCTTCGTAATAATCCAGGGGCTGGCTATTTTGCGGATTGTAAAGATCGAAATCAAATATGAGTTCATACGGCACATGCGCGGGTATTGTCGCATTATAGAATTTCGCAGAATCCATATTTCCTCCAACACAATCACAGCGCATAACATAGCGGCGCGACGTTCTTTTCTATGTGAAAGGAAGCTAGGCGTATCGTTTGCTAACGCCAATATGGCCCCTGCATTCAGCGCTGAAAAAATGCTCTGATCTGTCTGTGCCATAAGGAAAATCCCCTTAGTAACGCACACCCGATATATGGTGCCGCAGGCAAGACATTGGTGGATCACATCTCTTAAGAGATAAGGGATTAATCAATCTGTGAGGGCAAAATGGTACAAGGTAACCTGTTCAATTTGCAGAATAAGGTGGCTTTGATCACTGGCGCAACACAGGGTATGGGGCGTGCTACAGCTTTGCGCTTGATAGAACATGGTGCCAAGCTGGTGTTAACCAGCCGTAAGCAAGCGGATTGTGATGCCCTTGCCGATGAGATTAACAAAAAATACGGGGCCGTTGTTGCGCTAGGTGTGCAATGTGACGTGAATGAGAAGGACACGCTCACCAACGCTTATGAGAAGACCATGGCGCAGTGGGGAAGGGTGGATATTCTGGTGAGCTGCGCGGCCTTCGTGCCGGCTGTGGCTCCGCGTGATGAATTTCCACAAGAGCGCTTTGCGCAGGTTCTCAACACCAATATTATCAATAATCTGCATTTGGCTAATCTGGTCCTTCCGCAGATGATCGAGCGCAAAGATGGATCAATCATTTTTATCACCTCAGGGGCTGGTATCATTACCCTGCCCAGAGTTCTGCCTTACGGAGTTTCGAAAGCCGGATTGACCCATATGGCCAAGACGCTGGCGACCGAACTGGCGGAGCACAATGTGCGCGTGAACTGCATCTCGCCCGGCATGTTCCCAGGCACGACGCCGTCTTCCGTGCGTCTGTGGCAGGACCCTGAGATGTATAAGAAGGCTGTGGAGCCCATTCCGATGAAACGTGGGGGAGACCCAGATGAAATAGCGGCGGCGGTGATATTTCTGGCATCGCCGGGCGGGGGCTTTGTTACAGGAGCCACTATTCCGGTTGATGGCGGCGCCGCTACCATCCACACCATGGTCCGACCTTAACCACTTGTAACGGCTGTTTGGTTGAAGCACGGCATTGGCATCCGGTATTATGCCTTTGATTCGTCGGGAATATCTCTCTTGCAGCGTCTTCACCGGGCGGTTATTACCGTCAGCGCCTTGCTTTCGCTTGCACTTGTGGCTGCTGGCTGCGCCTCGCGGGCGCCGCAACAGGCCGCCACGCCTCAGGTAAAGGTTCCCCCTACCGGAATATATAAGGTTGGTAACCCGTATCAGCAGGATGGGGTTTGGTATTATCCGCAGGAGGAGCCCGATTATGACGAAACTGGCGTGGCGTCCTGGTATGGCGCGGAATTCCACGGGCGGCGCACCGCCAATGGCGAGATTTTCCACGCCGGCTCGCTGACTGCCGCGCATCGCACTTTGCCTATGCCGGTGAATGTGCGCGTCACCAATCTGAGCAATGGCCGATCCCTGATGCTGCGGGTTAATGATCGGGGGCCGTTCTCACGTGGGCGAATTATCGACGTTTCAGACCGCGCGGCGGAATTGCTGGGTTTCAAAAATCAGGGCACGGCGCGGGTGCGGGTGACCTATATGGGCCGTGCCCCTCTGGGCGGAAGCGGTGGCGATTTTGGCGATGATACGCCGCCAGAAATTGCCCGCGCTGTGCCTGCGGCGCCCGCTGCCAAAGTGGACATGGCGGCTTTGGACATAGTACCCGGCGCGGTGGCGGCGCCTGTCCAGAGCAACGAATTGCCATCTTTGCGCCCTGCATCACCGGCGGCACCCGCTCCCAGCGAGGAAGTGACCGGCCAACTAACCCAGTTTGAGGTGCCCAAAGTCACCCATCTTTATGTGCAGGCAGGGGCTTTCAGTTCCTATGATAATGCCGTCAGAATGCGGACCAGATTAGGTTCTGCCGGTGGGGTACGGATTGCTCCACTTACCCGCGGTGGTCAGACACTGCATCGGGTACGGTTAGGGCCTTACGACGATCTTTCATCGGCTGACGCTGCATTGGCGCGCGTGATCAGTCTTGGTATTAACGACGCGAAGATCGTGGTCGATCAATAAGGTTTGGAGAGTTCATGCGCATGCCTGGATTTATGGTTCTTGTTCTGACAGCCCTGATTGGCTTCGTTGCGGCGGGCGCCGCACCAGCCTATGCCGCCATCACTACGCAGGCTGAACAGGCGGTGCTGATGGATGCGCAAACGAGCGCTATTCTATGGGGCAAGAATGCGGACGTGGCTGTGCCGCCCGCATCGATGAGCAAATTGATGACCCTGGAATTGTTGTTCCAGCGCATGAAGGATGGCCGGGTTAAATTGACGGATACATTCCCTGTATCTGAGCGGGCATGGCGCACTCAGGGCTCTAAGTCATTTATGGAATTAGGTTCGCGTGTACCCGTGGAAGTGTTAATCCGTGGGATCATCATTCAATCCGGCAATGATGCCTGTGTTGTGGTGGCAGAAGCACTGGGCGGTTCGGTTGAAAATTTTGCCGAAATGATGAATGCGCGGGCAAAAGATTTGGGTATGACGAAATCTCATTTCGTGAATCCCGATGGCTTGCCCGATCCGCCGGGCCAGATGATGTCTGCTATTGATCTGGCGGTTCTGGCGCGGCATCTGATTTATGATTATCCCGAATATTATCATTATTTTGGGGAGCGGGAATTTACCTGGCATAATATTCGCCAGCCCAATCGCAATCTTGTATTGGATAAGTTTCCCGGAGCCGATGGTTTGAAAACCGGGCATATTGATGCTTCGGGCTATGGTGTCACGGCATCGGCTGTGCGCAATGGGCAGCGGTTTATTCTAGTGGTGAATGGTCTGCGTTATCCGGGTAAGTCCTCGTGGTGGGCAGAACAATACCGTGCGGAAGAAGCAGCCCGAATTTTTGATATGAGCTTCCGCGAATTCCGCCAGTATAAATTACTTGGCGCAACGGACACTGTGGGAACTGCAAAAGTCTGGCATGGCACGAAAAAAACTGTGCCTTTGATCCTTGGTGCACCACTCGATAGCACTATGCAGGTAGAATCCCGCAAAGGTTTAAAAGTATCCGTACGCTATGAGACGCCCGTGATAGCGCCAGTTGCCAAAGGGCAAAAGCTTGGCACACTCACCATTAGCGCGCCGGATTACCCAACACAGACATTGCCTTTAATTGCAGCAGAACCCGTGAACCGCGCAGGCTTCTTTGCCCGGGGCATACAGGGGATAGGGGCTATGTTAGGCGGATCCACGCCATGAGCTTGCCCGCCGGCTTTATAACGTTGGAAGGCGGCGAGGGCAGTGGAAAATCTACACAGGCCAAGCGTCTGGCCAAGCGATTGGAACTGGCTGGATTAGATTACCTGTTGACGCGAGAGCCAGGTGGCACCACCGGGGCCGAAGAGATTCGGGCCTTGCTCGTTGAAGGTGAGCCGGGGCGATGGGATGGGATGACCGAAGCGCTGTTGATGTTTGCGGCGCGGGCAGATCATTTAGAGCGTGGGATCAGGCCGGCTTTAGCCAATGGAAAATGGGTCATTTGTGATCGCTTCACAGATTCTACCTATGTCTATCAAGGCGTGGGGCGCGGGCTTTCGGCCAAAGCAATAGTGGCGCTGGAAAATGTAGTGCTGGCGGGTTTACAGCCTGATCTGACTTTATTACTCGATCTGCCGGTACGCGAAGGTATGGATCGCGCCCATGCGCGGCATGACAACGAAAACCGTTTTGAGAAATTTGATATGGAATTTCATCAGCGGTTGCGACAGGGCTTTCAGGAAACTGCCAAGGCTAACCCGCATCGTTGTGTTGTGATTGACGCCACGGGTTCCGAAGACCAGGTGGCCGACCGGATTTGGAGTGAAGTTCAATCCCGCTTTGGTTTATGATGCATTATGGCAAAACGTGCAGCCCCTGAAAATCTGCCACAAGCGGACCGTTTAGAGGGATATCCTCATCCGCGTGAGAGCTTTGATCTGCTTGGACATGATCAGGCTTTATCGCGCGCGGCTCGCGCTATCCGCGCGGGGCGGCCCCCACAAGCATGGTTGATTACGGGGCCTGCAGGTATCGGCAAGGCGACTTTGGCCTATCGTATAGCACGATATATATTGCGTTATGGCACAACCGATGCTGGGCCTGCCGATCTCTCGGTCCCGGCGGATGATCCGGTGAGTTCGCAGATAATGGCAGGCGCTTTTCCTAGCCTTTTGAGCCTACGGCGCGGCGTGAATGAGCGCACTGGGAAGTTACAGAATGTGCTTTCAGTTGATGAGATACGCAAATTAGCTGGCTTTTTTGGGATGACATCCGGAGCCGGTGGCTGGCGCGTGGCAATTATCGATACTGCGGACGACATGAATGATGCTGCAGCCAATGCATTGCTGAAAACATTGGAAGAGCCGCCGCAGCGGGCGATGATTTTGATCTTATCGCATAATCCTGGGCGACTGGTATCTACGATACGATCTCGTTGCCAGCGCTTGGATTTACGACCTTTACCGGAAGCAGATGCCGTTGGCGCATTGCGTAAGTTTTTACCGCATCATGACGATGCGGAGCTCGCATCTTTAGCGCGGCTTTCCAGCGGTTCTATTGGGTCAGCCTTGCAGTTGGCAGATGGTGAAGGATTAAGCCTGGCGCGCGAGGCTGAACGCTTGATCGATAACGCAGCCTTTCCTGATGTGCCTGCACTGATAGCGCTGGGTGAAAAAATCGCAAAAATAAGTGATGGGTTGGAAATATTCGGGGCTTTCCTTCAGGATTATTTGAGTGACCGCATTCGCGCACGCGCACAGGAAAGCACTATCGGGCTGGATCGTTGGATTGAGGCTAGTGAAAAACTAAGCGCTAAATTCGCCCGAAGTTCAGCGCTCTATATGGAGCCGAAACAAACATTGCTGAGTTCAGCATTGGTGTTACGTGAAGCGCAACGTCATGGAATGGTTTGATGCTTGTTGATAGTCATTGCCACCTCGATTTCCCGGATTTTTCGGATGAACGGGACGCGGTTGTGCAACGGGCGCGGGATGCAGGTGTTGGCGTATGCCTGACCATCGGCACCACATTGGAAAAATTCCCGCAGGTTCGCGCTATAGCGGAACAGTATGAAAATATCTGGTGCTCGGTCGGTATCCATCCGCATGAAGCGGAGAAAGAACTTCTGGATGATAAGGCGCGCCTTATTCAGCACACTAATCACTCTAAGGTAGTGGGTATTGGTGAAACTGGTCTGGATTATTTTTATGAGCATAGCCCACGGCAGGAGCAGCAACGAAATTTCATCGCGCATATTGAAGCTGCCCGCGAAACAGGCTTGCCGCTGATTGTGCATTCGCGGGATGCAGATGAAGATACAATCCGTATTCTTGAAGATGAAATGGGAAAGGGCGAATTTACCGGCCTTATCCATTGCTTTACCGGCACTCAACGCTTAGCCGACGCAACTTTGGCTTTGGGGCTAAGTATTTCAGTTTCAGGAATAGCTACGTTTAAAAAATCTGAGGCTTTGCGCGATGTGTTGAAAAGCGTTCCACTAAACAGACTTATGGTGGAAACAGATGCGCCTTATCTGGCGCCCATGCCGCATCGTGGAAAGCGTAATGAGCCAAGTTTTGTCACCCACACGGCTTCGGTTTTGGCGGCCATAAAAAATGTGAGTGCGGAAGAAATTGCCATTATCACCAGCGATAATTTTTTCCGTCTTTTTACAAAAGCTGTGCGCCCGGCATGAGCACCGAAATACGATTACGTATTTTAGGGTGTGGTTCATCTGGAGGCGTGCCGCGCATTGGTGGGCCAGACGGGGCGGGTTATTGGGGTGACTGTGATCCTTCTAACCCTAAAAATCGGCGTCGCAGATGTTCGGTTTTAGTGCGTCAGAGGGGGGAGGGCGGCTCAACATCTGTTCTGGTAGATACATCCCCTGACATGCGTGAGCAGCTTATTGATGCGCGGGTTTCTGCATTGGATGGGGTTCTATTAACGCATGATCATGCCGATCAATTACATGGGATCGATGATCTGCGTATGATCGCAATGAATATGCACCAACGTGTTTCAGTGCATGCGGATGAACAGACATTTCAACGCGTCATGCAGAAATTTGGCTATTGTTTTGTTCAACCATCAGGCAGTGATTATCCGCCTATCCTCAACGCGCATATAATTCCTGAACCATTTTCTGCATTTAACATAGTGGGAGAGGGCGGTGCACTATCTGTTACCCCCTTTGGCATGAAGCATGGTCGTGTGCGATCACTTGGGTTTCGCTTTGGACCAGTCGCATATTCACCCGATGTGGATGGTCTGGATGATGCAGCATTTGCTGCGTTGGAAGGCGTTGAGTGCTGGATAGTAGATGCATTGCGATATGCGCCACATCCCAGTCATGCGCATTTGGATTTGACGTTGGAATGGATTGCACGGGTCAAACCAAAACTTGCAGTATTGACCAACCTACATGTTGACATGGATTACGCAGTGCTCAAATCCAGATTGACGGAATCTATAGTGCCTGCATATGATGGCATGGAAATTTCTTCCAAAAATAAAAAGGTTCAGGAGCACAAGGGTGGTTTGGCGCAAGGTTGAATTAAAACCGGATGTTTCTTCTAGCATCGGTATTTCGGGTAAATTTCATCTTGCAGCGACAGCATATCTACCAAACCCCGCGCAGCTCGTATCCCGACCGATTGTCATTTTTGCCGTGCCAGGTGGTGGTTACTCACGCCATTATTTTGATATGCATTTTGAAGGCCGCGATAATTACAGCCAGGCTGAATATCATGTCGCTCGGGGTATGATCTTTATCTCGCTGGATCATTTCTGCGTTGGTGATAGCAGCCATATCGACCCGCATATACCGACATTGGAAATGCTTGCCGCCGCGCAGGATAAAGCTGTGCGTGAACTTATGCGCCAACTTGAGGCTGGTGTGCTGGCGGATGGTTTTCCTGCACTCAAGAATCCAGCTTGTATCGGCATTGGCCAATCCATGGGCGGAAACCTGTGCATCATGACACAGGCACGTCATGAGACATTTCACGCCATTGCACCATTAGGCTTTAGCGCCATTCACACAATTTTGCCTCAACCAACGTTCGAAGCAATTGAAAAAGTTATCCGTGGATCAGTGAAATTACGCCACGATAATTTAAATGCTGAGACGATTGGCCAGTTTCAAACGCAAATAACGGATTTCGTCTATCACCATCACTGGGAAGATGTGCCTGAGGATATTCTGAAGCTCGATAAAGGCACTCAGCCTTTACCCAAATTTCGCAGTGCGACGATGCCATTTTGTGCGGCCGGCGGCTTGATTCCAGGTTGTGTGGCAGCAGAAGCCGCGGCGATCGAGGTACCGGTTTTCATTGGCTTAGGTGCTCGTGACGTTTGCAACACACCAAGATATGAACCCGCAGCTTATGTCTCATCGCCGGATATCACACTCTTTATCGTGCCGATGATGGCCCATATGCATAATTTCGCATCCACCCGCGAATTGATGTGGCGCCGACTGGATCAATGGCTAAGTCAGGTTGCTCAGGTTTGATATTTTTAAATCTTACCATAATACAATTTCCCATAATATTACTTATACGATAAATTGATCTCTATGGTTGATTACCTCGCAGGCGATCCCGTCCTTATCGCGGTCGTGTCGGGACCAATAGCCTGGCTGCCCCGTTGCGGACGGTGCAACACCTACAAATCTGGCGGTACTGCAATTGGCTGAAGCGATGAGATGTCTGATCGTGTTGGTCACGTTGTATGGACTTAGGTGAAATGGAAGCGTGAAAAACACTGCGAAGATGCTGGCCAGCAGATATTCTTTTGCTCGACTAAGTTTTTTTCGCCGCTTAATAGCTCTGTCGTGCCGTATTCTTATGGTCTGAAATCTATGCTGGATTAACCGCAATTCCTTATCGGGATCCCGCCCTTCATGGACCGTCCATTTATCCCAGAAATTTGCCATAAGCCCCGCCCTAGCTGGCCGCCTCTCGATTAAAATTTAGATCTATTACAAAGGGCTTAAACCCCGGCTTGCGAGGTTTTGTTTTGACCGCTATCCCATAATCATGAGCCAAAAATCCCTCGCTAAAATTGACGATTTGCTGAACATAATGCGCCGTTTACGGGATCCGGAAACGGGATGCCCTTGGGATCAGGCACAGAATTTTTCCAGTATTGCCCCATACACGATCGAAGAAGCCTATGAAGTAGCAGGTGCTATTGAGCAGAAGGATTGGCTGGGGCTTCGGGATGAGTTGGGCGATTTGCTTTTACAGGTCGTATTTCACTCGAGAATAGCTGAAGAAGCTGACCTTTTTTGCTTTGCAGATGTTGTTTTAGCCATTTGCGAAAAAATGCGGCGGCGCCACCCGCATGTTTTTGCATCTACGGGGCCTATTGAGAGCGCTCAAGCCCAGAGCATTGCATGGGAAGATTATAAAAAACAGGAGCGTGCAACCAAGGCTCAATTAGGCTTATTGGATGATATCCCCACGGCTTTGCCCGCATTATCCCGCGCCGTAAAACTTCAAAATAGAGCCTCAACCGTAGGATTTGATTGGGATTCTGCAGAAAGAGTGCTTGAAAAAATACAGGAAGAAGCTGCGGAATTGGTGGAGGTCATTGATAATCCTAAATTACGGGAAGAAGAATTCGGGGACCTGCTGTTTGTAATGGCTAACCTTGCACGCCACCTGAATATAGATCCTGAGGCCGCATTACGCGCCGCTAATTTCAAATTTGTTCGCCGCTTTCATCATATAGAGATCATGCTGGCCAAACAGAACCGCACGCCTGATCAGGCATCGCTCGATGAAATGGAAGCGCTTTGGCAGGACGCAAAGAAAGCCGAGAAAGAACTTTAGATATGTGCGGTATTATATTGTTTTAACTGTTTAAAGTGACCCTTAAAACGCTCTACGTCTTGCGGATCTATAGCTATATTTAGAGTGATTTCACCCTCATATTCCTCCCTGCTCGTCACCCGGCCATGGCGATAGACCCATGCGAGGCTTTCGCCATCGGATGCAGGAAGTTTCAGCATAAAAACCTGCTGCTCATGGCTTAGCAGGTCGTCTATCTGAGACAGAAGATCATTCACCCCTGCCCCGGTAATGGCGGATACCGCAACGGCGTTATCAGTGCGGTTCTGTTCTAGAAGAGATGCATGAATAGTTGGCTCTAACAGGTCAATTTTATTGAGAACTTCAATAATCTTTGCCTGCGCCTGATCTACCCCTAATTCAGCCAGAACCTTTAGCACATCCTGCTTTTGAGCATTGCTCTCCAAATGGGCGCTGTCGCGGATATGAACAATGACATCTGCTTCCAGAACTTCTTCCAACGTGGCACGAAAAGCGGCTACAAGCTCAATGGGTAGGTCGGCAATGAAACCCACTGTGTCTGACAGGATGATTTGACGCCCGCTGGGTAGGCGGATGCTGCGCATGGTTGGGTCAAGCGTGGCGAACAGCAAATCCTTGGCCAATACTTCAGCTTTGGTCAGCCCGTTGAATAATGTTGATTTTCCCGCATTGGTATAGCCGACCAGCGCCACCACGGGAAAAGGCACCCGTCGACGCGCCCGACGATGCAGGCCACGGGTGCGTTTCACATCTTCCAGATCTTTTTTGATCCGAATAATGCGTTCGCCAATCATACGGCGATCAGATTCGATCTGAGTTTCACCCGGGCCGCCCAAGAAACCGAAGCCACCGCGCTGACGCTCCAGATGGGTCCAGCTGCGGACAAGGCGGCTGCGCTGCCAGGTGAGATGCGCCAATTCAACTTGCAGGCGCCCTTCCCTCGTCTGGGCACGCTCGCCAAAGATTTCCAGAATCAGCGCTGTGCGATCAAGAACTTTGGTGCACCACTGCTTTTCCAGATTACGCTGCTGTACCGGAGTGAGCTGGGCATTGACCACCACAACTTCGGGTTCGAGCAATCTGGCCTGCGCGGCGATTTCTTCTGCTTTGCCGCTGCCCATCAGCTTAGCGGGCGATGGTTGAACCAGAGGCACCAGAAATTCCCCAGTGACGTTTAAGCCAATGGCGGCGGCCAGGCCTATAGCTTCAGCCAGGCGTGCTTGTGCATCCCGCCCGCCAGAAGCACGACGATTTTTTGGTTCGATATGAACAACAAAAGCCCGACGGAATGCGGTTTGTTCGGCGACGTCTATCAGGCCTGCTCCATCTCTCCGTCCTGCAATTGGATCGGACCCATCGGCATGACTGTCGAGATCGCGTGCTTGTAAACCAGTTGCGCCTGACCGTCCCGGCGCAGAAGAACGCAAAAATTGTCGAACCAAGTAATGTTCCCCTGAAGCTTCACGCCGTTGACAAGAAAGATCGTGACAGACCCTTTGCTTTTACGCACGGCGTTGAGGAAAGTGTCCTGCAAATTTTGTTGTTTTTCGCTCATGGGTTGGCCCACTTATATCTGGTTACGCTCCGCTGATCGGAAGCTCTGAAAGCATAGATTGATTTGCTGCAATTGCGAAGAAGATTAAGCCTGCAATTGTTTTTTATCCCCATTTTCCCGGCTGAACTCTGCATAAAGTCTTTGAATTTGCTGGCATATAGGGCCCAAACGGCCATTTCCTATGGCAACATCATCTATGGCCACCACGGGCAAGCCCGCTGCGGTGGCTGAGGTGATGAACGCCTCAGCGGCGACCTTCGCTTCCGCCGAAGTAAAGCTGCGCTCAATTATGGGCAGATTGGCCTGTCTGGCTGCTTTCAAAATCACCTGCCGGGTGACGCCCGGCAAAATGGCTGGGCTGAGGGATCGCGTGCAGATTTTCCCTTCCCGGGTAACAATCCAGGCATTGGTGGATGCCCCTTCGGTAATATAGCCATGCTGATCCACAAACCAGGCCTCATAAGCACCGCGTTCCCGCGCCATGCTTTTTGCCAGCAGATTAGGCAGCAATTGGGTGGTTTTAATATTGCACCGTGCCCAGCGTTCATCGGGCAGCGTTATTACGCTGATGCCCTCCGCCATGCGACGGAATATGGCGTTCGTATCTGTTTGACGCGCCGTGATGATGAGTGTGGGTTTAACATTATGTTTTGGTATTACATGATCACGGCGATGCGCGCCGCGTGTGACCTGAAGATAAAGCATGCCATTACGCAAATGATTACGGCGCAGAAGCTCTCGAAAAATGAATTTCAGATTGGCGCGCGTGGTGGGCATCATCATGAAAATCTCTGACAGGCTATATTCCAGCCTGTCGAGATGTTCTTCTTCGTCCCGTAACCTGCCCTGCTCTACCGCTACGACTTCGTAAATGGAATCTCCCAATTGCAAGCCGCGATCTTCGATATGGATCGCGGCTGCGCTGTGAGGAAGATATCGCCCATTGATATAGGCGATACGGCCAGACGGCATATGTTCGGACCACGGCATCAGACTATGCCTTAAGAGAGATAAGTTTGATCCCGACCATTCGTACCAACACCCAACGATTTTAATTTACGGTGCAAAGCAGACCGTTCCATGCCGATAAAAGCAGCAGTGCGCGAAATATTACCGCCAAAGCGATTGATCTGTGCCAGCAGATAATCTCGCTCGAAGATTTCACGCGCCTCACGCAGGGGCATAGATATCACAAGATCTCCCTTACCGGGATTTGCCCAAGGCGCACCAGTGCCAAGATCCGGCGGCAAAAGATCCGCTGATATGGCTTGCATGGCATCATCGGATGCCAGGATCAGCAGGCGCTCCACAATGTTGCGTAATTGGCGCACATTACCTGGCCAATCATGTGATTGCAGAACCGCCATCGCATCGTCGCCGATTTCCCGCATTTGCAGACCGGATGTCGCGGACAGACGTTTCATAAAATGCGTGACCAGATACGGAATATCATCCCGTCGTTCCGAAAGAGACGGCACGCGCACGGGTACAACATTCAGGCGGTGATATAAATCTTCCCGGAAACGATTTTGCGCGATTTCCGTGCGCAGATCACGTGTAGAGGAAGAAACAATCCTTACATCAACCTGAACCCGTGTTGTACCACCAACACGCAGGAAAGACTGGTCGATCAGCACGCGCAAAATCTTGCCTTGGGTTTCCAATGGCATATCAGCCACTTCATCAAGATAAAGCGTACCGTTATGCGCCAATTCCAGAAGGCCGGTTTTGCGCGGAGCATCTGGTGTTTCTACGCCAAACAATTCAGCTTCAATATGATCGGGGGCCAGATTAGCACAATTTATCGCTACAAACGCATTGCCCATACGCCGCGACCGCGTATGAATAAGACGGGCCACAACTTCTTTACCTGAACCAGATGGGCCAGTGATCAATACGCGGCTGCCAGCGGGGGCAACCTTATCGACCAATTGGCGAAGCTGCGAAATAGCGGAAGAAATCCCGACGATTTCCATATCGTCGCCCACTTTCAGTTTCAGCTCCTGGACTTCCCGCTTCAGCCGCGCGGATTCCAGAGCACGACCTACAACATGAATCAGTCGATCTGATTTGAAAGGCTTTTCTATAAAATCATAAGCCCCTTTGCGGATCGAGCCAACGGCTGTTTCGATTGTGCCATGACCAGAAATCATCACGACCGGTAAATCAGGATGTTCTGTCTTGATGATATCCAACACTTGAATGCCATCCAGCTTGCTGCCTTGTAGCCAGATATCGAGGACAACCAATTGGGGCCTGCGCTGGCGAATAGCATTCAGGGCGCTATCGCTATCCGATGCGACGCGCGTTTCGAAACCTTCGTCATGCAGAATACCCGCAATCAAATCGCGAATATCCTCCTCATCATCCACGATAAGGATTTCAGACGCTATCAACGAGCCGCTCTTGCTCATTTAACTCTCCATGCTTTTTAAGAACGCGTTGCCGGTGAGGAAATGTAAGAAAAATCTCTGCCCCTTGCTGATCATGCCCCTGAATATCATGGGCATCACCAATTGTAATTTCGCCGCCATGATCTTCCATAATCTTGCGGACAATAGCCAGACCAAGGCCGGTACCCTTGGCTCTGGTCGTGACATAAGGTTCGGTAAGTCTGTGGCGATAATCAGGCGGCAAGCCAATGCCATTATCAATCACGCGGTAAATAAGTTTGTCGCCATCTGTTTCCAGCCGCACATCAATGCGGCCCGGCATGTCATCGCCCTGCGCGATACGCGCTTCCACTGCTTCCCCAGCATTTTTCAGCACATTGGTGAGCGCCTGCGAAACCAGCCGTCCATCGCATTCAAAATAGACAGCTTCTTTCGGGGCCGAGACATCGAAGGTAATTTTGGGCTGCGCTACACGCTGTAAAAAGACACTTTGGGTCAGCAATTCTAATGCATTTTCCCTGCGCATCTTGGGCGCAGGCATGCGGGCAAAGGACGAGAATTCATCCACCATGCGGCCGATATCACCAACCTGCCGAATAATTGTATCAGTGCATTGATTGAAAATTTCGGGTTCGGTCGAAACTTCCCTGCCATATTTACGCTTCAACCGTTCTGCTGCCAACTGTATTGGCGTAAGCGGGTTTTTAATTTCATGGGCGATGCGGCGCGCGACATCGGCCCAGGCCGCCGTCCGCTGGGCGGAGATCAGGTCTGTAATATCATCAAAAGTGGCGACATAACCGCCACCGAAAGCACCGCTTTCGCTGGAGACCTGCACACTAAGATTGCGGGTCGTGGTGCCCCGTTTGATAACAGCTTCACCGCTGGAATGTCCCACCGGTTCTTGCACAGCGCGGCGGATCAGACCGGCCAGTTCTGGTACGGCTTCGGAATAATGCTGGCCTTCGATCTCATTCGGCTCTGCATTCAGCAAACGTGCGGCCATACGATTAATGATTGTGATCTTGCCGTCATTATCAAGGCCGATCACCCCGGCGCTGACGCCAGCAAGCACGGCCTCGGTGAAACGACGACGTTCTTCATTTTGCTGGTTGGCTTCGACCAGGGCATCGCGCTGTGTATTGAGCTGAGACAACATGCGGTTGAAGGCAAGGCCCAGCGTGCCCATTTCGTCGTCGGCGCGATCAATAGTGACTTGTGCTTTGAGATCGCCTGCTGTTACCCTTTCTGCAGCTTCCACTAATTTGGACACAGGTCCCACCAAGCGGGTTGCGGCCCAGAGCCCGGCCCAGATGGCGGCTAAAAGCACTACAAGCGCAACCACGGCATAGAGCGCAGCAAATATAAGCTGAACTTCATTGCGGCTTTGGTTCAGCCGATTATATTCGGAATCCGCATCAATGGTTCGCTGTTGATGCGCCAGCACTTCTGGGTCAACGGCCCGAGCAACCATGAGATAGGCATCAACAAACGCATCCAGCTTGACCATGGCGCGCACCAGATTGTCGTTCGATTCTGTAAGAACCACGACCTGCCCTTGTGCTGCTTTGGCGATATTGGGGCCGGAAGGCGACTCATAATCCGGCATAGACGGCAATTTGGCGCTGGCCAAAACGCGGCCCTTTGAATCGATCACGAATACGGCAGGAAGCGCGCGAACCGATGCCTGCGTCACCAGATAATCGGTGAAGCGTTTACGCATATCGGGTTCATTTTGCTGTAACAGCGGTGCAGCACGATCAATATCATAGGCCATGGCCAGAATGTCGCCGCGTATCACCTGACGATGTTCTTCCACATAGGCTTGCGCCACGCTGACCGCGTTGGTCAGGGCAGCCTTCACACGATCCGAGAACCACGCCTCGACGCCTAGGTTCAGAGTGACCGCTGCAAAGATAGCAACCAGAATGGTTGGTACAATCGCCACGGCGCTAAACATCACCGCCAGGCGTACATGCAACTTCGCCCCGGCCATGCCTGATCGTCGCTCGCCCCACAGGCGGATCAAACGCCATGCGATGAGGGCGCTCATTGTAAGAACGAGAGTGAGGTTAACCAGCAGAAGCCCAATCAGAACGCCGGGTGTGGGCTCATAAGGAATAAGGCCGGTGACAATTGCATAGGTGGCGATGCCAGAGAGCACCGCCAACATACCCACCAGCAAGGCCCAAAAGGATGGCCGAGACATCGCCTTCAGCGCGGCACGCGGTGCCTGAAACACCGCGCGGGGGCCGGTAGCTGGTGGCGCTGGAGGAGCGTTAAAACTGATCATCGGGTCCGTTCAAGGGCAAGGCCAATAGAGGTCGGCTTTGCTGACGCATAAGTGTAGCCAAGCCACAATATGTTGCAAGAATACAGCGACCACCCATGTAAAACTTGGTCTTTTGCTAGAAATTCGGTCCAGGTTGTTTGAGCCGGGGTGACCATGCCCCGAGAATATTTGGAATCATGATCCCCCGGGGGGCCGCCACCACAGCGGGCAAGGCATGATATTGGGCCATTACGGTGGCTAGTAAATCGGTCCGATTAGCAATCTGTTCTGGCGGCGCGGTGAAGCTTATTTTCATGGCCGGGGTACCTTTCAGATCAAGATGAGCTGACCACCCCGGAGCCCAATCCCAGCCAGGCAGATCAGGCTGGACAATACGCTGACTGGAACAGCGAATTCGTACTCCTTCGGCGGTCTCAGCGATCACAGTCCAGCACACAGCGGCGACCGAGCCTTTGGCGATAGGGCCCGCAGCTATGGTGAGATCGCGGGTGGCCAGACCGATGCGCACATCACGCGTGATTGAGGTAATTTCCAACGAAAGCGCTGCCGCATAAGTATAGGCAATGTCGCTGAACATATTGAAATAGCTTTGGCCACGCGCGGATTCGACATGAAATTCTTCGGCCGCTTTACCCATACCCATGACATCCAAAATGTTCGCGCGTGGCGCTGGGGAGGGGTCATAGAGTTCCGTATAGCTGATCTCTTCCAAACGTTGTGACAAACCACTGGCCAACACGCCAAGCCAGGGACAAATTCCGGGCGAAAGACCCGTGCCGAACAAAGTCGAATTACCCTTGTTACAGGCGGCTTCTATCGCATCAGCTTTATCTTTTCCCCGACTTGCGGGCGCGAAAAAACCGGGCACAATGGTGATGACATTTTTTCCAGATGATAAAAGCGCAATGATGTCCAAATCATTTTGGCTGGGATCAAAATCCACACGCGCATTATGAAACACGCAATCAGCATCCAACGCTAATATCTCAGCCTTGTCATTGGTCGCATAAACACCAATTGGGCTTCGGCCACATAAAACACCGCCATCCAGTCCATTCTTAATGGGGCTATGGGCGTAAATACCGACCACCTCTACGTCAGGGCTATCAATCAGATGATTCAGCAATTGGCTGCCGGAATTACCCATGCCCCATTGAATAACTCTGTAGACCATTCCCACACTCGCACACTGACTTCTTCCCCCAGTGTGGAATCTGTCAGGCAAAAATGCGCCAACGGAATGGCAATGCAATGATAATATCGCATCGCTAGAAAAGGCATGACTTCGCTATGCTTTCAAGAATTTAAGCGCGATGATCCATTAATCCGGCTTCAACCCCCGTATCACTTCAAGACCGAGATCACGGATTTTCTTCCGCAATGTATTGCGATTGACGCCCAGAAGTTGGGCCGCACGAATCTGATTGCCCCGCGTGGCTGCCAGGCAAATGGAGATCAGGGGGCGTTCGATTTCTTCCAGAACCCGGTCATAAAGACCTGAGGGGGGTAGATTTTCGCCGTGTGAATGAAAATAGCGATTGAGATAGCGTTCAGCAGCTAAACCAAGCGAGACCACTTCATCGCCCATCGCGGTTTCATTTTGCTCCGGTTCACGCATTTCAGTCGCGATAGCAGAAGCAGTAATATCATCACCGGGATATAACACGGCCATGCGGCGTATCAGATTTTCCAATTCGCGCACATTCCCCGGCCAGCGATAGCGGCGCAGCAGATCCAATGCTTCAACATCCAGATTTTTGTCAGGGAGGCCCTCCTCCGCTCCTTTGCGCAAAAAATGGCGCACAAGATCGGGAATATCCTCGCTTCGTTCACGCAATGGCGGCAAACGCATGGGCACTACATTCAGGCGATAATACAGATCTTCGCGGAACAGGCCCTGATGAATCAATTGGCGTAAATCACGATTGGTCGCAGCAATGATGCGGACATCAGTTTTAATGGGAGTGCGCCCGCCCACAGTTGTATATTCACCCTGTTGAAGAACGCGTAAAAGCCGTGTTTGCGCTTCCAATGGCATATCGCCGATTTCATCAAGGAACAATGTGCCACTTTCGGCTTGTTCAAATCGGCCGACGCCGCGCGCCGTCGCGCCGGTAAAGGCTCCGCGTTCATGTCCGAACAATTCGCTTTCCACCAATTCACGCGGAATGGCCGCCATATTTACAGCGACAAATGGCCCATGGCGGCGTTTGCCATAATCATGAAGAGCGCGGGCCACCAATTCCTTACCTGTACCGCTTTCGCCCATCACCATCACGGTAAGGTCTGTCTGGGTTAACCGCGCAATGACACGATAGATTTCCTGCATCGCTGCGGAACGGCCAATCAGCGGCATGCGCTCATCGGTGTGATCAACGCGCTTCTCGGCAAACCTGACTTGAGGCGTAGCCAAAGCGCGCTGCACAATCGACGTGAGTTCCTTCAGGTCGAATGGTTTAGGCAGATATTCAAAGGCGCCTCTTTCAGCTGCCGTTATCGCAGTGAGCAATGTATTCTGCGCACTCATCACAATGACGGGCAGATCTGGGCGGGTGCGTTTTACGCGCGGTATCAGATCGAAACCATTTTCATCCGGTAAGACTACATCGGTGATTACAAGGTTCCCCTCACCTGCTGCAATCCAGCGCCAAAGACCAGCAGCGGTGCCTGTTGTGCGTACATCATAACCAGCCCGCCCCAAAGCCTGATTAAGAACTGTGCGAATCGCGGCATCATCATCCGCAATTAAAATAGTACCTGCGGGCATTAACTCTCCCTCCCCTCAGACCCTTCCAGGCCATCCGGTGCTTTGGGTAATAAAACGCGGAAAATTGTCTTTCTTGGAACGGAGTCACATTCGATCACACCTCCATGATCCCCGATGATCTTTGCTACCAATGCAAGACCAAGGCCAGAACCACGGGTTTTCGTCGTAACGAAGGGATCGAAAATATGCGGCATCAGATCGGGGGAAACACCGCTGCCATTATCACGTACGGTGACTTCCAACGGCAAACTTAAACGCTCGCCCGAAACTGGTGAACTGACACGAACACCCGGGCGATAGCCGGTGGTTAGGATGATTTCCCCGCCTGTATCCGGTAATGCATCCGCAGCATTACGTACCAGGTTTAGAAAAACCTGAATCAACTGATCCCTGTCGCCCAGCACATAAGGTAGGGATGGATCAAATTGTTCCTGAAACACCACCGTGCGCGCAAAGCTGGTTTCCGCGATTTTCCGGATGCGGTCCAGCACTTCATGAATATTCACCGGCGCCCGCGGTGGCAAACGCGTATCGCCGAAATCTTCCATGCGATCTATGAGATTACGAATCCGATCGCTCTCTGCGCAAATTAATTCTGTGAGATTGCGCTCACTGGGGGGTACTGCCTCCTCCAGCAATTGCGCCGCACCACGTATGCCTGCCAATGGGTTTTTGATTTCATGAGCCAAAACCGCCGCCATACCATGCATCGAGCGCACGGCTCCGCGGTGAATGAGCTGACGATCAATACGTTGCGCCAGGCCTCGTTCCTGCAATGTAACGATGACCGCCCCTTCGGGGTCATTGATGGGCGTCACCGTCACATCGGTAATACGCTCGCCATGGCGCGGGGTGCTGAGATCAACGTCGCGCTCGCCTACTGACGCCCCGCGTTCTCGAGCTTGTGAAATGAGTTGCAGGATCGGGCTGCCAAAAGGAACAATATCCTCGATCCGATGGCGGACAAGAAGCCCGGCCCCCATATCAAAGAATTGTTCGCTGGCTGGATTGACGAAGAGAACCTCGCCTCCCCTTGCCACTATTAAGATAGGCATTGGCAAGGCCGCTGCTATCTGGCCAGTTTCAATGGGGCTGTCGGGAAGTATCGGGGGGAGTTTAAAGTTGCCCATAATTTAGCCGGTAAATATTTCTGCCTAATCTGTAAGCAGTTCTATAGCCTCGCTGCGGCGCACGCAATGCTTGGCGGATTGAATTTGGCGCACTAGGTTGCAGGCCATGGGGAAAATAGCTGCATTAATAGTGGCAGGAGGCCGGGGCGAACGCGCTGGCGGCGGGCTGCCAAAACAATATCGTCCATTAATGGGCCGACCAGTAATCAGCCGGACTTTGGCGCTTTTTCAGGGCTTTGACCTGATTCAGCCTGTCATTGGCCCAGATGATGGAGCGCTGTTTCTGCAGGCCAGCAAAGGTCTTACCTGTTTGGCCCCAGTCACCGGCGGGGGCACAAGGCAAGAATCGGTCCGTTTGGGGCTTGAGGCGCTTGCCCCCCATTCACCCGATTATGTTCTGATCCATGATGCGGCCCGCCCACTCGCCCCCGCTGACATGATCCAGCGCGTTGCTGAGGCATTGACGACGGGCGCGGCGGCCGTGGTGCCGGTTATGCCCGTAGTCGATGCCTTGAAGCGGCCAGAGGGCGAAGGATTGACGGCTGTGTCGCGCGAAAATCTGTTCCGCGCACAAACACCGCAAGGTTTTGCCTTTGACGCCATTCTTGCAGCCCATCGCAATCAACAAGGGCAGGATGCGGTGGATGATATAGCCATTGCAGAAATTGCAGGCCTAAAAATTACAACGGTATCCGGAGATGAGCGCAATATGAAAATCACCGCCGCCGAAGATTTTGGTCTGGCCGCGCGCCTGATGGGCTTGGAAAGCCGTACGGGCATGGGCTTTGATGCGCATCGTTTCGGGGATGGAGATCATGTCTGGCTGTGTGGCCTGAAAATTCCACACACAGCCGGCCTTATAGGCCATTCCGATGCAGATGCAGGCTTGCATGCGCTGACCGACGCCATTCTAGGAGCATTGGGGGATGGCGATATTGGCCAGCATTTCCCACCCAGCGATGAACGCTGGCGCGGTGCATCATCAGACAGGTTTTTACAACATGCCTGCGATCTGATGCGCGCCGCCGGTGGTGAGATTGTACATTGTGACGTCACATTGATCTGTGAAAGCCCCAAAGTCTCGCCGCATCGCGACGCCATGCGCGCGCGCGTGGCGCAGATCATGGGCGTGGAGTTGAAGCGCGTCAGTGTGAAAGCCACAACCACCGAAGGCATGGGCTTTACCGGCCGGCGCGAAGGCATAGCCGCACAGGCTATTGCCACCCTTAGCCTGCCGCAATGAAACGCGTCGCCAAATTTATCTCCACGATGGGCGGTATTGGATTTACCCCTGGCATGCCCGGCACAGCAGGAAGCTTTGCGGCATTACCGCTGGCCGCCGTAATCCATTATTGGGGCGGGCCTTATCTGCTGTTCGCCGCTGCGATCGGGGTCAGTCTGATCGGTATATGGGCCTGTGATATTTATACACGCCAGAATGGCATCCATGATCCATCCGAATGCGTTATCGATGAACTGGCTGGTCAATGGTTTGCTTGTGCCTTTGTACCGTTGAGCTTGGCTGGTTTTACGCTGGCTTTTCTTCTGTTTCGGATTTTGGATATGACCAAGCCCTGGCCCATTTCAGCAGCAGAACGTAATATCGGCGGCTTGGGTGTGATGCTGGATGATATTGTTGCGGGGCTTATCGCGGGGCTAATTCTACTGGCTTTACAATATTGGATCGCATTGTGATGTTCGCGCCAGAGCTTTTGCAATTGGCAGATATAGTTGTGCGCACTGGGCGCGAGAAAAACCTGCATCTCGCCACGGCTGAAAGCTGTACAGGCGGCATGATCGGCGCACTGCTGACAGAAATTCCGGGGTCCGCCGATGTATTTGAGCGGGGTTTCATTACCTATTCCAATGAATCCAAACAGTCCATGCTTGGGGTTTCCGCAGAGGTTTTGAATAGTAAGGGCGCTGTCTCAGAAGACGTTGCCCGCGCTATGGCCGAAGGTGCTGTACGTAATTCCAACGCACAAATCGCAGTCGCCGTCACGGGCATTGCCGGGCCGGGTGGTGGCTCAGAGCATAAACCGGTGGGTCTTGTTCACATCGCTGCCGCTCGAGAGGGGGCCATGACCGTGCATGAGGTTTGTCGCTTTGGTGAAATTGGGCGCAATGCCATTCGCGTAAAAACCGTGGATGCGGCGCTGAAATTAGTACTTCAGCATTTATGACATGGCCTATGATATGGCCTCTGCGGATAAGCTTTTAGCGCGGGCCTCGAAGGCGTCGGCCATGCGAAAGAGAACATGTTCAAAGGCTTGACCGGCTACCATATTCAATAGCCGATTTTTAAATTCAAAATCGATCCTGAAAACGACTTCGCTGCCCTGTGCAAGCGGTGTGAAATGCCAATGATTGGCAAGTATGTGAAACGGCCCCTTCACCTGGACCACATCAATCTTGCGCGTGATCGGATCCAACACGACACGGCTGGTATAGCGTTCGCGCAAAGCGCGATAGCCCACCAGCATTTCCGCCATTAAAACCTCTGTCGATCCATCCCGAATGCGCGAGAGAATGCGTAAGCCTGTGCACCATGGAAGAAAATCTGGATAGCGCTCAACATCCCCCACGATTTTGAACATGAGGTCGGCTGAATAAGGAAGGATACGGGTCTCGCTATGAGAGGCCATGTTCAGCCGCGTGCAAGCCGCGCGGCTTTCAGTGCCGCAAAATCAGAATCCGCGTGATAGGATGAACGTGTCAGTGGCGACGCAGAGACCATCATAAACCCTTTGGCGCGGGCTATCTGTTCCAGCCCCGCAAACTCCTCTGGTGACCAGAAACGATCCAACGGTGCATGTTTACGTGTGGGTTGGAGATATTGGCCGATCGTAAGAAAATCCACCTGCGCGGCCCGAAGGTCGTCCATCACCTGCATGATTTCTTCACGTGTCTCACCAAGACCAACCATCAAGCCCGATTTTGTAAACCCTTCAGGGTATAATTCCTTGGCCTGCTCCAACAAACGCAGGCTTGCATAATAACGCGCACCCGGGCGAATAGTGAGATACAGCCGGGGTACAGTTTCAAGATTATGATTGAACACATCCGGCCTGGCTGCGGCCACAATATCTATCGCACCGGATTTGCGCAGGAAGTCAGGTGTCAGAATTTCAATTGTCGTGCCGGGTGAACGTTTTCGGATTGCGGCAATCGTCAGTGCAAAATGTTCTGCACCGCCATCTGGCAGATCGTCCCGATCGACCGATGTGATCACGACATGTTTAAGACCCAGCTTGGCCACCGCATGGCCAACATTTTCCGGCTCCTGCATATCCAGTGCGGCAGGCAGGCCTGTTTTCACATTGCAGAAAGCGCATGCTCGCGTACAGGTATCACCCATGATCATCATCGTGGCGTGACGCTGGGTCCAGCATTCTCCAATATTCGGACAGGCGGCTTCTTCGCAGACGGTATGCAGGGAGTGCTCGCGAACGATCTGCTGGGTGCGGGCATATTCGCCGCCGCCGGGTGCTTTCACGCGAATCCAAGACGGTTTGCGGGCAAAGGGCGTTTCCGGCCGATTTGCCTTTTCCGGGTGCCGCAAGCCGCGGCGGTCATGCGTAAGGTCGATCACTGTGGTCATGGGGGAGATATAGAAGATGCCAACTGGAAAATCACGGCCAGAAAAGGCCATGCGCAAAATTGACATGGTCTGCGGCTTGCCAGCCTGGCCAAAGCGGTTAGGCTTGGCCCTTGCCAGATCTAATAAAAAAGCAGGGATAGAATGAGCTTAGCCAGCGTGGCCGCAGCCTCTGGGGAAGAATGTGCCACCACTGCGCTGGCCTATGAAGCCAAGCCCATTTTTCACGCCATACTGGAAGCTCGGGATCGCTTTGGCGGGGACCGCGTCATATTCGTGGATGGAGACGGCCGTGAGCTGACCTATGACGCGATTATCCGCGCCAGCTTCGCATTAGGTCATGCCCTCAGCCGAGGCAGCCGCAGCGGCGACGCCGTGGGGCTGATGTTGCCGACCGGCGCTGGTGCGCTGCTGGGTTTTATGGCGCTCTCGGCTTATGGCCGCGTCCCGGCTTTGCTGAACTTCACCAGCGGGGCCGCGGGGGTAAAATCAGCCCTGCGCACGGCCGAGGTCAAACGCATCATCACCGCCCGTAAATTGGTTGAAATCGCGAAGCTGGAAGACCTCGTCACGGAACTGGAAAGCGAGGCAGAGATCATCTATCTGGAGGATGCTCGGGATAATCTGACTTTTCGCGATAAGGCCATGGCCGTAATGGGTAGCCTGTTGCCGCATATGGTTGCAGCACGGCCTGCCCATAATATGCCGGCGGTGATATTATTTACATCCGGAACGGAAGGGCAGCCAAAAGGCGTGGCGCTGTCTCATTCCAATCTGGTCTCCAATATGGAGCAGGTAAATCAGCATATAGAATTGTTTCCCGATACAGACGTTCTGTTTAACCCTTTGCCGATTTTTCATTGTTTCGGTCTGACCGTGGGCACATTGCTGCCGCTTTATGTCGGGGTGAAAACAGTAAGCCACCCTACCCCATTGCAGCCTCGTGAAATCGCACGGCGTATAAAGCAATCCAAGGCCACTATTCTTCTGTCTACCGATACATTCATCTCGCAATATGCGCGTGCGGGCGAAGCGGGCGATTTGAATTCGCTGCGTTTGGCGGTGTGTGGCGCAGAACGGCTCCGCGATGAAACGCGGGCCTTGTTACGCAAAAAATATTCCATTGAATTGCTGGAGGGTTACGGTGTGTCCGAAGCCTCGCCTGTTGTGGCAGCCAATCAGATTGGTGCCAATCATCCCGGCACAGTCGGCCGCTTTATGCAGGGCATTGAATATAAGTTGGAGCCTGTCGAAGGCATTCCCAATGCTGGGCGTCTGATCATTCGCGGGCCCAATATTATGCTGGGTTATATGTCGCCCGATCAGCCCGGCGTGATCACCCCCCCGGAAAATGGCTGGTACGATACGGGCGACGTCGTGAGCATCGATGAAGATGGCTTCATTCAAATTCGCGGAAGGCTAAAACGTTTTGCGAAGATAGGTGGTGAAGCTGTGTCCTTAGCTGTTGTGGAAAGCTGTGCCTCAGCTATGTGGCCAGATCATTCACATGCCGCGCTCACCCTTCCGGACAAAGTAAAAGGCGAGCAAATAATCCTGATCACCGATTGCCCCAGTGCCGATCGTATGGATCTGGTGGGTTGGACCCACAATCATGGCGTATCCGATCTGGCCATTCCCAGACGCATTGTGCAGGTCGAAGCAATTCCGGTGCTTGGGACCGGTAAGACAGATTATGTCCGTCTGGAACGTATGATGGCGGAACAGAATGCGGCACTGCAAAATTAAATAACCATATGAATTTAAATAATAATAGAAATTTTATCTTTCAGACGATCAAGCAGGCAATTCGCATTTAGGCGATTGACAATCAGTCGCAAGTGCAATATTTTTTCCATGCACTCAAGGATCGTCCATAGATGATTGTCTGCGTCTGCAATAGGCTAAACGAAACCCATGTTCGTGCCGCGATTCTATCGGGCGCGGGCTGTGCGGATAGTGTTTATGCAAAGTGCGGCGTAGAAAGGAATTGTGGCAGATGCCAGGACGAGATCGAGGTAATGCTGGACCAAACACATCAGGAGCAGGATCTGGCACCGGCGGCCTGAATGGCCCCTCTCCTACTGCCACGATCAAGGGCGATGCGGAAGTCATTCGCCACCTCAATCGCATCCTGAAAAACGAACTCACCGCGATTAATCAATATTTCCTACATTCGCGCATTCTGGCTGATTGGGGCCTCTCTGAACTCGCGGAATATGTCTATCACGAATCTATTGATGAGATGAAACACGCTGACAAGCTGATCAAGCGTGTGCTGTTTCTAGGCGGCCTGCCTAATCTTCAAGATCTCGGAAAGTTGCTTATCGGTGAATCGGTTGAAGAAGTAATTCAGTGCGATCTGCGGCTGGAAGAACAATCCTATCCTGATCTTAAAGAAGCCATCGCCCACTGCGAAAAAGTTCGTGATTACGGCTCTCGCGATGTCTTTGAAGACATTCTGGAAAGCGAAGAAAAGCACATTGATTGGCTACAAACACAATTGCGCCTGATCGCCCAGATGGGCATTCAAAATTACGTGCAATTGCAAACCAAGGCGAATGACGCGCCTTAAGGATGGGCACGGTGGTTAGAACTCGGCATCGAGTTCTTCCACCTCATCCTGCTCCGCTTCGGCGGCTTCTATCCATTCAAGCATATCCGGCAAGGTCAGAATCATGTCGCGGTAATCCGCGCAAATACGATCCAATACTACGCCATAGGTTTTAAACCGTGTGCATACCGGCGCGAACATGGCGTCGGCCATATTGGGTTTATCACCGAACAAATAAGGGCCGTCATAGCGTTTCAGGCAATCACGCCAAATAGCAGTGATGCGTTCTATGTCTGCCTGCGCGCCTGTCCAGATTTTGAAATTAGGGTGCTGGGCCTTGATATTCATCGGTAAGGCTGCGCGCAAATTTGAAAAGCCCGAATGCATTTCGGCCGATACAGCCCGGCAATGGGTGCGCGCTACGCGATCAGATGGAAGGAGGCCCGCTTCCGGGAAGCACTCGTTGAGATATTCCGCTATCGCTAGAGTATCCCAAACACGCAATCCGTCATGTTCAAGCCGGGGGACCAGGAAAGATGGCGATAGCAACAATAATTCTGCCCGCATCGCCGGATCAGAGGATGAAACCATTGCATCATCGAAATCCAGCCCGGAAAACCGGCAAATTAACCAGCCGCGCAGCGCCCAGGACGAATAGTTCCGCGCAGAAATCGTTAGAACAGGCTTGGCCATGACCTATTTCCTGCGTCACATCGAAAGAAAGTATTTCGCATTGCAGCATAAAATGCACTAGGTTTTCTGTGACAGACGTCAAAAAGATGGAATCCTGTTGCAGCGCGCAATGAGTTGGGGCGAATGATCTATCAGGCATATCAGGCGCGGCAGGATTTCTTTGCCCCGTTGCGGGCGGCTGCGGAAATCACCACTGCCTTTCTGGATGGTGCACGCTCAGGTCCACTGGGCAATGTTCTATTAGGCGCAGCAGCTGCTGGCAGCGAATTGCTGGCCCGTTCCACCTTGATCCACACACGCCCCGATTATGAAATAGGCACAGTGCAGGCCAATGGTCAGGACGTCATTGTCGAGGAAATTCCTGTTTTCAGCACGCCGTTTGGGACTTTGCTGCACTTCAAAAAAAATCTGCCCCTGTCACAGCCAAAGCTATTAGTAGTCGCCCCGATGGCGGGGCATTTTGCGACCCTGCTACGCGATACGGTGCGCACCTTATTGCCTGATCATGATGTTTATATCACCGATTGGCACAATGCTCGTGACATCCCCCATGAACATGGTGCTTTTACATTAGATAGCTATATCGACCACCTTATTGCTTTTATCGAAAAGCTTGGTCCGGGTGCTCATGTTCTGGGGGTTTGTCAGCCCTGTAATGCATTGCTGGCAACGGTTAGCGTGATGGCGCAAGCATCAAACCCCGCGCAGCCGCGCAGTATGATCCTGATGGCGGGCCCCGTGGACACACGCATTGACCCGACTGAAGTAAATAAATTAGCCCAAAAACATTCGCTGGCATGGTTTGAGAAAAATTTGATTTGCTCAGTGCCGCATCAATTCAAGGGCGCAAACCGGCGTGTCTATCCTGGTTTTCTACAGCTCTTAGCCTTTATGTCGATGAACTTACCGCGCCATGTTCAGGCGCATGTTGAATTGTTCTCGAATATCGCCAGAGGCCATACTAAAGAAGCAGATGCCACACGGCGCTTCTACAATGAATATTTCGCCGTATTGGACCTTCCCGCCGAATTTTATATCGACACGGTGGACAAGGTTTTTCAACAACATCATCTCGCGCGGGGCATATTTGAGTGGCGCGGTCACCGCATCGACACGCGCAGCATTCGTAACACCGCTCTGCTGACGGTAGAGGGCGAGCGGGACGATATCTGCGCCCCGGGCCAGACAGTAGCCGCCCATGATCTATGCCCCAATATTAAGCCTGGTAAAGCTCATCACCATCTTCAGCCCGATGTGGGCCATTACGGGGTGTTCTCGGGTGGGAAGTGGAAGCGGCAGGTCTATCCCATGGTGCGCAATGTGATTGCAGAAAACAATTAGGTCAAAAAGCCATAACATTACAGTGGATTTAGAAATACCTAATAAAATCCAATGGGTTCGAGCGTTAATGTGATGGAAAAGGTTGACGGCGCACAAAGGTTTTTGTCTAACTTGGGCGCCGGTTCGCCGGTTAATCAAACTGGGCTGGGGTCGGCGGTACTAACCGTTGGCGCTGATATAGTGGAGCCAACAAGATGGTGTCGCCTTGAATCCGCCTGATCGGATATCGGACGACGTTATGCTTCCTGCAGCTTCGCTGCGTGGTCCTCGCGCAGTTTTGGCTTCGCGCGATACACGTTGGGCTCTCGTTTCTACATCGGTTACTGCTCTTGTTGCCGGTGCTGTGGCTTTGCTGGCTGTGGGCGCTATGCCGCCGGGGCTTTCTACGGAAAGCACACTCGACCGCGCCTTGATGCCCTATCAATTATTCATGCAATTGGCCAAAGGTGGCGATGCGACCTATGCCTCGCTCGGCCCTTCATTGCCCGTGGCCCGCATTGCCGAGCTTGGACAACAGGCCCCCACCCTCAGCGAACTGACGCATGAGGATAAAGATTTAGCCACAGGCATCGAAACGCATACGATCACATTGGAACGTGGCGATACGCTGGCCGGTGCATTGATGAATGCAGGTATCAGCGCCAAAGAAGCCCATCTGCTGATCGACGAATTATCCAAAGCCTATAATCCCCGCGCTATTCATTCTGGCCAGAGCTTTGATCTGACCTTTGCTGCACCGGCAGCAGATATTGCGGCCAAGGCAGACGATAATCCGGCGGCTTCCAGCAAATTGCTCTCGATGCTGTTTTCGCCCGCGGTGGATCATGACATCACCGTAACACGCACGGCTGCTGGAAATTTTGCGGTCGATAGTGTTCAAAAAGTTTTGCAGCCCAAAACGCATCATATGGGCGCCACGATCACGTCGAGCCTTTATCTCTCTGCCATGCGCGCCGGCATACCGGCGGAAGTCGTGGTCGAGATGATCAAGATGTTCTCTTATGAGGTCGACTTCCAGCGCGACCTTCAACAGGGTGACAAATTCGAGGTAATGTATACCTATCACTACACATTGGACGGTCAGCCCGCGAAAAAAGGTGACATAGCCTATGCCGCGATGAAGACCGGCGGTCGGACTATTGCGCTCTATCGCCACCAATTACAGGGTCAGCCCCCTGATTATTTTGATGCTACAGGCCGCAGCGCCCGCAGCATGCTGATGAAAACCCCTGTCGATGGCGCTCGCATATCTTCAGGCTTTGGTCTGCGACGTCATCCAGTACTGGGTTATTCCCGCATGCATAAGGGGATCGACTTTGCGGTGCCGATTGGCACACCGGTGATGGCTGCCGGCTCCGGCACGGTCCAAGTCGCCAACAGATCTCGTGGTTACGGCAATTTCGTACAGATCAATCATGGGAATGGATATAGCACCGCCTATGCTCATCTTTCTCGTTTTGCAGCAGGCATTCGCTCAGGCTCAAAGGTACAGCAGGGTCAGATCGTTGCTTATAGTGGCAACACTGGCATGTCGACCGGCCCACATTTGCATTATGAAATCCGCAAGAATGGCGGCCAGCTAAATCCCGCCGGAGTAAAGTTTGCCTCCGGTCGTTCACTTGCAGGGACAGAGCTGCGTAGCTTCATGAATCAGCGCTTGCACATTGATATGCAGCGCGCGTCCATTCCTATGGAAACCAAACTTGCCATTAGCAACACGCCCAACACAAGCGATCTGCGCCACACGAAATAGGCACATACATAGCGATGGCTTGGGTTGGTAATCCTCACTTGCGCTACACAACTCAAAACTGTGTGATTAAAAGCACATTTTAAAAACATCGTATAGAGCACATTGACGAAGAGAAAGTGATTTAAATATGAAACAGCTTCAGATTTGAATCTATCTTGGAGTTACTATGCGAAAAATCCTTATGATGTCCGCGCTCGCTGCGGCTATTGCGATGCCTGCCTATGCCCATGATCATGGATTTATTTGGGAAGGCAGTTATGCAGGCGCACATCTGGGCGGCACATTCAGCAATAGCAACCGGGCGATTGACCTAGATTATTATAATTTCGATATTGAGACGACACAGCTCAAGAAAGAGGGCTCTTTCACGGGCGGTATTCAGGCTGGTCACAACTGGCAAATCGACAACATCGTACTGGGCATCGAAGCCGATTTTTCGCTTTTCGGAATTAACAATCGCGGCCAGTCTTTTATTCAGCCGGACACTGATTATACAGCAAAAGCCAACTGGCAGGCGACATTCCGTCTGCGCGGCGGCCTTCTTGTAACGAACGATATGCTGGTCTATGCGACCGGCGGTCTCGCGCTGGGCCGCGTACGTTACGAAGTCATTGATGATTGCGATACCTTGCCTTGCGGCGGTGATTTGATCTATGCGGCAGGCAAGCGCAATCTAGGTTATACAGTGGGTGGTGGCATTGAGCATGCCATCAGTCCGGAATGGTCCATCAAGGGCGAATATCTCTACACCCATTATCAAGGCCGTACGGTTTCAGGTGAAAGCGTCGTTTGGGGTGACGTCTATGATTTCCACTTCAATCGCTTCAGCACACATACTGTGCGCGTTGGTGTGAACTATCATCTGTAAAATTGATCTGAGCTGCTTGATTTGCAGCCAAGTTTAAATGAGCAACCCCGCGCTTCAGTATCGAAGCGCGGGGTTGTTTATTAATGCAGCGAATTTGATGTGGTCCGCTGTATCACAATATCGTCATCCGGCACCCCGAATTCACGACCATTGATAGTCAGGCCCGAGGCCCCGGTACCGACCTTTATACTTGCCCCTTCTTTAAGCGTGCCTTCCAAAAGCAATTGGGCCAATGGGTCCTGCAAGCGACGCTGGATAACCCGCTTCAACGGCCGCGCGCCATAGACCGGGTCGTAACCAGCATTTCCCAACCATTCCCGCGCTTGATCATCCAGTGCAATGTCGATTTTACGATCAGCCAAAAGCAATTGCAGATGGCCGATCTGAATATCGACGATCTTATCCATGTTTTCTCGGGTGAGCCGGTGAAACAGTATGATCTCATCTAGGCGATTAAGAAATTCCGGACGGAAATGAGATCGCACAGCCTCCATCACTTGTGCCCGCACTGCGCCAGAATCATCCGCCGCTTGGGCTGCCATATATTCTGAGCCAAGATTGGATGTTAGTATGATCACCGTATTACGGAAATCCACGGTGCGGCCTTGACCATCGGTCAAGCGGCCATCATCCAGCACTTGTAGCAGCACATTGAAGACATCGTGATGCGCTTTTTCCACCTCATCAAATAGGATGACTTGATAGGGCCTGCGCCGCACGGCTTCAGTCAGCATGCCGCCTTCTTCATAGCCGACATAACCTGGCGGAGCACCGATCAAGCGCGCTACCGAATGTTTTTCCATGAACTCGCTCATATCTATACGCACCATCGCGCTGTCATCATCGAAGAGAAATGCGGCCAGTGCTTTAGTCAGCTCTGTTTTGCCCACGCCCGTGGGGCCAAGGAACAGAAATGAGCCAATAGGCCGGTGCGGGTCTTGCAGCCCTGCCCGCGCCCGGCGAACAGCATTGGATATGGCGCGTACGGCCTGATGTTGACCTATCACGCGCTTTTCTAAACCTTCTTCCATGCGCAGTAATTTATCGCGTTCGCCTTCCAGCATTTTATCGACAGGTATACCGGTCCAGCGAGAAACGATCTGCGCAATATTTTCAGGTGTCACAGCCTCGTTCACTAAAGCTGTGCCTTCATGCTCTTCAATATCACGCAGCTTCTTTTCCAGTTCCGGAATAACGCCATAGGTTAATTCGCCAGCACGGGCGAAATCGCCTTTACGCTGCGCCAGCTCCACCTCTTGCCGGGCTGTATCCAGCTTTTCTTTCAGGCTTTGCGTATCCTGGACGGATTTTTTCTCTTCCTGCCATTTTTCCGTAAGCACTGTCGCCTTTTCTTCCATCTCGGCCAATTCATTCTCAAGCATATCCAGACGATCTTGCGAGGCCTGGTCCGTTTCTTTTTTCAAAGCCTCGCGTTCGATCTTAAGTTGAATCACTCGACGATCCAGCTCATCCAATGCTTCCGGCTTGGAATCTACCTGCATCCGCAAACGGCTAGCCGCTTCATCCATCAGGTCGATGGCTTTATCCGGCAGAAACCGATCTGTTATGTAGCGGTTGGACAAAGTCGCAGACGCGACGATCGCGGCATCAGTGATGCGCACGCCATGATGCAATTCATATTTTTCTTTCAAGCCACGCAGAATAGATACCGTATCTTCCACCGTGGGTTCGCTGACAAAGACCGGCTGGAAACGCCGCGCCAGTGCCGCATCTTTTTCAATATGTTTGCGATATTCGTCCAGCGTTGTCGCACCAACACAATGCAATTCGCCGCGAGCCAATGATGGCTTAAGCAGATTGGATGCGTCCATCGCACCTTCTGCCTTGCCTGCGCCAACCAGCACATGCATTTCATCAATGAACAGGATCACCTTGCCTTGTGCTGCTGTGATTTCATTCAGAACGGCTTTCAAACGCTCTTCAAATTCACCCCGAAATTTTGCGCCTGCAATCAACGCCCCTATATCAAGCGCCATTAAACGCTTTTCCCGCAACGATTCAGGCACATCGCCATTGACGATGCGCAAAGCCAAACCTTCGGCGATCGCGGTTTTACCCACGCCCGGCTCACCAATCAGTACTGGGTTATTTTTTGTACGGCGGGATAGAACCTGAATAGTACGACGGATTTCCTCGTCGCGCCCGATCACCGGATCCAGTTTACCACTGCGCGCAGCCTCGGTCAGATCACGAGCATATTTCTTCAGCGCATCATATTGGTTCTCCGCGCCCGCACTATCTGCGCTGCGCCCCTGGCGTAAATCCCTGATGGCTGTATTTAAGTTTTGAGCAGTAACGCCGGCATTTTTTAAAATAGACGCAGCCGGGTTGCCATCGGCCATGCAGAGACCCAGCAGCAAATATTCAGCCGTAACAAAACTATCGCCTGCTTTTTTAGCAAGCGTCTGCACATTATCCAGAAGTCCCGCCGTGGACGGGCTGAGGTAGATCTGACCATTGCCACCCTCTATCCGGGGTAGCTTAGCGAGCGCCAATTCTGTTTGTTGAAGGGCCTCATCCGGCCGCCCATTGGCCGCGCGAATAAGCCGTGCGGCCAAACCTTCTTCATCATCCAGCAGGACTTTGAGAAGGTGCTCAGGTGTGAACTGCTGATGATGTTCGCGCAGTGCCACATTTTGCGCGGCTTGAATGAATCCCCGTGCCCGGTCCGTAAATTTCTCGACGTCCATATCGCCCTCTCTTGGCACCTCTGCCCCGCCACATCGGCAAGGCTAAGCCCGTTAGATTGGATAACGCCCCAGCTGGGCACGCTATCCTGACGATAGGTGGGTTATATTTCCCTTTCTACAAGAGGCAATCTGGGAAGAATGGGTTAAAATCCCTCATTTTCAGGGACGGATTCATCCGATTCCTGCACGCTGACCGCGATGTCAGGTTGTTCGGTGAGGTCAAAGGTCGGCGCGCTAGAACCGTGACTGGCCCCGTTGCTTGTCTCTTCCTGCGGCTGGCCTTGTTTGCCATTTTGATAGGCTGGCTGTTGCTGCTGGCTATCGCGCTGCTGTTGATATTGCTGCTGATGGGCCTGCTGGGTCGCAAGGATGCGATAATAATGTTCAGCATGTTGGAGATAATTCTCCGCCATCACCCGATCACCAGATGTATTGGCATCCCGCGCTAATTGCAGATATTTTTCATAAACATGCGAAGCCGAGCCACGGATCTTCACATCCGGACCAGTGGAATCAAATGTGCGATTGGGATTGTAATTATTCCCACCGCCATTATTCCCGCCGCCGCCACCATTTTGATTATGATTGCTGTGCTGAGGTCTGCGCCCGCCACGCCTGGAACGCTTCACTTGGTCCCCTTTATACATCTTATGCTTCGGCCTTAAGGCCTCTGCCCTCTTTTCCATATCATCGGTGTCTTACGCGAAACTGCGCAGCTAAACCGGTATCTTCAAAATTTAGAGCGCGTCTTTCGCTTATGGGCAGGTGGCGCTTTTCACATATCAGCGCGGAATGCCCAGCGATCTCACCGGAGAAAACCGGCAGGAGTCTGCTCCCCACGGGTGGGAAACTAACCTCTTATACCGATCTTTCCAAGGGTTTTTTGGCAGTGGAACTCGCCACCACACAGCGCGCATGGCCCGCCAGATCCTGTGCGACATGACGAACGAAAAGCCCGGCGCCCTCTAGCAGGGAAGGAACGCTTTGACCCTGATTTGCACCTATTTCCAGAAAAATATACCCGCCGGGGGCAAGGATAGACGGCATAAGGCCAGCAAGGCTGCGATATGCCTCCAGCCCATCGGGCCCACCATCCAGCGCGTCCACAGGCTCCCAGGCCAGCTCCGGCTCCAGCTGCGCCAACGCGTCATGCGAAATATAGGGGGGATTGGAGATCACCAGATCAAAGCCGCTGCCAATATCGGCCGACCATGGTCCCGGATACCACGAGCAACGATCCGTCAGACCCAGCCGGTCTGCATTGCGCTGCGCCCAAAGCAGGGCTTGGGGAGAAGCCTCGACACCCAGCCCCCTCGCATGAGGATAAAGCGTAAGTGCGGTCAGTAGCAGGCAGCCAGACCCCGTTCCCAAATCAACCATCCGTAAGGGGGCGGCACGATCCGGAAAATGCGCCAGAATCTGTTCGATCAACGTCTCGCTATCCGGCCGCGGAATAAGGGCGCCCTGCCCTATGGCAAAGGACAAGCTCCAGAATTCTTTCTCGCCGGTGATATAGGCAACCGGTTCGCGCGCCAGCCTGCGGGTGATCAGCTGTTCAAATTTCTGAATAGCCTCGGGCGTAAGTAATGGTTCGCCCGTAACGATCGTAGATGGCTCTACACCCAGACTATGGGCCAGTAAAATCCGTGCATCCAGTCGGACAGTGTCGATCCCGGCGTCTGCCAATCGTGTAGCAGCCGCATTCAGAGCGGTGCGGATTGTGCTCACCCTTCGGCTTCCAGAGCAGCCAGACGACCAGCTTGATCCTCAGCCACCAGCGCGTCGATCACATCGGATAATTCATCACCGGTGATCACCCGATCCAGCTTATAGAGGGTAAGATTTATGCGATGATCCGTAATTCGACCTTGCGGAAAATTATAGGTTCTTATGCGCTCGGAGCGATCACCGGAACCGACCAGGCCTTTACGTTCCGAAGCGCGCGCATTATCCACCCGCGCACGTTCCGCTTCAAACAAACGGGCCTTCAGCAGTTTCATCGCCTTGGCTTTGTTCTTGTGCTGAGATTTTTCTTCCTGCATCGCCACAGCTACCCCTGTGGGCAAATGGGTGATGCGCACCGCGCTTTCGGTTTTATTGACATGCTGACCGCCAGCGCCTGATGCACGATAAACGTCGATCCGCAAATCTTTTTCATCGATAATCAGCTCAACATCTTCTGGTTCCGGCAGAACGGCAACCGTCGCGGCAGATGTATGAATACGCCCCCCTGCTTCTGTAACAGGCACACGCTGGACGCGGTGGCCCCCGGATTCGAATTTTAGCTTGGCAAAGACCCCTAGCCCACCCACTTCCAGAACCGCTTCCTTAACCCCGCCCAGATCGCTTTCACTCAGGCTCATCAGTTCGGCACGCCAGCCCTGTAATTGCGCATAGCGCGTGTACATCTTCAGCAGTTCACTGGCGAAAAGGGCCGCTTCGTCACCACCTGTGCCGGCGCGGATTTCCAGGATGGCTGAGGAGGAATCGGCCATATCTTTAGGCAGGAGCTGAATGCGCAGAGCATGTTCCAGCTCTTCGATACGGGGTTTTATCTCGGCGCGTTCTTCTTCGGCGAGATTACGCATTTCGCTGTCGCTGGCTGGGTCGAGCATTAATGCTTCTGCGCCTGCAAGATCATTCAGAGCCGCGCGATACGCATTCACCGCCTCGATCACCGGCGCAAGTTCGGCATGTTCCTTGGACAGTTTGACGAAGCCTTGGCCGCCAGCACCAGCGGCGAGTTCGGCTTCAATCTGTGCGAAGCGATCAGCCAATCTGTCGAGCTTGTTGGCGGGAATCATGCAAAAACTTTCTTGATGCAATAGGAAATTTTCACGATGCAATCTGCATCGTGTGGGGCGGAGATTTCAGAAAGTGTCGCTACTGCGCGGTTTCTAACGCTTGCCCGCGGGCGGCCTCAATTTCGGCGGATTTTTTCTCGCATAGCTCAACGACATGTTCGAGCATGCCGTCATTATCCAAACGATAGGCGGGTTTGCCATTCAGATATATCTGACCATGGCCTTTGCCTGCGCCGCCGCCCGTGAAAGCAAGGTCCGTTTCGCGTGCTTCGCCCGGGCCATTCACCACGCAGCCGATGATCGAAAGCGACATAGGCGTGGAAATATGTTTCAGCCGGTCCTCAAGCTGACGCACGGTTTCGATGACATTGAACCCCTGACGGGCGCAGGAGGGGCAGGAAATAATATTCACGCCGCGATGGCGCAGATTAAGCGATTTCAGAATATCGAAACCCACCCGCACTTCTTCAACCGGATCGGCAGACAGCGAAACACGGATCGTGTCGCCAATGCCAGACCACAGCAACATGCCCATGCCGATGGAGGATTTCACCGTGCCGGAAATCATGCCGCCTGCTTCGGTGATGCCGACATGCAGCGGGTAATCACAGGCTTCAGCCAAACCTTGATAGGCGGCAACGGCCAGAAACGCATCCGAGGCTTTCACGCTGATCTTGAATTCGAAGAAGTCGTTATCTTCGAGGATTTTTGCGTGGTTCAGCGCGCTTTCAACCATGGCTTCGGGGCATGGCTCGCCATAGCGTTCCAGCAACTCCTTCTCCAGCGACCCGGCATTCACGCCGATACGCATGGAACAGCCATAATCCTTGGCGGCTTTCACAACATCGCGCACACGTTGGGCGCTGCCGATATTGCCGGGATTGATGCGCAGACAGGCCGCACCATTCTGGGCGGCTTCGATGGCGCGCTTGTAGTGAAAATGGATGTCGGCCACGACAGGTATATTGGCGGCCTTGGTGATCGCTTTCATCGCGGCGGTGGAGTCTTCGTCCGGGCAGGATACGCGCACAATATCGGCGCCTGCTTCCTCGATCGCGCGAATCTGATTGATCGTGGCGCGCGGATCCGAGGTCAGCGTATTGGTCATGGTCTGGACGGTGATCGGGGAATCTCCCCCCACCTCAACCGAACCCACCCGTATCTTGCGGGAGGTCCGCCGATGAATGTCACGATAAGCGCGAATGCTCATAGACTTTGCCCCGGTTAATCCGCTGCCTGAGACGCCCGGCCACCCAGCGATTGCACATCCAGCGGCAGGCCCTCCACAGCACCTTCAGGCCCCAAAGGTTTGGCTGCCGCCGTGCCCAATTGAACCTCCAAATGTTCGGCATGGGGGGTGGTCAGGCGCACCGGGCGGTTGGGAACGCGATACGTGTCGCCGGGTTGTAACATGCGGCCCAAGTAATTGGTGCCATCCACCCCTTTGATCGAGACAAAGACAGGCTGACGCGCCCGTAAGGTGACACGGGAATCCGCATTTCTTGCACCAAAAACCTGCCCTTTGGGCAGTTCAGCGGCAGCGGTCGCGGGATTCGCAGCCTCAGTGGGAGCCGCAGCATCCGGTGCGGGAGGGATTGCGGTGGTCGGCAGGGGGGCAACAGGCGCGGGTGGGGGCGGTGTCGGGGCGACCACCGGATCACCGGCTGCCGCGATCTCGCTCGGCACCGGCTCTACGAGGGGATAATCGGCATCGCTTGAGGGCCAGATCAGCAGGAACAGCCCATACAGAATGAGCCCGACCAGAACCACGGCAATGATCGGCCAACCCTGAGGCAGTTTACGCTCACCATGGTCAATATAGGGGGTAAGCAGCGCGCTTTCGGCGCGGCCAGCGATTTCTTCCTTGAAGCGATCCAGATATTCGGCGGCGTCCAGACCAAGATAGGTGGAATAGGAGCGCACAAAGCCCATGGCATAGGTCCGGCCGGGCAGAGCCTCCAACCGATCCTCCTCCAGGGCCTCCAGATGGTCCTTACGAATCTTGAGGACACGCGAGACGCTGGCCAATTCTTCGCCCAGCCGCAGCCGGGCCGCCCGTAAATCCTGACCCACGGTGCCCAGCGGGGCATCGGTATCGCCAGAGATTTCGCGCAGATGCAGGCGGCGCTTTTCGGCCCCCCCATCATTTCCATTTGTAAAACGCGTTACTTTCGTCATGGGCAAAGCAATAGCCGCTTCGGGTCACGCATTCCAGCTTAAGCCGACAGAAGGCACAAAATATCGACCAGAATCATCCAAATACCAAGATTTGATACATTCGCTGCCGATCCGGCACCTATTTGAGTACAATCCCCCGTTCGGCGGCAAAGGCCGAAAGCCGGGTACGTAAGGAATGATCAGTCCGCCCGATAAGTTTTTCCACGAATTCGCTGACTTCGCCTACATGGATGGAACGTATCATCGCTTTAATCTGGCCGATCTGCCCGGGATGCATGGAGAGCGTGCGCAGGCCCAGCCCAATCAGCGCCATCGCATCCAATGGCCGCCCCGCCATTTCCCCACAGAGTGAAAGCTCCCCCCCACCACCGGCTTCGGCCGCGCTTTTCACAATCAGGCGAATAAGATTGAGCGCCGCCGGATTGAGCGTGTCATAGCGGCGGGAGACGCGTGGATTGGTGCGATCCACGGCAAACACAAACTGGAACAGATCATTTGAGCCGATGGAGACAAAATCCGCCGAACGCATGATCTGCGGCAACATGAAGGCCAGGGCCGGGACTTCAAGCATCGCCCCCACCAGCACCTGCCGGGGCTGCGGCTCGCCCATCAGCCGGGCCCGCTCCATCTCCCGATCAATCAGCGCCCGCGCCTGATTAAATTCAGCGACTTCACTGACCAACGGCAGCAATACGCGCAATGTGCCGCCCGCGGCCGCGATCAGCAGGGCACGGATCTGGTATCGCAGCAGTGCCGGACGATCCAGGGCGATGCGCAGGGCGCGCCACCCAAGAGCAGGATTTTCTTCGCGTTCCCAACGGGCATAGGGTAGAACCTTGTCACCGCCCAGATCCAGTGTGCGAAACACAACCGGGCGCGCGCCTGCCGAATCCAGCACATTGCGATAAAATTCCACCTGATCGGCCAGACGCGGCATGGTCTCGCCGATCATGAACTGCAATTCCGTGCGGAACAGGCCAATGCCATCTGCGCCAGATTCATCCAGATGCGGCATATCCAGCATCAAACCGGCATTCATCATCAGTTTGATTGTCACGCCATCCTTTGTGACGGCGGGTAATTCGCGCAATTGTGCGAATTGCGCCACGCGATTGGCACGAACAACTTTCTTCGTTTCAAAAGCAGCTACAACATCGGCCATGGGGCGCAAGTAAACTTCGCCCAGATCGCCATCCACCGCGATCACATCGCCATTACGCGCCGCATCGGTGACGCCTTCGGCAGAGCCAACCAACGGCACATCCAAAGAACGGGCGACAATCGCCACATGCGAGGTGGAGGCCGCGTCTTCCAGCACCAGCGCGACAAGGCGGCCCCGGCCATAATCCACCAGATCGGCAGGCCCCATGGCCCGCGCCACCAGCACCGCATTTTCCGGCAATTCTTTTGGTATGTCGCCATCGCCTGTGAGATGGCGCAATAAACGCCGCGCCAGATCATCCAGATCATGGGCGCGTTCACGCAATATGGGGTCGTTGAGACGGCTGACCCGCAGGCGCATATCATCCTGGACACGCTCAACAGCGGCTTCCGCCGTGAGGCCGGTATTGATCGCGTCACGCATACGCTGACGCCAACCCTGATCATAGGCGAAGAGACGATAGGCCTCGATCACTTCGCGGCCTTCGCCGGTGAGATCAAGCTCGCTGGAATCGAGCATAAGATCGACGGCATCCCGCAAACTGCCGATAGCTTCTTCCAACCGCACCAGTTCTGCCTGCGGATTTTCGGCGATCATACGTTCGATTTTAACGCGCGGCTCGTGCAGGACGACCTGCCCCACCGCCACGCCTTCAGACAAAGCCTCGCCCTTGAAGGTCAGCGGCTTGTCCACCCGCAATTCAGGCTCATCGAGTTCAGCAATATCGAACAGGCTGCCCTGCGCCACCACTTCGGCCAGAACCATGGCCACGGTTTGCAGGGCCTCGACCTCTTCCTCGGCATAGAGCCGGGCGGCTTTGTTCTGGACGGTAAGCACACCAAAGACTTGCCCACCGCGCACAATCGGTACGCCGAGAAAAGCTTTGAACGGGTCTTCGCCGGTTTCCGGCCGATAGGAGAAATGCGGATTGGACGGGGCGTCGCTGAGATTGACCGCTTCACCGGTTTCCGCCACCCAGCCGACAAGGCCTTCACCCTCCTTCATCCGCGTTATGTGCACGGCTTCGGGATTAAGGCCTTCGGTGGCAAACAGCTCGATCAGATTGCCCGCACGCCGAAGATAAATGGAACTGACTTCCGCCACCATATTGGAGGCGATGACAGCCACCAGCTTGTCCAGCCGTTTCTGCGCACTGGTCTGTTCCGCCATGATCTCGCGCAGGCGGCGGAGCAGAATACGCGGTCCACCGGCGGAGACAGGCGGCATCAGAACCCTCTCATTCAGGCGGCGTCCAGCTCATAGGCGGAATGCAGGGCGCGGACGGCCAGTTCAACATATTCTTCGGCGATCAGTACACTGACTTTGATCTCGGATGTCGAGATCACCTGAATATTGATGCCTTTTTCCGACAGGGTGCGGAACATGGTCTGGGCCACACCGGGATGGGCGCGCATGCCGATGCCGATTACCGATACTTTGGCCACGGTGGCGTCGGAGGTGACGTCCTGATAGCCGATGCTTTTGGCAGCCCCTTCGATGACAGCCATGGCGCGGGGATATTCGGTACGGGAGACCGTGAAGGTGAGATCGGTTGCCTTCCCGTCGGATGAGACGTTCTGCACAATCATATCGACATTGATGCCGGAATCCGCCAGCGGCCCGAAAATGGCAGCGGCCACGCCCGGCTGATCGGAAATGCGGTGCAGGGTGATTTTTGCTTCGTCGCGGCTATAGGCAATGCCGGTGACCGGTTTCTTTTCCACGATATCTTCCTCGTCACAGAGAAGGGTGCCGCCCTTGGCGACATCAAAGGATGAAAGCACACGCACGGGGACGCGATGCAGCATCGCGATTTCGACCGAACGTGTTTGCAGAACTTTTGCGCCCAGCGAGGCCATTTCGAGCATTTCCTCGAAGGCGACTTTTTCCAGACGCTGCGCCTTTGGCACAATACGCGGATCGGTGGTGTAGACCCCGTCCACATCCGTGTAAATATCGCAGCGATCCGCTTTGAGTGCGGCCGCCACGGCGACGGCGCTGGTGTCTGAGCCGCCGCGACCCAGCGTGGTGATGCGGTTATCCGCGGCCACGCCCTGAAAGCCCGCAACGACCGCGACCTGACCCTGTTCCAGCCGCTCATTGATCTGTCGCGGTTTGAAGGAGGCGATCATCGCATCAGGGTCGATCCCTTCGATCCGGGCTGAACTGTGCATGTTCGACGTGCGTATAGGGATCTGCCAGCCCAGCCAGGAGCGGGCGCTGACCCCGATCTCACCCAACGCGATCGCCAGAAGGCCGGCGGTGATTTGCTCGCCCGCCGCCACCACCACGTCATATTCCCGCGCGTCATGCAGGGGGGACAGCTCTTTGACCCAGCCCACCAGCTTGTTTGTTTCCCCGGACATGGCGGAAACCACCACAGCCACGGAATTGCCCAGATCAACCTCGGCCTTCACCAATTGGGCGACATGGCGGATGCGCTCCAAATCGGCAACCGAGGTGCCCCCGAATTTCATTACGATCTTCGCCATGGATAGTGGCCTATGCTCGCCTTTGTGCTACTCCGGCCTACATAGACGGGGGTTCGCGCCCACTCAACGGATGAAGTCTAAGAGAATGACAAATTCTGGTGTGAATCCTGCGGATCAGCCTGTTGATCCGTCCATTGATCCCGGCGAAATCGCCAAATTCTCCGCTATGGCGGCGGAATGGTGGGATCCGGCTGGCAAATTTGCCCCACTCCATAAATTTAATCCGGTCAGGCTGGGCTTTATCCGGGAGACTGCCGCCACGCATTTTGGACGTGATTCTCGCTCCCTCACCCCTTTTACGGGGTTGGAGCTCCTGGATATTGGCTGTGGCGGGGGGTTGCTGAGCGAGCCCATGGCCCGGCTGGGCTTTGCGGTGCTGGGGGCAGATGCTTCGGAAAAGAATATCGGCACGGCGCGGGCGCATGCCGCGCAAAGCGGGCTGGCGATTGATTACCAGGCCATCACCGCAGAGGCGCTGGCCGCGGATGGGCGGCGTTTTGACCTGATTCTGAACATGGAAGTGGTGGAGCATGTGGCCGATCTGGAGGGCTTCATGGCGGCTTGCGCTGGCATGTTGAAGCCCGGCGGTCTGACCCTTGTGGCCACAATGAATAAGACGCTCAAATCTTTGGCGCTGGCAAAATTCGGGGCGGAATATGTGCTTGGCTGGCTGCCGCGCGGAACGCATGACTGGCAGCGTTTCCTACCGCCTGCACGTATAACGCAGCTCTTGGAAGAGAATGGTCTAAGCGTGCAAACCACGCAGGGCGTCAGCTTTGATCCGCTGAAATGGGACTGGCGCTTAAGCCGCGATCTTGATGTGAATTATATGGTTGTGGCGGTGAAGACTTAATTCTGATCGTTCAGATCGGGTGGCAGGGGCGCGACCTCCACGCCCTCTTCCACCAGTTCTTTGGCCTCATCCAATGTGGCCTCGCCGTAAATATGGCGATCTTCAGCTTCGCCATAATGAATCTTGCGGGCTTCTTCCGCGAATTTCGGGCCGACATAATCGGCATTTTCTGTCACGATTTTGCGCAGCTTGGTCATGAATTGGCGCGCCTGTTTTGCTTCTTCGCTGGATGAAAGCCCGGATTTCTTCGCGCCTTTCACGGCAGGCGCCATAGGGGCTTTTTCTATTTTGCGTGAATCGCAGATGGGGCAAAGCAATTTGCCCGTGCCTGACTGTTCCTCGAAGGCGGTACTGTTCTGAAACCAGCCTTCAAAACCATGGCCTTTGTCGCAATTCAGATTGAAGACGATCACGCCAGTCGCATCCTATGATTTAACATTATAGGTGGGGGTAAATCCTGACTTCAGCAAGTGGTCAAGGCCCCTGAAATTCACGGTCATGCTGGAGATTAGGAACCCGCAGCCGGGCCATTTCGGATGCCGCCGGATCAATATCGGCAAAGATGATACCCGGCTCGACACCGCCTTCGGCCAATATTTCGCCCCAGGGCGCGATGATCAGGCTATGGCCATAGGTGCGGCGACCATTGGCATGGAGGCCGCCCTGTGCCGGGGCGATGACGAAGGCGCCATTCTCGATCGCGCGGGCACGTAGCAGCGTATGCCAATGGGCCTTGCCGGTGGTTTCAGTAAAGGCAGATGGCACGCTGATCATAAAGGCGCCATTTTTAGCAAGGCGGCGATAAAGCTGTGGGAAGCGCAGGTCATAACAAACGCTCAGGCCAAGCTTACCCCATGGCAGATCAGCCATGACGGCCTGATCACCGCCTTCGACTGTGTTCGATTCCCGGTATTTCTCGCCCGAGGGCAATTCCACATCGAACAGAAAAATCTTGTCATAGCGTGATGCGATTTCCCCGGTGGGCGCAATAAGGAATGACCGATTGGCGGTTTTACGTTCGCTGACTTTGATCGCCAGCGATCCGATCAGCAGCCAGATATTCAACGCACGCGCCAGCGCACGAAAAACCGGCAGCGCGGGATCATCGGCTTCGCTATAGCTGCGTTCCAACTTGGCGCCGCCATCAGGGGCCATCAATGTGGTGTTTTCCGGCGTCGCGATAAAATGCGCGCCTTGCGCGCTGGCCTTGCGGATCAGATCAGACGTGATGCGGATATTCTCATCCACATCGTCCGATGAACAAAGTTGAACACAGGCAGCACGAAAGATGCTCATGATGCGGCCAATAGCGGATCAAGCTCGCCCGTGGCATCCAGAGCCATCAGATCATCGCAACCACCAATATGGCGGTCACCGAAGAAAATTTGAGGAACCGTGCGACGGTTGGATTTTTCTTCCATCTCCCGGCGGGCCTTGGCGTCCATGTAAACATCGATTTCGGTGAATTCTGCGCCTTTTTGGGTAAGCAGCGCCTTGGCGCGGTGGCAATAGGGGCAGACAGGTGTGGTGTAGATGACAATGGCGGACATGGTTCAACTCTTACGCAGCGACACTGATTATATAGGTCTGAATAGCTAACGGACAACGCGCGCCAATGTCAGGGCATAGACCCGCGCCGCGCCTGCCTTTTTCAGGCTGCGGGCACAGGCATTCAATGTTGCGCCCGTGGTCAGAACATCATCAATCAGCAATATGTTGCGCCCGGCAAGCCTTGATCGGCCAGATGCCGCCACCTGAAAAGCCCCCCGCATATTCAGCCGCCGGGCGTTGGCCGTGGCCATGCTGCCCTGACTGGGGGTGGCGCGTATTCGGCGCAGCAGCATGGGCGCATAATGCCGCCCCACCAGCCCCGCCAGAGCCTGTGCTATCAGGGCTGATTGATTATAGCGCCGCCGCCAGAGCCGGCGCGGATGCAAAGGCACCGGAATAATGATATCGCTTTCCGCCAGAACAGCGCGCCCGCCACGTTCCAGCCAGCGGGCAAAAGCCGGGCTGAGGTCCAACCGGTCGGCCCATTTCAGCGCCAAGACCAATTTTCGGCTGGCCGTATCATAAAGCATCAGGGAGACCGCCCGATCAAAATCAGGTGGGTCTGCATGGCAGCCCGCGCAGAGGGTCTCGCCGCCGGGGTCCAGTTCGAAGGGCAGACCACAGTGAAAACAGCATGGCCCATCGATAAAGGCGATATTGCCCCAACAGGCCGCACATAAATGCCCCACATCTGCCACGGGCGCCCGGCAGGACGCGCAGAGCGGCGGGAACAGCATGTCCAGCCCGGCCCGCCAAAGCCGGGAAGCAATTTTTTTGCAATGCCGCCAGAAACGCATTGCGGATAGAGTGCCTGTGATGTTTCTGGCTGCGAAGTAGCAACCATCCTCCCCAGAAAGGGGACTTGAAGCGTGACGCCACCGCCCAAAATCTTTGACCGGCCAGCCTATGCCCACAACCGCATGAAGGCGATGCGTAAAGCCGAAAGCTCTTTTCTGGCGGAAGAGGCGGTGGATAATATCGCGACCCGTATCGGCGCGATCAATCGGCGTTTCGCGCATGGCCTGCTGCTGAGCGGGCGGCCAGAATGCCAAAGTCTTTTTTCGCTCGCCGAAGAATGGGTCAAGACATCCCCCGCCGATATAGACGAGGAAGCCCTGCCCTTTGCGCCGGAAAGTTTTGATCTGATCGTCAGCGTTTTATCTTTGCATGCCGTGAATGATCTGCCCGGCGCCTTGCTGCAAATTCGGCAGACTTTAAAACCCGATGGTTTGTTTATCGCGGCCTTGTTTGGCGGCGATAGTTTACGCGAATTGCGTGCGTCTTTTGCAGCCGGGGAAATGGCCATTCTGGGCGGCGTAAGCCCGCATGTCGCGCCATTTGCCGATGTGCGCGACCTAGGTGGCCTGCTGCAACGCGCAGGCTTCGCTTTGCCTGTAGTGGATATGGACCGCTTGCCCGTGCGCTATGGTTCTCTCGATCGCTTAATTGCGGATCTTCGCCATTTGGGCGAGACAAATATCCTGCAGCAAAGACGCAAAACACCCCTGCGCCGTGATGTTCTGGCGGCCATGCTGCAACATTATCATGCCCATTTTGTGGATGAGGAGGGACGGCTGGAAGCCAGTTTTGATATTATTTATGTATTGGGCTGGTCGCCCCATGACAGCCAGCAGAAACCGCTGCGACCCGGCAGCGCCAAAACCCGGCTTGCGGATGCTTTAGGCGCACAAGAACAGCGCCTGAAAAATTCCTGCGGCTGATTTATTAGAAGCCGCCGAGAACTGAACTGAACGCATCCGACATGGAGCTGCCGATCAGTGTGGCGCCGGCGATCAGCATGACCGAGATCAGCGAGGCGATCAGCGCATATTCAATGGATGTTGCGCCGCCTATATCATTTCGCGCAGCAAGGGCACGAGCGGCACATCTGCGGCCGGCATCGGATAGTTTGAAAGATCGCGCGGTCTTACCCATTTGACAGTCTGCCCTTCTTGCGGCCTGACAACCCCTTCCCAGCGGCGGCACAGATAGAGCGGCATCAAAAGATGAAACGTCTCATAACTATGCGATGCGAAGACAAAAGGCGCGAGGCAAGCCTGCTTTACAACAATTCCCAGTTCTTCATGAAGCTCCCGGATAATAGCGTCTTCCGGCAGCTCCCCTTTTTCGACTTTGCCGCCGGGAAATTCCCATAGGCCCGCCATGCTTTTTCCCTCGGGTCGCTGCGCAATCAGCACGCGACGGTCAGGATCGATCAGCGCACAAGCCGCAACCAGTATAAGGGGTAATTGCGACATGTGGCTGACCCCGGAATCATTAGCGAAGTGAGATTAAGGCCGACTTAAAACAGACGCGCAGTTTAAACCCAATCCCCGTAGCGATGGCTGTCGCAGTGATAGGCTCATCGAGGCGCGGCAAGGTTTAGTTAACTACGGTAGGCCCCATTTATCTGGATATATCCTTCGGTCAGATCGCAGGTCCATACCCGTGCTGCGCCCCCAGCCAGACCCAGATCCACTGAGATTTCCACTTCGCGGCCGGACACGGCGCGGGTCGCGGCGGCTTCATTATAATCCGCCGCGCGCGCGCCTTCTTCCGCCACGACCTGCTTACCAAATGAAATTTTCAGCAAATCACGATCCGCCGGTTCGCCCGCTTTGCCAACCGCCATCACGATGCGGCCCCAATTGGCGTCGTTACCGGCGATGGCTGTTTTCACCAAGGGGGAATTGGCGATGGATAAAGCGATCACCTTGGCAGAGGCGTCATCCACCGCGCCCGTGACATCGATGCGGATTTGTTTACGTGCGCCTTCGCCATCACGCACCACTTGCAAAGCAAGATCGAGCAGCAGCGCGTTCAAGGTCTCGCGGAAATTTTCCAGGCGGGGATCGTCGGCGTCCAGAATAGTCGGGTGGTTGGCGCCCTGCCCCGTGGCAAACAGCAGAAGCGTATCGCTGGTGGATGTATCGCTATCCACCGTGATCGCATTGAATGAGTTTTGCACGCCATGAGATAGCACTGTCTGCAATACATCCGCAGGCAGCGTGGCATCTGTGAACACGAAGGAGAGCATGGTCGCCATATCCGGGGCGATCATGCCTGAACCTTTGGCGATGCCATTGATCGTGACTTTATGGCCATCAATCATCGCGCTGGCTGTGCGCAGCTTGGGGAATGTGTCGGTGGTCATGATGGCCTCCGCCGCCTCACGCCATTTATTGCCTTTGACCTGTTCGGCGAGCCCATCCAGAACGCGGGTGATTTTGTCGGCGGGCAGCGGCTCCCCGATCACGCCGGTAGAGGCCAGCATCACGTCGCCGGGATCGCAATCCAGCACCAGCCCCGCAGCCTCGGCCACGGCTTTGGCCCCTTCGAATCCCGCCCTGCCGGTGAAGGCATTGGCATTGCCGCTATTGACCACCAGCGCCCGGGCTGTTCCCGATTGCAGATTATCGCGGCACCACGCCACAGGGGCTGAAAAAGTGCGGGATTTGGTGAATACGCCCGCCACTGTGGTTGAGGGGGCCATGACGGCCAGCAGCACATCGGTCCGGTTCTTATATTTCACGCCGGCCGCGCCCGTGGCCAGGCTGACCCCGGCAAGTGCGGGCAATCTGGCATAGGATTTTGGCGCCAGCGGCGAAATGGCAAGTTTAGTGGCTGGTTTGGCGGCTTTTACGGTCTTTTTAACCGGTTTTGCGCGGCTTGCCACGCTTGCCTTGCGGGCCACGATTTTCTTTTTGGCGGTTTTAGGGGCCGATTTCGCCTTGGCGACAGGCCGGGCCTTCACCTTGGCCACGGGGCGCCGCGCGGTGGATTTTTTTGCCTTAACCCGTGCCTTCGCCATGGCCATCTACTCCGTTCTCTGACACAAAATTCCGTGCTGCGGATTAGGCCGGAACACCTTGAATTGACAAGGGGGAAGGCCGTTCTTATCTCTCCTGCGCGATAGTCAGGTCACAACCTCTTTTTTGAGGCGCGTGCCCCCTGAGGCGTAACAGCCGGGACGGCAGTTTGATCCGCCGAGTCCGGCCATAAATGCATCAACCCGGCCTTCTGGCCACGAGGATAGTTTATGTTTCAAGCCATTGCGCAGCGTTTCTTCGGCTCTTCCGGCGAGCGTAAGCTAAAGTCCTTCTGGCGTAAGGTTGAAGCTATCAATGCTTTGGAAGCGCGCTTCCAGCCAATGAGCGATGAAGAGCTGCGGGCCATGACCCCGGCCTTCAAGGCCCGCCTGCAGGCTGGTGAGACGCTGGATGATCTTTTGCCGGAAGCCTTTGCGGTGGTGCGTGAGGCCGCGAAGCGTACGCTGGGTCAACGCCATTTCGATGTGCAATTGGTCGGTGGCATGGTGCTGCATTCTGGCCGTATTTCGGAAATGAAAACTGGCGAAGGTAAGACGCTGGTGGCCACCCTGCCCGTCTATCTCAATGCATTGACCGGCAAGGGCGTGCATGTTGTCACCGTAAATGATTATCTGGCCAGCCGCGACGCCGACTGGATGGGTCAGATTTATCGCTTTCTCGGCCTGACGGCCGGCTGCATCATTCATGGGCTGGATGATCAGGAACGTAAGGCAGCCTATGACTGCGACGTGACCTATGGCACCAACAATGAATATGGTTTCGATTATCTGCGCGATAATATGAAATATTCCATCGACACGATGGTGCAGCGCGGACATGCCTTTGCCATCGTCGATGAAGTGGACTCGATCCTGATCGACGAAGCGCGCACGCCGTTGATCATTTCAGGACCGACCGAAGATCACACCGAAGTCTATCGCGCTGTAGATGCGCTGATCCCCGCATTGATCGACCCGCCTGCCAAAGCGCCTGGCAAAAATGACGGCGAGGCCAAGGGCGATTTCGAACTGGATGAAAAGCAGCGCACCGTTACCCTGACCGAAGCCGGTAACGAACATATGGTGGACTTGCTGCGCGAAGCCGGCTTGCTGGAAACCGGCGATCTCTATGACATCGAAAATATCGGTATCATTCACCACGTCAATCAGGCGCTAAAAGCACATAAGCTGTTCCTCAAGGACCGGGATTATATCGTCAAGGATGATCAGGTTGTGATCATCGACGAATTCACCGGCCGCATGATGCAGGGCCGCCGCTATTCCGAAGGTTTGCATCAGGCGCTGGAAGCCAAGGAAAACGTCAAGGTCCAACCCGAAAACGTTACCCTTGCCTCCATCACCTTCCAGAACTATTTCCGGCTTTATAAAAAGCTCGCAGGCATGACCGGCACGGCGCTGACCGAGGCGTCGGAATTCCTTGATATTTACAAGCTGGAAGTGAAT
>CAZOJG010000002.1:0-6868 GCA_964580115.1 uncultured Rhizobium sp.
GGCCATTGCTGGCACCGGCCGAGCTTGCTACAGGGCCAGCCCTAGGCACCCGTAGCTCAGCTGGATAGAGCGCTGCCCTCCGAAGGCAGAGGCCAGGGGTTCGAATCCCTTCGGGTGCGCCATTAGATTACAGCCGAAAATACGAGCCGCCATTCACGCTGATGGTTTGGCCATTCACATAAGCTGCGCCTTCGGACAAAAGAAAGCAAACTACAGCCGCAACATCTTCAGGCTTACCCAGACGTGGATAATTCACGAGGTCTTTTTGACCATTGGTAACGTCCTCGCCGCGTGCTTCCATTTCTGCCATAACTTTTTCAATACGATCCGTCACGATCAGGCCTGGCGAGATGCAATTTACTCGAATGCCTTTTTTCCCGTGATTATAACAAATATGCCGAGTTAAAGCCCCGAGCCCTGATTTCGCGCAAGGATAGGCCGCAGGTTTTGGCAGTGCAATAACACCAAGGTCGGACGCCGTATAAACAAGACTGCCGCCGCCGCGTTTCAGCATATGCGGAATGACCTCGCGGGTAGCCACGGCATGATTGGTGAGATTGGTGCGCATCGTTTCTTCCCAGATGTCGACATTCATCGTCATCACATCGAAGTCACCCTCACGCGGTAAATGCATCGCCGCAGCATTACCAAAATAGCAGTCTACGCCACCAAATAGTTCTGCGGTGGTGGCGATGAGATTCATCACAGATGCTTCTTTGCCTTGATCATATTCAAGGGCTTTTGCGATGCCGCCGCATTGGGTGATTTGTGCGGCGATTTCTTGCGCACCAGCAAAATTTATGTCGCCTATCGCGACATGGGCTCCTTCTTTGCCTAATCTGAGGGCTGTTGCCGCACCGATCCCAGAGGCCCCGCCAGCAACTATCACAACGCGATTTTCGAATCTCATCGGCGCTTCCCTTTCACGACATTAGCAAGAGAAGATTAAAGGCCGGGATTTACGCTGAAAAGTTATTAGGCCTTATTCAGCTAATTCATCCTGCTAAGGATCGCGCGGCAAAAGAGGGCCCATCACATCGGCTGCACCGGATAAGTCGTGGTCGTTTATGAGGGTATGAAGCGCAGAGCCAGGCCGTTAATGCAGTAACGTAAACCAGTTGGTTTCGGGCCATCGGGAAATTCATGCCCCAAATGGCCTTTACAGGTGGCGCAGTGCACTTCAGTACGGACCATGCCATGGCTATTGTCTATTGTGTTTTCCACTGCATCTGGGCGCGGCTGAAAGAAACTGGGCCAGCCGCTTCCGCTTTCATATTTCGTATTGGAATCGAACAGAGGCTGATCGCAGCCGACGCAATGATAGACCCCGACACGCTTCTCGGAATTTAACGGGCTGGAACCCGGGCGTTCGGTCCCATGCTGTCGTAAAATACAGAAACTGTCTTCTGGCAGGCTATTGCGCCATTCCTCTTCACTTTTCTGTACGATCTTTTCACTCATCCGTTTTTAGCCTTGAGGAGATCACGGATTTCGCGCAGCAAAGTTACGTCTTCTGCAGGCGCTGCGGGTTCTTCGGCTTTTGGTGCGGAGAAACGATTGAACTGACGGATCACCAGAAACAATACAAAGGCAACGATGAGGAAATTGATCAGCGCATTGATGAACAGGCCGTAATTCAATGTAACCGCGCCCAGCTTTTCGGCCTCGGCTAAGGTCGTGGTGACGGGACCTTTGAGGGTGACGAAGAAATTCGAGAAATCTATACCGCCCAGAAGTAAACCGAGCGGTGGGTTGATGATGTCTTTCACAATCGAATTGACGATTCCCGTGAAGGACGCGCCGATGATGACACCAACAGCCAGATCGAGCGCATTACCGCGCATCGCAAATTTCTTGAACTCACCGAACATATGATGTCTCGCTAATCTAGAAGATAAGAGGAAAGATTATTCCCCTGCTCGCGTCTCAACAAGCCATGCTCTGCGAATTCGACAATAGATCCAGCCAGCGGTTCCACCGGCTATTACCCCCAATATATTGGCGAGTTCATCCGCTTTGCTCATATCGCGCCCTAATATCCCTTGGGCCACTTCCATGAAGGCCCCGAACAGGATCAGCCCCATCAAAGCCCAAAGCCAATAGCCTTTGGCGTCCAGGGCCATGGTCGCCAGACTGGCGAGGACGGCATAGGCGAGGAAATGCTGGAGCTTGTCCCATAAAAAGCTCTCGCCCTCCCCCGGGCCCAGCTGCCCCCATATGACAGCGCCGATGGCCAGCCAAAAGGCTATGATGGCCAAAGTTCTTTGGAATTTGGGAGAGAAGAGAACTGACATAAGGCCTTAGTAAAACATTCCTGCCGCTTTGGACATTGATCATGCGGGGCATAAATATGAGATTAAGCCCCAGATACCAGAATTATCATAAATATCACAATGAGTTAATCGTTATTTCAATTTACGCAGGATCGTCCCTGCGTAGTAGTGGCGCTGTTTAAGCTCAAAGAAGGCTTTGGCCTTGCAAAGCCTTAGGCAACCCGTATAAGTCCCGCCCTCTCGTAGAGCAGTCCGGCTGGGCATGCCGTGTCTGCTCCAAATGCGAACCGCCGATGCTGGCCCAAGGCCCCATTGGCAAGAAGGAGACCGCAAAATGCCCAAGTTGAAGACCAAGTCGAGCGCCAAAAAGCGCTTTAAGTTCACGGCCAATGGCAAGATCAAGCACGGTCAGGCGGGTAAGCGCCACGGCATGATCAAGCGCTCTAATGAACAAATCCGCGAACTTCGCGGCACGTCCACGATGAGTGCGTCTGAAACCCAGCGTGTAAAGCGCTGGATGCCCTACGGTTGAGGATTTAAACCATGTCACGAGCCCCCCGCGCCGTCCCATCTCGCCTGCGTCGCAAACGCGTCTTAAAGCAGGCCAAGGGCTTTCACGGTCGCCGCAAGAACAACATCACCACAGCCAATGCTGCGGTCGATAAGTCGCTGCAATATGCCTATATCGGCCGCAAGCTGAAGAAGCGGAATTTCCGTGCTCTTTGGATTCAGCGGATCAATGCAGGCTGCCGCGAATATGGCATCACCTATAGCCGATTTATCAACGGGCTTCTGAAGGCCGGTATCGAGATCGACCGTAAGGTTCTGTCTGATCTGGCCATTCATGAGCCCGCCGCGTTTAAGGCTCTGGTGGATAAAGCTTCCGCTTAATTTTTGCCTCCATCGGAGTCTTAGCCCCGGTTTCGCCGGGGCTATTATCCTTTTCGTTCCGATAGAGGTCTTTAAATGTCGACACTCCATAATCTTGAGCGTGAATTACTTGCTGCCATAGAAGCAGCAAACGATGAGGCGTCGCTGGACGCCATTCGTATTTCGGCTCTGGGTAAAAAAGGCAGTGTCAGCGAATTGCTGAAGTCGCTGGGCGCCATGACGCCCGAACAGCGTAAAGACCAAGGTCCGTTGATCAATGGATTGCGCGATCAAATCAGCATCGCGCTCAATGCCCGAAAGCAAGCCTTGACTGATTCAGCGCTGGATATTCGTCTGGCCTCCGAAAAGTTAGATGTCACCCTGCCTGCGCGCCCTGAAATGCGCGGCTCCATCCACCCGGTTTCGCAAGTCCAAGATGAGATCGTGGCCATATTCGCCGATCTTGGTTTTGCCTTGGCTGAAGGGCCGGATGTCGAACTGGATGATTATAATTTTACCCGCTTGAACATGCCGCCGGGCCACCCCGCCCGCGAAATGCATGACACCTTTTATATGTCTCAAGAGGCCGGGGCTTCAGCAGAACACAAATTCGTTTTACGCACCCACACATCGCCAGTGCAGGTGCGTACCATGCTCGGTCAAAAGCCGCCGATACGCATAATTGCGCCCGGCCGCACCTATCGCGTGGATTCGGATGCAACGCACACGCCGATGTTTCATCAAGTTGAAGGTCTGGTGATCGATGAAGGAACGCATCTAGGCCACCTTAAATGGGTGATGGAAGAATTCGCCAAAGCTTTCTTTGAGGTGGAACGCGTAGAAATGCGTGCCCGGCCTAGCTTCTTTCCTTTCACCGAACCCAGTGTGGAATGGGATATTCGCTGTGATCGTTCGGGAGGCCAGATTAAATTCGGCACGGGCAATGATTGGCTGGAATTTGCCGGCTCGGGCATGGTTCACCCGCGCGTTTTAGAATTATGCGGTCTGGATCCCACTAAATATCAGGGTTTTGCCTTTGGCTGCGGACTGGATCGCTTGGCCATGCTGAAATATGGCATTCCCGATCTGCGCCCCATGTTCGATTCTGATCTGCGCTGGTTGCGCCATTATGGATTTGCCGCGCTGGATATTCCGAGCCTTGAGGGAGGACTGTCGCGGTGAAATTCACCCTTTCCTGGCTCAAAGAGCATCTCGATACGACTGCAAATGCGGAAGAGATCGCGGCCAAACTGACCTCTATCGGTCTGGAGGTCGAGGCGATTGAAGATGCCGGTGCGCGGCTGAAAGGGTTTGTCGTCGGCCATGTTCTATCGGCTGAGAAACATCCCAATGCGGACAAGCTGAAGCTCTGCATGGTGGATATTGGCAGCGATATTGTGCAGGTGGTGTGCGGCGCACCCAATGCCCATACAGGAATGAAGGGTGTATTTGCCCCCACTGGCGTGATTATTCCGGCCAATGGCGAAGTGCTGAAACCAGGCACCATTCGCGGCGTGGAATCGCGCGGCATGTTATGTTCGGAGCGCGAGCTGCTGCTGTCAGAAGAGCATGACGGCATTATCGAATTGCCGGGTGACGCGCAGACTGGCGCTCCGGCAGCTGACGCATTGGGGCTTAATGATCCAGTCATTGATATAGCGATCACCCCCAATCGCGGTGATGCCACGAGCGCCTTCGGTGTGGCCCGCGATTTGGCGGCGGCCGGGCTTGGCACACTGAAAACCGGCAAGGTTCATATTGTTCCTGGCCTCTTCCCCAATCCCGTTTCTATTGCGCTGAAGTTTCCGCCCGCGGATGCGGGCGCCTGCCCAATTTTTGCGGGCCGGCTTATTCGGGGCGTGAAAAATGGCCCTTCGCCAAAATGGTTGCAAGATAAGTTGAAGGCTGTTGGCTTGCGGCCGATTTCTGCCTTGGTCGATATCACCAATCTTGTCGCCCATGATCGAGGCAGGCCCTTGCATGTCTTCGATGCCGATAGGTTGCATGGCACGATGACAGCCCGCCAGGCCAATAATGGCGAGACGCTGATCGCGCTGGACGGTAAATCCTATACATTGCAATCAGACATGACTGTGATCGCCGATTCCCAAAGAGCTTTGGGCATTGCAGGCGTAATGGGCGGCGAAGAATCCGGATGCAGTGAAAGCACCCAGAATGTTTTCGTGGAATCTGCCTGGTTTGATCCGGTTCGAACAGCCGTAACCGGCCGTAAATTGGGTATTATTTCTGATGCCCGATATCGTTTTGAACGCGGTGCCGACCCGGACTTTGTCTTGCCCGGGCTTGAACTGGCGACCCAGCTTATCCTCGATCTGTGCGGGGGCACGGCTTCTGAAATCACCATAGCGGGCGGCGTGCCTGACTTTTCCCGTAGAATCTCATTCGCTCCGTCTACCGTTCAACGTCTTACCGGGCTTGAGATCGCCTCCAAAGATATTGCGCAAATATTGCGCGATCTTGGTTTTGTGGTTGAAGGCACTGACCCGTTACAGGTCACCACGCCGAGCTGGCGCAGCGATCTTTCCGGAGAAGCCGATCTGGTTGAAGAGGTCGTGCGTATTCATGGTTTAGAGAATGTGCCCTCTGTATCGCTGATACGGCCTTCAGCCATTGCGAAGCCGGTCCTCACGCCCGCCCAACGCAGGATGCGTTTAGCGCGGCGCGTGCTGGCCATGCGCGGCTTCAATGAGACTATTTCTTATTCCTTTATCCCCCGCGCCCATGCCGCGCTGTTTGGCGGTGGAGATGAAAGCCGCCAAATCGCAAATCCCATTGCCTCTGACATGGATGCTCTGCGGCCCAGCCTTTTGCCGTCGCTCCTGGCAGCAGCCGCGCGCAATCAGGCGAGGGGTTTCAGCGAACAGATGCTGTTCGAAATTGGCGCGCAATTCGAAACCGGACAGGCCGGTGGCCAAACCCTGATCGCCGCCGGTATCCGGGTGGGTGGACCGGTGCGGGATTGGGGCAAGGCCGACCATGCCGCTGATATATTTGATGCTAAGGCCGATATGTTGGCAGTGCTGGAAGCCTCAATGGGTGCGACCATGAGCGCGCCCATTCGCGCAGATGCGGGACCAGCCTATCACCCGGGCCGCTCAGGTATATTAGCACTTGGGACACGTGTTCTGGCGGCTTTTGGGGAACTTCACCCCCGCATTTTAGCTGCCTTCGATTTGAAAGGCCCGGTTGTGGGCTTTGAAATTCACCTTGACGCTATTCCTGAGCCAAAATCCAAAGGCAAAGCGCGCGCCATGTTCCAGCCCTCACCCTATCAGGCCATTGAGCGCGATTTTGCCTTTGTTGTGGACTCTAAGGTTATGGCGGAAGAGCTTTTGCGGGCGGCGCGAGGGGCGGAACGCCAATTGATCGAAAATGCCACTCTGTTCGATCTTTACGAAGGCAAGGGTGTTCCCGAAGGCAAAAAATCCCTGGCTATCACGGTTCGGCTACAGCCCAGGGACAAAACCCTGACCGATAGCGAGATCGACGCTATCACCGGCAAAATCATCAGCGCCGTGAATAAGGCAACGGGGGCGGTGTTACGTGCCTAGGTGCTGGACGCTGCACCCCGGCACCGCTATATCGCGCCCCACATGACCGACCTGTCCAAAATCCGCAATTTCTCGATCGTCGCCCATATTGATCATGGGAAGTCGACCCTGGCCGACCGGCTGATTCAATTCACGGGAGGGCTCTCCAATCGT
>CAZOJG010000002.1:6878-56641 GCA_964580115.1 uncultured Rhizobium sp.
GCAGGTGCTCGATTCTATGGATATCGAGCGCGAGCGGGGTATTACGATCAAAGCCCAGACCGTGCGGCTGGAATATAAGGCGCAGGACGGCGAGACCTATATTCTCAATCTCATGGACACGCCGGGCCATGTGGACTTCGCCTACGAAGTCTCGCGCTGTCTAGCGGCCTGTGAAGGGGCCCTGCTTGTGGTCGATGCGAGCCAAGGGGTTGAGGCGCAAACGCTGGCCAATGTTTATCAGGCGATTGATGCCAATCTGGATATTGTTCCGGTCCTCAATAAAGTGGATCTGCCCGCCGCCGATGTTGATCGGGTGCGGCAGCAAATTGAAGATGTGATCGGGATTGATGCTTCAGAAGCTGTGCCAATCTCTGCCAAGACCGGCGTGAATATTGAGGGCGTGTTAGAAGCGGTGGTCAAACGCCTGCCTCCGCCTAAAGGTGAGATCAATGCACCGCTAAAGGCCCTGCTGGTGGATAGCTGGTATGATGCCTATCTGGGCGTCATCGTTCTGGTGCGGATTGTTGAGGGCGAATTAAAACGCGGTCAGCGTATCCGCATGATGGCAGCGGATGCCGTTTATCAGATTGAGCGGGTCGGTGTTTTTACGCCCAAGCAAGTCCCGGTTGAGACGCTTGGGCCCGGCGAAGTGGGCTTTTTCACCGCCGCCATTAAACAGGTGGCCGACACGCAGGTTGGTGACACGATCACCGATGATAAAAAAGGCACTGCGGCACCGCTGGCCGGGTTTAAACCTGCACAGCAAGTGGTGTTCTGCGGGCTCTTTCCCGTTGATGCCAGCGAATTTGACGATCTGCGTGAGGCCCTCTCCAAATTACATCTCAATGATGCGAGCTTTACTTACGAAACCGAAAGCTCAGCGGCGCTGGGCTTTGGTTTCCGTTGCGGTTTTTTGGGGCTGCTTCATCTCGAAATCATTCGTGAGCGGCTTGAACGCGAGTTCAATCTCGAACTGATCACGACGGCGCCCAGCGTTATTTATCGCCTGCATATGAATAATGGGACGATAAAGGAATTACATAATCCGGCCGATATGCCGGATGTCACTTTGATCAAAGCCATTGAAGAGCCCTGGATCAAAGCAACAATCTTCGTGCCGGATGACTATCTGGGCGCAGTATTGAAACTATGTGAGGACCGCCGCGGCAGCCAGGTTGAGCTGACTTATGCCGGCAGCCGCGCCATGGTTATCTATAAGCTGCCGCTCAATGAGGTCGTGTTCGATTTCTATGACCGCCTTAAATCGGTCAGCCGTGGCTATGCGAGCTTCGACTATCACATCGAAGGATATGAAGAAGGCAATCTGGTCAAAATGTCGATTCTGGTGAATGGCGATCCGGTGGACGCCTTATCCATCATCGTCAATCGTACCCGCGCAGAATCGCGTGGGCGGTCCATGTGCGAAAAGCTTAAAGATCTAATCCCGCGCCATCTGTTTCAGATCCCAATTCAGGCGGCAATTGGCGGTAAAGTCGTGGCCCGCGAAACAATCAGCGCCATGCGCAAAGACGTGACCGCCAAATGTTATGGCGGTGATATTTCCCGTAAGCGCAAGCTCCTCGACAAACAGAAAGAGGGCAAGAAGAAGATGCGCCAATTCGGCAAGGTTGAAATTCCGCAGGAGGCCTTTATCGCGGCCCTTAAGATGGACGATAATTGAGCGCCTGAAGCCCATCTGATGAATATGGATCGCGGCGGACAGGGCGGGTGATGGCCACGGGGCGGCTCTCTTTCTGCGGCCTATTTCTGCTCTGATAGCTCAGGTCACTGCGCCAAGGGAACTTCGCTATCAGCCCTGCCTAGCCCCGCGCTGGAATGACATCCAGACCTGGGATTAGGCGAAGAAGCAAAATGGCTGGCTTGCAACAGATGCCGCTTTGCGAAACCGGGTGGGTCCGCTAAGGAGGCCCAGTCAAATAGTGGCCTTTTATCCATGTCTATTGTCGCCCTGATCGATTATGGCTCCGGCAATCTGCGCTCGGCGGAGAAAGCGCTTGCCCGTGCGGCACAGGAGGGGGGCAGCGGCCAGCAGATCATCCTCACAGATAATCCCCATGTCGTAAGTAAGGCCGAACGCATCGTGCTGCCGGGTGTGGGGGCCTTTGCCGATTGCATGGCTGGCCTATCCAGCCTGCCCAGCATGATTGAAGCCTTGAATGAAACCGTGATCACCAGGGCCCGCCCTTTTCTGGGTATCTGTGTTGGCATGCAATTGATGGCGCGTGTCGGCCATGAATTCGGTGATCATCCCGGGCTTGGCTGGCTTGATGCGGATGTTTTGCGATTGGAGCCTTCTGATAAGGCGCTTAAAATTCCGCATATGGGCTGGAATGAATTACAGATCGCGCGGCCGCATGCGCTGATAACCGATCTGCCAGATAAGGCCCATGCTTATTTTGTTCACTCTTACGGGATGCGGGTGAATGATCCGTCCCAGATCATTGCCAGTACCGATTATGGCGGAGCTATAACTGCCATTGTCGGACGTGATAATATTGTCGGGACACAATTCCATCCGGAGAAGAGTCAGGCCGTAGGGCTGATGCTGCTGCGGAATTTCTTACAATGGCGACCATGATATTATTTCCAGCGATCGATTTAAAAGATGGACAATGTGTGCGGCTGAAACGCGGCGCCATGGACGAAGCAACCATTTTCAATGACAGCCCTGCCGCACAGGCCAAGAGTTTCGCCACTGCGGGCTTTAAATATCTTCATTGCGTGGATTTGAACGGAGCTTTTGAAGGCCGCTCGGTCAATAGTGAGGCTATTCGATCGATCCGCGCCGCGATTGAGCTTCCTATTCAATTGGGCGGCGGAATTCGCGATCGCGCCGGGATTGAAAGCTGGCTGGACGCGGGGATTAGCCGGGTCATACTGGGTACAATCGCCTTGCGCGATCCAGAGCTTGTGCGCGAAGCTGCGAAAGCACATCCGAACCAAGTGGCGGTAGGGATTGATGCCCGCGACGGTAAAGTCGCCGTGGAAGGCTGGGCCGAAACATCCAGCTTAGAGGCAGCGGAATTGGCGAAAAAATTTGAGGATGTGGGGGTAGCGGCCATTATCTTCACCGACATTGCCCGGGATGGCATGTTGCAGGGTGTCAATGTCGAGGCCACCGCGGCCTTGGCGCGGGCGGTGCGCATTCCAGTGATTGCCTCTGGCGGTGTGGCCGGGATCGAAGATATTGAGCGGCTCAAAGCTGCCCAAGAACCCAATATCCAGGGTGTTGTGATCGGTCGGGCATTATATGACGGGCGTATCGATACGCAGGCCGCCTTAGGTCTGGCGCGTTAATGACGGCCCAGACGGCGGCATATTTCGTCTAATTGCTCCAAAGTTTTGTAGCGGATGCGGACATCCCCGCCATGTTTCTCATCCTTATGGGCAATTTCGATCTTGAGACCGAGCTTTTCCGAAAGTTGTCGCTCCAGCGACAGCGTATCGGCATCTTTGTTTAAGACACTCTTCTCAATTGCTTTTTTGACTTTTTCCGAACTCTGTTCGGCCTCCCGAACATTGAGAGAAGCGTCTATTATGGCCTGCGCCCGCGCTTCTGCATCCGACGCGCCAATCAGGGTGCGGGCATGGCCCGCGGTCAGGCGGCCATCTTTGATCATGGCGCAGACATTCGGGGGGAGTTTCAGAAGGCGCAGCGTATTGGCGACATGGCTACGGCTTTTACCGACCTCTTTGGAAATCTGCTCCTGCGTATAGTCGAAGCGGGTCTGAAGCTCCTGATAGGCTGCAGCCTCTTCAATCGCATTAAGATCAGCGCGAAGCACATTTTCGACAATGGCCAGCTCCAGCGCCTCTCCATCATCCATCTCGCGGATGACCACGGGGACATCGTGCAATTTAGCGCGCTGCGCGGCACGCCAGCGGCGCTCGCCGGCGACGATTTCATATTGATCTGTCGCGCCTTTAACAGGGCGCACCAGAATCGGCTGAAGGATGCCTTTCTCGCGGATCGAATTGCTTAGATCATTGAGTTCGTCTTCATCGAAGGTTTTGCGGGGCTGAAACGGATTGGGCCGGATAAAGGCGATCGGCAAAACGCGTTTCGGGCCAGTATCGCCGCGCGCGGGTGTTTTATCGTCGCCGATCAGGGCTGAGAGGCCGCGTCCTAAACCAGATCGTCTTGCATCCGCCATCATGCTGCTTCTCGTGCTTGTTCGCGCTGAATGAGTTCACCCGCCAGCTTGATATAGGCCTGGCTGCCCGGACATTTCAGATCATAGATCAGCGCAGGCAAGCCATGGCTTGGCGCTTCGGAGATACGCACATTGCGTGGAATGACGGTCTTATAGACCTTATCGCCCATATGCTGGCGCACATCAGCGGCCACCATGTCGGATAAACGATTACGCTTGTCATACATGGTCAGAACGATGCCCTGCACATCCAATTCCGGATTTAAGCCTGCACGCACGCGTTCAATTGTTTTCAGCAATTGCGTGAGGCCTTCGAGCGCAAAGAATTCGCATTGCAAAGGCACCAACACAGCATCTGCTGCTGCCATGGCGTTGACCGTGAGCAGTGTCAAAGATGGCGGACAATCGATCAGGACATAGGAAAATTGTTGCGCAGCATTTTTCGCGAACGTCTCGAGCGCGTCTTTCAGCCGGTAGTTTCGCCGATCCATATCAATCAGCTCTAATTCAGCCCCTGACAATTCCACCGTTGCGGGAACGATAGACAGACGCGGGACTTTGGTCGGCAGCACGGCCCTCTCCAGCGGCGCCTCGCCCAGCAACACATCATAGATGGAATGATCGCGCTGAGCCTGCTCGATGCCGAGGCCGGTGGAGGCATTGCCCTGCGGATCGATATCGATGAGCAGAGTCGGCTTACCAATCGCGGCCAGCGCCGTGGCCAGATTGATGGCTGTGGTGGTTTTACCGACGCCGCCTTTTTGATTGGCGATCACCATCACACGCGGCTTGGCATGTTCATTTTTTGACAAACGAGCCACCAGTTCGGACATGGAGAAGATTCCGGATTGTGAGGATGGTGCCGTTGGGATCAGACAGGCTGGGCGTTTTCTCGGCCGTCATCTTCCAATATTTTGTGGTATCTTTCAATTCAACATCAATATTTTGGCCCTTAAGGAATAAATTGATGGTTTGCGGGGCCTGAAAACGTTGGGCATAGGGCAGTAATTCTACCATCGGTGCGCAGGCCCGGGCTGTCACGACATCAAAACCTTCCGGCCGCATATCTTCAATACGCCGATTACGAATATCCACCTTCACCTGCATCTTATCGGCCACCTCGGCCAGAAAATGGCATTTCTTGGCGATGGATTCGCAGAGCGATATTTCCAGATCAGGGCGGATCGCCGCGATAACCAGGCCCGGAAAGCCAGCGCCGCTGCCTAGGTCGATGAGTTTTTTTGCACTGTCAGGTATTAGGGGAGCCAGCTGAGCGCTGTCCAGAATATGGCGATGCCAGACATCATCCAGCGATTTGCGGGAAACCAGATTATGTTTGCTATTCCACTGCTTCAGCAGCACGAGATAGGCTTTAAGCCTGCCCAATGTTTCACGTGAAACATTGGTGACTGCCACAAAATCCTCCGCCCCGAAAAATTCAGGCAACTGCCCTGCCCCGCTTGTTTTTAAGAGCTTTGACATGGGCCAGCACCAGCGTGAGAGCGGCTGGTGTCACCCCGTCGATGCGAGCGGCCTGACCAAGAGTGGCGGGCTTTATACGATTGAGTTTTTGCGCGGCTTCCGTGGAGAGGCCATGTACGGCTGTATAATCGAGATCATGAGATAGGCTCATGGCTTCGTCGCGGCGGAATGCCAGAATATCGGCTTCCTGGCGGTCCAGATAACCCGCATAGAGGGCATCAATCTCCACTTGCTCGATCACATCCGGCCGGAAATTGGCCAGTTCGGGCCATATCTTACAAAGCGTCGCAAAATTGATGTCGGGCAGAGCTAGTAGATTATGTGCCGTGCGGCGTACCCCATCGAGACGCAAGCTTAAGCCGTGTTTTTGGGCCTCATTGGGGGTGAGGGAGAGCTGGCGCATTTTTAATCTAGCGATCTCCAGCGCTTCAGCCTTCAGGCTATAACTCAAGCTACGCTCCAAACCAACAATTCCTTCCTGCAGGCCCAGGCTGGTGAGGCGTTGATCGGCATTATCGGCCCGCAGCGACAGGCGATATTCGGCCCGACTGGTAAACATACGATAGGGCTCACTCACGCCCTTGGTCACCAGATCGTCGATCATCACGCCAATATAGGCTTGGGCGCGGTCCATAATAATCGGCTCCTGGCCGCGGGCGGCACGGGCGGCGTTCCAACCCGCCATCAATCCTTGGGCGGCGGCCTCTTCATAACCTGTGGTGCCATTGATCTGGCCGGCGAGATAAAGGCCGGGCAAAGCCTTGGTTTCCAGCGAGGGCTTGAGTTCGCGGGGGTCTACATAATCATATTCGATGGCGTAGCCGGGGCGAAGGACTCGGACATTCTCCAGCCCCGGGATGGTTTTAAGCAGGGCAAGTTGAACATCTTCGGGCAGGGAGGTGGAAATACCGTTGGGATAGATCGTCTGATCGTCCAAGCCTTCCGGCTCGAGGAAGATTTGATGGGTTTCGCGGGCGGCGAAGCGGACCACTTTGTCTTCGATGGAAGGGCAGTAGCGGGGGCCGGTGCCCTCTATCTGGCCGGAATAGATGGGGGCGCGGTCCAGATTGGCGCGAATAATGGCATGGGTTTGCGGCGTCGTGCGTGTGATATGGCAAGGAATCTGCGGTGTGGTGATTTTCTCGGTCAGAAAAGAGAAGGGAATGGGCGGATCATCGCCCATTTGAACCTCCAAATCCTGCCAGGGGATACTCCCCCCATCCAGACGCGGCGGCGTGCCGGTTTTCAGCCGACCCATGCGAAGGCCCATTCCATATAGGATTTTTGAGAGACCTATTGAAGGGGGTTCGACCGTCCCCTCGCCTATTGGATCGCGCTGCCCGGCGGCGCGGCCGGCGGGAATTTTGCGCTCGCCAATATGGATCAGGCCGTTCAGGAAAGTGCCGGTGGTCAGAACCACATTGGCAGCACGGAGTTCTCGGCCATCTGCCGTGATGACACCAGCAATGCGGCCCTGATCCAGGATCAGATTTTCTGCCGGGGCTTCCAGAATGGTCAGATTGAGCTGCTGATACAGAAGCTGCTGCATCGCTTCACGATAAAGTTTGCGATCGGCCTGCGCCCGCGGTCCCCATACGGCGGGGCCTTTACGCTGATTGAGCACACGAAACTGGATACAAGCCACATCGGCGACGCGGGCCATTACCCCGTCCAGCGCATCGATTTCGCGGACAAGATGGCCCTTGCCGACGCCGCCAATGGCGGGATTGCAGGACATTTCCCCAATCGTGTCGCGCTTATGGGTGAGAAGAAGCGTATTGGCACCAAAACGCGCCGAGGCCGCAGCCGCTTCGCAGCCTGCATGTCCTCCGCCAATAATGATGACATCAAATTTCATAGGCGGGGTTTAGGCGGGACCGGGTCTGGGCGCAAGCGACTGTGGAAAACTGTTTCACGTGAAACAATCAGAGGAGCATTGGGAGAAGAATGTTTCACGTGAAACATCTACTTGCCGATACAAAAATCCCGGAAGATCACATCCAACAGGTCTTCCACATCGACCTTGCCTGTAATGCGTCCGATATGGCGCAGGGCGAGACGAAGGTCTTCCGCCATTAATTCTGGCTCCTCCGCAATCAGTGCCCGGCTTAAAGACGCCAATGCCTCAGTTAGGCTGAGACGATGGCGCAATCGGGTTATGGGCGGAGCTTCGTCATTTTTATCGAGCTTTTCCGCCACCTTCCGGCGCAAGAGGCGGATAAATTCCTCCATCCCCTGCCCTGTTTTTAAGGACAGGCTTATTTCATCAGGGGCGAATGGCGGATTCTTCTCAAATCCCGCCAAATCAGCCTTGTTCCATAGGATAAGGTCAGGCTTGCGGGTGAGCTGCGGCATGGGACTTTGTCCTGCTGCCCCGTCCCGCATCAAGATCAACAGGTCTGAGTATTCTGCCCGTTCCAGAGCGCGGCGTACCCCTTCTTGTTCAATGACATCTTCACTGCGGCGCAGCCCCGCCGTATCCGAGATCGTGACGAGATAGCCATCCAGATTCAGTTGAACCTCGATTATATCCCGCGTCGTGCCCGCTATATCCGAGACAATCGCCACGTCACGTTTGGCCAAAGCATTTACAAGGGAACTTTTACCAGCGTTCGGCGCACCGATCACTGTTAAGAAAAGCCCGTCCCGGACCAGCTGGCCGCGCTGCCCGTCTGACATATATAATTGAATTTCTTTATATAATTCTCCTATCCCAGCGCGGGCGCGGGCTAGAACATCTTCGGGTAATTCCTCATCGGAAAAATCTATTGCCGCTTCGGCCCATGCGGTGCTGGCGATTAATCTGCTGCGCCAGCCCTCATAGAGATTGTAAAGCCCCCCATCATATTGGCGTAGGGCCTGTCGCCGCTGCGCTTCGGTTTGGGCATCAATAAGGTCGGCCAGTGCTTCTGCGCGGGTAAGGTCGAGGCGGCCATGTTCGACAGCCCGGCGGGTAAATTCCCCCGCTTCCGCCGGGCGCAGTCCCTTTATCGCAGACAGCGCGGCCAACATGGCCTCCACAATGGCGCGACCCCCATGAATATGGAATTCGGCGCAATCCTCGCCCGTGAAACTGGCCGGGCCGGGAAACCACAAGGCAAGGCCATGATCGAGCTGATCCCCATGGGCATTTTTAAACAGACGTAGAGCTGCCTTGCGCGGTTCGGGCAATTTGGCACCGGCGATCTGTTGTAAAGCCTGGCCTGCACAGGGGCCGGAGACCCGTAAAACAGCGAGGCCTGCCCTGCCCGCTGCGGTGGAGAGGGCGAATATAGTGTCACTCTGCATGAATATTGCGTTCAGTCCCGCTGATCAGGGCTATTTTGGTCAGACTTTAGCTTTAGGAGTGCCAGCTTTTTTGGCGCTCTCCCAGAGAAATTTCTGAAATTGCTCAAAGGCCTGATTGCCGAAACCGCTCACCGAACCACTGCTGAGCGGCATCCAGGCCCGCAGCATGGCTTCGGGATCCCGGCTATCCATGGCGGCTTTCATACGTTTTTCCAGTTCGGACAGCATTTTGGCATGCAGCCCCGAGACATCGGGCAGGCCCATCATGCGGCGGGCCTCTTCCGGGGTCAGATCCAACTCGATTTTCATCTTCATGGCAGTATTCCGGGTGCTTGTTCCTTGGCGTAGCCTCGCGCTAAAGGACGCTACGGCCAAACCAGCCTTTACCGCAAACAGCTTCACGTAAGGTCCTGCCCCCTTAAGAGGGGAATTCCAAAGGACCATCACAGGGACATATTGGAAAAATTTTCATGAGCAGCAATCAACTCGCAAATGCCAGCAGCCCTTATTTGCGTCTTCATGCCGATAATCCCGTGGACTGGAAATTTTGGGATGCGGCGGTATTCGCTGAGGCGCAGGCCCAGAACAAACCTGTTCTGCTCTCGATAGGCTATACGGCCTGTCATTGGTGCCATGTGATGAATCAGGAAAGCTTTGCCGATGCTGAAACGGCAGAGCTGATGAATAAACATTTCATCACAATCAAACTGGACCGCGAAGAACGGCCTGACCTTGATCATCTGTATCAGACATCGGCGCAGGCCATGGGCCATCAAGGTGGCTGGCCATTGACGATTTTTCTGACGCCGCAAGGCGAGCCGTTTTTCTCGGGCACCTATTTCCCCAAAGACGATCAGCCGAATATGCCCGCCTTTAAACGCGTCCTGGAAGATGTCGCCAAAATTTATGGCGAACAGCCCGATGCTGTCGCGCAAAATGCGACGCGGGTGCGCGAGGCGCTGAACAATGTCTGGGGCCGCGATATGCGCGCCGAGCTGGATGTCATGATTCTGGATCTTTCAGCCATTCATACAGCCCAGCGATTTGATATTTTCTATGGCGGCATGACAGGCGCCCCGAAATTTCCGCAAGCCGGTTTGATCGATGTTTTGTGGCGGGCCTATTTGCGTTCCAATGCGCCGCAATTTTATCAGCTGGTGCAGACCACGCTCGATCATATCTGCATGGGCGGAATTTATGATCATGTCGGCGGCGGCTTTGCCCGCTATACGACAGATGAACGTTGGCTGCTGCCGCATTTCGAGAAGATGCTCTATGACAATGCGCAACTGGTCGAGGTTCTGACCTCGGTCTGGCAGCATAATCGCAATCCGCTCTATCGCGAGCGCATTGAAGAAACGATTGCATTCATCCTGCGCGATATGCAGGTCGAGGGTGGTTTTGCCTCCAGCCTGGATGCCGATTCTGAAGGGGAAGAAGGCAAATATTATCTCTGGACCGAAGCAGAAATTGATGCGGCGCTGGCCGGGACATTCTCGCAACGCTTCAAGCAAATATACAATATTCGCCAAGAAGGCACATGGCAGGGCAAGAATATTCTGCACCGTATGGGCGGTGGCACATATCCAATGCCCGAAGCCGATGAAGCCTTGTTCAAGCGCCAGCGCGAATTGCTGAGGGAGGCGCGCAGCCGCCGTGTCGCGCCGCTGCGGGATGATAAAATTCTCGCCGATTGGAATGGTATGATGATCGCGGCGCTGGCCAAGGCCGGGGCCGCATTTGAAAATCGACATTGGATCGATGCAGCGCGCGGGGCGTTTGAAGTGGTGCAGCGCCGTCTTGGCGATGGCACGAAACTCTATCATTCCTGGTGCGCCGGGCAGCGCAATGTGGCGGGCTTCGCCGATGACTATGCCCATATGGCACGGGCCGCGCTGGTTTTGTGGGAAGTTACGCAGGAGCCATCTTATCTGGAAAGCGCCAGGCAGTGGACCGAGGAATTGAACACACATTTCTGGACCAGTGATGTCGGCGGCTATTGCCAGACCAGCGATGAAGGCGAGGCGCTCTTCGTCCGTCCACGGACTATATTCGACCAGCCGATGCCGGCCGCCAATGGGGTGATGATGCAGGTGCTCGCCAAGCTGCATACAATCACCACCGAACAGGCTTTTGGCGAACGGGCGCATGCTTTGGTGCAGGCCTTTGCCGCGGAACTCGGACGGTCCTTTCTGTCGATGGGCAGTTATCTGAACGCGCTGGAGACCATCATGACCGGGTTGCAGGTTGTGATCATCGGGCCGCGTAACGCTGCCAAAACACAGGATCTGATTGCGGCTTATCATGGACGCTGTGTCCCCCATGGCACGCTGATTGTGGTGGAACCAGATCAGAGCTTGCCGGAACAGCATCCGGCACGTAGTAAAACCATGCATAACGGACAGCCCACCGCCTATATCTGCATGCGGAATTCGTGTTCCGTGGCAATCGATAATGCGGTGACATTGTCGCAACATCTGCAATTGCCGCCGCGGGCTGCTAACGCCCAATAATCTCAGACTTTAACAAAGGGGGCCTTATGGCCGGAAAAGATATCAGCATCACCACCTCAGATGGCACATTCGGCGCTTATCTCTCGGCCCCAAGTGCGGGGACAGGGCCTGGCGTTGTCGTCATTCAGGAAATTTTCGGCGTCAATGCCGTGATGCGTGATATCGCCGATGCTTTGGCCGCGCGTGGGTATACGGCGATCTGTCCTGATCTGTTCTGGCGGATAGAGCCCGGTGTGCAATTGACCGATCAGACCAAGGGTGAATGGGATCAGGCCTTTGCGCTGATGAATAAATTCGATGTCGATAAGGGCATCGAGGATATTCAGGCAACGATCAACCACTTACGCGCCGTGCCCGGTGGCAATGGCAAAGTTGGGGTGGTTGGCTATTGTCTGGGCGGCTTACTGGCTTATCTTTCGGCCTGCCGGACCGATAGCGATGCCTCGATCAGCTATTATGGCGTCAATCTTCAGACCAAGCTTGATGAAGCGGCCAAGATTAAAAAACCGCTGCTGCTGCATATTGCATCCAAGGATGAATATGTGCCGGCCGAAGCGCAAGCACAGATCATCAGCGGCTTGGAGCATAATCCGCTTGTGACCATTCACAGCTATGCCCAGATGAACCATGCCTTTGCCCGGCCGGGCGGCGCGCATTTCGACAAGGCCTGCGCTGATCTTGCAAAAGGGCGCAGCGCGACCTTTTTCCGTCAGCATCTGAGCTGAGAGATGCGCGCGATCCGCTTTGAACGCGCTGGCGGGCCGGAGGTGATGCAGCTTCATGATATGGCGCTGCCTGAACCGGGGCCTGGTCAGGTGCGGATTCGGCATCGCGTGATCGGTGTGAATTTCATCGATACTTATCATCGCTCGGGGCTCTACCCTGTGCCTTTGCCGTCTGGCCTCGGGTCGGAAGCGGTAGGCGTGGTTGAGGCTTTGGGCGAAGGCGTTGCTGATTATCCGCTTGGGGCGCGTGTGGGCTATGCCGGCGGGGGGCCGCTTTGTGCCTATGCCGAGGCCAGTGTGGTTTCCGCCAGCCGATTGATCCGTTTGCCCGAAGGTATTTCTGATGAAGTGGCTGCGGCCTCGCTCCTCAAAGGGATGACGGCGCAATATTTGTTGAAGCGCACATTTGCGGTGCAGCCGGGTCAGACCATCTTATTTCATTCTGCGGCGGGCGGGGTTGGTCTGATCGCGGGGCAATGGGCGAAATATCTTGGAGCACGGGTGATTGGCACGGCGGGGGCGCCGGAGAAAATCGCGCTGGCTTTGCAGCATGGCTATGATCATGTCCTGAACATCCGCGATCCGGATTGGGTGCAGCAATTGCGGGCTCTCGCCCCGGACGGCGTGCCGGTGGTGTATGACTCGGTCGGCAAGGATACGTGGGATGGCTCGCTCGCCTGTTTGGCGAAGCGGGGGCTGATGGTGAGTTTTGGAAATTCGTCGGGCGCGGTGGCCCCGTTCGAGCCGGGCCGCCTCAGCGGGCTGGGATCGCTCTATCTGACCCGGCCGACATTGGTGGATTACACGGCCAGCCCCGAAGATTTGCAGCAGACGGCGGATGATCTGTTCGCGGTCATTCAGAACGGCGCGGTCAGGATTGCCATTCATCAGCGTTTTGCACTGGCAGAGGCTGCGCAGGCCCATACCGCGCTGGCAGCCCGCAGCACCACAGGTGCCACCATCTTGATTCCTTAAAGCCTTGCCTTAAGACAAAGCCGGATTTCACCTTTTGGAAGACATAAGGATAAGCATGTCATGAAAGCCAATAAAGCAGAGCTGCTTTTAGAAAATGCGCTGTTCAGCAGCCGTTGGCTGATGGCCCCTTTCTATCTGGGGCTGGTGGTGGCGCTGATCGTGCTGATGTCTTTCTTTGTCTATGAAATGTTCCATACGCTGCCGACTTTATTCGCAGGCGGCGAAAGCGCGGTTGTGGTTTGGGTTCTGACGCTGATCGATCTGTCGCTGGCGGCCAATCTGCTGCTCATGGTGATTTTCTCGGGCTATGAGAATTTCGTCTCCAAGATGGATGTGGTTGATCATCCTGATCGCCCGGCCTGGATGGGCAAGGTCGATTTCTCCGGCATGAAATTGAAGCTGGTCGCCTCCATCGTGGCGATCTCGGCCATTCAATTATTGAAGGCCTTTATGTCAGTGGAGAAATTTTCGGAAAACCAGCTGATGTGGCTGGTCATCATCCATCTGACCTTTGTGATTTCAGGCGTCCTGCTGGCGCTGATGGATCTGATTGCCGCCCGCAGCCATGCCGCGGGCGGTGCAGATTAGGTTGTTACGTATTCATACTGTCGAAGAAGTCGTCATTATTTTTCGACGAACGTAACTTATCGAGCAGGAACTCGACCGCGTCGATCGTGCCCATCGGCGCGAGGATACGGCGCAACACATACATCTTGGACAGCGTTGCCTTATCGGTAAGCAATTCGTCCTTGCGGGTACCCGATTTGAGAATATCAATCGCCGGGAAGACGCGCTTATCCGCGACTTTGCGATCCAGGATAAGTTCAGAATTGCCCGTGCCTTTGAATTCTTCAAAGATCACTTCGTCCATACGGCTGCCCGTATCGATCAGCGCCGTGGCGATGATGGTGAGCGAACCACCTTCTTCGATATTACGCGCCGCACCGAAGAAGCGCTTGGGGCGCTGCAAGGCATTGGCATCGACACCGCCGGTAAGCACCTTACCCGAAGACGGCACCACCGTATTATAGGCACGGCCCAGACGAGTGATGGAATCGAGCAAGATGACGACATCGCGCTTGTGTTCGACCAGACGTTTGGCCTTTTCAATGACCATCTCAGCAACCTGCACATGGCGCGCAGCCGGTTCGTCAAAGGTCGAGGAAATCACCTCACCTTTCACCGAACGTTGCATGTCGGTCACTTCTTCCGGACGTTCGTCGATCAACAGAACGATGAGATAGCATTCGGGATGATTGGCCGAGATGGCGCGGGCGATATTTTGCAGGATCACCGTTTTACCGGTCCGCGGCTGCGCCGTGATCAGGGCGCGCTGGCCCATGCCGATAGGGGCCACAATATCAATCACACGACCGGTCTTATCCTTGATCGTGGGATCGTCCATTTCCATCTTGAGTTTCCGCGTCGGATAGAGCGGGGTCAGATTGTCGAAATGAACTTTATGCTTGATGGCTTCGGGGTCTTCAAAATTGATGGTCGAAACCTGGAGCAAGGCGAAATAGCGTTCGCCATCTTTGGGGCCGCGGATCGGGCCTTCCACCGTATCGCCAATTCTGAGGCCAAAGCGACGGATCTGGGAGGGCGAGACATAGATATCGTCCGGGCCCGGCAGATAGTTAGATTCGGGAGACCGTAAAAAGCCAAATCCGTCCTGCAGCGTCTCGACGACGCCTTGCCCCGTGATTTCAACATTGCGTTCAGCCAATTCCTTGAGAATGGCGAACAGCAATTCCTGTTTACGCAGAGAAGACGCATTTTCGATTTCAAGCTCTTCAGCAAAGGCCAGAAGATCGGTGGGGGTTTTTGATTTGAGGTCTTGCAGCTTCATGGCTTGCAGACCGCTTTGCACCGTCATGGAAAAACACCTGAATTAAAAAAGAAGGTTGGGAATGTTGAGCGCACCAGCCAAGGCTGACTTCTGTGAGGACAGTCACCGGCAAAAGTGCCGGGCCTGAAACTGGTGAGGACAAGGTTCCGCCGGTTTGACCTTTGAATGCACTGGCCTTTTGGGCCAGCACCTCGCACCTAATCGCGCGGGGGCCATCTCGGCGTTGATGGGGAACAAATCCTTATAGCTTTATTTGGAGGCGATGCAAATAAGGTCAAGGGGGCTGGAATAAAATCTTGCGCGCCCGTCAAAAATACCGCCAAAAATACCACCGGGCCTAAAAGGGCCGCACCAGAACCATAATCAGGATTCCTATAAGGAACAGAGCCGGAACCTCGTTCCAGAGGCGGAAAAAACGGGCCGAATGGCGGTTTTCGCCACGGGCGAAAGCCTTGAACCAGCTGGCAAAAGCGCCGTGCAGCCCGCTCAGCAGCAAGACCAGCGCAAATTTCAGGGCAAACCAGATCTCGTGATAGACGCCGCTGAGATAGGCCAGTAGCAAGCCCACCACCCAGACGACCATCATCGAGGGATTGATGATCCCCCGTAGCAAACGGCGCTCCATCAGGACGAAACGGGCATAGTCCGCCGCGCCGGGCGCACAATCTGTGTGATAGACAAACAAGCGCGGCAGATAGAGCATGCCTGCCATCCAGGCGAAGGCCGCAAAGACATGAATGACCTTCAGCCAGGCCAGATGCGCGTTTAAAAATTCCATCTTCTGCCCCTGACAGATTTCAGCCCTTTAAAGCGGCCTCTACGAGATCGCCCAATCCTTCTATGAAAAGCGGCTCCACCTGTACGGTGGGGACCCGGATATAATCGGCCACGCCCACCATTTGAGCCAATGCGGCATAGTCCATATCCAGCTCGACCAAGGTCTCGGAATGTTCGGAGACAAAGGCCACCGGCACGACGATGAGGCCGATCTTCTGCCGACCTGCCCGTTCAATTTCGCTTTCGGTCGAAGGGCCGATCCATTTCAGGGGTCCGACCCGGCTTTGATAGCAAATCCGGGCATCCAGATCCGGCTGATCCAAGGCTGCCAGCAAAGCCGCCCCGGTTTCTTCCACCTGTTGAGGATAGGGATCCCCGGCCGCAACGATGCGTTCGGGCAAACCATGGGCCGAAAAGAGCAGGCGATAGCTCAGGCCGGGCTGCCGCCGCGCCAAAGCCGCCCGGATCAGGCCCGCCATGGCTTCGATAAATCCCGTTTGGGTTGGATAAGCCGCGATTTCAGTTGTCGGGATAGTCAGCCCGGCTTCGACCGCTGATGCCCGCCAATCGCTAAAGGACGAGGCCGTCGTTGTGGTGGAATATTGCGGATAAAGCGGCAGTAAGAGGATGCGCTCCGCCCCCCAAGCTTTGACGCTGCGTGCCACGGACAGACTGAACGGTTCAGAATAACGCATGGAAATGAAACATTTGGCGTTCAGATTGCGCCGAAGAAGAAAATTTTCCAGAGCGCGCGACTGTGCCTCGGTCTGCGGCAGGATGGGCGAGCCACCACCCAGCTTTTGATAGATTTGCTGGGCGACAGGCGCACGGCGCCGCGCGATCAGCCGGGCTAGGGGACCACGAACCAGACCAGGCAACCGTATAATCGCAGGGTCAGAAAACAGATTACGCAGAAACGGCTCAACCTTGTCCGGCCCACTGGGCCCGCCAAGATTGAACAGAATCACCGCTATTTTCATCAGAGCAATACTTTCGCCAAAAGCCGTATTTTCATCAGGCTGAGCGGATTTGCTGGACCAGCGCGCCCACATGTTCCGGCGGGGTTTCGGGCACGACGCCATGGCCCAGATTGAAGATAAACGGCCGGCCTTTGAGGCTTTGCAGAATATGCCCGGTACTGGCGGATAAAGCCTCGCCGCCCGCGACAAGCGCTATGGGATCGAGATTACCCTGTAGCGTCAGACTAGCTGGCAAAGAGCCCGCCCAGTCCAGCGGTGCCGACGTATCCAGCGAGACTGCATTGACCCCGGTTTCCCGCGCATAGAGCTCATAACCCGCCAGCGTCGTGGCACGAGGGAAGCCAATGATCAGAGCGTCCGGGCGTTTGGCACGGATTTTCGCAACAATCCGTTTGGCGGGTTCCACAGACCAGCGGGCGAAATTTTCAGCGGTCAGACCAGAGGCCCAACTGTCGAAAATCTGAACCGCATCGGCCCCCGCATCCAGTTGCGCAATAAGATGGGCAGCCACGCAATCGACCAGCTGGTCGATCAGCGCTGCAAAACCTGTAGGGTCACGATAGGCCCATAATTTTGCGGCGCGTTGATCATCAGATCCCTGGCCCTGGGCCAGATAGGTGGCCAGCGTCCAGGGCGCGCCCGCAAAGCCTAGCAAGCTGGTTTCAGGGCTCAGCTCCGCCTTGACCAATTGCAGCGCCTGATAGGCCGGAGACAGGCGCTCGGCCCATATTTCAGGACGGGTCTCAAGCCCCGAGGCGGTTTGTATTGGCGTCAGGCGCGGACCATGGCCTTCTTCAAACCAGACTTTGACACCCAGCGCTTGAGGCACAGTCAGAATATCTGAAAAAAGAATTGCGCCATCGAAGCCGAAGCGACGGATAGGTTGCAGCGTGATTTCGGTCGCCAGGGCCGGCGTGTCGCACATCGTCAGAAAGGAACCCGCCTTGGCCCGCAAAGCCCTATATTCCGGCAGATAGCGGCCAGCTTGTCGCATCAACCACACAGGTGGCGGCCAAACAGCCTCCCCGCGTAAAGCCCTCACAAGCGTCTTATCTTCCTTCAATAAAGAACTCCTAAAAAGGTTGATGTGGTTGTTGTGAGGCCTGTGATTTGTGGAACGTTCCGTGCGTATGTTTTGATCTAAGCCCCAAATCGTTTTAGCTCAAGGGGTTGGTAAATGTCGGGCAGGATGGGTTGCGCACAGGGTGGGGGAATCCATAGCGGACATATCCGGCGGCGATTCACAGGACGGCGAATATCGCTGCCGAAGGGGCTGCGTCTGTGGATGGCTTCGGCAATGACGGGGAGAGAATGAGGATGAATCTGTGAGCAAAGAATTTCATGTCCATCTTGTCTCTGATGCGACCGGAGAGACGCTCAATGCCATAGCACGCGCGGCGTTGGCGCAATTCGATGGTGTGCATGTCAACGAACATTTTTATGCGCTGGTACGCAGTAAAAAGCAGTTGGAGCGTGCGGTTGAACATATCCGCGAAGATCCCGGCCTGGTGTTTTTCACGCTTGTTAATCCAGAATTACGCAAAGAGCTTTTAGCGCAATGTGGACAAATGGGTTTGCCGACCTATGACGTGCTGGAAGCGCCTATCGCAGAATTGCGTAACTTTCTTGGTATCACGGAAAGTCATCGCCCGGGCGGGCAGCATGATGTGGATCAGCGTTATCTGAGCCGTATCGAGGCGCTGAATTTCACCATGCAACATGATGATGGACAGGCGCTGGATACGCTGGAAGAGGCCGAGGTTGTTCTGGCTGGGGCCAGCCGCACATCCAAGACACCGACCTGTATCTATCTGGCAATTCGTGGTGTTCGCGCCGCCAATGTGCCGATTGTCCCGGGCATGCCTTTGCCGCCGCAATTGATGCGCTTGCAGAAGCCGCTGGTTGTCGGCTTGTGGGCATCGCCGGATCGGCTGGTGCAGGTACGGCGCAATCGGCTCACCACATTGGGCGAAGTGCGCGACACGACCTATGTCGATCTGGAAAATGTGCGGGCGGAGGTCACGCTGACGCGGCAATTATTCGAACAAAGGGACTGGCCGACGATTGATGTCTCGCGCCGCTCGGTCGAGGAAACGGCGGCGGCGGTGCTTAATTTGTTGGCCGAGCGCGCGGAAGAAGAACAGGATCATGACTGAACGCAGCACTACTGGTCTTGTTCTGGCCTCGGCCAGCGAAGTGCGGGCGCGTCTGTTGCGGGCGGCGGGGGTGGATTTTATCGTGCAGCCTGCGGCACTGGATGAAGACATATTGAAAAACCGCCTATTGGACGAGCAGGCGTCTGTAGCGGTGATTGCTGAAGCATTGGCGGTGGCCAAGGCGCAAGTCGTATCAATGCAGCAGTCGCAGGCGCTGGTTTTGGGTTCGGATCAGATACTCACATTTGACGGGCGGCTTGTGAGTAAGTGTGGGGATATGCAGGCGGCGCGGGATTTATTGTGGTCCTTGCGCGGGCGGACGCATCAATTGATCAGCGCTTTGGCTTTGTTGCGGGGCGGTAAGGTGATCTGGCAAGGTCGGGCTGAAGCCACGTTGCATATGCGCGCTTTTTCCGAAACATTTTTGCAGGATTATTTGCAGGCAGAAGGGCCAGATCTTCTGAAAGGTGTGGGTTGTTATCGGCTGGAAGGGCGCGGCGTGCACTTATTTGAAAAAATAGAGGGCGATTATTTTACGGTGCTGGGCCTGCCGCTCTTGCCGCTTCTGGCTGTATTGCGGGCCGAAGGGATTATGCCGTTATGAGCCTCAGTGGCAAAGCGCGTCTTGCGGGCGTGGTGGGATGGCCGGTGGGCCATTCGCTCTCGCCGCGCTTACATGCCTATTGGCTAAAACACTATGGCATTGATGGCGCCTATGTGCCGTTACCCGTCCGGCGGGAAGATTTGGCGATGGTGCTGGGCGGCTTGCATAGGGCAGGATTTGCCGGGGTGAATGTGACCATTCCGCATAAGGAGGCCGCCTTCGCGCTGTCGCAGCGGCTGGATGATGCGGCCCAGGCCGCCGGCGCGGTGAATTTACTGTTGTTTCGCGATGGTGTCTGGGAAGGGCGTAATACGGATGCCGCTGGACTGGCGGCCAGTTTGCGGGCCGCGCATATCAATCTGGCTGGTGGCCGGGCGACGCTGCTGGGCGCAGGCGGGGCCGCCCGCGCAAGCCTGTTGGCGCTGGATATGCTGGGCGCGGGCGAGATTCATATTACCAATCGCAATGCGGGCCGGGCCGCACAATTATGCGCGCTGATGGCGCCTTACATAAAAGCCAAATTGCATGTTGCGGAAAATTTTGAACAGGCGGCGGCGCATAGCGCGCTTCTGGTCAATGCCACTTCGCTGGGGATGCAGGGACAGCCGGATTTGAATCTGTCTCTCGAGGCCTTACCCAACAGCGCTGCGATCTGTGATCTGGTTTATACGCCGTTGGAGACCAGCTTACTGCGGCAGGGGCGGGCGCGTGGTCATCAGGTGGTGGATGGTCTGGGTATGTTGCTGCATCAGGCTGCGCCCTCCTTCGCGGCGTTTTATGGTGTTGAACCCGAGGTCACGCCGGAATTGCGGCAATGGCTGCTTGAGGTTTTGCAGGTTTGAACACACCTTTTCTCATCGGCCTGACCGGATCGATCGGCATGGGCAAAAGCGAAACGGCGAAAATGTTCGCCCGGCTGGGCCTGCCTGTCTATGATGCCGATGCGGCGGTGCATCAGCTTTATGAACCCGGTGGTGCAGCTGTGGCGCCGATTGCGCAGCAATTTCCCGCTGCCGTGCCGGATGGTGCGGGGCGCGGCAAAGTTGATCGGGCGCTATTGGCCAAGGAATTGGCGCGCAGCGAGACTGGCTTCAAAATTCTGGAAACTATTGTGCATCCGCTTGTGGCGCGAGCGCAGCTGGATTTTCTGGATCAGGCCAGGGCGCAAGGCGCAGCTATGGTGGTGCTGGATATACCGCTCTTATTTGAGACCGGCGGCGATCAGCGTGTGGATGTGGTGGTGGTTGTATCTGCCCCGCCCGAGATACAGCGCCAGCGGGTCCTGCAACGTGAGGGCATGACGCCAGAAAAGCTGGAGCAGATTCTCGCGCGCCAGACGGCGGATGCTGAAAAGCGCAGCAAAGCGGATTTTGTGGTTGAGACAGGCCATGGACTGGACCACGCTTTCGCACAGGTGCAAGAGATTGTCACTCAGCTGCGCCAGCGGCTGCACATATCCTGACTATTCATTCCAACAGATGGGCTGCTGAGCATTATGCGTGAGATCGTTCTGGATACGGAAACCACCGGTCTTGATCCCAGTGATGGACATCGCATCATTGAAATTGGCTGTGTCGAATTGATGGATCATGTGCCGACGGGAGAGACCTATCAGGTCTATCTCAATCCCGAACGCGACATTCCGATGGAGTCGCAGCGGGTGCATGGGCTGAGCGCAGAATTTCTGGCCGATAAACCGCTCTTCAAGGATGTCGTTGCAGATTTCCTGGCCTTTATCGGCGATGACAGACTGGTCATTCACAATGCGGGCTTTGACATCAAATTTCTCAATGCCGAATTGAGCCGGGTGAGGCAGCCGATCATTCCCTTTGAACGGGCGATAGATACGATCGACATCGCGAAAGCGAAATTTCCCGGCTCGCGCTATTCGCTGGATGAATTATGCCGCCGCTTCGGGGTGGATCTGGGCGGGCGTAACAAGCATGGGGCCTTGCTGGATTCGTCGCTTCTGGCGCAGGTCTATCTGGAACTTATTGGCGGGCGGCAGACAAGGCTGGTTCTGGCACCATCCGATGACCGGCAAGAACCGGAGTTTCAAACGGTTCAGCCGGCCCGCAGCCGACCTGCCCCCCTGCCTCCTCGGATCAATGCTGAAGAGGATGCCCGTCATCTGGTCTTTATTGCCGGATTGGGTGAGGACGCGGTGTGGAATTGGGGCCTAATTAAAGCCGCCCCTTGATCCCAAAATAAAACCGGGCTGAAAGTTCCCCCTCAGCCCGGCTGACATTTTGGATATTGACCGATCAGACGATCTGGGTCGGGCTTTGCGCGGCGCGTTGCTGCTGCATTTCCTGCTGTTTGGCCATGTACAGACCTGCAAAGTCGATCGGTTCGATCATCAGCGGCGGCATGCCGCCGTCACGGACGCAATCGGCCACGATGCGGCGCGCGAAGGGGAAAAGCAGGGTCGGGCCGTCAATGAGCAAGACGCGCTCGATCACATCTTCGGGGATATTGTGCAGGCCGAACAAGCCGACATAGACAAGTTCCAACACGAACAAGGCCTTATCTTCGGCCTTGGCGGTGGCACGGAGTTTCAGCTCGACTTCAAAAGGGCCGTTTTCCAGCCGGCGGGCCTGAAGATCGACACCGAAATCGATTTGCGGGCGGCCTTGCACCTGCATAGTGGAACCCGGATTTTCAAAGGACAGATCGCGGACGAACTGAGTGAGGACCTGCAAACGCGGGGCTGTACCCGCCTGATCCGTATCGGCCCCGCCCATGGCACCATTGGCACTGCCATTCCCGTTAGAAAATCCTTGGTCGCTCATATTATCCCAATCTCTATAAGTGCCTGGCCCTTTAAGACCCAGCTTTATGAGTGCCGGGCTTGTTAAGGGGCGGCTTGTTAGCGGCCAGCTATCTGGATAGGTAGCCGGGCGGTCAATGAAGGTCAGCGCGCTACCATGGATCGCGCCGCAATGACAAGGGAAGGTACCGGCTTTTGCCCTGAGTTCGACGCAAAGAGCTGGTAACTGGGGTATTGCGGCCGGACAGAGGAAGTAAGTCTATTGTCGATTAATCTGGCAATCCGGCTGAAACGTCCCATATAGAAAGCTTTGCCTCTTTTCTGGCCTGCTGGACCATGACGGTCTTTGAGGGCTAGGTTACACTTCTAAAGCCGGCCGAGCCGGAAGGTTCTTAACAATGCCTGAAGCGCCCATGTTTGAAATTATTCTTGCGGCTGTTGTAGCCGGTGTCGTGTTGTTCCGGCTCTATTCGGTGCTGGGGCGTAAGACCGGACATGAAAAAAATCCGCAGGAAAAATATCGCGACAAGCTGCCTGAGCGCTATCGCGAACAAACATCGCCGCCCGGTGACAATGCGGCGGGTGGTAATGTCGTCACCCTGCCCGACCGTATGGCGACGCGCACAGCCAATGCCGCCGATAAACCCAGCGATGCGGTGAGCCGCGGTTTGATGGACATCAAACTGGTGGATCGTAAATTTGAATCGGAAGACTTTATTCAGGGGGCCAAGGGCGCCTATGAGATGATCGTCACGGCATTTGCGCAGGGCGATCGCACGACATTGCGGCCCTTGCTCAGCGATGAAGTTTTCAGCGCATTCGATTCCGTTATCAGCGGTCATGAAGAACGCAAGGAAGTGGTTGAGCTGACCTTTGTCGGCTTTTCCGGCGTGCGCTTTGTGCAGGCTGAGCTGAAATCCAATCTTGCCGAAGTGACATTGGCCTTCCAGTCCAAATATATCACCCTTACCAAGAATGAAGATGGTGTGGTGATTGAGGGTGATGCCAATGCGGTGCGCGACGTCACTGATATCTGGACCTTTGCCCGCGATGTCACTTCGCGCGATCCCAATTGGACGTTGATCGCCACATCCGGCGAAGACGTTTAAGCACCGGGTTATACGATTGCGCCGTTTATCAGAGCCACTGCAACGGGGCCTGCCGAGCGGGCTCTTTGTGTTGCCTGCACTTCTGGCTGTGGCCTTGCTTGCAGCTTGCAGCAGCACCCAGCCTGCTCAGCTTCAAAAAACTCCGCCAGAAAAAACGGTGGCTGCAACGACGAAAGCGCCGCTGCTGCATTTTACGCCTGTCGGATTTTCAGACTTACCGGATTGGCAGACCGGGGATTCACGCGCGGCGCTGGCGGCCTTTTCCCGCTCCTGTGCGCTGTTTCTCAAACGCGATGCGGCACGGAAATTGGGTCCGGCCTATGCCGGGACTTATGGTGATTGGCACCGGGCCTGTAAGGCGGTGCCCGCGCGGGATGTGAGCGCGCAACAGGCAGGACTGTTCTGGGAACACTATTTCAGGCCCTATGCGCTGTCGGAGGACGGGCATAAGGCAGGACTTCTGACGGGCTATTACGAGCCGGAATTGCGCGCCAGCAAAACCCGCCAAGGCTTATATCAAACAGCGTTGCTGGCACCGCCGAGGGATTTGATTTCGCTCGATCTGGGGGCCTTTCGGGAAAATTTGAAGGGCGAGCGCCTTGCAGGGCGGATCGTGGGGCAGCGCTTAATTCCGTATGCCACACGGGCGCAGATTGAAGCGGCCCCGCCTGCATCCGCGCGGATTCTGGCCTATGCGGCCGATCCGGTGGATGCGTTCTTTCTGCATATTCAGGGATCGGGGCGCCTGGTTTTTGAAGACGGCCAGCAGATGCGGATAAATTATGCCGCGCAGAATGGCTGGCCTTATACGGCGATTGGCAAAACTTTGGTGCAGCAAGGTGAGATGACGCTGGAGACTGTCTCCATGCCATCGATACGGGCCTGGTTGAAAGCCAATCCGACGCGCGCGCAGCAGATCATGCAGAGCAATGACTCTTATATTTTCTTCAATCTGAATCCGATTACCGATCCACGTGCGGGTAGTCCCGGAACGCAAGGCGTGCCTTTGACGGCAGAGGGCAGTATGGCGGTGGATGGGCGGCTGCATCCCATGGGTGTTCCGCTTTTTATAGCCACCACGGTGGAAGATGCCCCCTATCACAAAGTTCTGATTGCTCAGGATACGGGCGGGGCCATTCGCGGCGGTCTGCGCGGCGATATTTATTGGGGCAGTACTGCGCGCGCTGAACGGATTGCCGGATCGCTGAAGGCTCAAGGACGTTTCTTTGTTTTATTGCCCAAGGAGCTTGCTGTGCCGAAGGTGGCGCATGAGCAGTGATAAGGCACGCACCGTCACGCCTGACGAAAAGCGCGAATTTGAACTGGGCTTTCGCGAAACAGTGCCATTGGTGAAAAGTATTTTACCCAAAAGCCAGCCGCTAAGGTCTGGCGCGGTGGGGCCGACCGGGATTGATGGCGGCACCGCAGAGCGTTTGCGCAAAGGATTGCTGGAGCCAGATGCCAAGCTGGATTTGCATGGTTACACTGAACAGGCCGCCTATCGGACCTTGAGCAATTTTTTGCGCAAGGCGCATCAGCATGGGATGCGCCTCGTGCTCGTGGTGACTGGAAAGGGCGCGCCTGCGCCGGGTGCGGATGAAGCCTTTGATCTGGGACTGGATAGCAAGCGTCGTGGTGTTTTGAAGGGGGCCCTGCCGCGCTGGCTGGGCGAGCCTGATTTGGCGGGGCTCATTGCGCAAACCGTGCCTGCGCATCGCAAGCATGGCGGGGATGGGGCGGTTTATATTTATCTGCGCAAGCCCTTCTGATGCGCCAATATTTTCATACGCATCAGATGGAGACAAAGGGACCGGGACTTTATCTGCTTGATCTTGAGCCAGCGCTGCATCGCAGTGGGATTAAGTCTGGCTTGCTGAGCTGTTTTATTCGCCATTCATCAGCTTCTCTGATTATTCAGGAAAATGCCGATCCGGATGTATTACGCGATCTGGAGGCGTTTTTTCTGCGCCTGGTTTCGCGCGATCCGGTGCTCTATCGCCACCGGGAAGAAGGCACGGATGATATGCCCGCCCATATTCGCGCGGCGCTCTTGCCGACCTCGCTTAGCATTCCGTTACGTGATGGACAGCTGATGCTGGGGACATGGCAAGGCGTATATGTGTTTGAACATCGCGACGCGCCGCATCGGCGCGCCGTCGAATGTCATCTTATCGGCGATTAGAGAAGATTGGCTGCCTGCGCGCGCGTGGCCAGATTTGTTTCAGGGCGCGCGCCATAATGGCCGATCACTTCGGCAGCAGCCAGTGCGCCCAATCTGCCGCTTTGTTCCAATGTTTTGCCATGGGTCAGGCCATAGAGAAAACCGGCGGCGAATTGATCGCCTGCGCCGGTTGTATCGACGAGCTGGGCGATGGGCATGGCATCGATCACATGAACCTCTGCGCCGCGCGCGATCACACAGCCCTTTTCTGAACGGGTCAGTGCTAGAATGCCATCATTCTTGCTGAGATGCCGGGCCTGTTGCAGGGCGGCGTCAAAATCGCTGACCTGAAACAGCGCTTTGGCTTCTTCCTCATTGGCGAAAAGAATGTCGAGATCATTTTGCCAAAGCCGGACAAATTCATCGCGCCAGCGGCTGACGCAGAATGGGTCCGACAGGCTGAAGGCGACTTTGCGGCCCGCTTGTTTCGCCGTGCGGATGGCAAGATTGATCGCGGCTTTGGCTTCGGGTGCATCCCACAAATAGCCCTCGATATAGAGAATTTGGGATTGGGCGATTTTATCCGTGTCGATATCGCCGGGCGTCAGTTCAGTGCTTGCACCCAGAAATGTGTTCATGCTGCGCTGGCCATCCTGCGTGACGGCGATCAGACAGCAAGCCGTGGCTTTGCCATTTTGCGCAGGGATGGTGGGATAATCGATGCCGGTCTGCGCCATGCTTTGGATGAAGCTCTGACCCAGACGATCGTCTTTCACCTTGCCGATGAACAGACCATTGCCGCCTAGCGAGGCAAGGCCCGCCATCGTATTGGCGGCGGAGCCACCGGCGATTTCTTTGCCATCCGGGAGTAATGCATAGAGAGCGCTGGCGCGTGTCTCGTCGATCAAGGTCATCACGCCTTTGTCGATGCCGTTTTGGGCGAGGAACCGTTCCTCGACAGGGGCGATCACATCCACAATGGCATTGCCGAGGCCGGCGACATCGTATGCGTGGGACACGCTGTTCTCCTAAATAGGTTTGCGCTTTGCTATTGATTTTCGCGCAGTTGTTTTGACGGGTGCTTTGGGGCCTTCAACGGTTTTTGTTTTATAGAGACATAGGTCACGCACCACGCAGACCGGACATTTGGGTGTGCGGGCCACGCATATATAGCGGCCATGCAGAATGAGCCAGTGATGGGCATGTACCCGGTAAGGTTCGGGTATGCGTTTATCGAGACCCAGTTCCACCTGCAAAACATTTTTGCCCGGCGCCAAGCCGGTGCGATTGGAGACCCGAAAAATATGGGTGTCCACGGCCATTGTATCTTCGCCAAAGGCGACATTGAGTACGACATTGGCGGTTTTGCGACCGACACCTGGCAGGGTCTGCAAGGCGTCGCGGGTGCGGGGAATTTCGCTGCCATAGTCGGCGACAAGGATTTTTGACAGGGCGATGACATTCTTCGCCTTGGTGCGGTAGAGGCCGATCGTTTTGATATGGTCGATCAGTTTCTCTTCGCCCAGCGCCACCATTTTTTTTGGTGTGTCGGCAATTTTGAAAAGTTTTTCCGTAGCGCGATTAACGCCCTTATCGGTGGACTGGGCGCTGAGGGTTACGGCGACAAGCAATGTGTAAGGATTGCTGTAGTTTAATTCTGTTTCAGGTTCGGGACAGGATTCTTGTAGGCGCGCGAAAAAGAGCGCGATCGATTTGAGCGGCAATGAGCGTGACATCGTTTGCAATTTGTTAAGCCCCGCCACAGAAATGCCTTAAAACAGCGCCGGTTGAAAGAGATGGTTTGGGGAACGATTTGGCAAAAGCGCCCGTTATCTGTGTAACCTAATACCAGGAGGTAATAATGAGATTTGGAGCAATGGCACTTGGCGTCGTTTTGGCATTCGCTTTGACGGTGGCGTCATGCGGGACCCGGCCCGGTGAACGCGCCCTATCTGGTGCAGGTATTGGCGCTGGTGCAGGTGCCGTAATTGGCCTTGCGACTGGTACGCCCGCAACAGGCGCTGCGATTGGCGCCGCCGCTGGTGCCGCCATCGGTGGCCTGACCGATCCTTGCGATCTCAATCTGGGCGATCCCTATTGGAAGAAAAATGGCGGTAAGCGGGAATATAACCGTCGCTGCCGCTAAGGGTGAGATCTGATTTTCTTCTGTAGACATGCGCAAGATTCGGGTCGAAACCTGACCTGATCTGGCGCATGTTGGAAGGATGAGAGATCAAGATCATAATTGGCAGCTTATCCGCCGGGCGATTTTGCGGCTGGCCCAGACTTATGCCGATCAACCAGGATTAGAAGAGGTGGCGAGAGAATATGACCTCTCGCCCTTTCATTTTCAGCGGCTTTTCTCGCGCTATGTCGGGGTGAGCCCCAAACACTTCATTGCCCATCTGACGCTGGATAAGGCCAAGGCGCAATTGCGTCAGGGTGCCAGTGTCATGGCAGCGGCGTATGCGGCCGGGTTGTCAGGATCCTCCCGGCTGCATGATTTATGCTTGAAATGGGAATCTATGACGCCTGGCGATTATGCCAAAGGGGCGGCAGGACTTCGGATCGACTATGATTATGCGCCCTCCCCTTTTGGCCCCGTGCTGATCATGGCGACCGCAAAAGGCATTTGCGGACTTTCTTTCGTCGATGAGGACGATGCCAAAGTGCTGGCCGAGATGCAGATTCGCTGGCCGCGCGCGACTTATATTCATGCGCCCGCTTCTATCGCTGTTCTGGCGCGGCAGATATTCGGGCCTGATCCGCTGCCCGCGGATATTTCGTTACACCTCATGGGGTCGCCTTTCCAGATCAAGGTCTGGCAGGCTTTGCTGGAAATTCCGGTGGGACAGGTGGTGAGTTACAGCGGGTTGGCGGATCATCTGGCGCAGCCGCGCGGGGCCAGAGCAGTGGCCTCTGCGGTGGGACGTAACCCGATTGGCTATCTCATTCCGTGCCATCGCGTGCTTGGGCGCAATGGCGAATTGACCGGCTATCATTGGGGCCTGGAGCGCAAGCGTGCCTTGCTGGCGGTGGAATATGCCAAAGCAGAAAATCAGGCTGCCAAGCTTTAAAAGCTCAGGCGGTTTTAAAGACCCAAAACATCTTTCATGGAATAAAAGCCGGGTTTTTTACCTTGCCCCCAGCGCGCGGCGGTGAGTGCGCCTTGTGCGAAAATGTTTCGGTCTTCGGCAATGTGGCGCAGCACGATACGTTCCTGCGGCCCGGCCAGAATAACATCATGATCGCCCACAACGGTGCCGCCGCGTAACGCCGCAAAGCCGATGGAACGGGCCGAGCGCGCGCCTGTATGGCCATCGCGGCTGCGTATCGCATGATCCGCCAAAGCTATCTCGCGCCCCTTGGCGGCGGCTTCGCCCAATAGCAAGGCCGTGCCGGATGGCGCATCGACTTTATGACGATGATGCATCTCGACGACTTCAATATCGAAATCGGGCAAGGCTTTGGCGGCCTGTTCCACCAGTGCGGCCAGAAGATTGACCCCCAGGCTCATATTGCCGGATTTGACGATCACAGCATGGCGGGCGGCGGCATGCAGGCGCTGTTCTTCGGCGGCGGTGAAACCTGTCGTGCCGATGACATGGGTGATGCGGGCCTGCGCCGCCAGATCAGCCAATTCCAGCGAAACTTTAGGAGCGGTGAAATCAACAATCGCTTCGGCCTTGGCGATGACGGCAAGCGCATCACTGCTGAGGCTGACCCCAAGGGCTTTCATGCCTGACAATTGGCCCGCATCCATGCCCTGATCGGGATGGCTGGGGGCTTCCAGCGCGCCGCATAATTCCAGATCCTGACTTTGGGAAATGGACTGGATCAGGGCCTGGCCCATACGCCCGGCAGCGCCGGCCACAACGATACGGATCGGCATTGAAATCTCCCCTGAATGGATGGGCTGGCGTTGGATCAGGCGCTTGTATCGACGGTGCTGCCACTGGGCGCGGGGTCATCTTTCGCCACCATCACCATGCTGGGACGCAGCAAACGATCACCGATTTTATAGCCGGCCTGGATCGTGCTCACGATGGTGCCCTTGGGCTTGCCGGAACCCGGCACTTCCACCACGGCCTGATGCAGATTGGGATCGAACCGGCCATCACTTGTATCAATCGCTTTGATGCCATGGCTTTCCAAGGTGGAGAGCAATTGGCGTTCGGTCACTTCCACGCCTTCGATCACGGCCTTGACCTGCGGATTGGCGTTTTCGCGCGCCTCTTGCGGGCAGGCTTCGATGGCGCGCTGAAAATTATCGGCGACACCCAGTATATCGCGGGCGAATTTGGCTATGGCATATTGCGACGCATCGTTTTTCTCACGCTCGCCGCGGCGGCGGATATTTTCGGCATCGGCCAGCGCGCGTAAGAGACGGTCCTTGAGATCGGCATTCTCGGCGCGCAGCAGGTCAAGCTCATGCGGCGCAGTTTCCTCGGCCGGTTCAGCAGCTGGATTTTCGGTTTCCAAGGGGATTTCGGTTTCGCTTTCGGCAGTCATGACATTTCCTTGTGAGCTCAGCCCAAAAGCCGACCCACCACTTTGGCGGTGTGGTCGACCATGGGGATGATACGGGCATAATTCAAACGGGTGGGACCAAGCACGCCAATCACCCCGACAATTTTCCCCTGCGCATTGGCATAGGGGGCGGCGACGATAGATGAGCCTGAAAGGCTGAAGAGACGGTTTTCCGAGCCGATAAAGATGCGCACTCCATCACCTTTTCCGGCCAGTTCGAGCAGCTGAATCAAATCATTCTGCCGTTCAATATCATCAAACAGGGTGCGTATGCGCTCCAGATCGCTTTGCGCTTCCATTGTCTCCAGCAGATGGGAGGCGCCGCGGACGATGAGCACCTTTTCTTCGGCACTGCTTTTTTGTCCGGATGGGCCGGCCAAGGTCGCCAAACCTTCGGCGACAATTTTGACCGAGAGCTGGTCCAGCTCGGCCCGCTTGCTCTCTAATTCGCGCAGAATTTCCACCCGGGCGACATCCAATGTACGGCCACGCAGGCGGACATTGAGATAATTCGAGGCCTCAGCCAGAACCGAAACCGGCAGGCCGGGCGGCACATCCATCAGGCGATTTTCGACCGTGCCATCTTCGGTGACCATGATGACAAGGGCCTTGCCCGGGGACACGGCGACAAATTCTATATGTTTGAGGGCGGAATCCTGTTTGGCCGCGACCACCAGCCCGGCGCAGCGCGACAGGCCCGACAGCATGGCGGTGGCCTGGGTCAGTACATCTTCGATACCGCGCCCGGTTCCCGATAAGCGATGTTCGATCGTGCTGCGTTCAGACGGGGCGAGGTCGCCGATTTCCAACATGCCATCGACAAAGAGCCGAAGCCCGCGTTCCGTGGGAACCCTGCCTGCGCTGGTATGGGGGGCATAGAGCAGGCCCATATGTTCCAGATCCGCCATAACATTGCGGATCGAGGCTGGGGAGAGATTGATCGGCAGCTTTTGGGACAAGGTGCGCGAGCCCACAGGTTCGCCCGAGGCCAGAAAAGCTTCCACCAGATTGCGGAAAACCTCTCTGGGCCGTTCGCCCAATTCACCCAATTGCAGACTTACTGCCACGTCCAAAGCTTTGATCCACCTAAGTCACTATGGTTTCACGAAAAAACATTATGACAAATTGCTGGTTTGCGCCCATTGCCCATTGCCGCTAGGTAGCCCTTGAAACACCCTACTTCAAGAGATGACCCTATGCGCCCCAGCCAGCGCGACTTTGACCAGATGCGTAAAGTGACTCTGGAACCCGGTTTTGCCAAACATGCCGAAGGCTCATGTCTGGTCAAATTCGGTGATACCCATGTTCTGGTCACGGCCAGCCTGGAAGAGCGCGTGCCGCCTTTTCTCAAAGGGACCGGCAAAGGCTGGGTGACCGCGGAATATGGCATGCTGCCCCGCTCTACCGGCAGCCGGATGCGGCGCGAGGCGGCCGCCGGCAAACAATCGGGCCGGACATTGGAAATTCAGCGGCTGATCGGGCGGTCCTTGCGGGCGGTGACGGATTTATCGGCTTTGGGCGAAAAACAGATCGCGATTGATTGTGACGTTCTGCAAGCCGATGGCGGCACGCGCACAGCATCCATCACCGGAGCCTATGTGGCTTTGGCCCAATGTCTGAATTTCATGCAGAAAGTCGGCATGGTGACACGGCCCGTGCTGAAGGATCATGTCGCTGCGATTTCCTGCGGGATTTATAAAGGCGTGCCGGTGCTCGATCTGGATTATGACGAAGATTCCACGGCAGAAACCGATGCGAATTTTGTTATCACCGGCTCAGGCGGGCTGGTGGAAATTCAGGGCACGGCAGAAGGCGAGCCCTTTAGCGAAGCGCAATTGGGCGAATTGCTGGCTCTTGCCCGCAAAGGCATTGGCGAACTGATCCAGTTGCAGAAATCAGCTTTGTCATGATTTTGCAGCGCGGCTCTACACTTGTTCTGGCGAGCCATAATTCCGGCAAGCTGCGCGAGATTGCGGAGCTGCTGCAGCCCTATGGGCTGGTTATCAAGGGAGCGGGCGAATTGGGTCTGCCCGAACCGGAAGAAACGGAAAGCACATTTGCCGGCAATGCGGTTTTGAAAGCCCGCGCTGCAGCGCAAGCAAGTGGTTTTATGGCGCTGGCAGATGATTCAGGCTTGATGGTGGCAGCTTTGGATGGCGCGCCGGGCATCTATTCGGCGCGCTGGGCAGGCGATACAAAAGATTTTTCACGCGCCATGCAAAAGGTGGAAGAGGCGCTGCAGAAAACAGGTGCCAGCGATAGGTCCGCCAAATTTGTCTGTGCTCTGGCGCTGGCCAGGCCGGATGGTGCGGTGGAGATTTTTGAAGGCGAGATTGCGGGCCTGCTGACTTTTCCGCCGCGCGGCGAAAAAGGCTTTGGCTATGATCCGATTTTTATCGCTGACGGTATGCAGCAGACCTTTGCGGAAATCGAGCCTGCGCAAAAACATGCGATGAGCCATCGCGCGCGCGCTTTTGCAAAATTTGTCGCTGCGCTCGGATGAGTGATTTTGGCATTTATGTGCATTGGCCTTTTTGCGCGGCCAAATGCCCATATTGCGATTTCAACAGCCATGTGCGCACCCAATTGGATGAGGCTGGCTGGGTCGCTTCTATTATGCAGGAATTGCGCTCGGTAGCAGCGCTACAAGAAATCCGCCCGCAAGTGGATGCGATTTTTTTCGGCGGCGGTACGCCTTCACTGATGCGCGGCGCGGCGGTGGCGCAGGTCTTGGAGACGATTGCCGCGCTTTGGCCTCTGGCTGAAAATATTGAGATCACGCTGGAATCCAATCCCGCCAGTGTAGAAGCGGCGCGGTTTCGGGATTATCGCGCGGCGGGTGTGAATAGGTTGTCGCTGGGCGTGCAGGCGCTCAATGATGCAGATTTGCAAATGCTGGGCCGTTTGCATGATGCGCAGGAGGCAAAGTCTGCGATCCGTCTTGCGCAATCGACATTTGAGCGGGTGTCTTTTGATCTGATTTATGCGCGGCCCGATCAGACAATGGCGCAATGGGGCGCGGAATTACGCGAAGGCCTGGCCTTTGGCACTGAACATTTATCCCTCTATCAATTGACGATTGAACCGCAAACGCCTTTTGCGACTTTGGCGCGGCAGGGCAAATTGATCATTCCCGACGATGAACGGGCTGTGGCGCTGTATGAGGTGACACAGGAGATCACAGAGGCTGCGGGTCTGCCCGCCTATGAAATTTCCAATCATGCGCGGCTTGGCGCGGAGTCGCGGCATAATCTGATCTATTGGCGCTATGGGGATTATGTTGGCGTCGGGCCGGGGGCGCATGGCCGACTCAGTTTGCGTGAAGGTCGTATTGCTACGCAATGCGAAGCCTTGCCGGAGCGTTGGCAGGCGCGTGTGGCGGAACAAGGCTTTGGCTTCGCGCGACAGCCTATCGATGACGTCAGTGCGGCGCGCGAACATCTGCTGATGCATTTGCGCCTGCGCGAAGGGATCGATCTGGCGGCATATGGACAACGCTGGGGCGCCGCACCGGAACAAGCCCGGCTTGATCCGCTGATCGAAGGCGGTTGGCTGGTGCAGGACGGCGCGCGTATCAGGGCGACCCCGAAGGGCCGTCTGGTGCTGAACTCGGTGATTGCGGAACTGGCTGTCTAAAATCCAGCCTGCTGGAATGTAGCAGGCGGCGACGCGATCACTTTGAAGCCTTCTGGTGTCACGGTAAGAATGGCAAGACCGCGCTCGGCTGTGCCATCCGGCTTGAAGCGAAAAATACCATCCACACCGGCAAAACCATTGGGATCTGTCAGCGCGTAGCGATTAAAGCGGCGATAGGGCTCGCCCGGGGCCATCAAGCCCACAAGGGAAATCGCATCATAGGTCAGTGTCGCCAATTGCGGCGAGCTGGAGTCGAAGATGCTGCGATATTTCTGGCCGAAACCATCCTGAGCATGGGGTGCGGGCGCGGCGATCCAGGCGCCCGCTAAAGCGGGTTCACGGGCATTGGCGGGGTCATACCAAAGGCCGGTCCCAAGTAATTTGACCTTTTCCATATCCACACCATGGGCCCGTAACATGGGGGCGATACTACGCAAGGCTGAACCGCCCTGCGCGATCAGCAAACTATCGGGATTGGAACGGGCAATGGCGGCGGCTTGAAGATCGATTTGGGGTTGGGCGGGATTGAAGCGCTGAATTTCGGTGACCCGGCCTTTGCGGGCTGCCACGGCTTCGGCAAAGGCCGCCGCCACCCGATCCCCATAATCATTTTGCGGAATCAGAGCCGCGAAATTGCGCCGCCCCTTGGACGCGGCATAAGCGACAATGCTGTGAATCTCATTTTCCGGCTGAAAGCTGAGAAGATAGACGCCATGTCCGGCCACGGCCCTATCGGTCGAGAGGGCGAGCACAGGGACGCCGGAATCGCGCGCCAGGGGGGCCACGGATTTGACGGACCCGGCGAAAAGCGGGCCGACAATGATTTCCGCGCCCGAAGCCAGCAATTTGCGGGCGGCTTTGGCGGCATCGGCCGGATTTGTGCCTTCATCAGCCGGGATCAGCAGCAGGTCGGGATTTTCCGTATCGGAAATCGCCATCTGGGCCGAATTCAGCATGGAATTGGCAAGATTACGTGTCGCCGCCGAACCATTGGAAAAGGGGAGTAAAAGGCCGATCCGCACCGGCGGGCGATCTGTCGGGCTTTTGCTCAGACGCAGGAAATTGGGGGACTCAGCGCTGAGCTGATGAGGGGCCAGCGGTTCAGCCGGGGCAGCCGGCGCGGGGGCGCGGGATTTAGGGCCGCTTGACTGACAGCCGGCAAGGCCAGTTATGGCCGCCATGAGGCAGATCAGGCTGACTCTGGAGAGGGACCGGAGGCGCGAATTTTGGTTCACACTCGGCAAGGTGGGGATCACAGAAATCAGACTCATGGGCGGGACATGGCGGGGCTGGATATCTCGGCGGACAGATTAGGGCCTCTGATGCGGCGACGCCAGTCGCGGCGGCGAGACGCGGGAAAAAACTGGGCCGGGATAAGTCGTGGGGAATAGGATATGAGCAATACCGGTATGCGCAAATCAGGCATATCAGGCACAAGGGTCTCATTCGTGACGCAGAAAGATATGAAAACAGGTGAGGCGGGTCTTTTGGCGCCGGGTCTCTATCTGACGGCGACACCGATCGGCCATGCCAAAGACATAACGTTGCGGGCCCTCGAAGTATTGCAGACCTGTGATGTGATTGCTGCCGAAGATACGCGCGTGACCTCTCGGCTACTGGCGATCTATGGCATTCGCAAACCGTTGCTCGCCTATAATGATCATAATGGGGAGCGTGAGCGGCCCAAGCTGGTGGAGCGCTTGAAAAAAGGCGCGCGGGTGGCGCTGGTCAGTGATGCGGGCACGCCGCTTATATCTGATCCGGGATATAAATTGGTGCGTGCGGCGCTGGCTGATTTTATCGCGGTCCATGCCATACCCGGCGCATCGGCCGTATTGACCGGATTGCAACTATCGGGCTTGCCCAGCGATCAGTTTTTATTCGCGGGTTTTTTATCGCAACGCGCAGGCGAACGGCGCAGCGCCCTGGATCGGCTCAAACATCAAACCGCGACACTGATCTTTTTTGAATCGGGACCACGGCTTGCGGACTCTTTGGCGGATATGGCCGATCTATTGGGGCCGCGCAAAGCCGCGGTGGCGCGGGAATTGACCAAGTTGCATGAAGAGGTCCGTCGCAATACGCTGAACGAGCTGGCGGCCTTTTATGCGGGCCAGCCGCAGCCCAAAGGCGAGATCACGGTGGTGATCGAGGGCGCAAGGGAAGATGCGCCCGATCTCGGCAAGATCGAAAAATTACTGGATCAGGCCTTGGCCTTCATGCCTTTGAAAGCGGCGAGCGATCTGGTGGCGGAGGCTTTGGACCAGCCGCGCAAAATGATTTACGCCATGGGATTGGACCGCAAGAAACGCGATGCCAAAGAGTAAGGGATTACCCAAGCGCGCCGCACTAGGACGGCGCGCATTGCAGCGCGGTCGGATCAGCGAATATCTCGCGATGCTGCTCCTGACGTGTAAATTCTATCGCATATTGGGCTATCGGGTGCGCAACAGGGCGGGCGAGATTGACGTCATCGCCAAAAGCCCAAGCGGAATTTTATGCTTTATCGAGGTCAAGGCGCGGGGCAATCATCAGGGGGCCTTAGAGTCTCTGTCGGCGCAGCAGCGGCGGCGTATCGAACAGGCGGCATTTCTATGGCTGGCGGCCCGGCAGGCAAACCATGTGCGGGGCTTGCGGTTCGATCTGGTGACCTATGGCAGGGGAAGCCTGCCCCGCCATATCCAAGACGCATGGCGTCATGAGACGCTCTGAGGCAGACTGAGACAATGGCACTGGATCCTGCGATTTATCTTAAAAAACTGGGCGAGGCGGGCGACGGTCCGCATGATCTGGCTGAGGCGGCCCTGATGTTGGCCAGTCTTGACCATGGCGGAACTGCGCTAGAGCCCTATATCGGTCATCTCAAAGAAATTTCCGCCATAGCGCGCGAAGAAATTTGTGTTCTGCCATCGGCGGAAAGTGCGGCTCATGCTTTGGCGGCCTTGCTGGCCGGGCGTTATGGCTATGATGGTGACAGGGTAAGCTACAACGCGCCGCAAAATGCCGATCTCATGGCTGTGATCGACCGGCGGCGCGGCCTGCCGGTCTCACTCGGGATTTTATATATCCATGCCGCGCGGGCGGCGGGCTTCGCGGCGGAAGGGCTGAATTCGCCGGGCCATTTTTTGCTGCGTCTATGTCGCGGCGATGATGATGTGCTGCTCGATCCCTTTCATGGCGGTCTGGTGATGGATAGCGAAAACCCCTCTGCCTCGCCGCGGCTTTCGGCCATGGCGGAACAGCTCCCGCAGTCTATGGAGCCGGTCAGCGATACGGATGTTTTGTTACGCTTGCAGAATAATCTGCGACTGCGGGCACTGAACGCCAAAGATATGATCCGGGCGCGGGATATATCGCGGCGCATGGCTTTGATCGGGCCACGCCGCAAAGATTTATGGTTGGAACTTGCGCATCTGGAAGAGGCCACAGGATCACTTGGGGCGGCCTCTAAAGCTTATGAAGCTGTTGTGCTTTTAAGTATGCCCGGTGAGCCATCTTTGAATGAAGCAGCGTTGGCCTTGCAGGCGCTGAAACGTAAGTTGAATTAGGACAGGCCAATGACCCTTAATGTCGCCATTCAGATGGATCCGATTGAGCGTATCGATATAGCGGGTGATTCCACATTCGCCCTGGCGCTGGAAGCACAATCGCGCGGGGCGCGTTTATTTTATTATGGGCCGCGTGATCTGTCGCTGGCGGATGGCGAGGTGATTGCAAAGGCCAGGCCGTTATTGGTGCGCAATATCAAAGGCGATCATTTCAGCCTGGGCGAAGACTCGGTGATCGATCTGTCCAGGCTCGATGTCGTATTGATGCGTCAGGACCCGCCCTTTGATATGGCCTATATTACGGCGACACATATTCTGGAACGTATCCATCCCAAAACATTTGTGCTCAACAATCCGGCCGAAGTGCGCAATGCGCCGGAGAAGATTTTTGTCACCCAGTTTCGGGATCTGATGCCGCCCACTTTGATCACAAGCGATCGTGCCGAAATTGATCGTTTTCGCGCCAAATATCAGGACATTATTGTAAAGCCGCTTTATGGCAATGGTGGCGCCGGCGTGTTTCGTATCCGACAGGATGACGAAAATCTTGGCAGCCTGCTGGAAATGTTCACGGCCTTTTATCGTGAGCCGATAATCGTGCAGCGTTATCTGCCCGATGTGCGCAAGGGCGATAAGCGGATCATTCTGGTCGATGGTGAATATGCCGGTGCGATCAATCGTGTGCCGGCTTTGGGCGAAGCGCGTTCAAATATGCATGTTGGCGGCAGACCAGAAGCCACCGAATTGACGGCGCGGGAAAAAGAGATTTGTGCGGCCTTAGGGCCGGAGCTGAAAAAGCGCGGGCTGATTTTCGCGGGCATTGATGTGATCGGGGATTATCTGACCGAGATCAATGTCACCTCCCCCACCGGCATCTGGGAGATCAGGCGTTTTGGCGGGGCGGATATAGCGGCGCTGGTCTGGGATGCGATCGAGCGCCAATTGGCGAAAAAAACAGTTTAATCGCTTTTGCCGAAGCGGCTGCGATAGCGTGTGTCGATTTTGGCAACCGGCAGATAGATGAAGACATCGGTGGTGCCGAATTGCTGGTCGATCACCGCCCCTTCGCCGATGAGCGCCCCTGCTCTGGCATAGCCTTTAATTAAAGGCGGCAAGCTACGCAGGGCTTCTCTGGGGTCGATGGCATCCTTGGGCATCAGATTCATGTCGACAAAAAGATGCGGCTGGGCCCGCACCCGGACATCCGGCGGCAAGGCATGGAAATGATGCAGATAGGATAATTGCAGGGCCAGCGCGGCGGGATCGGTGCCTGCCAGCGAGGCGCAGCCGAACATCAGATCAATGTCGAAGCGGGCGACATAGGCCATCACCCCGCGCCATAGAAGCTGCATCGTGACAGGCTTGGTGCGATAGGCCTTGAGAATACAGGAGCGGCCCAGTTCCAGAAAACGCGTGCCTTCTGGGAGGCTGGCCAGCATGGGGGCGATGTCATATTCGTTTGCCGTATAGAACCCACCTACCTTGGCCGCCTCGGCATCGCGCATCAGCCGATAGGTGCCGACGACGATGGGTTGGCCCAGGGCATCCTGCTGGGCGCGATCAACCACGAGAATATGGTCGCAAACCGCATCGAAATGGTCGAAATCGCGCCGGGCGGCACGCATTTCAGGGGTCGGGAGGGCGGACATTTCCTCATAGAAGACCCGGTAGCGCAAACGTTGCGCCGCCTCGACCTCTTCATCGGTCTCGGCCAGACGCACTTCGAGATCACGCGACACCGCCAAAACGGGCCATTGCTCAAAGCGCCCCTCTGCAGGACCGGGCTCGTGGATATTGACCAACCGCTTCTCCTCGTCCCGCGATCTCAGGCGTCACCCCTGATCATACATATCAAATGTGACGGATCGTCAGGCCATATGGCCCACCGAGACGGGGCGCACTCTACTTGATTGCCCATGGAGGGAGCAAACCTTTGCCCTTGCGGCAGCTTGGCGCCCGCATCCAGCATTACAATCTCTCAGCTAATTCCCGTAATTCATCTGGGGTTTGGGCGTGATTCAGCCATCCGGCGCTGGATGTGCCGGCACGGTTTTGGTGGATAAGGCCGATTTTTTCTTGAGATGCTGTTGCAGCCAAAGAAACAGGAAAATGGCCGGCAGGCCAATTGCCGCAATGCCGACAAAGAAGAGTCCATAGGCCGCGATGAGCCCGTGGCCGGTACTCAGGCCCTCGACCACCACGCCGGAGAACCCTTTGCCGATTTTGCCGATCCAGGCATAGCTGGAGGTCAGCAGCGCATATTGGGTTGCCGTATAGCCGAGGCTGGTCAGGCTCGACATATAGGAAATCAGGGCGACACCTGAAAAACTATTGGCGAAATTATCCGTGGCCATGACGGCTGCAAAAATGCGGATGTCGAGATCGGGCTGGGCCATCAGGGCAAAACCCAGCGTGGCGATGACCTGTAATATACCGCCCGCGATCAGGCTGGGCATCAGGCCGAAGCGCAGCACACTGAAACCGCCCAGCGCGATGCCGACAAAGGAGGCGATCAGCCCCACAGAGCCGCGAATGGCACCGACCTCGCCCTTGGACAGGCCGATATCGTGATAGAAAGGATTGGTCATCGGGCCCATCAGGAAATCGGGCAGACGATAAAGGCTGATGGCCAGCAATATGGCGATGGCGAGCCAGCCATGGCTACGGAAGAAGGCTACAAAAGGGCCGATCACCGCATCGAAAAAGCCGCGTAATTTCCACAGCGGAGCGTCCATCGCTTTACGCAGCACCACGGCTTCGGCCCGGGCGGGTTCAGAGGCAAGAAGCGTGGCGGCAAGGCCGACACCCATCAGGATCCCGAAAATAATATAGGAAAAGGCCCAGCCGAAACCTGCGGCGATGATCAGAATCAGCGCTTCAGTGGCCAGCAAGGCGATACGATAGCCGAATTGATAGGCCGCCGATAAAATGCCCAGCTCTTCCTCGCCTGCCACGATCTCAATGCGCCAGGCATCAATCACGATATCCTGTGTCGCGGAGGCGAAGGCGACGATCAGAGCGAAGATAGCTGCGGCGATCAAACCATGATGCGTGCCGATCAGGGCCATGCCGATCAGGCCGAGCCCGATCATAATCTGGCATAGGGCCATCCAGCCGCGGCGTTGACCAAGACGGCCGAAAATCGGGGCGGGCAGACGATCCACCAGCGGGGCCCAGAGAAATTTCAGTGAATAGGCAATACCAACCCAGGAGAGAAAGCCGATCGCGGTCAGGGCGGTGCCTTCATCACGCAGCCAATAGCCGAATGTGTTGCCCGTAAGTAGAAAGGGCAGGCCCGAGGAAAAGCCCAGTGCCAGCATTAGAAGCGCGCGTGGCTGACCATAGGCACGCAACTGGTTCAGGGAAAACCATGATGTTTTCAAAATTCAATCCCTCGCCCGGCTCAGTCCATACAGCTTATGCTGGTCTCGCAGGATATTAACGCGCGCAAGGGCGCGCGTGCAGAGCCATGGCTGGATGTTATTCCATCAGGCGGCGTGACGGGGACCTGATTCGTGCCCTGCCCTCTCTTCCTGCGCCGCAGGAAAAAGAGTTGCAAGCATGGCGTCCAATTCCGCCGGGTCAATGGGCTTTGTGATGAAGCCATCCATGCCTGCGTCGGAACAGGCTTGTTTGCCGGTCTCCAGCACATCGGCGGTCAGCGCCACAATCGGTGTGCGGGGACGACCACTTTGTTGTTCTTCGGCGCGGATCATGCGCGCGGCCTCGACCCCATCGACACCGGGCATATGAATATCGGTGAGCAAAAGATCATAAGCATTTTGCTGCATGGCTTGCACTGCATCCTCGCCCGAGACCACTTCATGGATGTGATGGCCCCGGCGGCGCAGCAATTCGCGGGTGAGCAAGGCATTGATCGGGTTATCTTCGGCCAGCAAGATTTTCAGCCCGTTGCGCCCTGGCATATTGGATACCGTGCCCGGTGCCTGACTGCGCGATTGGCTTCGCAGATTTTGGATGTAATCTGAATCCAGCGGCGGCAGTTCCAATGAAATCCGGCCAAAGGATTCATGCAGGCGTTTTACCAGCGAGGCATGACGCAGCGGTTTAATAAGGTATGAGGTAAAGCCCTGAGCCTTGAGCGCATCCAATTCGCCGCGCATTTGCGGGGTGATCAGGATGATCGCGGGCAATGCAGTGTTTGATTGTTTGTTCTTGTACGCATTGAATTTTTGGAGTGCGGCGTAATCAGGGCTGGCCTGATCGCCATGGCCGGCATCGACCAGCACGACATCTATATGGTCTTGTGTGTGATCCGTGATAGCCACCCCGCCCGCGGTGATGACCTGACTGCACAGACCATCGCGCAGCATATCATTATGGCTGAGAATGCCGATCTTGAGATCGGTCAGGGCATGCTCAAAACCTGGCGGCGCGGCTTGCACAATGAAGCTGGGTAAGGTGAACCAGAATAAAGAACCGCCATTTTCGACCGTGGAGATACCGATTTCACCGCCCATTGCGCCGACCAGCCTTTTGCTGATCGCAAGACCAAGGCCTGAACCGCCAAAGCGCCGCGCATGGCTGGAATCAGCCTGCACAAATTCGCTGAAAATATCTTCGCGTTTGCTTTCATCGACGCCCACGCCTGTGTCGCATATATCGAAACGCAAGAAGCGCCGCGCCGTGCCCGGCACAAGCGAGACCCGCAGCGTGACACCGCCCTGTTCGGTGAATTTGATCGCATTGCCGACCAGATTGGTGAGAATCTGGCGCAGGCGCAGACCATCAGCGCGAATAATATGAGGAACTTGCGCATCGATGATGGAGAGTATCTCGATACCTTTGCCATGGGCCTTGATACCCAGCAATTCGACCAGAGTCTCGATCAGGCTGCGTAGATCAACTTCATCTTCTTCAAGCGCCATCATGCCGGATTCGATTTTGGAAAAATCCAGAATATCGCCGATCAGGGTGAGCAAGCTCTCACCTGATTGGTGGATGGCTTCGACATAGGCGCGTTGGTCGGCCTTGAGATCGGTCTCCAGTAAAAGACGCGCCATCCCCAGCACGCCATTCATGGGGGTGCGGATTTCATGGCTCATCGTGGCGAGAAAGCCGGATTTGGCGCGGCTGCCAGCTTCGGCGCGGTCGCGTGCTTCGGTCAGGGCGTCTTCCAGGGCTTTGCGCTCGGTAATGTCCCGCCCGACGCTTTGCACTTCGACCAAGCGCCCGAACGCATCGCGGATCGCGTAATCTTCCCATGCGATCCAGCGCCAGCCATAGGCGGTGCGTAAATGCTGGTCATAGCGCACTCGGCCCACGCCGCTTTCCTGACCTGTAAACGTGCCGAACATCGAGGTCCGGCAGTCGGGATGCAGGTCGGGCGTGAAGGGCTGACCAATCATCTCCTGAGGCGTGAGGCCGAAAAGTTTGAAAAAAGCGTCATTGGCATAGGTCAGGCGGCTATCGGCAGCGCGACGGAAGATCGCGTCGCCCTGACTGTCGACCAGCCCCTTATAGCGCTGTTCGCTTTCATGCAGCCGCCCATTCATGCTTGAGGCATTTTTGAGCGATTGTTCGAGTTCTGCCGACGTGGCGGCGAATTGCGCGGTTTTGCGGCGCAGATCGTCGGCCCTTTGCTGCACCACCATGAAGCCATGCAGCACCATGGCGATCACAATCGCGATCAGGCCGACCAGTGTTGCGGGGGAAACGAGGCTGAGCCGCCCATGCAGCAGAATATCGCCCAGCGCCAGAAGCGAAAGCGCCAGCGCCGCAAGGCCAAAAATTATGCGCAGGAGACGCGCCAATCGCACATTTACCCCCGGATCACCGGCAACGAGCTGCGTTCTAAGCCTTGGGGGCTTGAGAAAGGTTTAAAAAATGGCGGAGTCGCGGAAATCATTCAGCCTTCTAAGGGGTTTATGGAACCTGATCGTCCCGGACAGGGACAGTCATAAAAGCTTTGCAAAACTGTAATCGGGTTTGCATGCGCGGAGGGTTTTATCCGCCTCGACCAGACCTTTGAGGGACAAATCCTTCCGGGCCGGGTTCCCTGGGCAATCCGGCCCGGATGAAAGATTTTCCGAAAGGACCTTCATGATTTCCCTCTTCAGCCGTTTTGGTGGAAAAGCCGCTTCAATCGCCGTGGCCGGCGTGATGGCTTGCTCTGTGGCGAGCACGGCCATGGCCGCCAATATATCCGGCGCGGGCGCGACGTTCCCCTATCCGGTCTATGCCAAATGGGCCGAGGCTTATCGCGCCAAAACGGGCACCGGCATCAATTATCAATCCATCGGTTCCGGCGGCGGTATCGCTCAGATCAAGGCACGCACTGTAACCTTTGGTGCAACCGACAAGCCTCTAACCGCTGGTGAGCTGGATGCAGCGGGTCTGGTGCAATTTCCCACCGTGATCGGTGGCGTTGTGCCGGTGGTGAATGTGCCGGGCGTGGCTGCGGGCGCGATGGTGCTGACGGGCAAGGTTGTGGCCGATATCTATCAGGGCAAGATCAAAACCTGGAATCATGCTGATATCAAAGCGCTGAATCCGGGCCTTAATCTGCCGGGCAGCGCGATTGTGGTGGTGCATCGCTCTGACGGATCGGGCACCAGCTTTCTCTTCACCAATTATCTGAGCAAGGAAAGCCCGTCCTGGGCTAGCAATGTCGGCGCGGCGACAGCGGTGGAATGGCCGGTTGGCGTTGGTGCGAAAGGCAATGAAGGTGTGGCCGCGAATGTCCGCCAAGCCAAGGGCGCGATTGGTTATGTCGAATATGCCTATGCCAAGCAGAATGGTTTGTCTTATGTGAAGATGAAGAATAAGGCGGGCAATGTTGTGGCCCCGACCGCCGCGGCGTTTCAGGCGGCTGCTGCAAAAGCGGATTGGGAACGCACACCGGGTTTCTATATCATTCTGACAGGGCAAAGCGCGGCTGAGGCCTGGCCGATCGCTGGCGCGACCTTCATTCTTGTGCCGAAGCAACCCAAAGATATGGCCGCTGCCAATGAAGCACTGAAATTCTTCAACTGGGCTTTTGCTGAGGGTGGCAAGATGGCCGAAGCACTGGATTATGTGCCGCTGCCGGACAATGTGATCCAGGTCATTCAGAAAAACTGGAAGGCCGAAATCAAGGGCGCCAATTTCTGATCTGGTTAGTGACACGAACTGGCCCATAAGGCTTGGGGGGCTGAAGCAAGGCTTCAGCCCCCAAGCTTTCAAGGCCGCATCTTCTTTATCTTTAGCGAAGTTGATCATGGCTGACATGATGCAGAGCAATGCGCCGGCAAAGCGGCCCGATCTGTGGCGCGGTTTCGGGCACAAGGAATTGCGGTTTCGCTTTTTAGCCACGGCTGCGGCCCTGGTGGTGATTGCGATTTTTCTGGGCGTGCTGGGTGCCTTGCTGGTTGGAGCATGGCCGGCGCTCAAGGCTTTTGGCCTGCCCTTTCTTTGGACCGAGAAATGGAATCCCGTCACACAGCAATTCGGCGCGCTTGCCCCCATCACCGGCACTTTGGTGACATCTTTCATGGCGATGCTGATCGCCGTGCCTGTGGGCATCGGGATTGCGATTTTTCTCACGGAATTATGCCCAGCCCGCCTGAAACGACCTGTTGGCATTGCAGTTGAACTTCTGGCCGGTATCCCCAGCATTATCTATGGCATCTGGGGTTTGTTTGTTCTGGCACCCTTGCTGCAATCGACTGTGCAGCCTTGGTTCATTGAAGCCTTTGCCGATGTGCCGGTGCTTTCAAAACTGTTTGAAGGCCCGCCCTATGGCATAGGCATGTTCACGGGCGCGCTTATTCTGTCGATCATGATCTTGCCCTTCATCGCTGCCGTGACACGCGATGTGTTTGAAACCGTGCCCGCGATGCTGAAAGAAGCGGCCTATGGCGTGGGTTGCACGCCATGGGAAGTTGTTTGGCATGTGGTGCTGCCTTTCGCGCGATCTGGCGTGGTGGGTGGTTCCATGCTGGCTTTGGGGCGCGCCTTGGGCGAGACCATGGCCGTGACATTCGTCATAGGTAATGCGCATCGCATCCATGGCTCGCTCTTCGCACCGGGCACCACCATCTCGGCGGCGATCGCCAACGAATTCACCGAGGCGCTGGGCGAGCTTTATGTACCATCACTGATCGCCTTGGGGCTGATCCTGTTCTTTATCACCTTCATTGTTCTGGCCCTTGCACGGTTGATGTTGAAGCGGCTTGAGAAACGGGCGGCGCAGCGATGAACCAGATCCGCTACAGGCGCCGCCGCGCCACCTCGCATTTCTGTCTAGGCTTTTCAGTTCTGGCTGCGGCTTTCGGCTTGATCTGGTTGTCAGCCATTTTGTTTACCCTGATCAGCAAAGGGGTAGACGGGCTTTCGCTGCAGCTCTTTACCGAGATGACGCCGCCGCCGGGATCGAGCGGTGGTTTGCTCAATGCAATTGCAGGCAGTCTGGTGATGAGTGCGCTGGCTGTCGCTATGGGAACACCAATCGGAATCATGGCGGGGACATATCTTGCGGAATATGGCCGCCATACAAGGCTGGCTACCGTCGTACGGTTCTTCAACGATATTCTGCTCAGCGCGCCGTCTATTGTGATCGGTCTATTCATCTATGAAATGATGGTCATCACGATGGGGCATTTCTCGGCCTGGGCCGGCGCCGCAGCTTTAGCGGTAATCGTGATCCCTGTTGTGGTGCGCACGACGGAAAATATGTTGCTGCTCGTACCCCCGAGCTTGCGCGAAGCAGCAACGGCATTGGGCGCGCCTACAAGTTTTGTGATCAAATCCATCACGTGGCGGGCAGCGCGTGCAGGCATGATCACGGGCGGATTACTGGCCATTGCGCGCATTTCCGGCGAAACCGCGCCGCTTCTATTCACGGCGTTGAACAATCAGTTCTGGAGCTGGGACTTGAATGCGCCAATGGCAAGCCTGCCTGCCGTGATCTATCAATTTGCGATGTCCCCTTATGACGATTGGCATCGTCTGGCCTGGGCGGGGGCCTTGCTCATCACCATAAGCGTTCTGATGCTCAGCATTGTGGCGCGGCTTTTAGACAGGAAGCGGAGTTAAAATGTTCGCGAGTTCTGCAAATATACGGATGGATGTGCGTGACCTCAGTTTTTATTACGGGGCTTCAAAGGCGCTGAATAATATTTCTTTGCCGGTTTATGATCGCAAAGTGACAGCCTTTATCGGGCCGTCAGGTTGCGGCAAGTCCACCTTGCTGCGGGTGATGAACCGGATGTATTCGCTTTATCCAAACCAGCGCGCAGAAGGCGAGATTTTACTGGATGGGGAAAATGTTCTCGATCCGCGACTGGATGTGAATATGTTGCGGGCGCGGGTGGGGATGGTGTTCCAGAAGCCGACGCCGTTTCCCATGTCGATCTATGACAATATCGCTTTTGGTATCCGGCTTTATGAGCGTCTTTCCAAAGCGGATATGGACGCGCGGGTGCATCAGGCGCTGGAACGCGCGGCCCTGTGGAAAGAGGTCAAGGATAAGTTATACGACTCCGGCCTTAGCCTGTCGGGCGGGCAGCAGCAGCGGCTTTGCATCGCCCGCACCGTGGCGATCAGGCCCGAAGTGATTTTGCTGGATGAGCCATGTTCGGCGCTTGATCCGATTTCAACCGCCAAGATCGAAGAACTGATCGATGAATTATCGCAGGATTATACGATTATCATCGTCACCCATAATATGCAGCAGGCCAGCCGTTCATCCGATTATACCGCCTTTATGTATCTGGGCGAGCTGATCGAATATGGCCCGACCGAGAAAATTTTCACGGCGCCCAGCCAGAAGCGCACCGAAGATTATATTACCGGCCGCTTTGGCTAAGCTTTACCGATAATCTTCGGCGCGCGTTTCATCTTGCACCGGGCCTTTGGATGCCGCGTTTAAGAATGGCGTCAGGACAAGGCTGAGGGCGAGGTTCAGCAGCAGGGCGCTCAAGGCGGCATAGCAAGGAATGGTGATACCGAAAATTTCGATCGCATAGATCGAGGTTTTGAAGTTCAGCTCCACCGCCATCCAGGTGCCGCCAATAATACCCCCCGCCCAGCCGATCAGCAGTGCCCAGGGATTGAGCCAGCGTGTATAGAGGCCCAGCAGCACGGCGGGCACGGTCTGGATGATCCAGATGCCGCCCAGCAATTGCAGTTGGATCGCATAGGTGGGCGGCAGGGCGATAATGAAAAACACCGCGCCAACCTTGACCACCAAAGAAACGATTTTGGCATTGGAGCTTTCCTGCGCGGGTGTGCAGTTGGGCACGAAATATTCCCGGTAAATATTCCGGCTGAAGAGATTGGCGGTGGCGATAGACATGATCGCGGCTGGCACCAGCGCGCCAATCGCGATACCCGCAAAGGCGACGCCGACAAACCAGGACGGAAACATTTCCAGAAACAAAGCCGGGACGGCGAAATTATTGCCATAGGCGGCAAAACCTTCGGCATAGTCGGGATTATCTTTCACGCCTGCGGCAATCGCCATATAGCCAAGCAGGGCCAAAAGACCGAGCGCCAGAGAATAGGCAGGCAGCACAGCGGCATTCCGCTGGATGGCCTTGCGGCTGGAGGCGCTTAAAACGCCGGTCAGGGAATGCGGATACAGAAAGAGCGCCAGAGCCGAGCCCAGAGCAAGTGTGGCATAGGCCGCTTCCGGCCCCCAATTTGAAGCCTCGCCTTTGGGGAGTAGATATTTCTCAGCACCGACTATATCGAAAATTTGCCCGAAGCCGCCCAACTGACCGGGGATGATGAGCATGGCCCCCAGAATGGTGAGATAGATCAAGAGGTCTTTCACCACGGCGATCATGGCCGGGGCACGCAGCCCGCTTGTATAAGTATAGGCCGCCAGAATGGCGAAGGCGAGAAACAGCGCCACCCCGCCATCAATCCCAAGGCCCGCGATCACCACTTCCATGCCGACCAATTGCAGCGCGATATAGGGCATGGTGGCGATGATGCCGGTCAGCGCGATGGCCAGCGCCAATGTGCGATTGCCGAACCGGCCACGGATAAAATCGGCAGCGGTGATATAGCCCTTGGCGCGGGAAACCGACCACAGGCGCGGGAAAAACAGGAACAGGATAGGGAAGATCATGATTGTGTAAGGCACGGCGAAAAAGCCATTGGCCCCCGCCCCGAACATCAGCGCGGGCACGGCGATGAATGTATAGGCCGTGTAGAGATCGCCGCCGAGCAGGAACCAGGTCACCAATGTGCCGAAGCGCCGCCCCCCTAAGCCCCATTCGCTGAGCTGGGTGAGATCACCACGCCGCCAGCGCGCCGCCACAAAACCAAGCACGGTGACGAAGGCGAACAGGGCGGTAAAAACGCCCAGCGCAACCGGATCAATCTGGCTCATGACGGATCCTGTGTGTCGCTGTCGCTATGGTGCTGATCAGACCTGTAGACCGGCCAGATCAGCACGGCCCCAATGGGAATCCATAAGAGCTGATACCAGTAAAAAAAGGGAATACCCCAGAGGCGCGGCTCGGTACGGTTATAAAAGCCAACCCAGAGCATTGCGATGAAGGGAAGCAGCAGCAGGAGGTGGATCGGCCGAAATAGCCGTCGCGTTTTTTTGATCTGCACAACTACCCCATAAGCCCCAGAAGCGTGGGCATAATGCGCGGCTTTCACGTCAAGGCAAGCGCCGACAGACGTGAATTTCATTATTGCGATGCAGCAAGGTTGGCCGGTTCGCGGGACTTATGTATTTGCGCTTACACTTCTTGACCAAATGTCAGGCGCGCGCTGTATCGGGCGATGGGCGATGGGCGATAGGTCAGGCCTTTATCTCTTTCTCTGGAGAAAGGATATGAGCGCGGCGGGCATAGCGGCGCTGCGATCCTTATTCGATTATCGGTTATATCATCGCCGGGCTTGTGATTGCAGCCTTTGTCAAAGGCCGCAAAACAAGCCCGATATAATCAGATCAGGCGGATTTGCGGCTGACCAGGACCAGGCCAATCCCGGCCAGCAGCACGACAATGCCCGCAACAGTGGGGATGGAAACATTCTTCTCTGTTTCCGCATTGATCTCCACCGGTCCGGCTTTCACCACTTGCTCAGTTTCCGTGTAAGAGAAATTGTCGAAGACAAGCCCGGCAATACCCAGCACTATAAGCAAGGCGCCGACCCAGACCAGATTACGCATCAGACATTTCCTTTCGACTTTGTCAGGAAACGTCCGAACAGTTCCGCTGGTTCCATTGCTGCTTTATCCGGATTGAATCCGTCGCCGATAAGATAAGGCTTCGGCTATATGCGGGCGGAGAACCTGATCGGAGTTAGCCAGGTCGGCAATGCTGCGGGCCACGCGCAAGGTGCGGTGATAGCCGCGCGCGGTCAGACGCATCGTTTCGGCCGCATCCGCCAGAAGCGCCGCGCCGCGCGCATCGGGTGTCGCGACACGATCCAGCAATGTGCCTTCGATCTGGCTATTCAGGCGCAGACCCTCTGCGGCATAGCGCGCGGCCTGTATCGCGCGGGCGCGGGCAATGCGC
>CAZOJG010000002.1:56651-137715 GCA_964580115.1 uncultured Rhizobium sp.
TCGAAGGCACATTGCTGGATCGTGTCGCGACACCCGATGCGCGCGGCGCGGGCAATGCGCTGCGCCACCTCGGCTGATCCTTCCCGCGCAGGGGGCAGTGACAGATCGCGGGCGGCGACGCTGGCAACCTCGATCGTGATGTCGATGCGATCCAGCAATGGGCCGGATAGGCGGGCCTGATAATCGCCCGCACATTTGGGGGCGCGGCCACAGGACAGTGCCGGATCGCCAATATGGCCGCAGCGGCAGGGATTCATCGCTGCCACAAGCTGAAAGCGGGCGGGGAATCTAAGATGCGCATTGGCGCGGGCGACAACCGCTTCACCGCTTTCCAGCGGCTGGCGCAAAGAGTCCAGAACCTGCCGCTGAAATTCCGGCAGTTCATCGAGAAACAGCACGCCGAGATGCGCAAGGCTGACCTCGCCCGGCTTCACCTTCAGGCCGCCACCAATCAGCGCCGCCATAGAGGCGGAATGATGCGGATTACGAAAGGGCCTGCGTTTTGAGATCGCTCCATCGCGCAATTCCCCGGCAAGAGATTGCACCATGGAAATTTCCAACGCTTCTCGCGCATCAAGCTCTGGAAGAATGCCGGGCAATCTGGCCGCGAGCATGGATTTACCCGCGCCGGGTGGGCCGATCATCAACATATTATGGCCACCGGCCGCCGCGATTTCGAGCGCGCGTTTGGCGCTTTCCTGTCCTTTGACATCTTTGAGATCGGCAAAGCCCTGTGTCTCATCCGCCAGTCTGGGCTGGGGCGGACTGATGATCTGTGCGCCTTTCATATGATTGACCAATGCGATCAAGGATGGGGCGGCAATCACATCCAGATCGCCGCCTGCCCAGGCCGCTTCCGAACCACAAGGCGCGGGGCAGATAAGGCCGCGTCCTGCCTCGCTGGCCGCCAAGGCTGCGGGAAGAACACCAGCAACTGCGGTGATCTGCGCATCCAGTGATAATTCCCCCAGTGCCGTATAGCGCGCCATTTCACTGGCGGGCAGAACGCCCATGGCGGCCAGCAGTCCCAGCGCGATGGGCAGGTCATAATGGCTGCCTTCCTTAGGCAGATCGGCCGGGGCAAGATTGACCGTGATACGCTGGAACGGCAGGGCCAAACCTATGGCCGATAAGGCGGCGCGCACCCGCTCGCGGCTTTCACCCACCGCCTTATCGGCCAGACCGACAATATTGAACGGATTACCGGCGCTGGCATGGCTGCCGATATGGACCTGCACATCGACTTCGCGTGCATCGATCCCCTGAAAGGCGACTGTATAAATATGAGCGACCGTCATGGGGACAGTTTAGGGAGAGTTTGGCCCCGCCCTATCCACCTGTTTAGGGGGATTTCCGGCCTTTCACGCTGCACTTGCGAAGCAGGAGGCGCGCCCCTACCGTGTTGCCTCGCCATTTTTGCATGAGAGAGTTGGATGTCGTCTTCACAGCGTTTCGAGGGAACTGAGGCTTATGTTGCAACAGAGGATTTGCGGGTTGCGGTAAATGCCGCCATCGCCTTGCAGCGCCCCCTCTTAATCAAGGGGGAGCCGGGCACAGGCAAGACAGAGCTGGCGTTTCAGGTTGCCCATGCGCTGAAGACACCGCTGATCACCTGGCATGTCAAATCTACAACCAAGGCCCAGCAGGGCCTTTATGAATATGATGCGGTTACGCGGCTGCGCGATTCCCAATTGGGCGATCCGCGCGTCAAGGACGTGAAGAATTATATCAAGCAGGGTAAATTATGGGAGGCGTTTACCGCGCCTGAACGCGCCATTCTGCTGATCGACGAAGTGGATAAGGCCGATATTGAATTTCCCAATGATCTGCTGCTGGAGCTGGATCGCATGGAATTCTTTGTCTATGAGACTGGCGAGACGATCAAAGCCACGCAGCGGCCAATTGTGATCATCACCTCCAATAATGAAAAAGAATTGCCGGATGCATTCCTGCGTCGCTGTTTTTTCCATTACATCAAATTCCCCGAACGAGACGTGATGGAGAAAATTGTTGATGTGCATTATCCCGGCATCAAGCAGAAGCTGGTGGGTGAGGCGCTGAATATTTTCTATCAGATCCGCGATGTTCCCGGATTGAAGAAAAAGCCGTCGACCAGCGAATTGCTGGACTGGCTGAAACTGCTGCTCAATGAAGACGTTTCTCCTGAGACCTTGAAAGAGCGTGATCCGAATAAACTTATTCCCCCGCTGCATGGGGCGCTGCTGAAAAATGAGCAGGATGTGCATTTGTTCGAAAGACTGGCTTTTCTGGCGCGGCGCGATCGGAACTGAGGTGGGCGTGATGCTTACCCATAACGTGCTTCATCTATGAGTTGGACAATGCGGACTTTAGCTTATCTACCTTCTGTAAAATCTGTGCTGCCTCTGGCGTTCGGTCTGATGTTGCCAGTGGCGGTGCAGGCGCAGAGCTTTGACGAACCCTTTAGCGAGACAAAGGACGGCAACAAAATTCACGAAGGTTCAGGCTTTGTCTGCCCTGTGAATTTTGCGGGTTTCACGCGCGACGCGGTGCGGGGCGGAGACGGGGAAAGCGGCACGGCATCCTGTAGCTATTCGCAGCGTGATGGGGTGTATGGAAATATCACCCTATCGCCGTTGCAAGGCGGTTATAAAGCGAAAGACAGTATGGCTGCGCGGTTCCGCGAGCAGGAAGTCCTTGGCGCGAAAATGGTGTTTCAGGGCGTCAGCAAAATCGGCACACCGGAGCTTTCGGTATATGTGCGTGTCTATCAGACAGGCAAGTTAGAGAACTTGAAATATACGGTGCTTTTCGCCGGAAGCGCGGTGAAAAACTGGGTTGTGGAAATCTCGGTGGAATATGCCGATCCGCGCGATACAGGCAGCAAGGACGCTTTCCTCGAAGCGGTCTATGATGCGGCGCAAGCCCAGATCGGGAATTAGGGGCGGCGATGTTCTTTCAGTTTTTCGATGAATTGCGCGCAGCCCGTGTGCCGGTGACCTTGAAGGAATATCTGGCGCTTATGGAAGCGCTATCAGCCAATGTGATCGACCTGAAGGTGGAGCAATTTTATTATCTCTCCCGTGCGACGCTGGTGAAGGACGAGAAGAATATCGACAAATTCGACCGTGTCTTCGGCCATGTCTTCAAGGGGCTTGAGAATATTGATCCCACGATGCTGGCCGAACTGCCGGAAGACTGGTTACGGGCGCTGACCGAAAAATTTCTCACTGAAGAAGAAAAGAAACAGATCCAATCTCTGGGCGGTTGGGAAAAGCTGATGGAGACGCTGAAACAGCGTTTGGAAGAACAAAAAGAACGCCATCAGGGCGGTAATAAGATGATTGGTTCGGGCGGCACCTCGCCCTTTGGCAATTCGGGTTATAATCCCGAAGGTGTCCGCATTGGTCAGTCCAAATCCCGGCATAATCGCGCGGTTAAAGTATGGGACAAGCGCGAATATAAAAATCTCGATGACTCTGTCGAGCTGGGAACACGCAATATCAAAGTGGCCTTGCGGCGCTTACGTAAATGGGCGCGTCTGGGCGCGGATGTCGAGCTGGATCTGCCGGGCACGATCCAGAACACGGCGAATAAGGGCTATCTCGATCTCAAGCTCGTACCGGAACGCCACAATATGGTGAAGGTGCTGATCTTCTTCGATATTGGCGGCTCGATGGATGCTTATATCAAATTATGTGAAGAATTGTTCAGTGCCGCGCGCACCGAGTTCAAACATATGGAATTCTTCTATTTCCATAACTGCCTCTATGAGGGCGTATGGAAAGATAATAAGCGCCGCCATAGCGAGAAAACGCCGACCTGGGATGTGCTGCATAAATTCCCGCATGACTATAAGGTGATCTTTGTCGGCGATGCTACGATGAGCCCTTATGAAGTGACCTATCCTGGTGGATCGGTGGAACATTGGAACGAAGAAGCTGGCGCGGTATGGCTGGATCGTGTGGCGCAGATTTATCCGAATACAGTCTGGCTTAATCCGGTCGCGGAAAAGAATTGGGGCTATACGCCTTCGATCGGGCTGATCGCGCAGATTTTCAGTGATCGCATGTATCCGCTTACCCTCGCAGGGCTGGATTCGGCGATGCGGGAATTAACCCGGTGAAACCAGATCCGTCATAGACAGGAGTGTTTCGGCCATGCTCACAGTCCATCATCTGAACAATTCACGCTCTCAGCGTATTTTATGGCTGCTGGAAGAACTGGCCGTACCTTATGACATTAAAAAATATCAGCGGCTGACACCTGTGCCGCTGGCGCCGCCGGAATTGAAAGCGGTCCATCCTCTGGGCAAAGCGCCGGTGATTTGTGATGGCGATCTCACCATCGCCGAATCGGGTGCGATTATCGATTATATTATCGACACCTATGGCGCTGGCCGGTTGAAGCCCGCGGGGGGCGGCAAAGCCTATTGGGAGTATCAGCATTGGATGCATTTCGCCGAAGGTTCGGCCATGCTGCCTTTTATCATGGCGCTCTATAGCAGCATGATGGGCGATGCTATGGCGATGCTGAAACCGCGCATCGAAGGCGAGATCACCAATCATCTGACCTATATGGAACAGGCTTTGGGCGATCACCTGTTTTTTGTCGGCGATGATCTGACGGGCGCGGATATTCAGCTATTATTTGTGCTGGAAATTGCAGGCCTAAGGCTCAATTCATTTCCGGCTCTGGCGAATTATCGCCAAAGATTACAGGCCCGCCCGGCCTATCTGCAGGCGATTGAGCGGGGCGGACCCTACGCATTGATGGGGCGTTGAAAAGTATCAGCCTGAAATTTATTCCGGCGCGACGGTGACTTTAATGCCGTCCAGCTCGGGGCTGCAGATGATCTGGCAGGACAGGCGTGAATTATCTTCCACGGCCAGCGCCATATCCAGCATGTCGGTTTCCATATCGCTCTTCGTGGGCAATTTTGCGAACCAATCAGGATCGACATAGACATGGCAGGTGGCGCAGGAACAGGCGCCGCCGCATTCCGCGGTGATGGGCAGACCTGCATCGCGCAGAATTTCCATTACGGTCCAGCCATCCTGGCCTTCAAGCTCGTGGACAACGCCGTCTCTATTGGTGGCGATGATCTTCATATACAAAAACTCTCTTTAATTAACGCCCAGCTTCTTCTGCAGATTGGAAGACGAGGTGGTGTACTGGAAGCGCAGCTTTTCATTGGGGCGGCAGATATGGAACGCCTCCTGCGCCATCAGGGCTGCTTCGTGGAAGCCGGACAGGATCAGTTTCAACTTGCCCGGATAAGTATTGATGTCGCCAATCGCGAAAACGCCCGGTGTGGTGCTCTGGAATTTTTCGGTATCCACCGGGATCAGATTTTCATGCAGGTTCAGCCCGAAATCGGCCAGCGGACCAAGTTTGATGGTCAGACCGAAGAACGGCAGGAACGCATTGGCATTGATCTGGAATTCCTGCTTGTCAGCGCCGGACAGCGTGACCTGTTCCAATTTGCCATTGTCCCCATGCAGGGCCTTCACACTGGCGACATGGAATTTGACTTTGCCCTGTTCCACCAATTCGCGCATCTGATTGACACTGTGTTGCGCCGCGCGGAAGCCGTCGCGGTGATGCACAAGTGTAAGGGAATTGGCGATAGGCGCGAGGTTCAATGTCCAGTCCAGCGCGGAATCGCCGCCGCCGGCGATCAAAATATCTTTGCCGCGGAAATTCTCCATCTTCCGCACGGCATAGAAGACGCTTTTGTCTTCATAGGCTTCAATGCCGGGCACAGGCGGGCGCTTGGGCACAAAGCTGCCGCCGCCAGCCGCGATGACCACCACCGGGGCAATGATTTCCGTGCCCGCATCGGTGGTGAGTTTCCAACGACCATCGTCAAGTTTGCTCAGGCCGGATGCCATCTGGCTGAGATGGAATGTGGGGTTGAACGGCTTGATCTGTTCCATCAGGCGATCGGTCAGTTCCTGACCGGTGACAATCGGCAGGGCCGGAATGTCATAGATTGGCTTTTCCGGATAGAGCTCTGTGCATTGTCCGCCTGGGCGGTCCAGAATATCGACCAGATGGCATTTGAGGTCGAGCAGGCCAAGTTCGAAAACGGCGAAAAGGCCGGTCGGACCAGCACCGATGATGGCGACATCTGTTTCGATGGGAGCTGTCATGGTCAATTCCACAAATATCTAATGTATGAAGGAATAAAGTGACACGTATATATGTACAAAACCACGTGTGAACAATCCTGAGCCACAATTCTGACGGGCGCGCAAGTGTCGCGGGTTTAAGACTTGCCCCAGCCATGCGCGAAACGTCTAGACTTTTGGTTCAGCGCTGAAGAAAGTCCTGCTATGCCCAGCACCATGGTCATCCCCGCCGCCGAATGCCGCTCCATGGACGATCTACGCGTCCAGATTGATCGGCTGGACCGGAGCCTGGTTGCCCTGCTGGCGGATCGCCAGACCTATATTGAACGGGCCGCGGCATTAAAACAGGCACGCGCCACAGTGCATGATGCGGCGCGTATTGAAGATGTGGTGACCAAAATATTGCAGGAAGCCCGGCGGGTAGGCCTCAGCCCCCAAATTGCCGAGCCTGTCTGGCGCGAATTGATCGCCCGCTCCATTGAGCATGAATTCACGGCATTTGACCGTAAAACCGATTAAGCCTGCCGCACCGGCTCAGTAAGATAGGCCGCTATAAAGGCGCTCACCCGCGCCGCGTCCTTCTGAAGTTCATTCAAGCAATATCGGGCCTGATCCGGGTCGGTTGCGGGATCCTGCTTTTCGGCATGTTCAGCAGAGTCTCCATAGGCAAAGGCCCCGATACCGCGCGCTGCCCCTTTCAGGGAATGCAGATTATAGCGCCAGGCTTTAAGATCCCGCTGGCTGAGCGCCTGCTCCAACTGGCCCAGAATCTGTGCGCCCTGACGCTCAAAAAGGCGCAGAATCTCGCTGTCCAAAGCCAGCTGGCCGCCGGTGTAACGGGCCAAATGCGCCAGATCGACAGCATCTTTACAGGCCGTATCCTTGGTCACCCAGACGATTCCTTCAAATATCTCTGAGCCACTATTTTAAGCGCCACTGTTCAAGGCTGCGTTAACACCCTGTAAGGCGCGCCGTGAAGGGTAGGCGCTGGGCCAAGACCTATGAGCCAAGATTCGCACAAGGGCCGGTTTTCTGTTAAAAGGTCGCCTTGTCCGATACTTAGCTTGCGTGAGGGGGCTTACTAATGCGTGATTTTGCGGCCAAACCGGCAGAGACCCCCACTAATAGCCAAATCCCAGCGCCGGGCTCTGACCCGGCCAATGACAGCGCTTCCCCAAGCTCCGCTGCTTTGTTGCACAAAGTAAGGAAGGTGCGCCCCTCCCCGCTCACGGGCCGTTTTGTGCTCACCGCGGCTCTGATTGTCGCGATATTCTGGGTCGGCTGCGCCTTTGCCTGGATGATCGGCTATGCCGGGCTTTCGGGTTTGGCGGCTTTGGGGCTGCAAACCTATGCCCTGTTCGGGGCGGCTCTCATCATACCGCCTGTGCTGATCATGGCGACGGCCTGGGCTCTGGAGCGCGGTCAGGCCATGAGCCAGGTGGTCAGCGATTTGGGCGCGAAGATCGAATTTCTCGCCACAGCCGATGAAAGCAGCGCCAAGCAGGCGGCCAAGCTGGGCCGTGCCGTGCGCCATGAGCTGGATGCGCTGAATGCCGGGATCGACGGTGCCTTTCAACGTTTGCGCGCTTTGGAAAATGTCTTACAGGGCCAGATCACCGCTTTGGATGAAGCTGGCGCGCGGGCGGATATGCGCGGTGAGTCTGTCGCCAATCGCCTGTCGCAGGAACGCGAGCGTCTGGAATCGCTGAGCGCGCTTCTGGGCGACGCCGCCTCCAAGGCGGGGGATGATCTGGCCGATCACAGTCAGGAATTGAAAGCGCTTATTGAGAGCACCGGTCAGGCATTCGGCCAATCCACCTCGCGGGCGCATGATCTTCTGGCGGAAAAGGTCGGCCATCTGAAATCGCTGATAGAATCCGCAGGCGATGTTTTGCTGGATGGCACAATCCGCGCCCATGAATTGCTGACCGAGCGTACCGAGCGGGCCAATGATCTGATGGCAAGCCGTGTCACGCAGATGAAATCGGTGATCGAATCTTCGGAAGGCGCGCTTGATCGCGCGGCGGGTTTGGCCAGTGAACATCTGGCGGGGCGGGTGGCGCAATTGCAATCCATCATGGAAAGCGCCGAAGGCCAATTGGCCGCCGCCAGTCAGGCGCTGGAACAGCAGACCAGTACTTTCCGCGCTTCACTCGATGCCGCCGCGCAAGCACCGCATAATTCTGCCCTCGAGCTGGACAAGCAGGCCAAACAGATTGAACAGGTCTCTGATGCTGCTTTGGCGCGGGCGGAATTTGTCTTGGGGCGGCATGAACGCCACCGCAATCAGCTAGGTGAATTGCTGCAAAAATTGCGCGATGAAGGCGTGGCTTTTGACACGGCGCTGACACAACAGCGGCAGCAATTGCAGCAGGCGATTTCCAGCCTTGCGCCCGAAACCCAGCGCATAGTCAGCCTGACAGAGCAGACCGAACAGCAGATTGATAAATTACTTGGCGACACGGCGCTTAAAACCGATGCGCTGCATAGCAAGTTACATCAAGACGCGGATCATCTGAATGTGGTCAGCGCACAGGCCGCCGAGGCTTTGGCGAAGGTCGCCCATATATTGGGCGAAGCCGGAACATCTGCGCAGGCCCTGATTTCATCGACCACACATGAAGCCAAGAGCAACGCCAATGCCATGGTCGGTGAGGCGATGGAACATTGTGAAAGACTAATCGCCGCCGCCGGACAATTATCCGGTCAGTCGAAAGAGGTCAGCCACACGCTGCAAAATGTGATCGGCGATATTCAGAACCATATGGTGAATCTGCCGGTATTGGCACAGCAGGAAGCTGAAAAGCTGCGCGATGTGTTGCGCGGTGAGACCGAACAGATGCTCGATCTTTCGGCCCGCACCGCGGCGACCATGCATGCGCGTTCGGCCCAGCGTCTGACAAAAGATGCCGACCCGACAATACGCGACAGTGAAAATCTTTTGGCGCGGGCCCGTAAACTGGCCTCCCGCCCCAAACGCGGCAAAGGCGATAGTGGTTTTGCCGAAGCAGCAGAATCCAAAACATGGCAGATGAGCGCTTTGCTCGCCGCGGTGGATACGCGTGAGAAAAGTGATCGTGCTTTGCGTCCCGCCACGGCGGCAGCGCTTGGCGCTTTGGAAGCCGCGCTGGCGGATCAGGCGATAGATTTATCAAGCTTCGATACATCGACCGCGCCGGGTGCCGCATCAGGTACCACGTCGGGCGAAGATGAGTGGCGGCGTTATCTGGCGGGGGATCGCACTGTCTTTGCCCGCCGTCTGGCGGATGCGATGGATTCCGATGCGATGAACCGGATCACCAATCTCTATCGTGAGAATGCGTCCTTCCGGGACGCGGCCGACCAGTATATCGGCGACTTTGAAAATCTGCTGCAACATGCCCGCGAAGGGGATGGCGGTGGTTTGCTGACCTCCACTTTGCTCAGCGCCGATACGGGCAAAATCTATCTGGCGCTGAGCTATGCATTGGGGCGGCTAAGTTAGCCGGGATCCGTCGTCAGGCGTTGCAGACGGGCGGCATAAAATCCGTCCATCCCGCCCTGCTCTGAGAGATGAAAGGGCAGACTGCGTAAATCGCCTTGCGCATCGATCAGCGGCAGATCGAAAATCTCGGATGGGCTGATCGGCAGGCGTCTGAAATCGTCGCGGCTGGCTAGGAAGCTCTCAATCTGTTCGCTGCCCTCTTCGCGCTCCAAAGAACAGACTGCGAAAATTAAAAGCCCGCCGGGGGCAACCATCGTGGCGGCGGCATCCAGTAAGGTCTGCGCCGTCGCAGCGCAGAGCGTCACATCAGAGGCATTTTTAAGCCAGGGCAATTCGGGATGACGGCGGATTGTGCCGGTCGCGCTGCAAGGCGCGTCCAGCAGGACAAAGGGAAATAATTCGTCAGGCACATAATCCTGAATATCGGCTTCTATCAGTACGGCGTCCAATTTGAGGCGGGTCAAATTCTCCCGCAAACGGGCCAGCCGTTCCGGTTCGCGTTCCACTGCGGTGACAATGGCACCAAGACTGGCCAATTCCGCTGTCTTGCCACCGGGCGCCGCGCAGAGATCCAGCACAGCTGCGCCTTTCACATCACCCAGAAGTCGCGCCGGAAGTGATGCGGCGGCATCCTGTACCCACCATGTCCCCTCAGCGAAGCCGGGTAATATATCCACCCGCCCTGCATCCTGCAGGCGGCGCATATTACCAAATAAGATTTCGCCATCGCTCTCAAAGGCGCTGTCTTTCAAGGCGATATCCAACGGCGCGGGGCGCAGATGCTGCTCGGCGATCTGACGGGTTGTTTCCTCGCCATAATGATCGCACCAGCGCTGCCACAACCAGTCAGGTATATTCAGCCGGGTGCTGTCCTGTGCGGCCAGCGCCTCTTTGCCTTCGCGGGTGATCCGCCGCAACACGGCATTGACCAAGGGTTTAAAATGCACGGCGTTTTTATCGCGGGCACAAAGACGGTTTGCGCTATCGACCGCGGCATGGGGCGCGACATCCAGAAACAAAAGCTCGCAGGCCCCGGCCAGTAAAATCTCTGGCGTGCTGCCTGCGCGATGCGGCGCGGGTGGCTTGGGCACGAAATGCCGGATCAGCGCATCAAGCTGGCCAAAGCGGCGTAGCGTTTCATGCGCAATGACCCGGGCAAAGCCTGCATCACGCGGTTCAAGATTGGCGCGCGCCAATATCGCATCGCAGGTGGCATCCAATGGGCGACGCTTGCGCAATACATGGGAGAGAATGTCTTGCGCCGCGATACGCGCCGCAAGCTGTGACGGGCCTGTGCTATGACTCACGTCCAGGGGCCGGATGGGTTTTGGTCAGTTTGACCGGCAAGGGCGCGCAAACGTTTAACCCGTTCGGTTGTACTGGGATGGGTGGAGAACAGGCTGGTCAGCCCGCCATGCAGCGGATTGATGATAAACATATGCGCGGTGGCCGGGTTGGCATCGGCTTCCGGATTGGCGATGGCACCGGCATTCTTTTCGATCCGTTGCAGCGCCGAGGCCAGCCAGAGCGGCCGTCCGGAAATTTCGGCACCCATGCGATCGGCCGCATATTCGCGCGAGCGGCTGATCGCGGATTGCACCAGCATCGCGGCCATAGGGGCGAGCAAAGCAATGGCGATGGTGCCGATAATATTGCGATTCCGATCCCCGCCCATGAAGAAAGCAAAATTGGCCAGCATGGAAATCGCCCCGGCCATGGTGGCGGTGATGGTCATGGTCAATGTGTCACGATTTTTCACATGGGCCAGTTCATGGGCCATGACACCCGCCACTTCTTCGCTGCTCAGGCGATTGAGGAGGCCGGTCGTAGCGCAGACCGCGGCATTTTCCAGATTGCGGCCAGTGGCAAAAGCATTGGGCTGTTCATTCTCAGAAATATAAACTTTAGGCATGGGTATGCCTGCATTCTGCGACAGGCGGCGCACCATATTGAACAGATCTGGGGCGGAGGTTTCATCGACCTGCCGCGCCCCATACATCCGCAGTACCAGCTTATCAGAGTTCCAATAGGCGAAGAGATTGGTTCCCGCCGCGAAAAGGAATGCTAAGATCATGCCTGTCTGGCCGCCGACCATCAGGCCGACCGCCACAAAAATGCAGGTCATGACGGCCATCAAAAAGCCGGTGCGGAAAATGTTCATATCGGTTCCAGAGATCGCAAAAAAGCTTCGACAGATCGAGATGTATGGTTTGCGGGACCGGGGTCAAGACGTTAAACACAGCGCTATGTCAGTAAAGCTCACCAAAGCCCAGATTGCCGCCAATATCAGGGCCGCCGCAGAACGCGCTTTGGCAGAGGCCGAAGCCCGCCGGGCGATGGAAGTGGCGGATGACGCCGCCCTTCGCCCCGAATTTAATGGCCAAAAGGGGCCAGAGCCGACCCGCTATGGCGATTGGGAGAAAAAAGGCCTGATTTCCGATTTTTAGCGCTGCAGACTGTTGCAGAGCTAGCAAGCCAACCTTGATCTCGTCCCTTTGAAGGTCCATCTAACAACCATGTTCATTCAGACCGAATCCACGCCGAACCCGGCGACCCTGAAATTTCTGCCCGGACGCGATGTCATGGGGGCAGGCAGTGTGGCCGATTTTCCAGATGCGGCCTCGGCCCATCGTTCGCAATTGGCGCAGGCGATTTTTGCCCTGCCGGATGTCACGCGGGTCTTCTTCGGCTCTGATTTTGTGTCGGTGACCAAGAAAGAGGGCGACTGGCAGAATTTAAAGCCGGCGGTGCTGGGCGCGATCATGGATCATTTCACGCGCGACCTGCCCGTGATGCAGGACAATGCGGCGGAAGAAACCACGGATGAGCCCGTTTATGAAGGCGAGACCGCCGAGATCGTGGCACAGATTCGCGAATTGATCGATACAAGGGTGCGCCCGGCTGTCGCCCAAGATGGCGGCGACATCATCTTCAAAGGGTTTGAGGCGGCATCGGGCACGGTCTTTCTGCATATGCGCGGCTCCTGCGCCGGTTGCCCCTCCTCCACCATGACATTGAAACATGGTATCGAGAATATGCTCCGCCATTATGTGCCCGAAGTGACGGGCGTCGAGGCTGTATGACCCATTGCATGGTTTTGCGCCGTTCCCCGCGCTAGCCATCCTGTCATTTGGCCCGCCATCTGAATTTAGACTTACAATCAGGAAGACCGATCATGCCGCATGCGATCAATGATGAAGCGCTGGATATTATTTTCCGCAATGGCCGCTCACAAAATAAATGGAAAGCCGACCCGGTCAGCCCCGCGCTGCTGATGGCGATTTATGATCTGATGCGCATGGGGCCGACCAGCGCCAATGTCAGCCCGGCACGGCTCGTGTTTATTACATCGCCTGAGGCCAGGGCGCGGTTGAAGCCGCATCTTTCGGAAGGCAATCTGGAAAAAACCCTGACTGCGCCGGTCACCGCCATTATCGGCTATGACATGGACTTCGCTAAAAAGCTGCCCCAGCTTTTTCCGCATAATCTGGATGCGCAAAACTGGTTCACCGATCCGCAGGTGCAACATCTCACCGCCTTCCGCAATGGCACTTTGCAAGGGGGCTATTTCATGCTGGCGGCGCGCTCGCTGGGGCTGGATTGCGGCCCGATGTCGGGCTTCGACAATGCCGGTGTCGATAAGGAATTTTTTGCCGGCACCAATATCAAATCCAATTTCATTTGCGCGCTGGGCCATGGTGATCCTTCGGGGATTTTCCCGCGCTCGCCGCGCCTGTCCTTTGATGAGGCATGCCAGATTCTTTGACCGCGCCCGGCATTCGCGCCGCCAGATGCCTTGCCGTCGATACGGCGCTGGGCGCCTGTTCCTGTGCGGTGCTCCAAGGCGATCAGCTTCTAGCCCGCCACTGGATGGAAATGAGCCGTGGCCATGCGGAAGCTGTGGCCCCGATGGTCCAAATCGTCATGGCAGAGGCAGGACTGACCTTTGCCGAGATCGACAGGCTGGCGGTGACAACCGGTCCGGGCACATTTACCGGTCAGCGTGTCGGCCTCGCCTTTATGCGCGGGCTGCGGGTTGCCTTGAAGCGGCCCTTAATCGGCATCTCGACGCTGGAAGCCATGGCCGGGGCAGCGCAAGCCGAGACCGGGCTGGATTATGCGGCGGCCTTGCACGATGCCCGGCGCGGAGAGGTTTATTTTCAATTGCTTCGTGGCGAGACAAGCCTGATCGGCCCGTCTATCGCGCCGCTGGAGCAGGCCATGGCGCAATTGGCTGAAGCTGCGGGATCCCAAAAGCTGGCACTGGCCGGTACAGCGGCGGAAGCCGGTTTGGTTTTGCGGTCTCAGGCCAGTCTTTCTGTTACACGTTTGTCAGCCATCCGGCAGCCGGATGCGGTTTGGGTGGGTCTATTGGCCTTACGGCGGGTGGCAGATGATCTGGCCCCTGCCCCGCTTTACCTGCGGCCGCCGGATGCCAAATTGCCCGGTGGAAAAAGCGTGGATCACTCGTGAACAGTTCCATAGTGATGCGTATAAGGCCTGCCTTTGAGGTGGATTTGCCAGCTTTGGCACGCCTGCACGGGGCCAGTTTTAGTCAAGTCTGGGATTCTGCTGCTCTGGCCGGTTTACTGGCGCATGGCTCAAAAACCCTTTTGGCCGAGCAGGATGGGGCGATACTGGGCTTTGTGCTCTATCGCCTGGCGGCAGATGAGGCCGAAATTCTGACCCTTGTATGCGCCGCTGAGGCCCGGCGGCGGGGGATCGCCAGGCATCTGGTGCAAGCCGCTGCGACGGATGCGGCTGACTCCGGCGCGGCGCATCTGTTTTTAGAGGTCGGAACTGACAATGAACCCGCGCGCGGCCTTTATGCCGCCTTGGGCTTTAAACAGATAGGTCAGCGCAAAGAATATTATCCTTCAACTTCAGGTAAATCTGAGGATGCCTTGCTACTTTCTTGTTCTTTGCCGCTTTCCGGTTTGGGAAAACCAGCCCGGTTGGATTAAGGTGAATCTTTGAAGGCTCACATTGCTTGACCAGGGAGATGGTTTTGTCTCGCATTGAAAATCTCTGCGCGGAGAAGGGTTTACGTATGACCGACCAGCGGCGGATCATCGCCCGCGTGCTGTCGGATGCGACGGACCACCCGGACGCCGAGGAATTATATCGCCGCTCATCGGCGCTTGACCCGCATATTTCGATTGCCACGGTCTATCGCACCGTCAAATTGTTTGAAGATGCAGGTATTCTGGAGCGCCATGATTTCCGGGATGGCCGCTCGCGCTATGAAGAAATCAACGATACCCATCATGACCATCTGATTGATGTGCAGACCGGACGGGTGGTGGAATTCCGCAATGAGGATATTGAAAAGCTGCAAAGGCTGATCGCCGAAGAGTTGGGCTTTGAACTCGTCGATCATCGCCTGGAGCTTTATGGCGTCCCGAAAACCAAAGGTCCGAAGCGCTAAAATTATGGGACGTTTGCGCGCCTTTGTTTTGCTCTTCATTTTTCTGCTGGTCACCCTGCCGGGAATTCCATGGCAGGCTTCAGCGCTGTATTTCGGGCTGAAGCGGCGAAAAACCTTTCCCCATGCCTATCATAAATTTCTCTGCCGGTTATTTGGCATCCGGGTGAAAGTGTTGGGCACGCCGGTGCAAGATCGCGGCGTGCTGATGATCGGCAATCACACATCCTATTTCGATATATTGGTGCTGTCCTGCGCGGCGCGGGTTTCATTTGTCGCCAAGAATGAAGTGCGCAACTGGCCCTTTTTCTCGACCTTGGCGCGTTTGCAGGAAACGGTCTTTATCGAACGTGCCCGGCGCGCCCAAACAGCCGAAGCGCGAGATCAGATTCGTGATAGGGTCATGAGCGGCGACGCATTGGTATTGTTTCCCGAAGGCACGTCCAATGATGGCAATAAGGTATTGTCCTTCAAAAGCGCATTGATGGGCGCGGCGGAAGCCAGCCTTGGCACAGATGCCGAGGGCAAGATTATTCCGGTGCCGGTGCAGCCGGTTTCCATCAGCTATGTCGGCTTTTATGGCATGCCGATGGGTCGCGAAAATCGCCCGCTTTTCGCCTGGTATGGTGATATGGAATTGGTGCCGCATCTGCTTGAGGCCATGCAGGCCGGGCCATTTGATGTGGTGGTAGAATTTCACGAACCTTTGACCGTTGAACAGGCGGGTGGTCGCAAGGCGCTGGCCGCGCAGGTCGAATCGATTGTGCGCGACGGTCAGACCCGCGCTTTGATTCAAGGTTTCGGAATCACAGCAGAGGCCCCTTCGATGGACGCGCTCGATAAGCAGGCCCCCTCTCATGAGAGCAGGGCTGCATGAGCAAGAAGATTTTTATCAAGACCTATGGTTGCCAGATGAATGTCTATGATTCATCGCGCATGGCCGATTTATTGGCGCCGTTGGGATATGAAATGTCGGATAGGCCCGATGGCGCCGATATGGTGGTGTTGAATACATGCCATATCCGCGAAAAGGCGGCTGATAAGGTCTATTCGGAATTGGGCCGCCTCAAAAGGCTCAAAGATGAAAAGGCATTGCAGGGCGGTGAAATGTTGATCGCCGTCGCCGGTTGCGTGGCACAGGCCGAAGGCGAAGAAATCATCGCCCGCCAGCCCGCCGTGGATATGGTGGTGGGACCGCAATCTTATCACCGACTGCCGGAAATGATTGCCCGCGTCAGCCGCGAAAAAGGCCATGCGCTGGAAACCGAATTTCCAGCGGATGAAAAATTCGATGCCCTGCCAGAAGAAAATGCGCTGGATGGGCCAACCGCCTTTCTCACCGTGCAGGAAGGATGCGATAAATTCTGCACCTTCTGTGTGGTGCCCTATACACGGGGCAGTGAATATTCCCGTCCGGAAGTGCAGATTGAAAACGAGGCCCTTCGCCTTGTGGCCAAAGGCGCGCGCGAGCTGACGCTGCTGGGCCAAAATGTGAATGCCTATCACGGCAGCGCGGGCGAGACTTTGGCGCAATTAATGCGCCGCTTGGCGCGGATAGATGGGCTTGAGCGGCTGCGTTACACAACCAGCCATCCGCGCGATATGGGCGAGGATCTGATCAATGCTCATCGTGATCTGGATGTTTTGATGCCCTTTTTGCATCTGCCGGTGCAATCTGGTTCTGACCGTATACTCAAAGCGATGAATCGTCAGCACAGGGCGGAAGATTATCTGGCGCTTGTGGCGCGGATACGCGAAGCACGACCTGATATCGCCTTGTCTTCCGATTTCATTGTCGGGTTTCCCGGCGAGACAGATGCCGATTTCGCGGCGACCATGGATTTGGTGCGGCAGGTTACTTTCGCTCAGGCTTACTCGTTTAAATATAGCCCCCGGCCCGGCACGCCCGCTTCTTCAGCGCAGTTTCAGGTGCCGGAAGACGTGAAGGATCAAAGATTGCAATCGCTGCAAGCCCTGTTGCGGGAACAGCAGGATGCTTTCAACGAATCCTGCGTCGGGCGCATCATGCGGGTTCTGTTTGAAAAACCGGGACGCCATGCGGGGCAGGCGATCGGGCGTAGCCCCTATTTGCAAGCGGTCTATGTCGATGGCGCGGAACATCTGATCGGCCAGAGCGCTGACATTCGCATCATCGATACAAGACCCAATTCGCTGCGTGGCGAAATGATCAATGTGGCGCAGCGACAGGAGAAGGCGTTAGCGCTTTGAGCAAGCCGACTGCGCAGCGAGAAAAATCTGCTAAAGGGCCGGCGCGCGAACAGGTAACGCTGGAATTTCCCGATAATGCTTTATTACCGGCATTGGCGGGGTCGCATGAAAAACATTTTGTCCGGCTTGAGCAAAAGCTCGGTGTGAAAATCGCCAGTCGCGGCAATCTGATTGCGATTGAAGGGCCGGAAGCAAGCCGGCTGAGCGCCGCACAAATTCTGCAGGCACTCTATGGGCGTTTGCAGAATAATGAACAGATCACCTTGGCAGAACTGGATGCTGAATTGCGCTTTGTGAGCACAGGCAATGATGCGAACCAGGCAGGTAGTGGCGGTCAGCAGCTTAAAACCTCGGCCTCGCGGATCACGCGGCCGCGCTCGCCCGCACAAGCCGCTTATATTGAAATGATGCGGCAGCACCCGCTGGTGTTTGGTATCGGGCCTGCGGGCACGGGTAAAACCTATCTCGCGGCGGCGTTTGCGGCGCATCTTCTCTATGAACGGCGCATTGAACGTATTGTCTTGTCGCGCCCGGCACTGGAAGCCGGCGAGCGTCTGGGTTTTCTCCCGGGCGATCTGCGAGAGAAAATCGATCCCTATCTGCGCCCGCTCTATGATGCGTTGAGCGATGTTCTGGGCGAACAATGCAACCGGTTCATTGAGCAAGGCGTCATCGAAGTCGCGCCACTGGCTTTTATGCGCGGCCGCACGCTCTCCCGCGCCTTCATTATTCTGGATGAAGCCCAGAATACCACGACGCCGCAAATGAAAATGGCGCTGACCCGCATGGGCGAGGATTCCCGCATGGTGGTGACGGGCGATCCATCGCAAAGCGATCTGCCCGGGGCGCGGGCCGAAGGGCTTAATCTGGCGCTGAAAATTTTGAACGGTGTCGATGGTGTGGGCATGGCGCATTTCAAAGATGAAGATGTGGTGCGCCATCCGCTGGTTGCGCGCATTGTATCGGCCTATAATCGGGCTGATCAAATGAATGCGGATCGTGCAGAAGGTGATGTCGCATTGCCGACATTACGGGGAAGGCCTCTGGCGCCGCGCAAGGGTAAGGCCGGCGCATGACACGGCGGGCCTCTCCCTTGACAGTGATCGTGGACCATAAAGACTGGCGGAGTCAAAAAAACCTGCTGCCCCAGATCAAAGCTGCTGCAATCGCTACCTTGAAACATCAAGGCGTTTTGCAAACGGTTGTGCCTTTCACGCTGCTGCTCAGCGACGACGAAAAATTACAGGCTTTGAACAAACAATTCCGTGCCAAGGATAAGCCGACCAATGTTTTATCCTTTCCCGCTGGCCAAGCAGATTATCTGGGCGATATTGCCATCGCTTATGGCATCACAGCGCGCGAAGCCGCAGCGGAAGGAAAAGCGTTTGCCCATCATGCCTGCCATTTGGCGGTGCATGGCGTTTTACATCTGTTGGGTTTCGACCATGAACGCGCAAGCGATGCGCGTAAAATGCAACCTCTGGAGATTGCGATCTTGAAAGACCTCGGCATTGCCGATCCCTATTCCTTGAAAGTGGCCTGAAATGGCAAATGCGGATCAAGGCGAGGACAGCAAATCCACTTCACTCTTTCGTTGGCTGGCTGATCGATTGCAGAGCAAGCCTGATGCGCAAATGCGTGACAGCTTGCAAGAAGTGGTGGCCGAAACAGATCGTGAAAACCCTGCCCTGTCCGGGCAGGAGCGGGTCATGCTCGCCAATCTTCTGGAATTTGGCGAATTGCGCGTGGCCGATGTGATGGTGCCTCGCGCCGATATTGTGGCGGTGGAAGAAACCACATCGCTGCATGATCTGATGGCGCTGTTCCGCGATGCACAGCATTCGCGCCTGCCTGTCTATCGCGAGACATTGGACGATCCGGTGGGGCTGGTATTGCTGAAAGATGTGGTCGCTTTATTAGAACCACAGGAAGACGGCTGTTTCCGCTGGCGGGAGAATGTGGCGATTAACAAGTTGCGCCGCAATGTTTTATTTGTGCCGCCGTCGATGCCTGCGGTGGAACTGCTGCTCAAGATGCAAACCACGCATCTGCATCTTGCCTTGGTGATCGATGAATATGGCGGCACTGATGGCTTGGTGACGATTGAAGATCTGGTCGAAGAAATCGTTGGCGATATTGAAGACGAACATGATGAAACCGCCCAACAGGTACGGGCCCAGGAAGATGGCAGCTATATCGCTGATGCCCGCACCGATCTGGAAGATTTCCGCGCGCTGACCAATTTGGAATTGGCGCTGCCTGAGCGCGAAGAAGAAATTGATAGTCTGGCTGGTCTGGTGATTTCGCTATTGGGCCGGGTGCCACAGCGCGGCGAAATTGTGCAACATCCGGCAGGGGCCGAATTTGAAGTGCTGGAAGCTGATCCGCGCCGTGTGAAACGCTTGCGCATTCGTATGCCGCCATCTGCATCTGATTTGGCGGGCTGATGCGCCTGCTGGATCGCATCGGTATATTTCTTCAAGGGCTTAAAGGCGGCCATCGCTTTGCGGTGGCGCTTATTTTCGGCAGCATTTCGGCGCTGGGTTATGCGCCTTATGGTTTTTTCCCGTGCTTTCTTCTGAGCTATGCGGGGCTTGTGCTGCTGCTGGATGGCGCGGCGCTCAGCGCGCGGCCCCGGCAGGCTGCGGCTTTAACCGGTTGGGCCTTCGGCTTTGGCCAGTTTTTATTCGGGCTATACTGGATAAGCCATGCTTTCACAGTCGAGGCCGATGCCTATGGCTGGATGATCCCCTTTGTCTTGCTGATTTTACCCGGCGGTCTGGCGCTCTTTCATGCAGCGGCCTGTTGGGGGGCGAGCTATTTCTGGCACGGGGCTGCGCCGTCCGGAAAATGGGCGGGGCTTTTGGGCCTGGCCGCCTTATTGGCCCTCAGCGAATATTTACGCGGCCATATACTGACAGGCTTTCCGTGGAATATTGCCGCCTATAGTTGGGGCGGGCTGCCGCAAATTCTGCAAGTCACGGCCGATATCGGCGCTTATGGTTTGGGCCTGCTGACCTTGCTGCTGGGCCTTTCGCTCGCGGTCTTTTTTCGCGGCGATGTGCCTGCTGGCCCTGCCTCGCTCAAACGCCGGCATCAGCATAAATTATTGCCGATGGTGATGCTGGCTGTGTTCAGCATGATCTGGGGCCTGGGCGAAGGCCGGATGGCAGCTCAGATCACGCCCGATATGCCGGATATAAGGTTGCGCATCGTGCAGCCCGGCATTCCGCAAGCCGAGAAATTTGATCCCCGATTTGCCGCCCGCAATTGGCAGCGCCTGCTTGAACTCAGCAGCCTTAGCCTCAGCGGCCAGCCCGCGCCGACGCATATTATCTGGCCTGAATCCGCCGTGCCTTTTCTTTTGGAAGATTCACCCGAGGCCTTGGCGCAAATTGCCGAACTTACGGGCGAGGATAAAACCCTCATCGCAGGCGTGACGCGCAGGTATAGGCATGAAGATGGCCGCAAAGATTATTTCAACAGCGTGATCTTCTTTGGGCCAAATGGTCAGGTGGAGGGCATTTATGATAAATTTCATTTGGTGCCCTTTGGCGAATATTTGCCTTTTGAAAGCATTCTAAACGGGTTTGGCCTGTCTAAGCTGGTGAATATGCCAGGCAGCTTCTCCGCCGGTGCCGGGCCGCAGACATTTCCTATTTCAGGCGCGCCCTTGGTCGGGCCTCTGATTTGTTACGAAGTTATTTTCCCCGGCCGGGTGACCGCAGATAAGCGGCCGCTCTGGTTGGTGAATGTGACGAATGACTCCTGGTTTGGGACGGGTGCGGGGCCGCATCAGCATCTTTTAATCGCGCGGGTACGGGCGATTGAGGAAGGATTACCCATCATTCGTGCCGCCGGTACGGGAATTTCCGCCATCATCGATCCGCTTGGTCGGATCAAAGCCCATATGGGATTGGATCGAAAAGGCATTCTGGAAGGGGTGTTGCCCGCCGCCAAGCCGCCCACCCTCTATGCCCGATTTGGCGATATTTTATTTGCCTTGATGTTGACGGGGCTTATCGGGGCCTCTATCGGCTTAAATCATTATCGCCAGGGTCGGACCCGAAGTAACGCTGTTGAGTAATATCTATTTCCGTTAGCCTTGGCAGCCTCTATATGGATCAGTCCGAAGCAGGAGCTCCCGTAAGCCCGTGCCAAGAAAACAGGCAGACCCTATTGATGCCCATGTCGGCAATCGTGTGCGCCTTCGGCGTATGCTTGTTGGCATGAGTCAGGAGAAGTTGGGCGAGATGCTCAACCTCACCTTTCAACAGGTGCAGAAATATGAAAAAGGCGTCAACCGCATTGGTGCAGGGCGTCTGTTTCGTATTGCGCGCATCCTGAATGTGGACGTGCCCTATTTCTTTCAAGAAGTGCAGGACAATCTCTCCAGCACCCAGCCCGGTTTTGCCGAAGAGGCAAGCGCACCGCCCGTGATGGAATTTGTCTCCAGTGGCGAGGGACTGCAATTGTCGCTCGCCTTCATGAAGATCAAAGATGCGAAAATGCGCAAGCGGGTTTTGGAGCTTGTGAAAAGCATGGCCGATAGCGCCGACAACGAAGAGTAAGTCCTGTTGTGTCGCGCGCCTCAGCTCTGACGCGCGGCTTTTTCGTCCAGGCCGGATTGGCCTTCACGGGATTTTAGCACGGCATAGACATCGTCGGGCGTTACGCCCGATGCGGCCCAAAGCACCATCAGGTGATATAGCAGATCCGCAGATTCCGCAGCCAGCGCAACCTTGTCGCCGGAGAGAGAGGCGATCACGGTTTCAACCGCCTCTTCTCCAAATTTTTTGGCGCAACGCTCGACCCCGCCTTGCAACAATTTGGCGGTATAAGAACTGTCCGGGCTCGCAGCCTTGCGGGCTGCGATAGTTCCGTAGAGTTGATCCAGCACTGCTTGCGCCATAAGGCCCCCTAATTCGTTTTATGGTCGTCCAGCAGACGACGTGCAATCACTTGCGCCTGAATTTCCGCGGCGCCTTCAAATATATTCAAAATACGTGCATCACACAGAACGCGGCTGATCGGATATTCCAGCGCAAAACCATTGCCGCCATGAATTTGCAAAGCATTGTCGGCACAGGCCCAGGCCACGCGCGCGCCCAGCAATTTCGCCATGCCGGCTTCCAGATCGCAGCGGCGGCCTTCATCCTTTTCGCGCGCCGCATGATAGGCGATCTGACGCGAAATCATGATCTCCACCGGCATCATGGCCAGCTTGTCCCGCACGCGCGGAAATTCGATCAATTGTTTGCCGAACTGGGTGCGCTCCAGCGCATAGCGCAGGCCCAGATCCAGCGCGCATTGCGCCACGCCCACGGCGCGGGCGGCGGTTTGAATACGGGCCGATTCAAAAGTCTGCATCAATTGTTTGAAGCCCTGCCCTTCTTCCAATCCCAGAAGATTGGCGGCGGGAACTTCAAATCCATCAAAGCCAATTTCATATTCCTTCATGCCGCGATAGCCGAGCACTTCAATCTCGCCGCCGCTCATCCCTTTGGCCGGGAACATTTCTGTATCGGTGAAGCGCGGCTTTTCCGCCAGGAACATCGACAAGCCGCGATAGCCCGCCACATCCGGATTGGTGCGCACCAGCAAGGTCATCATATCGGCGCGGGCGGCATGGGTGATCCATGTCTTATTGCCGGAGATTTCATAGGTCTCGCCTATCTTCACAGCGCGCGTCCGCAAATTGGCGACATCCGACCCGCCGCTGGGTTCGGTGAACACCGCGGTCGGCAGAATCTCGCCAGTGGCGATTTTCGGCAACCAGCTTTTGCGCTGATCCGGCGTGCCGCCGGTCAGAATAAGCTCGGCCGCGATTTCCGAACGCGTCGCAAGCGAGCCGACCCCGATATAGCCGCGTGAAAGTTCTTCTGAGACCACGCACATCGCGGTTTTGGAAAGCCCGGCACCGGCATAGTCTTCGGGGATGGTAAGGCCGAACACGCCGAGGGCGGAAAGCTCGTCCACCACTTCGATCGGGATCAGCTCGTCCTTCATATGCCATTCATGGGCGAAGGGCGTGACTTTATCCTGCGCGAAACGGAAAAACTGTTCGCGGATCATCGCCATAGTTTCATCAAGGCCCGGATCGCCGATGAACATCGCCCCTTCATGTTTTTTAAGATAATCGGCAATGCCCTGACGTATTTCGGGCTTATTGCCCGATTCAATCAGCGCCCGCACATCTGGCGTTGTGAAGCGTCGCACATCTTCATCGCTCAGGCCCATATCCTGCGGGCGGGCAATTTCTGTCTGGCTCATGGGGATGCCGCCCGCGAACTGCGCCAGATATTCACCAAAGGCCGCTTGCAGCAACAGATTTTCAATTTCGCCGAAACGGTTTTCCGCCTGCAATGTGCGGCCCCAATGCGCACTTTGGCGCAACGCTTCGACATAGGTCGCATACCAGGATAGCGCATGGGTGGCGCGCTGTTCGCGGTCCAGCAAGGCGCTGGAGATTTTGCCATTTTCGGTGACTTTGGCTTTTACCGATGTTTTGGCGGCAAAGAGCAGTTGCTCTGCCGCGGCGACCGCAGCGTCATAGGCTTCAAAGTTATTTTCCGGCGTGCTCATGGATATCTTTACTCAGGTAAGCAGTTACAATTGAGAGCATGGCGCGATCTTTATACGCCAAGGATTTTTACTCGGCCGCCACGGTGACTATGGCGGCAAAAGTTTTAATGGGGGCCTGATCTGCGCCGCTGGTCACATAGCTGGCGCGGATTGCCACCGTGCCGCTATTGCGGGCGCTGAAGGTGAAGACCGTCACTTCCGGCGCATCAGGCAAAAGCACAGATTCCGTGCTGCGCCCGGCCAGGGACAGTTCCGGATTGAGATCACTATCCAGCCGCCAAAAGCCCTGACCGCGCTGGCCGCCCAGTTTCAAGGTCAGCACATCACCCGTGGCAAGGCTGATCGCCTGACCGTTTTGCGTATCACGCAAAGTGATATTTTCGGCCAATGCGGCAGGTGCATGGGCAATCATCGCCGCAAGGATCAGGGATAGAGATGCAGCCCGCATGACAAGCCTCTTTCTATGTGATGGATAGGACGTTCAGGCGTTGTTGCTGGCTTCCAGCACATCTTCAAATGTACGCATGCCCGGACGCTGGGCATTGACCAGCACAGCCATATTACCGGGTAGATGCTCGTTCTTCCACATTTTCGTATGGGCGCGGGGAATATCGGCCCAGGGGAAAACTTCCGACATACAAGGGTCGATACGGCGTTCCACCACCAGACGATTGGCCTGACTGGCCTGTTTAAGATTGGCGAAATGCGAACCCTGCACGCGCTTCTGGCGCATCCAGACATAGCGGGCATCAAAGGTGATATTATAGCCGGTGGTTCCAGCGCAGAACACCACCATGCCGCCGCGCTTCACCACCAGACAGGATACAGGGAAGGTGGATTCGCCGGGATGTTCAAACACCATATCGACATCATTGCCTTTGCCGGTGATGTCCCAGATCGCCTTGCCGAATTTGCGCGCTTCTTTTGTCCAGGTGTCATATTCAGGCGTGCCGACTTGCGGCATCTGACCCCAGCATTTGAAATCTTTGCGATTGATCACGCCTTTGGCGCCCAGCGACAGTACGAAATCGCGTTTGGTCTCATCGGAAATAACGCCAATCGCATTGGCGCCTGAAACCGCACAAAGCTGAATGGCAAAAGACCCAAGGCCACCAGACGCGCCCCAGACCAGCACATTATGGCCGGGTCGCAAAATATGCGGGCGATGGCCAAAGAACATGCGATAGGTCGTGGCCAAAGTCAGTGTGTAACAGGCGCTTTCTTCCCAGCTCAGATGCCGGGGGCGCTCCATCAATTGACGATCCTGCACCCGGGCGAATTGGGCGAAAGACCCATCCGGGGTTTCATAGCCCCAGATACGCTGGCTGGGCGAAAACATCGGATCGCCGCCATTACATTCCTCATCATCGCCATCATCCTGATTGCAATGCACCACCACCTCATCGCCCACTTTCCAGCGGGTGACCTTTGAGCCCACGGCCCAGACCACGCCCGAAGCATCGGAGCCGGCGATATGATAAGGGTGTTTATGGCCGTCGATCGGCGAAATGGGCGTGCCCAGCGCGGCCCAGACACCATTATAATTCACCCCGGCCGCCATCACGAGCACCAGCACATCATGGGAATCCAATTCCCAGGTGGGCACCACTTCGGACAGCATGGACTCTTCGGGCGCGCCATGGCGCTCCTTACGAATGGTCCAGGCATACATCGTCTTAGGCACATGGCCGAGCGGCGGAATCTCGCCGATCTCATACAAGTCCTTATAGACCTCGGGTGAGGGCTGGGCTTCGGGTTGGGCCATGATCTGCTCCTGCTGGCTTAACGCATCACATACCGGCTGGGGGCCATTAGCGGGCCATCAGTCCCCCCGGCTGCGAGGCGCGATTAAGGCGCGCGATCTGCTGCAATGCAACAGGATTCGCCGCACATATTTGTCCGTATGACTAATGGCGCGAAATATCCTGCACAGGATGGGCGCTCAAACTTTATCCGTGCCCGGCTTCTTGCTGGCTTTAGCTTTGCGGGTAATTTCCTTCAATTTGACGGCCTGGCGCATGGAGAGGGAACTTCCCGCCCCGCCTTTTTCCGGGTCGGCAAAGGCGCGGCCATATTTGCTTACCCGCCCCTCCACCGAGCCTAAAAACTCGCCTTCCCAATTACTTAGATCTATTCCGGCTTGCTCTGCCGCGCGCCGGGCGCGGCGCAGGGCCGAAAGCGCCGCCCGCTTGGCCTTGGCGCGTTGCTGCTCCATGGCTTTTTGCGGGGTGACGGGGCGCTTTTTCATGAGACGATTGGCCCTTCATCCTGAGTTACGCGTTTTAGGCCAGATAAGGGTTTTTGCAGGTCCATCATCTTGCGGCTTTAGCGATGTTGCGCTGCAATGGCAGTTGCAGACCAGACCCATCCTTTTGAGCGATTTCCTAGATGACGACCCGTGACAGTGCACAGCGCGATAAGCCCTGGATTTTCCGTACCTATGCCGGTCATTCCAGCGCGGGGGCCTCCAATGCGCTCTATCGCACCAATCTGGCCAAGGGTCAGACAGGGCTTTCGGTCGCCTTCGATCTGCCGACCCAGACGGGATATGACAGTGATGACGCCCTTGCCAAAGGTGAAGTCGGCAAGGTTGGCGTGCCGATTTCCCATCTGGGCGATATGCGCCTGTTGTTCGACGGTTTGCCGCTTGAACAGATGAACACCTCCATGACCATCAATGCGCCCGCCGCTTGGCTATTGGCGCTTTATGTGGCGGTAGGTGACGAACAAGGTGCCCGGCGCACCGCCCTGCAAGGCACGACTCAGAACGACATCATCAAGGAATATCTGGCGCGCGGCACCTATATTTTCCCGCCCGGCCCGGCCATGCGCCTGACCACCGATACAATTGCCTTCACCACCGCTGAAATGCCCAAATGGAATCCGCTGAATCTCTGTTCCTATCATTTGCAGGAAGCCGGGGCCGAACCGGTGGAGGAAGCCGCTTTCGCTCTGGCGACGGCGATCGCAGTGCTGGATGCCGCCAAGCAGCGCGGTGCCATCCCGGCCGAGGAATTTCCCAAAGCCGTGGGGCGGATGAGCTTCTTCGTCAATTCCGGCGTCAAATTCATCACCGAAATCTGCAAACTGCGCGCCATGGGCGGGCTATGGGACGAGATCACATCCAGTCGTTACGGTGTGGATGATCCCAAGTTGCGCCGTTTCCGCTATGGCGTGCAGGTCAATTCGCTGGGTCTCACCGAGCCGCAGCCCGAAAATAATGTCTATCGCATTCTCTTTGCGATGCTGGGTGTGACCCTGTCGAAAAATGCCCGCGCCCGCGCGGTGCAATTACCAGCCTGGAACGAAGCGCTGGGCCTGCCCCGCCCCTTTGACCAGCAATGGTCGCTGCGTCTGCAACAGATCGGTGCGTTCGAAACCGATATGCTGGAATTCGAAGATATTTTCGACGGCTCCAAAGTGATCGAAGAAAAAGTCACGGGTCTGACGGCGCAGATCAGGAAAGAAATTGCGCGGATCGAAGAGCTGGGCGGCGCATCATCTCAGACAGCGCTGGAATATATGAAAGAACGATTGGTGCGCTCCAATGCAGCCCGTGTCGAGGCTATTGAAACGGGCGAAGAAATTCGCGTCGGCGTCAATCGCTACACGGAAACCGAGGATTCGCCCCTGACCTCTGGTGAGGCGCATTTTGTAGTGGTCGATGAAAGCGCTGAGCGCGATCAGATCGCGCGGCTGAATGCATGGCGCGCCAGCCGCAATGAGGACGCGGTGCAAAAGGCTTTGCAAGCCCTCGCCGCGGCGGCGCGCGGCACGGATAATATTATGCCGCCTTCCATCGCCTGCGCCAAAGCTGGTGTGACGACGGGCGAATGGGCCAATGTGCTGCGCACAGTCTTTGGCGAATATCGTGCGCCGACCGGCGTTGCGACATCTGCTCCGGCCCGCAATGATGAACGTATCATGACTTTGCGGGAAGAAGTGAATGCTGCATCACAAAGGCTGGGCCGCCCACTGACATTTCTTGTGGCCAAGCCCGGCCTTGATGGCCATTCCAATGGCGCAGAACAGATTGCTATTCGTGCCCGCGATGTCGGCATGCAGGTGATTTATGACGGCATCCGTTTTTCACCGGATCAGATCGTGGCCGCGGCCAAAGAACAGAAGCCCCATATTATCGGCCTTTCCATCTTATCTGGCAGCCATATATCGCTGGCGGCGGATGTGCTGCAGAAGCTTAAACATGCTGGCCTTGAGGATGTGAAAGTGGTGGCGGGGGGCATTATCCCGCCCGAAGATGAAGCCGTATTGAAAGCTGCCGGTATTAGCGCCGTGTTCAGCCCCAAAGATTTCGATCTCAATTCCATCATGCGCGATATTGTGGCGCTCTCTGTCACGCCCTAAAGGCCGAGACGGGACCATATGTCATGCGGTGTTGCACCTTGCGCGCGCAGGCTGCGTAGGGTGATCGCCTGATCGCGTTTGGAGAATTTCTGACCGGCCGCGTCCAATATCAGCGGATGATGCGCATAATCCGGTACAGGCAAATCCAGCAGCGCCTGTAGCAGGCGTTGAATATGACAGGCGGGCTGCAAATCCTCGCCCCGTGTCACCAGCGTCACGCCCTGATGCGCATCATCCAATACAACAGCCAAATGATAGGCCGCGGGCATATCTTTACGGGCCAGCACGACATCGCCAAACACAGTGGGCTGCATATCCATTGCCCTGCCATATTCGCGAAAGCTGCAGGGGCCTGTAAGGCGCGCGGCTTTCTCAACATCCAGCCGCAATGCATAGGGCTGCCCCGCGATCATTTTCCGCGCGCGCTCGGTGTCTGAAACATGGCGGCATGTGCCGGGATAAAGCGCGCCATCCGGCCCCTGCGGGGCTTCCACCGCGCGGGCAATTTCCTGCGCTATATCTTTGCGGGTGCAAAAACAGGGATAGAGAAGGTCCCGCATCTGAAGCTGGTCTATAGCAGCCTCATAGGCGGCATGGCGCATGGATTGAAACAAAACCGGTTCTTCAAAGCGCAAGCCAAGCCAGTTCAAATCTTCAAAAATGGCGCTGACAAATTCCGGCCGACAGCGGCCATCATCCAGATCCTCGACCCGCAGCAGAACACGCCCACCGGCCCGCGCCGCCATCATGGCTGCAAAGGCGTGGCCCAGATGTAAATATCCGGTGGGGCTGGGTGCAAAGCGTGTAACAATCATGGATGATTATACGGACGCCTGATTTTAAGTGTGAACACCATGCCTTCTAACCTGTCTCCACCCCACCTTGATGGGCCGCGCCTACCCTCTGCGCGGGGCAAAGCCAGCCATCTTGTCGTGCTGTGTCATGGCTATGGGGCCGATGGCAATGATCTCATCGAACTTGCCCCACATTGGCAACAGCTCCTGCCCGATCTTGCCTTTGTCGCACCCAATGCGCCTGAACCCTGTGCTGGGTCTCCCATGGGCTATCAATGGTTCCCCATCACCCAGCTTGACCCTCAATTGATGCGCCAAGGCGTGGAAGGGGCGGCGGCCGGTCTGGATTATTTTCTGGATAGTGAATTGGCGCGCCATGATCTCACCGGCGACAAGCTCATTATGGTCGGCTTCAGCCAGGGCACAATGATGGCGCTGCATTGCGGTTTGCGGCGGCCTGTTAAACCCGCCGCCATCATAGGATTTTCCGGCGTTCTGGCAGGCGATGCACCGGCAAATACAAATGTGCCGGTGCTGCTGATCCATGGCAGCCATGACCCGATGATCCCGCTGGACGGGCTGTTCTTCAGCGCCGCGGCGCTCGGCAAAGCTGGGATCGCTGTGCAATGGCATATTTCCATGGGTGTCGGCCATGGCATTGCCGAGGATGGGCTGTCCCTCGCCGCGGATTTCCTGAATCTTGCCCTGCAGGGCGGGCTGGGCGGGGCCGGGTCTTGTCCTGTTCCCTGATCGCCTCATGGACATAACATCGTCACGAAAAAGGGCTTAGTCTATCGGGGTCAGGTGATTCTGGGTCGCAGTCTAGGTTGATTGGAGGTGCCGCCTTCACAGCATTGGCGCAATGTTAGACACAAGGCAGTACAGCGCGCCCCTATCGCGTCTGCCCCTTGCACGCACCTTCTCGCGGGTGCCGGATCATTGTCCGGCGCTGGTGCTCAATGCGGATCATCGGCCGTTAAGTTATTTTCCGCTCTCGCTCTGGTCCTGGCAGGATACGATCAAAGCGGTCTTTCTCGATCGGGTAAATATTCTCGCCGAATATGAACGCTCGGTCCGCTCCACCAGCTATGAGATGAAGCTGCCATCGGTTGTCTCTCTCAAAACCTATGTCCGGCCGGCGCGCCATCCCGCTTTTACCCGCTTCAATCTTTTTCTGCGGGATCGTTTTGAATGCCAATATTGCGGGGCGCGCGATGATCTCACTTTCGACCATGTCACGCCGCGTTCACGCGGCGGGCGCACGACATGGGAAAATGTTGTGGCGGCCTGTTCGCCCTGCAATCTGTTGAAGGGCGGGCGCATGCCGCATCAGGCGCGGATGTTCCCGCGTATTCCGCCGCATCGGCCCAATGTCACGGAATTGCGCAATAATGGCCGCAAATTTCCGCCCAATCATCTGCATGAAAGCTGGGTCGATTATCTTTATTGGGATAGCGAACTGGAAGCCTGAGCCCTAGGCGGCGATCACCTTTGGCTGTTCTCTGCTCGCCACATGGTCAGCATTGGCGGTGCGCCAGCCGGGGCTATATTGCGCTGTGTGATAAAACCCAAACGCTCATAAAGCCGCGCATTATCAGGATTGGAATTTTCAAGATAAGCAGGCAGCCCCAATTCATCTGCCTTTGCGAGCGAGGTTTTTAAAATAGCCGCGCCCAACCCTTGTCCTTGAAAGCGCGGCTCCACCGCCACAAAAGACAAATAATAATGCGGAACATTCGGGTGATATTTTTCCATCGCATGGGCCATGGCTGCCCCGCGCGCCAGCCGCGTAAATCCGCAAAATTGCACAAATAGTGGCAGCAATTTGAGCTGCGCTAGAAAATTGGGCGGCGTGGCGGGCGGTGCGTCCGGCGGCAGCCAGATCGCACAGCAGGCAGCATCATCGCGCATCCAGACATCGCCAAAGGGGATGCTGCGTGTCGTCAGCATCCACAGAAACAGATTTTGAAAAGCCTCGGCGCGCGCAGGCCCCGGTCGGCCAATCCAATCAAAAACCGGATCCGTTATAAATGCGTGGGTGAGTAGGTGTGACAGGCGCGGCGCATCTTGCAGTGTCGCATGGCGAAAGACGGGCGCTGTTTCAATCATATGCGTTCAGATAAGCGGATCGCCAAACGGCAGCCGGCTTTGATCGTGGCGCTGAGCAATCCATAAGCGGGGGCCTGTTCGGCACCCTGCGCCATGGCTTCCGCATGATGGGCATTTTCGTCAGCGCGGAACGAGACCAGCTGGTCTTTCAGTTCGGGGCCCTGCTCCAGCTGTTCGATCTGCTGGCCGTAATGATCGTTGATCACCTCCTCCACCGCAGCGGTGCAGGCCATGGCGCTTTTTTCCCCCAGCAGCGCGGTGCCAGCGCCCAGGGCGAAGCCCGCCACCTGCCATAGGGGCGACAGCAAGGTGGGGCGAATGCCGCGCTCCACGATCAGCTGATCAAAGGCTTTGAGATGGCGCACTTCCTGTTCCGCCATATGGGCGATAACGGGGATAGCCGCGCTTTGGGGTTTGAGGCTGCGCAGCACGGCCAGCTGACCCTCATAAATCCGCACCGCGCCAAATTCCCCTGCATGGTCTACCCGGATCATGCTCTCCATCCGGGGAGCCGGGCTGCCGCCGGGGCTTGCGGGCCGGGCCCGTCTGGTATGTTTGCGCGCAAGGGTCATGTGGAACGCCTCTTCAAAGCAAATGCGGCGAAAAATCCCGCCGCCGCAGAAAACAGAGCATTATACCCCGCCAGCGACAGGCCGAGAAACTGCCAGGCCGCCTTGTCACAAAGAACGATACGGGCATTCAGATCGAGCCTGCCTGTATAGTGGAAAAGTGAGCCAGTACAGGAGCTTGGTCCCTTCCACCAGCCATATTCGATGCCCGCGTGATAAGCTCCAAGCCCCGCAGATAGTAGCACCAGCGCCAGCACCAGAAGGGCCAGTGACAGGCCCCATGTGGCAGGCAGATATTTGCCCTGCCACAGGCCCCATCCCCCAAAACCAAGGAAGGCCGCCGCTATATGGGGCCAGCGCTGCCAATGGCAGATGGCGCAAGGCGGATAGCCCAAAACATATTGAAAGATCAGCGCGCCCAGCAGCAGCAGGCTTGAGAAAACACCCAGCGCCAAAGCGATGGAAAAGGGGGAATATGGATGAGCCAAGGCCGCCTCTGATTTGGAGTTGCAAACTCTAGCAGCCCATCCGCCGGCTGCGGACCCCCTTTGTCACGCCTTTCGTCTGACCAGAAGACGCGCTTAAATAGGCCATATCCGGGATAACCGGCCCTCAGGTAAGATGTGTGACCCATGCGCATTGTCTTCCCCTTCAAAAAGCCATCCACTGCCGCCCCGTCGCCCAAATCAGCTGCGGGCAAAAAAACAACCAGCGTCAGGCGGGCCAGGGATCCCGCACCAGCGCAGCGGGCCTTGCTGAAAATTGACGGTCAGCCGGTCGAGATCACTTTGCAGCTCAATCGCCGGGCACGCCGCCTGATCGTCAAGGTCAATCCCAGTTCCGGGGAAGTCACGGTGGTGGCGCCGTCGCAGCGTGCTTTGGGCGACGCGCTGGATTTCGCGCGCAAACAATCTGATTGGATTGCAGGACGGCTGAAAGATATTCCGCGACCGGTTCACTTCGATCTGGGCGCGCATATTCCGCTGCGCGGCGAACTCCATGTCATCCGGCGCGGCGAAGAGCGCCTGCGCCCCGTCTGGGTTGATCGCACAGGGGATGAACCTGTTATCCGTGTCAGTGGGCGGGCGGAACATACGCCGCGCCGTATATTTGATTTTCTCAAAAAAGAAGCACGCTGCTCCCTGACGCAGCACGCCGATCACTATGCAAGAATGATCGGCGTGAAGCCCAAACATATTACAATCCGTGACACCAATACGCGCTGGGGCTCCTGCTCATCGGGGCGCATATTGTCTTTTTCCTGGCGGCTGATCTTAGCGCCGCCCTATGTGCTGGATTATGTCGTGGCCCATGAAGTGGCTCATCTCAAAGAAATGAATCACGGCCCGCGTTTTTGGAAATTGGTGGAAAGCATGGTCGATAATGTTGATCGCGCGCAGCGCTGGCTGGCAGAACATGGCACGGCGCTGCATCGCTATAATCCGCGCAGCCTAGGTTCAGCCGCCAAATAGCCGGTCCAGCAGCGAATCAAACCCGTCGCCCGCATCGGCCTGTTTTGTCTCGCTATCTTCGGGCGAAGGTAGTGGCTGCGGCGCGATGTGGGCCGCAGCTTGCGGGTCCGCAATAATCTGCTGAGGCGGCTGGTCCTCCGCCGGTGGTATCGTCGCCATGCCGGGCAGGTCGCGTATGGGCAGATTCTTTTCCGCGGTCGTCATGAAGGCATGGAAGACCCGCGCGGGCAAACCGCCCCCCGTCACTTTGGTCATGGGGGATGAATCGTCATTGCCGAACCACACGCCGCAAACAAGATTGCCTGTGAAACCAATAAACCACGCATCATGATAATTTTGTGTTGTACCGGTTTTGCCGGCTGTAGGGCGATCTGCAAGCCGTGCCGCCTTGCCAGTGCCAATGGTAACTGTGGCCTGCATTAATTTGTTCATCACTGCCGCATGGTCTGGCGACATGGCACGCCCCAATCCCGAACCATGGCGGCGATATAAAACACTGCCCGATCTTGTCTCGATCCGGCTGACACCAAAAGCACTGACCCGCGATCCGCCATTGGCAAAGGGTGCATAGGCCTGTGTCAATTCCAGCGGCGTCATCACGGAAACACCCAGCGACAACGCCAATACAGGATCCAGTTTCGCCGTGATTCCCAATTTGCGCGCCGTCGCGATCATGCTGCGCGGACCAACCTCCTTGGCCAGTTGCACGGCCACGGCATTGGACGATTTGGCAAAGGCGCGGGTCAGGCTGATTTCGCCCTCATAGCGCGATTCATAATTACGCGGGCTCCATTTGCCATAGTGTACGGGTCTATCCATCACGGTTTGTTCGATAGACCGACCACGTTCCAGCGCCGCCAGATAGACAATCGGTTTGAACGCCGAGCCGGGCTGACGCCAGGCATCTGTCACACGATTGAACGGTGTGGCGCTATAAGAGCGCCCGCCCATCATGGCGCGCACCTGTCCATCAGGGGTCATCGCAACCAGGGCGGCTTCACTGGCATTGGCGCTGCTGCCTTGCTGCGCCAGGGCGGATGTGATCATCCGTTCCGCCTCTTCCTGCATGTCCAGATCAAGCGTGCTATGCACCAGCAGCGGTTCATCCGTCTCGCCAATCGCATCGGCAAGATTGGCTAAAATCCAATCCACAAAATAACCCGAACTCGCGGTCGCGCCGCCATGCACAATGCGCGGCCGCATGATCATCGCCATCTGCGCCTGTTCAGGGGCGATAAGGCCCGCGTCGCGCATTGTGCTCAGCACGATCTTACCGCGCGCCACCGATGCATCGGCATTGGCCAGTGGATTATAGCGTGCAGGTGCTTTCAAACTGCCCGCCAGCATGGCGGATTCAATCAGTGTAAGCGCGCGCGCCGGCTTGTCGAAAAATCGTTCAGCCGCCGCTTCCAGCCCATAGACACCGGCCCCGAAATAGACCCGGTTCAAATAGAGCGTCAGCAATTCATCTTTGCTGTAACGCTGCTCCAGATAGAGCGCGAGCCCCGCTTCCTGCAATTTGCGCTCAAAGGTGCGACTGGGTTTGAGAAAAAGATTCTTCGCCAATTGCTGCGTAATGGTCGAGCCGCCTTGTACCACCCGCCCCTCAATCAAGTTGACCCGCGCGGCGCGCAGCAGACCGATTGCATCAATGCCGAAATGATTGCGGAAGCGGCGATCCTCAATAGCGATGAACGCATTGGTGACATGCGGCGGCAGGCGGGTTGCATCCACCAATTGGCCCTGTGTCAGGCCCCGCCTTGCGATGAAGCGACCCTTCACATCCAGAATGGTCACATCATGGGATGTGGGTTTGCCCATCAGCCCGGAAATGTCGGGAATGTCGTCGATCCAGCGCGCCACAAAGGCCGTGCCGAAAATTGCGATCCAGCCGAAGAGGAACAGAAAAATAAACGGCCATGTCCGGCGGGCTTTGCGCGGCGGCTCAAAGGGGTCGTCTGGGGGGCCGCCTGAGCGGCCATCATAGGCCGGCTCGTCATATTCCTCGGGCGCCGCTGTCACCTTCCGGCGAGAAGGCGGATCAAATCCCGGTTCAATTCTACCTTTGCGGCCCATGATGGAAACTTCTAGGCAAGGATGATTAACGCTCTGTTAAGCATTGTCTTGTTCCACCAAAAACAAAAACCAAACAAAAGGGGAATATTATGGCATCAGTCGATAGCCGCCCATCTCGGTGATCAAAAGCTCTTTCCCGCTCTGCTGATCTTTCATGATCTTTTGGCGCAGCCGGTAAATATGAGTCTCCAGCGTGTGCGTGGTGACCGCGGGATTATAGCCCCAGACCTCATTGAGCAGCATTTCACGCGGCACCACATCTCCGGCGCGGTGGAGATAGCGCAGAATTTCGCTTTCCTTCTCCGTCAGAAAAATACGGCGCCCCCCCTCCGCCAGCATTTTGGCCCTTGGGTGAAATTGAAACGGCCCGATCTGAACGATCTGCCCATCCGCCTCATCCAATTGGCCTGTCAGGGCATGAAGCTGGGTCAGCAGATGCGCAAAACGGAATGGCTTAACAAGGATATACACCCCTGAGTCGCTGGCACTTGAATCGCCAATTTCTGTCTCCTCTACCCCATGCGCGGTCTCGGCCTCGGTCTCTGCAAGAAGCAGGATGGGCATAGTGAATCCGGCCTGCCTCCAGCCTTGGATGGTTTTCAGCCCAGCAAATGCGGGCAGGGCCTGATCCAGCACCATGGCGGCAAACAGGCCTTCGCCCAAAGCGGTCTGGGCGCTGGACAGACTCTCGGCCTCCACCACATTAAAAGCCCCTTCCCGCGCCAATTGTTCGGCCAGGGATTGGCGCAGGATAGTATTCGCCTCGACGATTAGGACCTGTCGGATACTCAAAACGCCATGGCTCCTTTTTCGGCCCACTTCCTGCCACCCCTGCCATGCCGCCCGCCATGGGGGCGACATCATGGTCAGGGTCTGAAACTCTATCCGCTTTCGGGGTGTGGGTGTATGTGAAAGCCATGTCCAGTTTAGATACCCCCCTCCCCTCCAGCGAGGACACGATCTACGCCGTCACAGATGCCGTCAGCGCCTTGCGGGCTGGGCGGGCCGTGATTTTGGCGGGGGATGAGGGTCATTTCCGCCTTCTGGCGGTGGAAACCCTGCCAGGCCAGCTGTCATTCAGCTTCAATGGCTGGGATCTGCTGCTGACTGAATCGCGCGCCCGCACCCTGAAAATCCCGCCCTATACGGGCGATCTTGTTGCCCTGTCTCTGCAAAAAACAAGCGAGCTCGCCTGGATAAAAGCTCTGGCCGACCCCACAAGCGATCTCGACAGCCCCCTTAAAGGGCCTTTCGAGCCACGCCGGGATGGTCTGCTCGCCAGCTATGGCGCCGCGCTGAAACTGGCGAAGCTGGCCGGATTATTGCCCGCTATGCTGGTGCAAAAACTGGAACAGTCCGAAGCGGGTGCTTCTCTGCGTCTGGCGCATATCCAGACATTCGACGCCGCCCTGACCCAAAGCCTGAAAATCGTCACCCGGGCGCATGTGCCTCTGGCCGATGCCGAACAGGCCGAATTGGTAAGTTTCCGCCCCGGAGATGGCGGGCCGGAACATTATGCGATTGTGATCGGTGCGCCGTCCTCGCAGCAGGCCGTGCTGACCCGGCTCCATTCCGAATGTTTCACCGGTGATCTGCTGGGCTCGCTCAAATGCGATTGCGGCGAACAATTGCGCGGCGCGATCAAACTGATGCGCCAGGCTGGCGGCGGTATTCTGCTCTATCTGGCGCAAGAAGGCCGGGGCATCGGTCTGGTCAATAAGTTACGCGCCTACCGGCTTCAGGATCAGGGCTTTGACACGATCGAGGCCAATGAACGGCTCGGTTTTGAATCGGATGAGCGGGTTTATGGCATTGCGGCCCGGATGCTGAGCCTGCTGGGGCATCGCAAAATCAAGCTTCTGACCAATAATCCCGAAAAGCTGGCAGCCTTGACGCAGTATGGCATCGAGATCGAGGCCCGCGTGCCGCATGCTTTCGCGGGCAATGATCATAATCGGGCCTATCTCGATACAAAGGCGAAAAAGGCCGGTCATCTGCTTTGAATCGGGCACAATTTGCCCAGTGAGCTGGCGGCTCAAATTGAAAAGCCCGTAAATCCGCCATTTCCATACTGGCCCAAGCCTTGCTCCAGAAAAGCGAGGGAGAAGCCCGCCATGTCTGCGCCGATTCATCTGCAACAGATGGACTATCGCCTAACTCAGGCTCCTATAGCGGGGGCGCATGGGCGGGCTGGCCACGCCGTTTCCGATCGGGTCGAGCCTGAAAAAACCGAAAAAACGGAAAAAGCCGAAAAAGACAAAAGCGGTTTTTCCTTTGACGATCTGCTGGATATCGTCAATCCGCTGCATCATATCCCGGTGATCTCGACGCTCTATCGCGCCCTCAGCGGCGATACGATCAAACCTGTTTCGCGTCTGGCGGGGGGCGGCTTGTTTGGCGGCTTGATCGGCTTTGCCTCGACCGTGGCCAATCTGGCTTTTGAAAAACTCACAGGCAAGGATTTTGGCGATACAGCGCTGGCGCTGATCACCGGACCTGCGCACCGCCCAGGCGACCCTAGGACAGAGACGCGTCTGGCAAACGCGGCTCCCGCCCGGCTATCGGCGCTGGCAATGGCCCCAGATATTGCCGCGCCTGCATCCTTGCAACAGGCTCAGGGCAAGATGGATCAGCTTCTGGCGCAGCGTGCGGTCTTCGCCTATCAGCAATCCCGTCAGCTCAGTCAGGACGAGATGACGCCAGACTATGGTCTGTTCTAATATCGCCAGATGATTGTGCGTGTATCTCAGGCAGGGTTGGATTGGGGCGCGGGGCTGCGCCGTTGTGCGCTGGGCCGTGGCGGCATCAACGTGAAACGCCGCGAAGGCGATGGCATTACACCGCTTGGCCGCTTTCCATTGCGCCAGGTCTTTTATCGCGCCGATAAAGTCAGACAGCCCGAAACAAGTCTCCCTGTATCTGTCATCCAGCCGCAACATGGCTGGTGCGATATGCCGGGCGATCCATCCTATAATCGTCCCGTGCACCTGCCCTATCCTGCCAGCGCGGAATCATTATGGCGCATGGATGATGTCTATGATCTGATCGTGGTCATAGGCTTCAACGATGACCCGGTGCGCGATGGCGCTGGCAGTGCGATTTTTCTACATCTCGCAAAGCCTGATTACAGCCCAACCGAAGGCTGCGTCGCGCTACATCAAGACGATATGTACGCCTTGCTCAAAGAGTTGAAGCCCGGCGCGCAGATCGAAATAAGCTGATCCTTTCAGCGCTGGCCGAAAATAGCGCTGCCAACCCGCACCATCGTGGCGCCAAAGCGAATGGCGCTTTCAAAATCATCGCTCATGCCCATGCTCAGTTCTGGCAATTCATATTGCGCCGCCAATTTGGCAAGCAATGCAAAATGCGGTGCAGCCACCTGATCCACCGGTGGTATGCACATCAGGCCCGATACGGGAAATTGCATATTACGCAATAGGCTGATGAAGCCATCCAGATCGCGCGGGGCAAGGCCGGCTTTTTGCGCTTCCTCGCCCGTATTGACCTGCACGAATATCTGCACCTGTTTATTCTGCCGCTGCATTTCGCGCTGCAAGGCCTCGGCCAGTTTAGGCCGGTCCAGCACATGAATAACATCGAACAGTGCCACAGCCTCTGCCGCCTTATTGCTTTGCAATGGGCCGATCAGATGTAATTCAAGGTCGGGAGTGGCGGCACGCAAGTCCGGCCATTTGGCTTCGGCCTCCTGCACCCGGTTTTCACCGAAACAGCGTTGGCCCGCCTCTAACAGGGGAATAATCCGTTCTACCGGCTGGGTTTTGCTGACCGCAATCAATTTTGTAGCGGCGGCGGGGCGCAGCGCGCTCTTTCGCGCCGCTTCAATCCGCGAGAGAATAGAGCCCAATGCCGCCAGTGGCGCTGCATGGTTCGATGCTAAGTTGGACGGGGATGAGGAGGGCGAGGACATAAATGTCTGATACGCTTGAGCGCGCGGCTCTGGCAAGGGCGGCCCATGCACTGCAATGCGGGGCCCTGCCTGGCCTGATTTTTATGACCGATGAAGACCGCGTTCCCGCCTCAGATCTGGAGCGGGCCATTATCCATCTTCCCCCCTTTACCTTGGTGATTTTGCGGGCCCGGGGCGCGCGAAACCGGCACAGTCTTTTAAACAGACTCCTTCCCCTGATCCGCCCGCGGCAGCTCCTGCTCTCCATCGCGGGGGATCCCGCCTTGGCGATGCAGGCAGGCGCAGATGGTATACATCTGTCAGAAAAAAATATCGGTCATGCCGCCCGCCTGCGCGCAACATATGGGGGCTTAAGCGGTCTCTTGATCACCGCCGCCACCCATTCTGCGCGGATGATAAATTTTGCCTATCAGGCGGGGGCGGATGCAGCCTTGCTCTCCCCCATCTTTCCAACCCAAAGCCATAAGCAAGCCTGCTCCATCGGGCCGATGCGGCTCAGGCTCATCGCCCAGCGCGCACAGCTACCGCTCTATGCATTGGGCGGCGTCGATGCAAAAACCGTCAAACGCTTGGCCCATGCACCGCTTGCGGGCGTGGCGGCCATCAGCGGTCTTTTGCCTGATGTCTAAAGTTAGCCATTGAAGGTGAAATGCAGAAAAGCCGCATCGCGTTTCAATTGCGGGCTACCATTAAAAAATACCCCGCTCTGACGCTGATACTCCAATTGTTGCCAGCCCGCTGAAATCTGCACTTGCGGCGTGATCTGATAGGCGAGGCTTGCTTGCAGTCCCGTCATATCCAGTGCTGTCAGGCCCGCGCCGCGGGTCATGGCCGTGGAATATTCAAACCCCGCGCTCCAATCCCCTTTGCGCAGCGCCGCGCTCCAGTGCAACACATAGCTATTGTCTTTCGCTTGCGCTTCCGTGATCACAAAACCATAGGCATTGCTGCGCCTAAGGGTTGCCCCAAGCGATCCAGTTAGGTCGTCACCCAATGGGTGATCCAGTTTGACGCCAAACCCCCAATCACTCAGCCCTTCATGATGTGCGCCGCGCCAATCATTATGGCCCATGGTGACGCCGCCAAAAACACTCGCCATGCCGTCGCCGGCCTGCATTTCATATTTGGCGGCCATTTCCCAAATACGTGTCTGGCGATTGGGCCTATCCGGCCCGGCGGTCAGAAAAGGCAGCACGGTTTTACTTTGATGCGGTGTGAAGGAGGCACCGATCTGTATGCCAAAAATTTTCGGCGAATAATAACTCAGCTTGGCAAAATTGGCCGATGTGCCGACCACGCTGCGCGGATTGAACAGCGCCAGTTGCGAACGCCCCGTTGTCGGGTCGCGGAAAAGGCTGATCTGGGTATCGCCCAGCGACAGCAGCGGATTAATTTTCGGCCCAGCAAGGCCAAGCCGTGCCGCCGCCCCCTCTGTCAGGCCCATCGCCAGGCGGCCCAGCCCCATCTGCAGCGCAAGGAACAAAGTCTGAAAGGCCCGATTGCCATAGCGATCAAACAGCAATGGATCATGCAGGGTCAAAATCTCCCCCTGCAGCGATAGCTCCATCCCGGAATCATAAGTGCGGGTCAATCGGGGCCGCAGCCGCAATTGACCCTGAGGGCGCAGATGGTCTGCATCCGCGGATGCCATGCCCCCGCTGGCCAAAATGCCAAGGCTGGCTTCCCACAGACCGATTTCATGGCGCAGCGGTTCTTCCGGCCATTGCGCCTGTGCCGGCAGGCTCGCCAAGCCCAGCAATGGGACCAGTAATGGGGTAAGTAAAAGACAAATCGGCCAAGCCTTCTTCAGGCGGCGCCAATGATATCTCTGAGGTCTTGCTTTTGCCCGCTGCATCACCTTAACCCGTTTTAATATAAGCCAAATAATCTATCTCAGATGCTGCGGCAGGCCACATTGCGCCAGGCGCGGCGGTTAAGTATAAGCGCCAACGCCTTTGATCGGCGCCCGTGATTTGATCTTATATGATTTGATGTCATGTGATTTGACGTCGCGTGATTTGACTTTGCGCCTATTGGACAGCACCTAGTGGAAAAGCACTTAAAGGAAAAGACAATGAAGCTGTTTCCTCTGATGCTCAGCGCAGCGCTTGCTCTGGGAGGTCTCACGGCCTGCGGTTCCTCCGGCTCGACCGAAGCCGATAGCGGCTCCACCGCGATTTCCTCGACGGGTAAGGTCTCGCTCGGCGTGAACAGCTATTTGTGGCATGCCAGCCTGGATACGCTGCGCTTTATGCCGCTGACCTCTGCCGATCCTTTTGGCGGTGTCATCATTTCCGATTGGTATTCCGCCCCCCAAAGCCCGGATGAGCGCCTGAAAGTCACGGTCTATATTATGGATCGTCGTTTGCGCGCGGATGGAATCAAAGTCGCGGTTTTCCGCCAGACCCGCAGCAATGGGGCCTGGTCCGATGCCGCCGTCACCCCGGAAACCGGCAATAAGCTGGAAGATGCCATTCTGGCCCGGGCCCGCGAATTGCGTCTGTCCAGCCAGGCCGGGAAATAACAACCGGCCCCATAAAGCCCTCTATGCCTCATAGCATAGGCTGGAATCCTGCTGGCGCGCGCGCTAAAGCCTTCCTCGGTCCACGGCGGAGGTTTGCACGACATGGCGCGGTATAACGCCAAAGAATCGGAATCATTCTGGCAAAGTGAATGGGCGTCACGCGCCTCCTTCGCCACCACGCAGGATCCGGCCCGGCCCAAATGCTATGTGCTGGAAATGTTCCCCTACCCGTCGGGGCGCATCCATATTGGCCATACACGTAACTATACGATGGGCGATGTCATCGCCCGCTTTCGCCGTTCGCAGGGCTATAATGTGCTGCATCCGATGGGCTGGGACGCCTTTGGCCTGCCCGCCGAAAACGCCGCCCGCGAAAAAGGCGTCGATCCGCGCGACTGGACCTATGCCAATATCGCCGCGATGCGCGATCAGTTGAAGCTGATGGGCCTCTCGATCGATTGGAGCCGCGAATTCGCCACTTGCGATCCCGAATATTATGCCCAGCAGCAAAAACTCTTTGTCGATTTCTATAAGGCGGGCCTCGTCTATCGCTCGGAAGCCGATGTGAATTGGGATCCGGTGGATCAGACCGTGCTGGCCAATGAACAGGTGATCGACGGGCGCGGCTGGCGCTCGGGCGCGCTGGTCGAGCGCCGCAAACTCTCGCAATGGTTTTTCAAAATCACCGCCTTTGCCGAAGATTTGTTGCAAGGTCTGGATACGCTGGAGCGTTGGCCCGAAAAAGTGCGGGTCATGCAGAAAAACTGGATTGGCCGATCCGAAGGTCTGCGCTTCGCGTTCACCTTGTCCGATTCCCGCAAGCTGGATGTGTTCACGACGCGGCCCGATACATTGTTCGGCGCAAGCTTTGTGGCGCTCTCGCCCGAACATCCGCTGACTCAGGAACTGGCGAAAGATAATCCGGCGCTGCAAGCCTTTATCGAAGATTGCCGCAAAGTCGGGACGGCGGAAGAAGCCATCGAAAAAGCTGAAAAGAAAGGCTTTGATACAGGTCTCACCGCCCTGCATCCTTTCGATGATAGTTGGCATTTACCGGTCTATGTCGCCAATTTCGTCCTGATGGGCTATGGCACCGGCGCGATCTTCGCCTGTCCGGCCCATGATCAGCGCGATCTCGATTTCGCGCGCAAATATGATCTGCCTGTCACCGCAGTCGTCGTGCCGGACGGCAATGCCGATTTCGTGATTGCGGACGAAGCCTATAGCGGTCCCGGCAAACTCGCCAATTCGCGTTTTCTCGATGGGTTGGATGTCGAGGCCGCCAAAAGCGAGGTCATCAAACGGTTGAGCGATGCCGGTATCGGTGAATCGACGATTAATTATCGTTTGCGCGATTGGCTGGTCTCGCGTCAGCGCCCCTGGGGCTGCCCCATCCCGATGATCCATTGCGTCCGTTGCGGCGTGGTGCCGGAAAGCAATCTGCCGGTTAAACTGCCTGATCAGATCAAATTTGATACGCGCGGTAATCCGCTGGATCACGATCCGCATTGGAAACACACCAACTGTCCGCAATGCGGCGGCAAGGCCCTGCGCGATACAGACACGCTGGATACATTTGTCGATTCCTCATGGTATTTCGCCCGCTTCACCGCACCGCGCGCGGAAACCCCGTTGGATTCCGCATCAGTCGATTACTGGCTGCCGGTCGATCAATATATCGGCGGCATCGAACATGCGATTTTGCATCTGCTCTATTCGCGCTTTTTCACCCGCGGTCTGAACAAGCTCGGCCATGTACAGGTGCAGGAACCGTTTGCCGGCCTCTTCACACAAGGCATGGTTTGCCACGAAACCTATAAAGGCCCGGCTGGCGAATGGCTCTCGCCCGAAGATATTGAAAAGCGCGACGGCAAAACATTCCTCCGTGACAGCCAGACCGAAGTCACGGTCGGCCCGTCCGAGAAAATGTCCAAATCAAAAAAGAATGTCGTCGATCCGGTCAGTATCATCGATATTTACGGGGCCGACACGATCCGCTGGTTCATGCTGTCGGATACACCGCCGGAGCGCGATATCGAATGGACCGATGCCGGGGCCGAAGGCTGCTGGCGTTTTGTCCAGCGTATCTGGCGTCTGGCCAGCGAAAGCGAAAATCTGCCACCACCGGGCACAGCCATCGGTTCGGTAGATGGTGCAGCATTGGACTTACGCCGTGCCACCCACCGGGCCATCGCGGCGGTGACCGAAGATCTGGCGGCTTTGCGGTTCAACCGCGCCGTGGCCCGGATCTATGAATTCGCCAATGCGATTGGCGGGACCGACAGCACACTGGATGGGGCGGTGCGCCGGGAAGCCCTGGAAACCCTGGTGCTGCTGATAGGCCCCATGATGCCCCATCTGGCAGAAAATGCCTGGAAAGAGCTGGGCCATGGCCAATTGGTGATTGAAACCCCCTGGCCCAAAGCCGATCCCGCTCTCACAAGCTCCGATACGGTTACAATGGCGGTGCAGGTTAATGGTAAGCTGCGCGGCACATTGGAGATCGGCAAGGAGATGGACGAGCCCACAATCCGAAATGCGGCCCTCGCCTTGGAGACTGTCCAACGCGTGCTGGAAGGCAAGGAACCGCGCCGGGTAATTGTCGTTCCTGGCCGTATCGTGAATATCGTCGCATGATCATTGGCCCTTCCGGCAGCAAGCGGGTCTTGCAGGTGGTTCTGCTGTCTTTGATGGCAGGACTGATCGCCGGTTGTGGCTTCAAACCGCTCTATGGCCGCGACGGCGCATCGCCTGCGCGTCTGGCGGGAATATATGTCGAGCCGATTGCCGATCGCACCGGCTATGAATTGCGCAATACGCTGATCGATCTGCTGGATGCAGGGGATCGTGGCGCAAAAAATTATTCGCTGAAAATTGTTCTGCAACAGGAACGCAAAGGCATCGCCTTGCAAACCGATGCTTCGATCACCCGTTATAATGTGATGGTGAATGCCGACTATGCCTTGCGCGATGCCACGGGCAAGGTTCTGAAACAGGGCCGCCAATCCACGCTCACGGCCTATAATGTGGTCTCTTCGCCTTATGCCACTTTGACCGCCGAACATGACGCGCAAAAACGCGCTGCGGAAGATCTGGCCTATCGTATCCAGCTCGATCTGGGTGTGTTCTTCGCCCGCCACAAGAATTCCTAAAAGGATATGATCCCCAAGCCCGCTTCGCTGGAACAATTTGTCGATCACCCGCCGAAAGAGATTCGCGCGGTGCTGATCTTCGGCCCCGATCGCGGTTTGGTGACAGAACGCGCCAATCGTCTGGTGAAATCCGTCGTGCCGGATATGACCGATCCTTTTCGTGTTACCGAAATAGAAGATGGCGGCTTGGACAGCGATCCCGCCCGTCTTGCGGATGAGGCACAGGCCCTCTCCATGATTGGCGGACGGCGGGTTGTGCGCCTGCGCAATGTGGGCAATGGCCATACGCAAATCTTTGCCACGCTCTTGCAGAACTGGATCGGTGACGCCCTGATCGTCGCTGAAGCAGGCGACCTCAATAAGGCCGCGTCACTGCGCAAATTATTCAGCGATGCCGATAATGCCGCCGCCATTGCCTGCTATCCCGATACGGCGCGCGATCTGACCGAGGTAGTGCGCACGGCATTGAAAGCCGCAAATCTCAGCATCAGCCCCGATGCTCTGGAAGATGCAGTATCACGGCTGGGTTCTGATCGCGGCGTAACGCGGCGGGAGCTGGAAAAGCTCATACTCTATGCCCATGGCCAAAGCCGGATCGAGCTTGCGGATATTCGCGCCATTATGGGCGATGAAGCCGAAGCCCGCAGCGAGGAACTTTGCGATGCGGTGGGCGAAGGCAATTTCCCAAAAATGGATCTGGCCTTGGAGCGCCTATGGATTGCCGAAACATCGCCGATCGCGGTGATCCGCACAGCCATGGGCCATTTTCAACGCCTGGCGCTGGTGGCGGCTGAAAAACAGCGCGGTGAGACCATAGATGTAGCACTGCGTAAACTTCGCCCGCCCTTGCATTTCGCGCGAGTCAATTCCTTCAAGGCGCAGGCCAATCGCTGGACCGAGCCAAAATTGCTTTTGGCGCTTGACCTGTTGCTGGAAGCCGAGGCTATGTGCAAAACCACTGCCGTGCCCGCTGAAGCCGCCTGCGGACGCGCCCTTCTCAACATCGCGGCCATGGCGCGCTGATGCTCAAAGTTCGCATCATTCCCTGTCTGGATGTCAAAGATGGCCGCGTCGTCAAAGGCGTGAATTTCGTCAATCTGCGCGATGCCGGCGATCCCGTGGAACAGGCCATTCTTTATGATGCAGCCGGTGCCGATGAATTATGTTTTCTGGATATAGCCGCCAGCCATGAAAAGCGCGGCATTCTGCTGGATGTCGTGCGCCGCACCGCCGAAGTCTGTTTCATGCCTCTGACCGTCGGCGGCGGGGTGCGTAATATTGATGATATTCGCAGCCTGTTACTGGCAGGCGCCGATAAGGTGGGCATCAATACCGAAGCCGTGCGTCGCCCGGAATTTGTCCGCGAAGGCGCAGAAAAATTTGGCAGCCAATGTATCGTGGCCGCGATCGACGCCAAACAGGTCGCGCCCGGTAAATTCGAAGTCTTCACCCATGGCGGGCGCAATGCCACGGGTATAGATGCCGTCCGCCATGCGCAGCGTCTGGTCGAATATGGCGCGGGGGAAATTCTCCTGACCTCGATGGATCGTGACGGCACGAAATCCGGCTATGATATTCCCCTCACCCGCGCCGTCTCCGAAGCTGTCAGCGTGCCCGTCATCGCCAGTGGCGGCGTCGGCAAGCTGGAAGATCTGGTCACGGGCATTCGTGATGGCAAGGCCAGCGCGGTTCTCGCGGCCTCCATCTTCCATTTCGGCGATGCCACCATCGCCCAGGCCAGGGCCGCGCTCGCCGCGGCAGGTCTTCCGACACGTCATTAAGGGTCTCCCATGCGCATCACCATCGATCCGGCTCACGCGGCGGACTATCCGCCATCCATTCAGAATATTCTCAAACGGCGTGCCCCGGCTGCCGCGGCCATGGGCCAGCAATTGCTCGAATATGATCCGGATATCGGCTGGATGCGCATCGCCTATGATTTGGGCGCGCCGCATCTCAATCTGTTCGGGGCCATTCATGGCGGCGTCGTGGCGGCGATGATGGATGACGCGCTGGCCAATACGGCGGGCTTGCGTCTTGGCCCCGGTCAGATCAATCCGACCCTAGAAATGAAAGTGACTTATCTCCACATGGCCCGCCCCGGGCGGCTATATGTGGAATCGCACTATTTAAAACGCGCCAAACAGGTCACCTTCATGGAGGGCCGGCTGCTCAATGAAGATGGCCGTCTTCTGGCTGTGGCCAGTTCCACCCATATGATGGCCGATCTGAAAGTTTAAGGCGTCACTGTCACCGTTACGGGCACATGATCCGATGGCTGGGTCCAGCCGCGCGCGTCACGCTGGATGGTATGATTGGAGAGATTGTTCTTCAGGCTCTGGCTGACCCAGATATGGTCCAGCCTGCGGCCGCGATCCGATGCCGCCCAATCCGCTGCGCGATAGCTCCACCAGCTATAGATTTTTTCCGTCTCCGGCACGAATTGGCGGGTGACATCGACCCAGTCAAAAGCGGCTTGCGCCTGTTTCAGCAAATTCGTCTCGACCGGCGTATGGCTGATGATGCGCAGCATCTGCTTATGGCTCCAGACATCATTTTCCAGCGGTGCCACATTCAGATCACCCACCAGCACGGCCCGCGCCCGGTCCTTATCCGGACGGCGGTCAAAATAGTGGGCCATTTCTTTCAGGAAATTCAACTTATGGGCGAATTTCGGATTGATATCGGGATCGGGAATATCCGCCCCTGCCGGCACATAAAAATTATGCACCTCCACCCCATTTTCAAAATGGGTCTGTAAATGGCGGCATTCTTTGATGCCGCAGAAATTCTCTGAATGGCTCTCCCGCATCGGCAGGCGCGACAGGGTCGCCACCCCATGATAGCCCTTCTGGCCATGCACCGCCTGATGCACATAACCAAGCTGATGAAACGCATCTGCCGGAAACAGCTCATTGATAACTTTGATCTCCTGTAAACACAGGACATCCGGTTGTTCCGCTTTCAGAAAATCCAGCACCAGTCCAAGGCGCAGGCGCACCGAATTAATATTCCAACTGGCTATTCGCATCTGCACAACGACCTATAAAAAGCAGGGCCTTATTTCATTTCAGGCCAGATAAGACAATCCAAACGAATCTCTATAAGCTGCGCCGATATTTTTCAGCATCTATTGTCTGCATTTTTCATCAACCCATTTTGAACGAGGTCGATTGCCATGCGCACAGCTGCCAATAAAACATTATTGATCTTCTCTTTTTATCCCATGTTTGCCGGAATTTCGATGGTGCTTGCCCCGGCCATGCAATTGCAATCCATGAACGATCTCACCGGTGCCAATCTGCCGATTGAAGGGCTGAACTGGATCCGCATGCTGGGCGTCGTCACCTTTATCATTGGCTATTATTATTTCCGTATGTCCTGGAAACATGCGGTCGATTTCGCGCGTTTCACAGTTCATATGCGCCTGCTTGTGCCGGCTGCCGTTGCGGCGATGATCGTGGTCTTCGACATGCCCTTTATCTATCTGCCCTTCACGGCGCTTGATGTTGCGGGCGCGCTTTGGACATGGTCGGCCTTGCATCGCATGGGTGTACCGGTCTGGTCCTCCTACACATCCACCGTCTGAGGGCCGCGCTATGCTGGCCTATATCTATATGGCTGTGCTGGTCATCATCGCGTTGCTCGCGGTGATGACCTTTATGAGCACAATGAAAACAACCAATCCTTATGGGCGTTATGCGGATCCCAATGATAAAGGATCGGTCGCGTCTCGTCCGGCATGGCTGATATTTGAATCGCCCCAATGGTGGTCCTTTGCACTGACTTTTTTGCTCACCGCACAGGTCACTAATCTATCGCTCAGCATTCCGTCGGTCTTACTTTTTGCTTTATGGGAGGCGCATTACATCTATCGCGCCATTCTTTATCCGCTGCGCCGCCACGATAAGGATAAACGCTTCCCGATGAGCGGCATCGTGCTGGGTGTCGTCTTCAATGCGCTGAACGGTTTTGCCAATGCCTATGCGGTGGGCCATGCCGAACATCTTATGGGGGCGGAATGGTTCAGCGATCCGCGTTTCATCATCGGCCTCTGCATTGCCGTGATCGGCTGGCTGATCAATTTCCAAGCCGATACGATTCTGATCAATCTGCGCCGTGATGGCTCCCGCGGTCATCGCATCCCGCATGGGGGCGCATTCACCTATGTCTCCGCCGCCAATTATTTTGGTGAAATCGTCCTCTGGATCGGCTGGGCCATCATGTCCTGGACCATGGCGGGCCTGCTCTTCGCCATCTTCACCCTGTCCAATCTCCTACCCCGGGCGCTGTCGCATCACCGCTGGTATCAAAACCGCTTCCCGGACTATCCAAAGCGCCGTAAGGCCGTTTTCCCATTCATTTTGTGAGTGCAAGCCATGTGCTCAGCGCATGGCTTCCCCAATTCAAACCATAACCAGCTGATAGGAATGAAGAATAATCAACTTTAGTCATGCTGCAACTGCGTAATAATTAATGAATATTATCTATTTTATTCATTGCGTATAACTCACTGATCATCTATATAGGTGTTGTACCGCGTTGAGATCGCGTTCACGACGAAGGAGAGGCAGCCATGACACAACCCACCACCCATATTTATGAAGCGTCCGGCTTTTTTGGTTTCCTCGATGAAACCTTCGCGGCCCTGATGGTCGGCATCGCGGGCGTCATGACGCTGGTGACATTCGCGGTTTAAACCGCACTGAACTTCAAGGATTGGCGGGAACCGGGCTCCCCCCGCCCGCCAGATCCTGAAGCGGCCAGCGGGCTCTGGGTGCCAGATCCAAGGCGTCCACGAAACCCAGTTGGTGTCTTTCAACCCCTGCCCAAGCGATCATCGCGGCATTGTCGGTGCAAAGCTTGGGCGGGGGTATTTTTAAAGCGAAATCCTGCCTGGCGCAGAGATCGGCCAATCCGGCCCTGATCGCCCCATTCGCGGCGACCCCCCCTGCCACCACCAAAAGCCCCTCAGCATTTGGAAAATCATCGCGAAACATCGCCATAGCGGCCGAAATCCGGTCCACCAGAATATCTATCACCGCGGCCTGAAACGCTGCCGCCAGATCTTCTTTGGCGCAATGGGGTGCAATCTGGCGCACCGCCGTCTTCAGTCCGGAAAAGGAAAAATCTGCACCTTTGCGCCCCACCATAGGCCGGGGCAGCAGCACCGCTTTGGCCCGTCCATCACGGGCCAATTGTTCAATCTCCGGTCCGCCAGGATAGGGCAACCCTAATAATTTAGCGGTTTTATCAAAAGCTTCGCCCACCGCATCATCCATCGTGGTGCCATAAAGGCGAAACCGCCCAACACCCTCGACGGCCAGAAGCTGGCAATGGCCCCCCGAAATCAGCAGCAGCAAGAATGGGAACTCCGCCCCATCGGTCAGCCGCACCGTTAAAGCATGGCCCTCCAGATGATTGACCCCAATCAGCGGTTTGCCACTGGCCAAAGCCAAGGCCTTGGCCGTGGTCAGCCCCACCATAACCCCGCCAATCAGGCCCGGCCCGGCTGTCGCGGCGATGGCATCTAGCTGATCCAGCTCCAACCCTGCCTCGCGCAGTGCCTGTTCGATAACACTATCCAGCATCTCACTATGGGCGCGGGCGGCAATTTCCGGCACGACACCACCGAAAATCCGATGCGCCTCGATCTGGCTGAACACGACATTTGAAAGAATCTGCCCCGGCCCGGGGGCCAGTCCGCGCACCACCGCAGCGGCGGTTTCGTCGCAGCTGGTTTCCAGACCCAGAACGGTCAGCGGTTCACGCGGGGGGCGCATTGGCATAAAGGCTCATGCTAGTTTCAATTCATATCTGTCTCTCGCCATGCCTTTAACGTGAAGTGCGTCATGCCGCAAAACTCTCCCATTCGTATCGGCACACGGGGCTCGCGTCTGGCCCTCGCCCAGGCCCATCAAACCCGCGATCTATTGGCGGCTCAGGGTTTGGCCGCCGACATTGTGATCATCAAAACATCGGGCGACCGCATTCAGGATCGCCCCTTGGCCGATCTGGGCGGCAAAGGCCTGTTCACAAAAGAACTGGAAGAAGCGCTCTATGCCGATCAGATCGATCTGGCGGTGCATTCCATGAAAGATGTGCCCTTTCATCTGCCGCCCGATATGATTCTGGCAGCGGTGCTCCCACGCGAGGCCGCATCGGATGTCTTGCTCTCCGCTTCTGCCTATATGCTTGAAACCCTGCCCCATGGCGCGGTGATCGGCACAAGTTCAGTGCGCCGCCGCGCGCAATTGCTGCGTCGCCGGCCGGATGTAAGGGCCGAAAATCTGCGCGGCAATATTGATACGCGTCTGGCGAAGCTGGATAGCGGCCGCTATGTGGGGGTGCTGCTGGCACAGGCAGGTCTGAACCGCCTTGCCATCCAGGATCGCCCCATGCAGATTCTGGATGTCACGCAATGGCTGCCGTCCCCAGCGCAAGGTGTGATCGGCATTGAAATACGCGCGCGCGATAAAGAACTGGGCGACCAGCTCAAAGCCCTTAATCATCTGCCGACGGAAATATGCCTGGCTTGCGAACGCGCCTTTCTTGGGGCCTTGGATGGTTCCTGCCGCACGCCCATAGCAGGCCTTGCCCAATGGGATGGCAGCGCGCTTTGGTTTCACGGCGAAGTGCTGGCTCTGGATGGCGAAGATTTTGCCGACATCAAACAAGGCGCGCAAATCAGCACTGTTGTGGATGCCGCAGAACTTGGCCGTCAGTCAGGCCTTTCATTGCGCCCGCGCGTCAAAGACTGGTTGAATTTCTAAAATGCGGCTGCTGGTGACCCGCGCGGAAGCCGATGCGCAAAAAACCGCGCAGCAGCTTTCTGCACTGGGCCATGATGTCTTGCTTGCCTCTTTGCTGCGCATCGATATTCCGCAAGGTCCGGCTTTGCGCTTGGACGGAATGCAGGGCGTCATTGTAACCAGTGCCAATGGCGCCCGCGCACTGGCCATGCGGCTGACACGGCGTGATCTGCCGCTCTATGCGGTGGGCAAACATACGGCGAAAATTGCCTGTGGTCTGGGTTTCACGCAGATCAACTATTCCAGCGGCAATGGGGCCGATCTTGCGGATATGATCCAGCAATGGACCACGCCCGAAGCAGGCCCGCTCTTTCACGCCCATGCCAATCGCAGCAATGCAAGGCTGGGCGAAAAATTACGGCAGACAGGCTTCACCCTGCACAGCGAAGTTCTGTATCAGGTGCGAGGCATCTCGGCTTTGCCGCCGTCCGTTATCAGCGCGTTGCAACAGACTGAGCTGGATGGTGTTCTGATCTATTCGCCGCTTGCCGGCGAAACATTTGCAGCCTGTATTATGAAGGCCGGCCTGACAGAACACTGCCGCTCGCTGCTGGCGATTTTCATCAGCGATGCCGCCGCAAAAGCCTGTGCCGCCCTGACCTTCGGCGAAGTCCGCATCGCCGCCCTGCCGGACGAGCCACATATGCTGGCCCTGCTCCCCTGACATCGCTGATCAAAGTCTGTCGCAGGATTAAGACGCTATTTACGCTTGCGGGGTTACAACTTAAACGTGTGATCTATGAAGTGCACACCCTTGCGCATCAGGAAACACGCCGCTCTAGGTTCTGCCAGGCTCACCCCCCGGCAGTCATGGCAGAGCTTGGAAAGCGGACGGACGGCGTGTGTGCCAAAGCGCACGCCGTCCGTTTGTTTTTCTGAATGCAATCTGCTGTAGGCGGCATGTAGCCTAAGCCCATCAATGGATCAGCCGCCGCCCGTCCATCGCAACAACGTGCAATCACCCCGGCCCGGCGGAAGGCAGCCTGTATCGGCAGCAACTGCCGCAATGATCACAGTCGGGCGGCCAGACTCTGAGCAATCTGCTGGCATAGCTGTGGCCAATCGGCGAATTTTTCAGGGCTGAAGACTCGGCTTTTGCGATACCAGGGAAATTCCTCGGTCCCCAATTGCGGCCAGGTGCGCCCCGCCGCCACAAACCACACATCCGTACCCACAGCACCGGCCAAGGCAGCTGACGCGGTGGGGGCCGATATCACCAGATCCAGCGTCGTGGTCAGCGCAGCCAGCCCCTCAATGTCATTTTTCAGATCCAGCCCATCCACGACATGAATCTTGATGCCGAACCGGGCCTCGGCCTCCGCCAATTCCTGCGCACAATCACCATATTGTAGATTCACAAAATGCACGCCGGGCAATTGCAGAATGGGCTGCCAGTTTTCCAGCGCGCTGTAATATTTTCCGCGCTTGATATCCATCATCATAGAGCGCCAGCAAATCCCGATCTTGGGGCCTGCACCCAATGCCGCAAGAGTCTGCTGCATGGCCGCAATCCGTTTCGCCTCGGCTGTCAGAAACGAAACCTTTGGAAAATCACTGACTTTATGGCGGAAATAGCGAAGGGCCGATCCCACGGGGGTAAAATAATCCGGCGCAGCTTCATCGCAAGCCCAGGGCACAAACCGCAATTCCTTATTGCCATCGGGATCGGCATATTTGCGATCATCATAATTTCCCACCTGTGCCTTGGGGAAAGAGCGTTGAAACAGGCTTACAAGGCGCGGATCAACCGCAATTTGCAAATGCCCGCTCTGGCCCACGGCCCGCTGCAAGTCCGGCAACACATTCGCAAACATGAATTCATCCCCCAGGCCTTGTTCGCCCAGCACCAGAATGCGCTTACCCGCCAGATCTTCGCCCTGCCATTGCGGAGCCTTGACCATATGATGCAGATAAGCCCGGAATTTAGGGTCATTCCGCACTTCATATTCCTGAAACCCTGCCTCAAGCCGCCCCATGCCAATCAGGCAGATAGACCGTGAATGACGGCTCTCCCGCTGTTCGCCCTCATCCGTGGCCAGCATCAAAGCCTGATCATAACAATCCAATGCTTCTTCCAGGCGGCCCAGATGCTGGAAAGCAAAACCCAAATTATGATGCGGCCGCGAAAAACACGGGTCCAGCCGCACGGCCTCCTCGTAAAAGATCAAGCTTTCTTCAGCCCGCCCGGTTTCAGCCAGAACGGTCGCCAATGAATTCCACAGCAATGGCTCTGCAGGCATTTTAAAAATAGCATCGCGCAACAGATCGATCGCCGTTTCCGGATCGCCCATGTCGCATAAAACGCTGCCCAGATTATTATATCCCAGCGGCGAGTCCGGCTTGGCCTGAATATAAAGCTGAAACATGCGGGCCGCACCGTCGGTCAGCTTCAGATTCCACGCCGTCAAACCTAAATTAATCAGCAATTCCGGGTCTTCCGGGTCCAGCGCAAAAGCCTTTTCATAGGTCACCAAAGCCTTGTGCTGATGGCCCATCTTTTCCAGCGCAATACCCAGAATATGAAAGGCCTGCGCATTTTCCGGATCGGATGTCGTCGCAGCCAATGCCAATTTAGCGGCCTCAGCAATATCGCCCGCGCGCAAATCTTTTATCGCAGCGCGCAATTCCATATTGGATTTCTGGCGCGCCAGTAACATGTCCGCGGCCTGTTCCAGCGCTTCCAGTTTGGCAAAAGCTTCGTCCTGCGCACTCATGCCGGTCAAAGACCCCAAGGACGGGGCCCGCAAAACTGTCATCTGAACTGGCGCATTATCCGCCACTGTTAAATTGACCTGCCCCATAAAAGGCGCCCCCTCGAAATCTCACCACGTAAAGATCGAGTTGGGCACAGACATGCTTAATTCGAGATGAAGCTATTCGATTAAAGTCAAATCTTAACCATTTCCCTCTAGTCTGACCTGACGGACAGACCCGTTTCACGCCTTAGGGAAGAGACCATTCATGCCGCTCAAACTATCACTAAAGCCGGGCGAAAAGTTCGTTCTGAATGGTGCGGTGCTGACCAATGGCGACAAGCGCGCAAGCCTTGTTCTGCAAAACAAAGCCTGCATCCTGCGTGAAAAAGACATTATGCAGAATGAAGATGCAACCACGCCTGCGCGGCGCATCTATTTCCCTGTCATGATGATGTATCTCGATCCAGAAGGAACCGAGACCTATTACACTGACTTCGCCCTTCGAATGACAGAATTCATGGGGGCCATACAAAATCGTCAAATTGTTGCAACCTGCCTTGAAATAAGCCGCGATGTGATGAGCGGCAATTATTACAAGGCCCTGATGACCTGCAAAAAACTCTACGAATTTGAACAGGAACGATTGAGCTATGACCCTGAGAGCCTACCAAAACACGCAGCGTATAGCTGAAAATCCGCGCGATGCGGAATATCGCTTATTCGGCCAGGTCACTGGCGCGCTGATCGATGTGCAGAAAGCCAATGCCCAAGGCGGCACCTTGGTCGATGCGATAGACTGGAACCGCCGCCTCTGGCGCTCACTGGCCGCCGATTGCATCGACGAACGCAATCAGCTGAGCAAAGAAGTGCGGGCACAGATCATCTCGCTATCCCTCTTCATCAATAAATATTCCAAACAGGTCATGCGGGAAGGCGCGTCTGTAGAACCGCTGATCGAAATCAATCGCACCATCATGCAAGGCCTCAAAGCCGCCTGACATCTATTCCCTCGACCACTTCAAGCCGGCCCTTCAGGGTCGGCTTTTTTTTCGCATTTTCATTAGGTCGCTCTTAGGGCTGCACAGTCTGCCGAGGGGCAAAAAATTCCCCTTCTCCCGTTAAGCCATCGACGTATAAATCCAGCTTTACCGGCCTTAAAAATTAACCGCACTCTTTCCTGTTTTGGCACGTAGGTTGCGTCTTACCCCTCAAGGGGCATGGGGCCTCGGGGGCGAAAAGCCTTGCCTCACCAGAATGGTTTGGAGACCAGCGATGCTAAGTGTGAATACAAATGTGGGCGCCATGATCGCGCTCCAATATCTCGACAAAACCAATGCCCAACTTCAGGCCACGCAAAACGCCATCAATTCCGGCTTGAAAGTCGCCACAGCCAAGGATGACGGCGCGACCTTCGCCATCGCCCAGGATATGCGCGGCGATGTGGCGGGCTATTCCGCCGTGACCGACAGCTTGCACCGCGCCATTTCAGCGGTCGATGTCGCCCTGTCCGCCGGCCAGTCTATTTCTGATTTGCTGATCCAGATGAAACAAAAGGCGCTTGCCGCCTCTGACCAGTCGCTGGACACAGCCAATCGCGACGCCCTGAATGAAGATTTCACCGCCCTGCGCGATCAGATCACCTCGATCATTTCCAATGCCGTGTTCAACGGCTTTAACCTGATCGATGGTTCCACTGGCAAGATCACGGCGCTGGCCTCGTCTGATGGCTCGCGGAAAATCACCGTGAAAGCCGAAAATATGTCGCTGTCGGGCAGTGTGGTGACCATTTCGAGCACGGGCACGATCTCCACCCAGTCCAACGCCTCGGCGATGATCTCCACGGTCGAAAAATCCCTGACCAATATCAACAGCGCCCTGGCCCGCCTTTCCAGTGGCGAGCGCAAATATTCGGTCCAGATCGACTTCGTGCATAAATTATCCGATGCGGTCACCGCCGGCATCGGCAATCTTGTCGATGCCGATATGGCAACCGAAAGCGCCCGTCTGCAATCCTTGCAGGTCAAACAGCAATTGGGCGTGCAGGCGCTCTCCATCGCCAATACATCGCCGCAGATTATCATGTCTCTGTTCCGCTAAACCCAAAATTGCCCTATCTAAAAGGCGGCAGGCCGACGGCCCTGCCGCCTTTTTTTATGCCGATTATCCTGCCGGAAAGATGGTGCGCCGCGCAGGCGCAGAGAAAAAACTGCCTAGTGACCCGGCAATATTTTCCCGCTCGCGGCAAGAACTACCCAGCCCGAAGCGGCCCCGGCAGAAACGCCGTGGGAACAAATTTCCGCAGACCCGCAAAAAATCGATCCTTAGCCAAAGGTAAAAATCGTTCCGGCACGGTCATTGCCTATGTAGGGGCGGAGCAAAATGCTGCCACGAGCAAAAAGCTCGTTTCATAACGGAGGCAAGAATGCTGAGCGTCAATACAAATACGGGTGCAATGGTCGCCCTGCAATATTTGAACAAAACCAATGCTCAATTGAGCACCACCCAGGCTGCCATCAATAGCGGTTTGAAAGTGGCATCCGCGAAAGATGATGGTTCTACCTTCGCCATCGCGCAATCCATGCGCGGTGATGTTGCCGGCTATGCTTCGGTGCGTGACAGTCTCAACCGCGGTATGTCGTCAATCGACGTTGCTCTGTCTGCTGGTCAGTCGATCTCTGACCTCCTGATTCAGATGAAACAAAAAGCTACAGCCGCCGCCGATGCTTCGATGGATACAGCCAGCCGCGCAGCCTTGAACGAGGATTTCACGGCCCTGCGTGACCAGATCAAGACCATCGTGTCCAATGCCGTGTTCAACGGCTTCGATCTGATCGACGGCTCTACCGGCCAGATCACGGCACTTGCCTCGTCTGACGGTACCAAGAAGATCACCGTAAAGGCCGAGAATATGAGCCTGTCCGGCTCGATCGTGACTGTGGCAACCACTGGCTCGATCACCGCGCAGACCGGCGCCTCGACCATGATCAGCACGATCGAAACCTCGCTGCAAAATGTCAACAGCGCGCTTGCCCGCTTGTCTTCCGGTTCGAAGAAACTCTCGATCCAGGCCGACTTCGTGCAGAAGCTCTCCGACACATTGCAAGCCGGTATCGGCAATCTCGTCGACGCCGATATGGCGACACAGAGCGCGCTGCTGCAATCCTTGCAGGTCAAACAGCAGCTCGGTGTTCAGGCCCTGTCGATTGCGAACTCTTCGCCGTCGATCACCCTGTCTCTGTTCCGTTAAGTTGCGTAAGGCGGGGCCTTGAGTTAGGCCCCGCCAGTTTTTTTGTAGTGTTCGCTTGTCGATGAAGCGGCGGCGCTCACAGCGCCAGATGGCGGCTCAGGCTCTCCACCACACGGACGACATCCAGCTCTGTCATCGCCGGAAATAGCGGCAGGCTCAATGTACGGCTGTAATAGCGTTCCGCACCAGAAAGATGCGGTGTGTCGGTAAGCTGCGCATAATAGGGTTGGCGATGCACCGGGAAATAATGCACCTGCGTGCCGATCCCGTCTTCATGGAGACAGCGCATCAATTGCGCGCGTGAAAGACCCGCGCGGGCAAAATCAATCCGCACCGCATAAAGATGCCAGGCCGAAAGACTATGTTCCGTTTGCAATGGGCAGCAAAGAACCGGGGCCAGCGGCGCCAATAACTGGTCATAAAGCGCCGCCAGCGCCCGCCGCTTTGTTATAAAGCGATCCAGCTTGGCCAATTGCGAAAGACCCAGCGCAGATTGCACATCACTGGCCCGCCAATTGAAGGCAGGGGCCTGCATCTCATAATACCAGGGGTTGACCGCGCCCTTATCGTCATACGCATCCGGGTTGATAAAACCCTCTTTACGCATCCCATGGCTGCGGGCCAGCCGTAGGCGCTGCGCCGATGCCGGATCATTCACACTCACCGCACCGCCTTCCCCCATGGCAATAGTCTTCACCGGGTGAAAGGAAAACACGCTCATCTGCGCATAGAGATTGGCCCCAATTGGATGCAGCGTTCCGTCAGCAGCCCGGTAATCCGCCCCCAAAGCATGACAGGCATCATCCACCACGACCGCGCCGGCTTTGCTGGCGATATGATGGATTTCCTCCACCTCACCGCATTGGCCGCTGAGATGCACATTGAAAACAGCATCCGCATGCCCGGCACGGTTCAATGCAGAATGTAGATCCTCAGGCCGCATCAGGCCAGTCTCCGGGTCCACATCCGCAAAACAGATTTCAGCTCCGTTCAGATGCGGTGCATTGGCCGTGGCCAGAAATGTCACTGTGGGCACAATGATCCGGCTACCCTTGCCCAGGTTTAAAGCCTGCGCCGCCATATGCAGCGCCGCCGTGCCATTGGCACAGACCACGGCATCGCGTGCGCCAATCCGTGCCGCCAAAGCCTGTTCAAATTGCGCCACTTTCGGCCCGGTGGTCAGAAATTCGCCGCGCAGCACCTCGGCCACAGCGGCAATATCATCATCCTCGATCTGCTGACGCCCATAAGGCAGAAATGCGGGCGTCTCTGCCGGGCGGTCCATATCACTGGCCCTTATGATTGAACGGCCTGCGCCAGTAATTGCTGTAAACCGCGCGCATCCAGATGTTCGGGATTGCTGTCGCTGGAATAGGCAAAGCCTTCGGGCACAGCCCATGCACCACTATGCAGATAGGCTTCGCGGGTAGCGGCAGCAAAACTCGCCAAAATCACAAAGCGATCATCCAGCTCCACCGTGCAACGGGAATCATCCGCCGGGATCATGGTCTCGTGCAATTTCTCGCCCGGACGAATCCCCACAATCTTCTGCGCCTGTTCCGGCGCAATCATCGAGGCCAGGTCGACAATCGTGGTCGATGGAATTTTCGGCACAAAAATCTCACCGCCGCGGGTCATTTCCATGCTCGACAAAACAAAATTCACCCCTTGGGTCAGGGTGATCCAGAACCGCGTCATCCGTTCATCGGTAATGGGCAAGGCCGCCCCTTTTTCCGCAAGATTACGGAAAAACGGCACCACACTGCCGCGCGATCCGATCACATTACCATAGCGCACGACCGAAAATCTGGTCCCATCCGCACCGGCCAGATGATTAGCCGCGACAAAAATCTTGTCCGACGCCAATTTGGACGCGCCATATAAGTTGACCGGATTGGCGGCCTTATCGGTCGACAGCGCCACAACTTTGCGCACATTCCGGCGCAAAGCTGCCGACACAACATTTTCCGCGCCAAACACATTGGTGCGAATACATTCGAACGGATTATATTCGGCGGTCGGCACCTGCTTCATCGCGGCGGCATGGATGACATAATCAATGTCCCGCATCGCCAGCTCCAGCCGGTCGCGGTCGCGCACATCGCCGATGAAATATCGCATGAAGGGATATTGATCCATCGGGAATAGCTGCTGCATCTCAAACTGCTTCAGCTCATCGCGTGAGAAAATCACCAGCCGTTTCGGCCGATAGGTCTCGATCACGGTCTTGACGAAATGCTTGCCGAAAGACCCGGTCCCTCCGGTCACCAGAACCGAGCGATCATTCAAATCAAGCCATGGCTGGGTAAAATCCCGCGTTCTGGCCGGAATAATGCGGGATGTTGCGTCGTCGTCCTGCCGAATAAGTTTGGCTGCGGCCTGCGCCATGGATAAAGCCCCTTTTAACCAAATTTATCCTTGCAGATAGTGGTTAATGCCAGCTTACGGAAAGGAAGCTTTAACGCTGAATCGAAAGCGGCGCGGCCCGCTCTGATAGGGGCTGGGTTTACGGGTTTCGTCCAATTCCAAGGCCGACAGCACCAATTGGCAGAACAGGCTGCCCCCCTGTTCGCGGTGCTGTAACAGGCCCAGAAGCGGGGCCGTGGTCTGATCCACGCAAATGCGTAAATTATGCTGCCCATCGCCCAATCCCGCCCAACCTTCGGTCATGCCAAGGCCCTGGGACGCAGACACCAAAAAAGATACGGGCGCGCCATGATCCACCTGCGTCCCGGCCAGCGCGAAAGTTTCGGCCACCGGCCCGCCATTATGGGTGATCAGTTCAAGCCGCTGCCAATCAAATGCATCGGGCAATAGGGTGAAATGGCCCAGCCGCAAACTCCCGCGCCCCCAATCCGCCCAATCAAACAAAATATCAAAACTGACTTCGGGCCGATCCGCATGAAAGCGCATCATCTTCTCAATGCGCCCTTTGGCTGTTTCAATCTCACCGCAAATGATCAGATCGCCATTATCGTCCTGCCATTGCCGCGTTACGCACCATTCCAGATCGGTAATCTTATGTTCGCCCGGCGCTTCAAACACGCAGTCGCCCGTATACCAATCCGCCTGCAAGGCAATATCGTCGAAATAGCCATGCGGCAGCCCGCCCAGCACAGGCTTGTTATGCCCCTTAAACTGCAAATGCTGGATTGCCAGCCCACGCCGCCGATCCAGCCGGGCCCGCATCATTGGGGTTTCGATATCAATGAACCGTGCCTCTAAGGCATTACCTTTTGCAATCGGTCGCGGCTCAACCCGCACGGCCCAGCGCTGCTCCATCGCCCGCAAACGGATGCAATATGTCTCCCAACGCTTTTGCGTAATATGGGTGCGAAAATCGCTCGACCATAAATAGCAAAGCTCTCTCCAATCCTCCGGCTGCGGCGCAGCCGCCAACAATCCCTGATAAATCCGCATACAGGCCGCATTGATCGCGCTGTCATCACGCCCGGTCACAGCCCAGCGGGATAGGTTATATTTGCGCTGCTTCTTCACCGGCACAGGGCATGCCGCGCTTTCCAGCCGCAAAAGCTGATCCGCATCGCGCTGTCCGCGCAGCGCCAGAACATCCGACGGTGCAATCAATGTTGCCCCGCTTTGCTCCAAAGCCGCAAAACCTGTGCTCAGCCGCTGCCACTCGCTCCCGCCGCCTAATCTGTCTTCGGTTTTGTAACGACCGGGGCGAAAATCAAAAATCTCCGCATCACTGGCATAAATACATAAGGCCCCTATCTCGTCTTTGGGGATGGCGCGCAAGTAATCCAGATAATCCGCCAGCTCCATATCGCCATGGGCAAAGCGCTGTATTTTCTGAAAGGCCACCGTATTGGTCCAGATCAAACCAATGCTGCGGCCATCTGCACCCAATGCGCGCTGTGGCAGATAACGTGTCTGAGCCGGCCATTCAGGATGCTGCGCTCCGGGATTATCCCAATCCATCAGCAAGGCCTGATAGCCCGCATCCAGATAAATCCCCACCAGCCCCGCCGCATAAGCCTGCTCATTCACCAAAGCGATAGATGGCCTGATCCCCAGCAATCTCTCATATATCGCATGACCATGGGCCAGATTCTCCGCGCTCACCCGCGCCGGCACCAAAGGTCCGATCAATTGCGCATAGCCCGCGCCGATAAATTCAATCTTTCCTTGGGCAATCAAGTGCCGTGCCTTGGCAATCCAGGCCGGATCGTGCGCCGCTATCTCTTCCAGTGTAAAACCGCTGGCTTCCAGCCCCAGCGGTCCATTCTGCTCCGCCAGATGCAGCAAAGGCCAATAGGCTTTGGCAATCACCTCCGCGCGCTGCTCTTCCTCGATCGACGAAAAAGCCAGATTCAAATGAAACAGAGCAAACACCTGCAAGCTGCCGCTACAGGCCGATAGATCGCGCGCGGTCAGCGGCGCATTCATGCTGTCTCTATGGTCAAACAAGCGATAGCCGCTTCCGCCGCGGCCAGCGCCGCCGCATGGCTCTCACCCGTCGCCAGAATCATGGCCGCCGATGGCCGCTTATCTCCGGGCGGCGGAATCACGTCGCCGACTTTCGCGGTCACAATCAAATCAGAAATGCCGGGAATGGCCCGCGCAGCATCCACACCCTGAATGCGCAAAATTTTCCCCGGCTCAGGAAAGGCATAACGCTGTACCACCGGCCTTTGATATTTCGGTATGAGATCCGCCGGGCTCACCTCATCTCCCACCGCCAGCTTCAAAGCCGCGCCCAGAAAATCAACACCCGTATTCAACGGAATTTCGCGGGTCGAGAAAAAACCACCCGAAAGCCGCGCCGCCAGTTCGATCACATGTGGCTCGCCCTTATGCACCACAATATCGCCCTTGACCGTGCCATGGGTAACACCCAACGCGGCGGCAGCGCGCGCCACCACATCGGCAATCTTAGACTGTATCTCGGCGCTGAGCTGGCTCGGCAGATCGCCGCCATTTTCAATAAAGAAAGGCGCATAAAGATCGAGATATTCATAATTCCGGTCGGAAAGACCGGGCGTGTAACAGGCACCATTGAAAATGATGGACTCTGTCGAAACCTGCGGCCCGCTTAAATAGTCCTCCACCATCACCCGCTCGCTGGGTGAATGATCGCGCGCCAGACTGAAAGCCCGGTTCAGATCGCTGGCCTGTGTGACACGCTGCACCCCGCGTGAGCCACGGCTATCCACCGGCTTGATCACCAATTTGCTGCCGCGCTGCCCCGCCAGTCGCTGCAATGCTTGCGGTGTTTCAACGGCGCTGAACCACGGTATGGGCACACCCGCCGCCAGAAATTTCGCCTTCATCGCCAGCTTGTCACAAGCCGCTTCCGCCACGGCCAGCGGTAATCCCGCAATGCCCAAACGGTCTGCAACTGTAGCGGCTGTGACAGGCGCATCCGCAGCAACACAAATCACGCCATCAATTTTGCGGATTTTGCGATTATATCGGTCGGCTGCCGCCGCAGTTTCCGTCGGGCTATAGACATCCGCAATCAAACAGGAATCCGCAAAGGCAAAGCCCGGTGCTTCGGGGTCACGATCCGAAACGATAACATAATAGCCCAGTTCCTTGGCCCGTTTGGCGGCATCTGCAGCTTCCACACCGCCAGAAATGATCAGGATGGATTTCATCAGAAATATAATCCGCCATTCACATTCAATGTCTGTGCCGTAATATAAGATGCCGCATCACTGGCTAAAAACACCACTGCATCGGCGACGTCCTGCGTCGTCCCCATGCGTTTCAGCACAATCGCATCAGCCACTTGTTGTACCGCCGGCGATGCCATGCCCGCCATGGCCATTTCGGATGCAATCAGTCCCGCCGCCACCGTATTGGATCGCACGCCCCGCGCCGCGCCAAACCGGGCGATCACCTGCGCCAGCGAAATAAGCCCGGCTTTAGAGGCCGCATAATGCGCCGTACGCGGCCCGCCATATTGGCCACTGATCGAACTGATATGGACCATGCTGCCCTTGCCGCTTTGCGCCAGCAGCGGCAGAAAAACCTGCGCACAGATAAACGGGCCTTTCAGATTGGTGCCCAGAATTTGGTCCCAATCTTCATCCTGCACTTGGTCGAAATCGGTGGGCTTATTAATACCGGCATTATTGATCAGAATTGATAGCGTCCCCAATGCGGCATGGGCTTGGGCCGCGGCGCGCTCAATCTGACTGCGCTGTGTGACCTCCATCTGCAAAGCCAGGGCGCGCCGCCCCATCTGGCTCATCAGGCTCACAACCTCGTCAGCATCACTTTTGCGTGTCTGATAGGTCAGCGCCACATCCGCGCCAGCTTCTGCAAGGCCAAGCGCGATAGCGCGGCCAATGCCGCGGCTGCCACCGGTCACAAAAGCCGTGCGTCCCGCCAATGAAAAACGGCTGCTCATGATAATTTACGTGCAATGGCGCGTTTGGCGGCGGCGGCAATAAAGGGCGCGGTCAGTTCATAGCGCGCGGCCAGCTCATCGGGCTCTCCCGACGCACCAAACATATCTTTCACACCAATAAATTCGATGGGACAGGGATGGTTTGCCGCCACAGCTTCCGCCACGGCCCCACCCAATCCGCCATATATATTGTGATCTTCCGCTGTCACAATCGCGCCGGTTTCCCGCGCGCAGCGTTTCAGCATGTCCGTATCAATCGGTTTGATGGTCGCCATATTCACCACCCGCGCCGCAATACCCTCCGCCTGTAAAAGCGCCGCGGCTTCCAGCGCACGGGCAACTTCCACCCCACAGGCAATCAGGCTGACATCCACGCCCTCGCGGATAATCTGGCCCTTGCCTATTTCAAATTTGTGATCATCCCCAAAGATGCGGGTCGATGGGCTGCGCCCCGTGCGCATATAAACAGGCCCGACAAATTCCAAAATGGCGCGGGTCGCCAAAGCCATTTCAATCGGGTCCGCCGGCGAAATCACCGTCATGCCGGGAATGGCGCGAAAGGCCGCCAGATCTTCCAAGGCCTGCGCCGAACCGCCATCAGGCCCCACATCAATGCCAGGATGGCTGGCAACAATCTTGGCATTACGTCCGGCATAAGCAAGTGAAAGCCGCGCCTGTTCCACCGCGCGCAAACAAAACACCGCGAATGTGGTGACAATCGGCACATAGCCCACCGCCGCCAAACCGCCTGCCGCCGCCATCATATTCTGTTCGGCAATGCCGAATTGCAAAAACCGCTCAGGATAGGCTTTGCGGAAATGATGCACGCCCGTGCCTCCCGCAATATCGGCATCCAGAACCACGGTCTGGGGAAATTCATCTGCCAGTGCGGTCAAAGCCTTGCCAAATGCCTCCCGCAGGGAATCCCCACTCGTTCCAATCAGCGCAGGGGCCTCAGCTAAAGCGGACATGCAGCAACTCCCTGATATCATCCGATGATGTTTTCAAAGCCTGCAAAGCCTCTTCGGCCTGCGCCATAGTCAGCTTCACACTGCCATGCCACTGAGGCTTGTTTTCCATAAAGGGCACACCCTTCCCTTTCACCGTATGGGCGATCAGGATAGAGGGCCGCTTTGGCGTAACAGAGGCGCTGCGCAGTCCCGTCATAATGGCATCGTGATCATGCCCATCAATTTCCGCCACAGCCCAATCAAAGGCACGCCATTTCGCGGCCAGCGGTTCAAGCCGCATAATATTATGATTGCTGTCATCGCTTTGCAGCTTATTGTAATCCACCAGCACGCATAAATTATCCAGCTGATGATGGGCGGCACACATCGCCGCTTCCCACACTTCGCCTTCCTGCATTTCGCCGTCACCCAGCAGCGTATAAACCCGTGCTTTGCTGCCGCGCATTTTCAATCCCAGCGCCATACCCAGCGCGACTGAAAATCCCTGCCCCAAGGATCCCGTGCTGGTCTCGGCCCAGGGCAGGTCCAGCACATGCGGGTGGCCCTGAAATCTGCTATCCAGCTTGCGCAGAGCCAATGCGTCCTTGGCATCGCAAAAGCCATAATGGGCGGCAACCGCATAAAGCGCGGGCGCCGCATGACCCTTCGATAAGACAAAGCGGTCCCGACCCGGATCAGCCACCGTCGATGGCCACAGATTCAGCTCCGCCCCGTAAAGACAGGCCAATAAATCTGCACAGGACAAAGCCCCGCCAGGATGGCCCGAGCCTGCATGAAAAATGGATGCAATGACATGACGCCGTACAAAGCGCGCTGCATTCTGTAAATCACGGGCAAGATCTTCGCCCGGATCGCTCTGAGGACTGATGATGGTGTTGAGCATATTTATATCCTATGCCGCCTGACGCGGGCGCGCCTTGGCCAGTAAATCGCTGTAAAACACAATCTCTGCATTGGGGGCGCGTATCCGCGCCTCGGCTGCAATCTCACTTGCGAAACTGCGCGACATGATGATCACCAGATCAGCACTTTCGTCGCTCAAAGCCTCTGGCCCCAGCACGGTGCAACCATGGCGCTCCGGCACCAAAGCCTGCAAATGCGTGTCGATCAGCAGGCTCAGCTTGCCGGGATCAAACCCGCCATGCAGCACAAGGCTGTCAAAAATCCGCCCCGCACCCCACATCGCCACGCGCCTTGTCGTATGGTCCGTAATCTTAAGGGCCATATCTTTCAGCAATTCCAGATTGGCGACACGGTTCAGACAATAGGCTTCCATCAAGCCAAAAGCCTTGGCGGCCTCGCGCGGATCAGACAAATCCGCCACGTCCGGCACCGTCTTTTGCGGGTCTTTGCGCGCTACAAGGCTTAAATTATCCAAATCCGCCGGATCGGGTTTCTGAATCAGGGTGAACCCGGCTTGCTCCACCATCCGGCACAAAGTCATGGCCGAAAAATGATAGAGATGTTTGTCGATAAACCATTCCTCGACCACATCCTCCCGTCCCAGAAAGGCCATATTGGGCACTTCCAGAACCAGAATGCCGCCGTCTCGCAGGCAGCGATAATGATCGCGCAACACCGCCAAAGGATCAGCCAGATGTTCCGCCGTATGGCAGGAGAAGATCAACTCAAAGTGATCGCTCTCCAATTGCAGATCTTCGATCCGGGATTGCAGCAGAGTCGTGCGCGGCACATCCCGGCAAGACGCCGCCACCCGCTCGTCCGGCTCGACCGCTGTGATCCGCGCCTTCGGGGCGGCGTCTGCCAAAGCCCGCGCAAAACTGCCGCGATTGGAGCCAACATCCAGAACCGCGCCCAACTGGCTCAGATCACAATGCGCAGCCACCAGATCCAATAAAGCTTTGGTACGAAATCCCTTGCCATAGCGGACATTGCCCCAATCCGCCCCGCTAGAGACCGCTGCCCCCTGACGCGGCGCGCGATCCTTGCGCGGCAGGCTCTGCACCAAGCCGCAAGATGGACAAAGATGAACCCGTAAACCCCGCCGCGATCGCTCGGGCTGATAGGCTGGCTCAAGCTGGCGCGACGCGCATAGCCCGCAATTAGTACTCATAAAAACATGCCCGGGAATAATTCAGTAACCATCTTCCGCCCGCCGTCCTTAATATTTTACTACATATTCCGGGCGGCCATCATAACCCAGCTCAGCCATCATCCCCCCCGCCAGCCGCATAAAGGCATCGCGCTGCTGCGCATTCAAAGGCGCATCTTGGGGCACATTCACATTATGGGGCCGCTGCAGGCGGGCGAATAAATCCGGCCGCTCCGCCAGCCCGATAAAATCCAGCAAGCGCCGCAGCTCCTCAGGCGAGGCCCGCAAATCCTCCAGCCGGACAAAATATTTGCGGTTTTGCGGCAGCCCTGCCAGCTCCTTCAGAATGGTGCGATTGACTTGCGCCCAATGCCAGCTGATACGCTCAAACTGGTCAAACAGACGAAACAGCGCCGCATCCTCATCGCCTTTGCGGGGTACCGGCCACCAATATTTCTTCTCGGGCGGCGGCGCGGGATTTAGAGCAGGCTCATCATAAAAAGCCTGCAAAATCGCATTGGATTGATCATCATAACATTCATCCGCCAATTTGCGGAAATAAGACCCCGCCACTTTGCGCCCATCGCGCGTCAGATGAATAAATTTCGCGTCGGGAAAAAGCTGGTTCAAATCCGGAATGAGCCAGGATGCCTTATTGGATGAATCGCCCCAGAAACGGGTCTGCGCATAATGCAAAGCCGCGCCATAGGTCTGGCGCAAAACAGTCTGCACCTCCTCAGCGCCGGCCAGCCCCAAATAACGCCGCACCGCCAAGGGCTGAATCACATGCACCATATATTCATGATGCATCTGCATATCTTCCACCTCCGAAAACAGGCGCTGCAACATGGCCGTGCCGGATCTTCCGCTGGAGACGATGAAAATGGGCTGCGCCACCATGATCTGCCCTTATCTGATCACCTTGCGGCCGGGGGAAAACCGCCTTGCCGTTAACACTCTCTTAGCCATAGCGGCTTTAGAAATCGTTAAGTTTGAAAAGTGAGGCATTTCCTATGGTCAGCATGGGAGGCGGTTCTGCGGGGCCCTATTTTATCGCCGAGGCCTCCAGCAATCATGGGTGTGATCTGTCGCGCGCGCTCGCCTTTGTCGATGCCGCCGCCCGCGCCCAATGCGATGCCGTAAAGTTCCAGCTGTTCAAAATCGACCGCATGTTCGCGCCTGAAATCCTGGCGCAATCGGCGATGCACCGCGCCCGCAAGCAATGGGAACTACCGCTCGATCATCTGGCCCCGCTGGCGGCGCATTGCCGAAGCCGCGGCATCGCCTTTTCCTGCACGCCCTTTTATGTGGACGCGGTCGAAGAACTGCGCCCCTATGTCGATTTTTATAAAATCGCGTCTTACGAATTATTGGTCGAGCCATTGCTCGAAGCCTGCGCCCGCAGCGGCAAACCTATCATCCTCTCCACCGGCATGGCCAGCCTGGACGAAATCCGCCGCGCCGTCTGCGTGCTGCAAAAAGCCGGCGCGCGCGACGTCACGCTGCTGCACTGCGTCTCGGCCTATCCCACACCGGTGCAGCAGGCCAATCTCGCCGCCATCGCCGCCATCCGTGCCGCCACCTCTTGCGCCACAGGCTGGTCCGATCACAGCCGCAGCCCGGCCGTGATTGAACGGGCGGTGCATCACTGGAATGCCAGCACGATAGAATTTCATCTCGATCTCGATGGCGCGGGCGCGGAATATGCAGCGGGCCATTGCTGGCTGCCCGAAGAAATCGCCCCGGTTATCGCCCGCATCCGCGAATCCCTCGCCGCCGATGGTGCCGGCTTCAAAGAACCCCAACCCGCCGAACAAGCCGATAGAGACTGGCGCGCCGATCCCAGTGATGGCATGCGCCCCATGCGCCATATCCGCCAGAGCTGGAGACCGGCGGCATGACCATCACTTACCCCGCGCCGGATCGCCCCTTGCGCATTGTCGCCATTGTGCAGGCCCGCATGGGCTCCACCCGCTTTCCCGGCAAAGTGCTCAAACCCATCGCGGGCGAAGCCCTGCTCTGGCATGTCGTGCAGCGGTTAAAACGCGCCCGCAGCATCAGCCATATCGCCATCGCCACCAGCACCAATCCGCTGGATGATGCAATCGCCGAATTCGGGGCGCAGCATGGCATCAATGTCATTCGCGGTTCCGAAGATAATGTCCTGTCGCGTTTCGCGCTGGCAGCCCAGGCCATGGATGCCGATATTATCGTGCGAGTGTCCGCCGATGCGCCCTTTATCGATCCCGCCTTTGTCGATCATCTGGTGCAGGCATTGATCGATCAGGATGGCGATTATGTGCTGCTCGATGATGGCGCCATCACCGCCCATGAAGGCGTCGATCCGTTCTCGCGCCGCGCCCTTGATCGCTTGATGATGGATGCCGCGCATGATCCGGTGGCGCGCGAACATGTCACCGGCTATTTCAAACTTCATCCCGATTTCGCGCGTATCGTACGGGCTGCGCCCTATCCCGCCTTGGCCCGCGAACCCGGCCGCCTCACCATCGACACGCCCGATGACCTCGCCTTTATCGAAGCCGTACATGCCCGGCTCGCCGCCCGCGCGGGCGAGGCGTCACTGGCCGATCTCCTGCTCCTGCTGGAACGCGAACCGCATTTGCGCCAGCTCAATCACCATGTCCGGCAAAAGCCCATCGCCCAAAGCGGCGCATTGGCGGTGATCCGCTGCGATGGCGGCGGGCCTTTCGGCTATGGCCATGTCAAACGCATGATCACCCTCGCCCGCGCCTTGCGGGATCGCGAAATGATCGGCGTCTGCTTCGCCTTGCATGGCTCGGAAGATGCGGCCCAGCCCATCCGCCGCGCCGGGTTCAATGTACACATGATCAATGCCGCCCCCGCTGCCCTGCAACACATGCTCAGCGCCCAACAGGCCGATCTGCTGATCTGCGATCTGCGTCAGGGCTTGGACGCAGCCGAACTCGAAGCCTGCGCCAAACAGGTCAGCCTATGCGCTGTCTATGATGATGCCGGGCCGCGCCGGTTTGCTGCCGATCTCGCCTATTATCCCGATCTCCCGCAAGCCCATGCGCTGGATTGGAGTGGCAGCAAAACCATGCCGCGGATCGGCTGGCAATATGCTTTGCTCGGTACCTATGGCCATATGAGCCCCCGCAAGGCCACATCCGGTCTGCCGCGCCTGCTCGTCACCATGGGCGGCTCTGATCCCTTTCGCCTGACCTTAAAATGCGCCGCCGCGCTTGCCTCCTTACGCGGGGCTTTCCGCGCGCGTTTTGTCATCGGTCAGGGCATGGCCGAACGCGCCCGCATCGCCAGCGCGGTCGTCGCGCTCTCACCCAATTTCGAAACAATCGAAGGGGCCGACGATCTCTCCACCGAATATGCCTGCGCCGATCTTGCCTTGGCGGCCTTTGGCGTCAGCGCCTATGAACTGGCCAGCTTCGGTGTGCCTGCGCTTTATCTCGCCATCAGCGACGATCACGCGCTATCAGCATCCGCATTCGAGCAAGCCGGCATGGGCCACTGTCTCGGTCTTGCTGATATGGTCTCCGATCAAACCATCCGCGATCAGGTCGCCCAGCTTCTGACCGATGGCGCGCGCCGCCGCGATATGCGGCTAAACGGTCTGGCGACATTGGACGGCCAGGGCGCGGCCCGTATCGCCGCAGATCTCGCAGCGCAATTGCATCAACGCAAAACAGCGCCGCTCAGGGCTGCATCAGCCTAAAGCAACAACTGGCCTGATGATCATTTAATCGCGCGCAGCGCCTGCTCAAAAACATCCGCCCAGTCACCTTGCTGTTTCGGCATCAGGCAGCGCGCTTGGGGCGCCAGCGGTTCATAGCTCGTGCCAAAACTGGTCCAACTACAATCATACATCAACTTATAGGTCGGCACACCGCATCCCGCCGCCAGCCAGGATACGGCCGTCGGCGCGCTGAAAATCATATCCAGAGAGGCGAATAAAGCGGCCGCCCGGTCCAGTTCCTGTTTCTGATCCAAAGCGGGCGGAACAAAAATATTTCGTCCACTCAGCGCGCGCAAGGCAGCAATCTCGTCATCTGTCGCATCATATTGCGCCACCACCGCAAGGCCCGGCATCTGGCGTATAAAATGCGCCCAGTCCTCTAGCGGTGCATATTGCAGATTGCGCCCGCCGCCTTGTTTGCCACTGCGCCAGCACATCCCGATATAGGGGCCATCACCAGCAGCCTTCAACGCCGCGCGCCACTTGGCCTGCTCCATCGCATCGACCTGCAAATAAGCCGTTCTTTGCGGAAAGGACTCCAGGCTTTTGCGAAACAAACGCGGCAGGCCACCCATCTCAATCGCCAGATTGGCCCCGCCACGCATCTTCAGCCAATCATATTGCGCCTCAACCCCGCTGGATTTTGTCCGCAAGCGCTGCGGCATCACTGAGATCTCGGGAAAAGATCGGGCGAATAAATCCACCAGCCGGGGATCGCAATCCAATATCACCTGTCCGCCATCTTGCGCTGCGCGATGTATTAAATCGGGCAGAACGCTGGCGAACATCACATGATCACCCACCCCCTGTTCGGCCGTCACCAGCAGGCGTTTGCGCTTCAAGCTTTCGCCATTCCAGCGCGGCAGGCCATGATCACAGAGCGGCGCTTTGTCTTTCACCTGAAGCCGCGCCGCATAATCACGCCAGCCCTCTTTCAAGTCGCCCCGCATCAAATGCAGGATTGCGCGGTTCAAACGCAATTGCGCATCCTGCGGCGATTTTTTCAGCGCCCGCGCATAAAGCTCCAGCGCGGCCTCAAACTCGGCGCGATCCGCCAGAATATCCGCCAGATTACCCAGCGCAGGCACATACTCCGCCCGCGCCTGCAGCGCGGCGCGAAAATGAATCTCCGCAGCCAGGGGCTCCCCCCTCTGGAGGTAAGCAATACCCAGGCCCAATTGAATTTCCGGCTGTCCGGGATCGACTGCCGCCTCCAAAAGCGCAATCGCCTCGGAAAAATGGCCCGCCCTCCGCAACAGATTGGCCAGATTTACCAGCGCCTCCAGCCGCTCCGGCTCCACCGCCAAAACCCGCCGGTAAAAGCTCTCGGCCACATCGGCCATCCCCAGATCCCGCGCCGTATTGCCCAAAGCAAACAAAATCCGCGCATCATCCGGGGCCAGTGCCAGCCCTTGCTCAAAACAGCTGATCGCCGCCCCATGCTGGCCCTTGGCCGTCAGTGCAAGGCCACGGGCATAGGCGGCCTGCGCCCCGCTTGCTGTCATATGCATCATTGTCATGCCTGATAGTTTGCCCGCATCAGGCTTAATCCCGTGTTAAGCACGTTTTGCCACCGGGTTAGCACCGGGTTAGCACCGCGTTAAGGCCCGATAGGCGATTATGCGCGCATGAGCATCTCCGGGCCGAGCGGATTCGATTCATCGTTTCTGCTCAACTATTACACTACGAAAATCAGTACAGGCGCTGCCCGCTCAGTGTCGCCCTCGGCTATCGCAAGTCAGGCAAAGTCAGGTCTCATCCCGCCATGGGATTCCAGCATCCCCACGCCAAACGATCAGGCGCTGGATGCAAAGACTCTCAGCAATGATCCCTATCTCAATTTTGCCAATGTGCCGCGCACGGCCAATTCCGCCAAAGACAAGCTCGATCAGGACAATCAAAAACTCTTCTCGCTCTATCAGGGCCTCAACCGTCTGGCGTATCTGGCGGGCATGGCGGCGCGCGATAGCACAATGGGCGGTCAGCTCCCCGGCCTGAATACGCGTTTTCAGGATGGCCTGTCGCAAATCCAGAATTTTCTCTCCACCGCGATGTTCAATAATTTCACATTGCTGCCCGGTGCGAAAAGCTCGCTCATCACCAGCACAGCCAGCGTGCCATTGGCGCAGTCAAATTATATTGGCGGGGTCGTGGTCAAAGGCGATGCGCTGTTCCAGCCCGTGCCAAAAATCAATGTGACAGACCAATTCACCATCAGCGTCACCAAAGGCGGCGTCGCCACCAATGTCACCATCGACATGGCCGGAATCAATGGCCCGCTGACCCTCGATAATATTGCCGCGCATATCAATACACGCCTGTCTGAAGCAGGCTTCGATACGCGCCTGCAGCGCGCCGTGATCAATGATGGCTCGGCGGCGCATCTCGCCGCAAAAGCCGCCAACAAAGCCGATGGCAAAGTCGAAGTGGATTCCGATCCGCTTTCTAAGAAAACCTTTGGTTTGCAAATCAAATCCACCGGTACGGAAAAAATCACCTTCTCAGCCGATGCCACGCCGTCCCTCTATATTGCCGGCAATAGTGGCTCTCTCACCAATGGCGAACAAACCGGCCGCGTCCTTAAATTGGGTGATCTCGATGGTTCTGTATCACCAGCCTTCACCAATGTGATCAAGCCCGATAGCGGCACCGCCACGGCGCAGGCCACCGTGGTCGATGGCAATGGCAATGTCTATGTCTTGGGCAATACGGATGGCAATTTCGGCAGCCAGATCCAGCAAGGCGATCAAGACGTCTATTTGAGCAAATATGACTCCGCCGGAAATATGCAATGGCGCCGCCTGCTCGGCACGCAGGATAAAGCCGATGGCTATGCCCTCGCCCTCGATCCCACAGGCGGCGTGGTTGTGGCGGGCTCCACCACCGGCCCCCTGTCACAAAATGCCATTGGCGGCGGCCTCGATAGTTTTGTCGCCAAATATAGTGCCGATGGCACACAAAAATGGCTGCACCAGATCGATCCCGTCGCCAATGATGCGGCCCTCGCCGTCACGGTGGATGCCGGCGGCAATGTCTTTTTCGGTGGTTATGTAAATGGCGTGATCGCCTCGGGCCAAAGCCGCAGCGGCGGTCAGGACGGCTATATTACCAAGCTCGACAATAAGGGTGTGGTCCAGTTTCGTCAGCAATTGGGCACCAGCGGGACAGATCAGGTCTCCCATATGGCCACCACTGGTAATGGCGATCTGATTGTCGCCAGTCAGCAAGATGGCCGCGCCATCCTCAGCAAATATGCCGGCGGTGATGCCACCTCCGCACCCATGTGGCAGATGGATCTGGGTGATCTGCAATATGGCGCGCTGGGCGGCCTTGTCGTCTCCGGCAGCGAAATCTATCTCTCCGGCACAACCGCGAATGCCAATCTCACAGCCGGCGGCGAAGCCAATATCGCCCGCGCCCATGCAGGCGGCTCAGATGCTTTCGTCTTCCGTGTCGATGATGCAGGCAGCAGCGCCAGCGCCAATTTCGTCTCTTATGTGGGCACAGGCTCTTCCGAAAAAGCAGGCAGCCTCGCCGTGGCCAATGGCCATGTCTATCTCACCGGCACCACACGCGGCGCGTTTGATGGCCAGACTCAAAGCTTCAAAAACACCCCCAATATGTTCGTTGCCGATCTCTCAACCAGCGGCAGCTTGAACTGGGCCAAACAATATGGCGGCCTGTCCGGCGAATCCTCCGGTCAGGGTATCGCGATCGATCCTCAAGGCTCCAGCATTCTGGATGCGCTGGGCTTACCGCGCGGCGCGGTCGCGCTCACCCAGTCGGTCAATCTGGTGGATCAAACCACCTTGCGCGAAGGCGATCATTTCAAACTGAAAATCAGTGGCCGCAGCGAGCGCGAAGTCACCATCCGCATCGCCGGGAACGAGACCATGAACTCGCTCGCGACCAAGATTAACAGCGCGCTGATGTTCTCAGGCAGCGCCAAAGTCACCTATACGGCACAGGGCGCGGCGCTACAGATTTCCGCCAATGGCGGCACGCAAATACAATTGATCTCCGGCCTGCCCGGTGCCGATGCTTTGGGCGGCCTTGGCATCGCCCCCACAGTGCTTGCCAAAGATGTTACCGGCACGCCCAGCCCCACACAGAAAAAAGTCTTCGGCCTGGGGTTGAATGCTAAACTCGATCTCTCAACGGCAGATGGCGCCAAAGCCGCGCGCGCGGAAATGGTCGCGGTGCTCTCGACATTGCGCACAGCCTATCGTCAATCCAATACGCCCGATCCCATTGGCGGCACCACATCACAAAAGCCCAGCAAGCCCGTGCCTGCCTATCTGCAAAGCCAGCTTGCCAATTATAATTTTGCGCTGAATATGTTGGGCGGCGGCCGCAGCGCCTAAGCCCTAGATGCGTCACACAACACTATTGAAAATCATCGCCCCCGGCGCTTTAGCGCGTATTTGTGGCTGCGCGCCATAAGGGCGAATCTGTGTCGCCCGACGATCCACCTCTTCGGCAATGGCGCGGATCATGCCTTCACTCGCCGCACGCATCCGCGTCAAAAGCCGGGCATGTTGCGCCAAGGTCTGCGCGAAAGTCTGCATTATCTCCGTCAGCTTCAGGCGTATATCCGCGGGCACAGCGCGCGCCGCCTCGCCTGTGATCGCAGCCGCCTCTTTGCCATAGATGGCCGACAGCTGTTGTATCTCAGGTTTCACACTCATCATCTCTGAAGGCTTGCCACGCTCCAGCGCATCTATATCAGCCAGCAAAGCCGTATTCAGGCGCTGCGCCATATGGATCAGCCGTTCCATCCGTTCCGCATCCATCCTCAGCCCTCCTGATAGGCCAGCAATTGTTTTGTAATCGAATCCGACAGGCCAAACCCGCCCTTGGCCGAAATCTGCTTGCCATATTCATCCAGCATCAAAGATCTGAACATCGCCTCGCCCTGACCGCCGCCAAAGGGGCCATCCGTGGAAATGCCTTCAAACATGGTGCTCAGCATTTGCGAGACCAGCACGCCCTCAAACTGTTTGGCCACTTTTTGCGCCTCGGCCTGATTGGCCGCGCTGTGCGGTTTCATGATGCTGCTGCTTTGCGCCATCATCATGGCGCCGCTGATCATGGACTCACCACTCATCCCATCACCTGAATTTCGGCCTGCAAGGCACCTGCGGCTTTGATCGCCTGCAGGATGGAAATAATATCACGCGGTCCCACGCCCAGCGCATTCAAACCATCCACCAGACTTTGCAAACTTACACCCTGCTTCATCACAGCGATTTTATTGCCCTTGCTGTCATCAATATGAATGGTGGTGCGCGGCACAATCTCGGTCGTGCCGCGGGAAAATCCTTCCGGCTGGCTGACAATCGGCTCCTCATTGACCTTGATGGTCAAATTGCCTTGGGCAATCGCCACGGTGGACACCCGCACATCCGCGCCCATCACAATGACACCTGAATTTTCGTCAATCACCACTTTGGCCGGCTGATCGGGCGTGATCTTGACCTGTTCCACATCGGTCAAAAGCCCCATCACGCCATTGCGATAATTCTCCGGCACATTCAGCACCACCGTCGCCGGATCATTGGCCTCGGCCACGCCCATGCCGATAAAACTGTTCAGCGCATCGGCAATACGTGTCGCCGTGGTCAGGTCGGGATTGTGTAAAGACAACCGTAAACTCCGCTGGCTCGCCAGGCGAAAACCGGTCTCGCGCTCAATGATCGCGCCATTGGCGATCCGCCCCGATGTCGGCACGCCGCGCGTAATACTGGCCCCTTGCCCCTGCGCCGCGAAACCGCCAATCGCCACCGGCCCTTGTGCCAGCGCATAGGTCTGCCCATCCGCCCCAAAAAGCGGCGTCACCAGCAAAGTGCCACCTTGCAGATTTTTGGCATCGCCCATGGCGCTGACCGAAATATCAATCCGTGATCCTTGCGCGCCGAAAGCGGGCAGATTGGCGGTCACCATCACCGCGGCGACATTCTTGGTCTGCATATTCTCGCCGCGCGTATTGACGCCCAGCCGCTCCAGCATGGTCTGCACGCTCAGCTGGGTGAAGGGCGCATTGCGCAAGGAATCGCCGGTGCCGTTCAGCCCCACAACCAGACCATAGCCGATCAGCATATTGTCCCGGATCCCTTCAACCGCGACCAGATCCTTGACCCGGGAAAACCCCATGGCCGGTTGCAGCGGAAGCAAGACAAGCCCGGCCATGGCCAAAAGGCTGAAAAGCCGTCCCCTATATGATGTCGCTCTGCGCATACGCTTTCTGCCTATGAATATCCGCACCATCTGATGCCAGAACCGTGCCGCCCCGCCCTCAAAAAAACTTCAGCGAAATCAACCCTCTACCCGGTGCCCCTGAACACCCCCGGGGCCACGCGGCAATTTTTTCCCGGCTAAAAATGTCTTTGGTCACATAGACTTGCAGATCAGCCCTCCCTATTTTGAGGGGCCTTTTGAAACCAATCAGTGCCATAATGCCCGCATGACTGATCCCACGCAGAACCCTTCTCCTGCCCAACGCCCCGGCATGCTCTGCATCCTCGATGGCTGGGGCTGGCGGCCTGATATTGCGGATAATGCCATCGCCACGGCCAGTCTGGCGGGGCTGACCCCCCATTTCGACCGGATGCTGGCGGATAGTCCGCGCGCTTTGCTCGATACGGCGGGCCGCGCTGTCGGCCTGCCCGACGGCCAGATGGGCAATTCCGAAGTCGGCCATATGAATATCGGCGCGGGCCGGGTGATGCTGCAGGACCTCCCCCGGATCGACGACGCGGTGCAAGATGGCACGCTGGCGCAAAATCTCCTGCTGCGGGATTTGCTGGACAAGGTGAAACAAACCGGCGGCGCAGTACATCTGATGGGGTTGATGTCACCGGGCGGTGTCCATAGCCATCAGGATCATATCGCGGCGCTGGCCAAAATCATCGCCGCGCAAGGCGTGCGGGTCATGATCCATGCCTTTCTCGATGGCCGCGATACACCGCCCAAAAGCGCCCAATCCTATCTGAGTGCTTTCGATCAGGCTGTGTCGGATCAGCCTCTCATACAGCTCGCCACGATCTGTGGCCGCTATTACGCGATGGATCGCGACAAACGCTGGGACCGCGTGGCCAAAGCCTCTGCCATGATCACACAGGCCGAGGGCGCGCAATTCTCCACTTGGCAAGAAGCGTTGGATGCCAGCTATGCCAGTGGTTTGAGCGATGAATTTGTGCTGCCCTGTATCTTGGGTGGTTATACCGGTGCTGCTGATGGCGATGCGCTGCTCTTCGCCAATTTCCGCGCCGACCGCGCCCGCGAAATCTCCACCATTCTGCTTGACCCGCATTTCACTGCAACGCCCCGTCAGAAAATCGTGGCCTTCTGCGCTGCTGCGGGCCTGACCGAATATTCCGATGCTCTAAAGCCCCTGATGACGGCACTCTTCCCCTCAGAAAATGTGCAACAGACTTTGGGCGAGGCCATTTCCAATCATGGTTTGCGTCAGCTACGCATCGCCGAAACTGAAAAATATGCCCATGTCACATTCTTCCTGAATGGCGGGCGCGAAGACCCTTTCCCGGGCGAAGATCGTATTCTGGTGCCCAGCCCCAATGTGGCGACCTATGATCTAAAGCCCGAAATGTCGGCCTTTGATGTCACGGCTCAATTGGAAGATGCGATTGCTTCCAACAGCTATGATCTCATCGTGGTGAATTTCGCCAATCCCGATATGGTCGGTCATACCGGCTTCATGGATGCCGCGATCAAAGCAGTCGCAGCGATTGATCAATGTCTTGGCCGCCTGCGCGCGGCGATGGAAAAAGCGGGCGGCGTCATGCTGATCTGCGCTGATCATGGCAATGTCGAATTGATGCGCGATCAGAGCACCGGCGAGCCGCATACCGCGCACACGATCGGCGAAGTGCCGGTCATCGTCGTCAATGCAAGGCAAAAACTGCATCTGCATAATGGCGTCCTGGCCGATGTCGCCCCCACCATGCTGGATCTCATGGGCCTGCCGCGCCCCGCACAGATGAGCGGTCAATCGCTCCTCCAGACAAGCGCCGCGCAACATGCGGTGGAGAAAGTCGCCTGACAGCAAGCGCGCTTTCAAAGCCTGTCGTCTACATCCTGCTGAGCCTCAGCATAGGTGTATATAGTTTGATGTCTGCCGCACAGGCACAGGTTCAAGCGCAGGCCCAGGTTCAAGCCCAGGCCCAGGCAGGTAAAGCCGAAGCCCTCCCCAATGCGGTGCCATTGCGCGATATGGTGCGCCTGCCCACCACGGCGGATCAATATCGCGCCTTGCAACAAAGGCTCAATGACAATCGCCCGCTCGTCGAAGCGGCGCGCGAAAAAAGTGATCGCCTGAATGCGCAGGCCACCACCCTGCGCGAAAAGCTCATCGCCACAGCCGCGCGGGTTCAGGCGCTGGAAGCCGAAAAAACCTCACTTGATGGTCAGGTCACCCTGCTCACCAGCGATGAAGCCCGCCTCTCCAAAGATTTCGCGCGCGACCGCGCCTCGGTCATTCGTCTTCTGGCAGTCTTACAGCGGGCCCAGCATGACATGCCGCCCGCCATGATCCTGCGCCCCGAAGATGCGCGCGGTGCGGTTCATGGTGCCATGCTGATCGGGGCCTCGCTGCCCAGACTATATGGCGGTGCCGCCGATCTCTCGCGCAAACTGCAAACGCTGCGGCGCATCCGCGCCGATCTACAGGCCCGCCATCGCCAGAGCAGCGCCAAATCAACGGAACTCAGCGCCGCCCGCCTCCATCTCGACGCGCTGGCGACCCAAAAAGAGGCTGAGGCCGAAATTGCGCAAAACCAGTATGGCACGCTGAAAGACAGGCTGGACCTCACCGCCAATGCCGCGGCCAATCTCGAAGCCCTGCTCCAGCGTGTCTCCGATCTGCGTGGCCGCGCGCCTCAGGGCGGGGTCAAAGTCGTCCATGCTGCCGGGGCCCGGCGCGTCCTGGCCCCACATTCCCTGATCCGCCCGGTGCTGGGCCGCTCCACGCCCGGCGGGGTCGAAGGCGTGGGGGGGGAGGCCGCCCCCGGCATGACCTTTTTCGCCGAATCCGGTGCCCAGGTCGTAGCCCCCGGCGATGGCGAAGTCCTCTTCGCCGGCCTCTATCATAAATCAGGGCGGGTCTTGATCTTGCAGATCGCGGCTGGATACGATCTCGTTCTGGCGGGACTGGATCGGATCAGTGTGCGTCCGGGCGACCAATTGCTAGCCGGGGAACCTGTAGGCAAAATGGGGGCCATAAGCCCGGCCGATAAACAAGCAGGTCCGAACCGGCTTTATCTGGAATTACGGCGAAATGGCAAAGGCGTCGATCCGGCGCCCTGGCTGATGACGCAACGCTTGATAAGCGAGCTGAGAAAAGCTCAAAATTGATTGGCCCTACACCAAAGGTTACGTGGATCATGAAGCGGATAGTTTTAGTCGGCCTTGGCGTGGCAATGGGTTTTGGTGCGGCCATCACTTTGCTGCCTGCCCATGGCGCAGATGATATGGGCGCCTATCGTCAGCTCGATCTCTTCAGCGATGCCTTTGAGCGTGTCCGCGCCAATTATGTGCGCCCGGTCGAAGACAGCGAACTCGTGAACAATGCGATTGGCGGCATGGTCTCCTCGCTCGATCCCCATTCCAGCTATATGGACGCCAAAACCTTCGCCGATATGCAAATCCAGACTAAAGGCGAATTTGGCGGCCTCGGCATCGAAGTGACGATGGAAGACGGCATCGTCAAAGTCGTCTCCCCGATCGACGACACACCGGCCGCCCGCGCCGGTATCAAACCCGGCGATCTCATCGTCGCGATCGACAATATCCCCGTTCAGGGTATGGCCCTCAGCGACGCCATCGACAAAATGCGCGGCCCCAAGGGCAGCAATGTCGTTCTCACCATTCTGCGCCCGGCCCCCAAGGGTAAGGCTCAGGTGAAACCTTTTGATGTCACGCTGCAACGCGCCATCATTCAGGTGGATAGCGTGAAATGGCGGCGCGAAGGCGATATCGGCTATATTCGCGTCACCGGCTTCAATGAACAAACCAATGTCGGTTTGGAAAAAGCCGTGCGCGAACTCAAGAAACAAATGGGCCCCGCGCTCAAAGGCTATGTCCTTGACCTGCGCAACAATCCTGGCGGCTTGCTGGATCAGGCGATCTCCGTCTCGGACAATCTTCTCAATGCCGGCGAAATTGTCTCCACCCGTGGCCGCCATGCCGAAGACACACAACGCTATGACGCCAAGGCGGGCGATATCACCGATCGCAAACCCATCGTGGTGCTGATCAATGGCGGCACCGCCTCGGCCTCCGAGATCGTGGCGCGGCGATGATCCTGCAAGGCGCCGGCAACGATTTCGGA
>CAZOJG010000002.1:137725-182107 GCA_964580115.1 uncultured Rhizobium sp.
CCTCCGAAATCGTTGCCGGCGCCTTGCAGGATCATCGCCGCGCCACGATTCTGGGGATGACCTCTTTCGGCAAAGGCTCCGTGCAAACCGTCATCCCGCTGGGTGAAGGCGGCGGCGCGCTGCGCCTGACCACGGCGCGTTATTTCACCCCGTCAGGCCATTCGATTCAGGCGCAAGGCATCGTCCCGGACATCGCCGTGGCCCAGGGCAGCGAAGATGAAATGCTGCCCAAAGCCGTGCGCCCCAGCGAAGCCGATCTGCCGGGCCATCTGGCGGCCGAAACCGCCAATAAGAAACGCGGTGCCGCGACCATCATCCGCCCCGCAGCCGACAAGAAATATGACGATTTCCAATTGTCCTATGCGCTTGATCTGCTGCGTGGCAAACCCACACTCACCGCTTCAGCTGCAAAAGCTGCGCCCAAAAAAGCTGATGCCAAACCCGCAACCAAACAGCCCGCCAAACCGTGAACAAAGCCCTGCCCCAAGCCGATCTGGATAAGCCGGCCAATCCGGCGGGTTTTGGCGTGGCTGTCCTGGGCGCATCCGTCTTGGGCACGGGTCTGCTGGCGGCTGTTCTGGTCATTATTCTGTTCGGCGATCCCAATGCCCATCGCCCCATGACCTCGATTGAAATCCAGCCGATCGTACACAGGGCTATTCCCAAAAATGATTGGGTCGATCCGGTGGGCCGATTGGGCGAAGAAAATAGCGCGCGCGGCCTGCATGTGGTGGAAGCAGAACAGGATAAAGCGCAAATCCGCACCATTATCCGCCCGCTCTATGCCGGCTCCGCGCTGGTCGCCGATCCCGCCCTGATCGAAAACACAGAGCATGGGCCTCTGCCTCGCATCTCTGATACAGGCCGAACCCCTCTACAAGCCTATCAGGCGCGCTCTCCGGTCTTGGCCAAAAAAATCCCCATCAGCATTGTGATGAACGGTTTTGGTCTGGGCAGCGACATCACCAAATCAGCGGTCGTCGCTCTGCCACCTGAAATCACGCTGTCCTTTGCCGCCCGCAATGGCGATCTGCAAAACTGGGTGAATGAGGCCCGCGCCCGCGGCCATGAAGTGCTGCTCGAAGTGCCCATGGAACCGGCGGATTATCCCGATAGCGATCCGGGCCCCCATACGCTGCGCACCGGCCATGGCGAGGTCAGCAATCTGCAACATCTCGCCTGGGCGATGAGCCGCTTCACCGGTTATATCGGTATCACCAATCTTCAGGGCAGCCGCTTCCTCAGCGATCATGAAGCCCTGACGCCCGTGATGACCTATCTCAGCCGCCGTGGTCTGGTCTTTGTCGATACAGGGCATCCCGTAACCGGTCATATTGGAAAATCCGTCGCCGCCGATGCCGCGCGTCAGGCCGATACAGCATTCGCCCGTGGTCATCTGCGTCTCGACGCGATTCAAGATGGCGCTGCGATTGATCGGGCACTGTCCGATCTCGAAAAACGCGCCCGCGAACAAAATGGCGCAATCGGCACCGCCTTTGTCTATCCGATCAGTGTGGAACGGATAGCCCAATGGTCGCGTGATCTCGCCAGCCGGGGCTTTGTTCTGGTGCCCGTATCGGCCATAATCGAAAAAAACCGATAGACATCCGCCCTTTCACGCCAGATTGATTTTATGACATCCCCTCAGACATTTCTGCGCCATGAAGACTTGCCCTATCGCCCCTGTGTCGGCGTGATGTTGCTCAATCGCGAAGGTATGGTCTTTGTCGGTCGGCGCATCGACCAAACGATGGAAGGCTGGCAAATGCCGCAGGGTGGCATCGATCCGGGCGAAAGCCCGGCAGACGCCGCGCGCCGCGAATTGGCCGAAGAAACCGGCATCCACTCCGCCGAAATCCTGCGCGAAATGCAGGACTGGCTGCCTTACGATCTCCCGGCCCATCTGCTGGGTGTCGCGCTGCAAGGCAAATATCGCGGCCAGAGACAAAAATGGATCGCCATGCGGTTTCTGGGCGATGATTCCGAAATCAATCTGCAAACAGCCGAACCCGAATTCGCCCATTGGAAATGGCTGGCGTTAGAGAGCCTGCCGCGTCTCGTCGTGCCCTTCAAACGCGATACATATGCAGCGGTGATCACCGCCTTCGAAGATCTCGCGGCGCCCTCCATTTGATCGCGCCTTCCGCATGGTGACAGCATCACCCCATCCCATTCTCATGATCCATGGCGCCTTTTGCGGCGCCTGGGCTTTTGCTGATTTCCGCAAAGTTTTTGAGGCTGCGGGCCACCCTATCATCGCGCCCGATCTGCGCGATCACGACAAAGGCCACGCGCCGCCCTCCAGCCTCGGCAATGTCAGCCTGCTCGACTATGCGCAGGATCTGGAAAAAAGCCTCAGCGGTCTCAATGAGCCCGTCATTGTGATGGGCCATTCCATGGGCGGCCTCCTGGCCCAGATGCTGGCGGCGCGCGGTAATATTCCGGTCCATGCGCTGGTGCTTCTGGCCCCCAGCGCCCCTTGGGGCATGATGCCCTCCACCATGTTTGAATATGCGTCTGCCGGCGCCATGTTTTTCGCGGGCGATTTCTGGAACAAGCCGGTGCCACCCTCTTATGAGGTCGCCCGCGCCAATACGCTGAACCTGCTCTCAGCAAAACAAAGCGAAGCGATTTACAAAAATTTCGTGCCGGAATCCGGCCTCGCCATGTTTGAAATTCTGCATTGGGCGCTGGATAGCAATCGCGCCAGCGATGTGCCCGCGCAGCAGGTGCAGTGTCCAGTTCTGTGTCTGGTGGGTGACCGCGATCGGGTCAATCCGCCCAGCACGGTGCGCCGCATCGCCCAGCGCTATGGCGCATATGGACGTTTTGAAGAATGGCCTAATCGCAGCCATTGGCTGATCGGGGATGACGGCTGGGAAGATCTGGCGCAGCACATTCAAACCTGGCTCACCAGGCAAGGCTGAAACGCAAAGCCTGCGCCTACAACGTTTGATCGGCTTTAAAATCTTTCATAAAAGCCTCCAGCGTCGTGATGGAAGCCAGCTTCGCCGCCGTCTCTCTGAACGCCATGCCCTGCCGATCAATCGGCTGCGTCACAACCGCAAAACTACTGGCATCCGGCGTGTCTTTCAGCTTGGGCGCATAATTCTGCCGCAGCAATTCCAGCCCCGCCTCATCATTAGCCAGCGAATAAGCAATCGCCGCGCGCATCACATCGCGCCGCTCCTTGCCCGACAAAGCTTCAGCCTGAGTCCAACGTTGCCCCAATAGCCCATTCAAGCGGCGCGCCGCATCGGGCCAGTTGCGGCTGTCCCAGCTTATATCCGCCTCCAAAGCGCGCGCTTCCGGCGAGGCATGATCCGCCACCAGATCAAGTGCCTGATCATATCGTTTCAACGCCGCCAGCGCCCGGGCCTGCAACAACATGCGCTGGCTGATCACATGATCCGGCAAACCGCTGATCGCGGTCTTATGCAAGGCCTCCAGCGCCTGTTCAGGCTTCTGATCCAGCAAATAAAGCGTCGCCAGCCGCGTGGCCACCTGCGCCCGCGCCACGCCTTCAAGGCGCTTATCGACCTGATACTGAATCAATGTCGCCGCCGGCCCCAATAAATCCACCTTCACCAGACGATCCGCCATATGCCGGATCATCTCATCGCCCTTGGGTCCAATCGGCGTCAGATCGATAAAATCATAGAACAGCGACAAAGCTTCCACCGGGGCCAGCTTGTCCGCGGCCGCTTGCAGATAGAGCTTGTCAAACGCCTTGCGCATATCGTCATGGGCCGCGCGCGCCAATTCATCCTGCGGGAAATATTGTGCCGCAATGCGCAAGCGCTCCAAACCTTCGCGCCAGTTCTGACCCTTGAAATACAGTGCCGATAATTTACGCAAAGTCTTCATTTCCAGCGCATCACCACGCCAGCGAAAGCGCAAACCTTCTAAAATATCTATCGCCTTGGCCGAGGAGATAGCGCCAGCATTGATCGCCGCATTGGTATTCTCAAAAATCGCCTGCGCCGCCAATTGCGGATCAAGACTCTGCTCTAATGCCTCGAAAAGCGGCTTGGCCGCGCCATAACGATCTTCCTGCGCCATCAACCGCGCCCGTGTCAGGCGGCTCTGCAGCAGAAGGGGTGCAGGCAAATCTTTGGGCAAACGCTTCAGCGCCAGATCGGCATTTTCCACACTGCCGCGCGCCAGCGCCGCATTGGCCATAGCCAAAATGGCCCGGCCCTGCCATTCCGGCGCATATATTTTCAGAACAGGCCCGGCATCAATCAATGCCAGCCGCGCCTCCCGCCAATTCTCCAAAGCCGCATCCGCCAATCCGCGCCACAAGGCTGCATGGCGATCTCCCGAAAAATGCGCCCCCACCAGATCCAGATGAGTCTGTCGATAACGCCCCATCATAAAATCCGCGGCGGCCCGCATCATCTGTAATTGCTGATGCCCATCCAAAGCCGGATCGCTGGCGCGCATCTGTTGCAACACACCCAAAGCCTCAGCGGCGAAATGATTGGCCAGATAGAATTGCGCCAGTTGCAGCCGCGCCCGGTTGCGCCGCTCTGGCGCCGCCTTGGCCACGCTCAGGCGTAGCTGGCGTTCCATTTGCAAAAAGGCTTCGCCCTCGGCTTGGGGCCATTTGGCGAAATCCAAAAAAGTGCGCATGTCGCCAGCGGCCGCCAGCAAGGCCTCGCTGTCCGATGTCGCGGCAGGCGGCGTCAGCGCCAATCCGCCAATCCGGCTGATTCTTATCCGCGCCGCTTTAGCTTCCACCGCAATCGCATCACGCAGCGGAATCAGCGCCACACCTGCCGCGGTCGGCAGCAGATGAAAATCGGCATAATGCCGATCCTCCAGCACGGCCCGCCCGGCCCGGCCCGGCATAACGAAAATCTTGTCACCCACTTTGGGGTCATCCAGCAGCAAAGCCCGCTGTGCCCCGGGCAGAATGGTCACCAAAGCCCAATCGCCCTTAGCCCCTGTATCGCGGGCAAAGCCAATGCCCAACATGGCTGCCTGACGCTCCGGTGCAATAAAAAATTTCAGATCGTCACCCACAGCCTGCACCGCAATGCGTTCCGGCTGTTTCAAACCAATCCGCAAAATGGTGATATCGTGATCGCGTGACACATCGACCATGGTGGGCAGATCGCCGAGCTGGGCTTTCAACGCCACAGGATCAATCGCGACACTGCCTTCCAAAACCAGCCAGGCCGTCACACCGCGCATAAAGGCCGCCATATTGCGCGCCCCGGCCTTGGGCAGATGTAACACCGCACCTGCGCCCAAACGCTGCGCCTGAGCTGCAGCTTCACTTTTCTGTTCAGCAGGCTTTATGGGGTCAACAGGTGTTTCAGGCTCCGCTTTTGACTCCGCTTTTGACTTTGGCGCTTTGGGGTTCAAAATCTGCGCCGCCTGCGCGATCTGCTGTATTTGCGCGGCACTCGCCCCCTCCACCCCTGCCAGTTTTTCACTTATAGCTTGGGCGTCGCTCTTGGGGGCCAGAATATCCAGCACTATTTTATGTTCACTGCGGCTGTGCCGATGGCTTGAGCCGGGATCGATCCCCAATTCCACCACGAGCTGATTTTTATCCATGCGCCAGCCGGTGCGCTTCAACCAGGGCGGGCTCATGCGCTCCACCGCCGAAAAATCCGGCTGCGCCGCGCCGTCAAACCGCATAATCACACGGTCCTTTTCAGCCGCCACGGAATATTTTGTCTCTTGCGGCCAATCGAAGACAAGCCGCGTATGATCGGCATAAATCCCCGACCGCACTTTCAAAACCGGCAATTGCGCCACGGAGAATGTTTGCACCAAAGGCGTTTTGGCGGCCAAAGGTGCCGGCCCCTTGCGCGCCGCCACCTGCACCAGGTCCAGCGCTACCCGATTGCCCTCATAGCTGCTTTGCAAGCGCACGCTCTGATGCAATGCCAAACGCAGGCTCTGCTGATCCGCATCCGCCCGCACCGCCGCAATATAAAGCGGCAATCGGGTGGCGAGCTGCGCCACATCCAGATCCAGCTTGCGGCCAAAGCGCAAGGTGACAACCCCGCCATCCAGCGTGCTTTCCATCTTGCTGGCAGGCTCAAGTTCAAAAATAATCCGGGCAAAATCCTTGCCCGTTTCCGTCTCAATTTTGTCCGCCGCCCAAACAGTTTGACCAAGGCCCGCAAACAGCAAACCATACGCCAAATATTTAAAGACAGCGCCCCCCTTCATCCTCAGCCGTCCTTCGGCGCAGGCGCCGGGGCCTGTATCTGCGATACTGTCTCAGCCATTCCTGGCGCAGCAGCTACTGGTGTAGGGGATGTTTCCGCCTTGGTCGCTTCAGTCTTAATTGCTTCTGGCAAATCCAAACGATTGGCCAAACGCAAAGTCAATTTCTGCGCCGATCCAGCCGGCATCTTGGCCAGAATGGGGGCCAGAATGTCGGGCTTCATCTGCGCCGCCACCGACACAAGAATATCATCCCCGCGTCCGCTTTCACCCAGCCCATTGAAAATCCGCGCCGCATCGGCGGGCTTCATGGTGGAATAGGTCTTCACCAAAGCCAGCAATTGTCTGCTCTGCTCGGCATCGCGCTGACCCAGCAATTTTTGCATCTGCTGTTCCAATTGCCTGAGCTGGGCGATCTTGCCATCGATCCGTTTTTCCGCGGCCTCGATCAAATTCTCGCGCAAACCCAAATGCTCGGTCCGCGCCTCCAAAGCCCGCCGCCGCTCCGCCAGATTGACCAGAACATCCAGCTCCGCTTTGCTGGTGCCGCCTCCATCATCCGCCAGATCGCGCGCCGTCCTAGTGGGCGCAGCTGCGTTCTCCGTCTTTGGAGCATCCGCCGCGGCCTTGGCCTCGGCATAGGCATATTCACTCACCCCCACCAGCTTGATCGCCAGCAACAGGCCGCACATGCCGGTCAGTACCGGTAGCAGTCGAAAATATTTGCGTAATCTCACCGCATGGCTCCAAAGCTATTCATGCGTCCGGCATCCAGGCGCTGCATGACAGAGGCGCTGGGCAAGGCCTCCGTGGATAAAGCTTCGCGGTGTAATGTCCCCATCTCCATGCCGGCGTTCTGCGCTGAAGTGGCCGCGCGTTCCGCCTTGCCCGCAATGCGCTCGGCAATCCGCTCGCCCGATCCCACGAGAACCCCCAATTCATCGGCAAGGCCGCGAGCATGGCTTAAGCGGCTGTCCAAAGATTGGGTGATCTCATGCGCGGTCGATTTCAAAGCCTGCATCGATGTCCCGGCCGAAGCCACCGCCCCATTCAACGCGCTTAAAGTTTGCTTTAGTCCGTCCTGCCCGCTGCGCAGCGCCGCAAGCCTGCGCTCCAGCATGACGCAATAGAACAATGTCGCTGCAAGCAGCACTGTCAGAATAAGCTCCACGAGAAAGGTCATGGGCATCATATTTCTCCGTTAAAGACCGCGGCTGGCATCAGTACGTGTCACGGCCTCTTCCACCCGCACCGCCACGGAAGAGCCAACCCGCCCCATCCGTCCACGCAGCAAAGGCACGCCGCCGCACCGTAATTCGATTTTGGACTCCGGATTGGCGTTCAGCAGCACCGTATCGCCCACTTCCAGATTCATGATTTTATTGAGCGACATCATCTGCTCATCCAGAATGGCGTCGATCTCCAATTTGGTGGACCATAATTCGCTCGCCAGATGGCTTTCCCAGATGGAATCCCGTCCAAATTTTTCACCCATGAATTGCTGCAACAGCAATTTGCGAATGGGCTCCAGCGTGGCATAGGGCAGCAATAATTCCATCCGCCCGCCACGATCTTCCATATCGATGCGGAGCTTCACCAGAATGGCTGCATTGGCGGGGCGCGCTATCGCGGCAAAACGCGGATTGGTCTCCAGTCGGTCCAGCGAAAAATGCACCGGTGCCAGCGGCTCAAAAGCCTGCGTCATATCTTGCAAAATCACTTCGGTCATACGCTGCACAAGGCTGCGCTCGATCGTCGTATAGGGCCGCCCTTCTATGCGCGTGGCCGACGCCCCGCGCCGTCCGCCCAGCAACACATCGACAATCGAATAAATCAGATTGGAATCAACGGTGAATAATCCATAATTGTCTAATTGTTCGGCCCGGAACACCGCCAGAATAGCAGGCAATGGAATGGAATTCAGATAATCCCCAAACCGGATCGAGGTAATATTATCAAGACTCACCTCCACATTATCCGAGGTGAAATTGCGCAGGCTCGTCGTCATCAACCGCACAAGGCGGTCAAAGACAATCTCCAGCATAGGCAGGCGTTCATATGATACGAGCGCCGAATTGATGATGGCGCGGATGCCGCTCTTATCCTGCAAATGATCGTCACTGACATCAAAGCCCAGAAGGCTGTCAATTTCCTCCTGATTCAGAATCCGCTCATTCCCCGTCATGCTGGGGGTCGGATTATTCTCATAAAAAGCCACGCCGGAATCGGCAGAGCCCATTTCGGTTTCGTCAGACATTATACACCTGATCCCTTAAACATCCTGCCCGGCATCACTGAACAATCATTTCTTTGAGCAGCACATCGCGCACCTGATAGGGCGCCGCCGCCAGATTGATCCGCCGCAGCAATTCTTCTTTCAGCCGCATCACCCCGGCCGATCCTTTCAGATCGTCCACCCGCAATTCGCGCAGATAGGCCTGAAACTGATCCACCACCCGCGGCATCAGCACCTGCAAGCCGTTTTTCTCTTCCGGGGAATTCAATTCCAATGAAACGCCCAGCTTCAAATAAGCGGGCGCGCCCTCGGCGGTCTGAATATTCACAATGATTTCCGGCACGTCGTAATAGGCGATGGTGGGCGGTGTGAGCGGCGGCTTATAGGTGCCGGCAGATGCGCTCGCGCTGTCCTCTGCCGGGGTCAAAAAGACATATGCCCCCGCGCCCGCCGCCAATAGCACCAGAACGCCCGCCCCGATTATGAGAAACAAAGTCTTACGACCTGATTTCGGATTTTCCGCATCACCTTCACCTTGATCCTCAGGCGATGGCGTTTTTTCCGCCCCCTCGCCATCCGGCGCGGAAGCCTCTTTTGCTTTTCGTTTGAATAGCTTGGCCAGCATGTCCTGCCCGCGCCCCCATAAATCCAGGCGCCCACACTAGGCAAACGTAGTTAAGGTTTGGTCAAAATCCTCTTTTTGCCCGGCAGTCTTTGCCCATGTCCCGGCCCTCTCCCCTAAAAACACAGGCAAATAGCGGATTTTTCCACTGGCACGGAGCCTGCACATATCTCGTCCAAGCGATGGACCAGAAAGGGCCTAGCCATGAACAACACCTTATTAGTCAGCCTCTCGCATCAACTTGCGGCCTATCGATCGATGGATGTCATTGCGAATAATATCGCCAATGCCTCGACGCCGGCGTTCAAGCGCGAGGGCATGAAATTCGAGGAATTCCTCGCCCAGATGAAGCCCTCCGAAGCGGATAAGGGCCCGCAACAGGTCAGCTTCGTGGTGGATCGCGGGGTGGTGCGCGATCTGCGCGAAGGCCGCATCGAACGCACCGGTGCCCCCTTCGATATGGCGATCACCGGCCAGGGCTATTTCGTGGTGCAAACACCCGAAGGCGATCGTTACACGCGCGATGGCCATTTCCAGCTCAATAGCGAAGGCCAGCTCGTGAATAGCAGCGGCCAGAAAGTCATGGGCGAAGGCGGCGAACTCACCTTCACCGCCGATGATGGCGAAATCCATATCGCCGCCGATGGCACGATCACCGGCAAGCAGGGCCAGCTTGGCAAAATCCGCCTCGTAAGTTTTGAGAATGAATCGCTGCTGCAAAAAGAAGGCGCCAGCCTCTATGTCACCGATGAAGCGCCGCAACAGGCTGATAAGGGGCGCATTCAGCAAGGCATGCTGGAATCCTCCAATGTCGATCCGGTGCTGGAAATATCGCATATGATCGAAGTCAGCCGCGCCTATCAGATGACGGCCAGCCTCACCCAGTCCCAGCAAGATCTCATGAAGCGCGCTGTGCAACAGCTCGCCCAGATGCCCAGAAGCTAAAGGGGAATAGATATGCGCGCCTTAAGCATCGCCTCCACCGGCATGTTGGCCCAACAGGTCAATGTCGAAGTCATCGCCAACAACCTGGCCAATATGAATACGGCGGGCTTCAAACGCCAACGCGCCGAATTTCAGGACTTACTTTATCAAAATATCACGCAGGTCGGCTCGCAATCTTCTGACAGCGGCACGCTTATTCCCTCGGGTATCCAGCTTGGCGCCGGTGTGCGCACCGCGGCGGTCTATCGTGTCACCTCGCAAGGCGATATGAACTCCACCTCCAATCCCTATGACATCGCCATTCAAGGCCCGGGCTATTTCCGCATCCAACAGCCCGATGGCACTGATGCCTATACGCGCGCCGGTAATTTCGCGCTGTCCCCCGAAGGCCAATTGGTCACCGACAAAGGCTTCACCGTCGCCCCCGGCATCGCGGTGCCGCAAAATGCTCTCAGCATCACCGTGAATGCCCAAGGTCAGGTCTCGGCCCAATTGCCCGGCCAGCCCGCCCCGCAAGTTCTGGGCACGCTTGAACTGGTGCGCTTCCCGAATGAAGCGGGCCTCAATGCGGTGGGCGATAATATGTTGCTGGAAACACCCTCTTCCGGCTCGCCGCAATCGGGCATTCCGGGGTCAGCGGGCTATGGCACCTTGATCCAGAATTTTCTGGAAACCGCCAATGTCAATCCGGTCGAGGAAATCACCGCCCTGATCACGGCCCAGCGCGCCTATGAAATGAATTCCAAAGTGATTTCCGCCGCCGATCAGATGATGCAGCAAACCTCCAGAATGGCAGGCTCGTAAGCGCATGACCCCTCGCAAGACTATGACCCCGCGTCTCACCTCCTTGCATGTGCTGATCCTGTGCTGCCTCGTCCTGCTCAGCCTGCCCATGCTGTCATCCCTGTCCCCGGCAGGCGCCAGCGAAATCCGCATCATTGTTCCCGCCCGCGATATAGCGCGCGGCGAAATCATACAGGACAGCGATCTGGCCACGGCCACGATCAGCGCGGGTCAGATGCGCGCCACCACCATCACCGTTGCCAGCCAGCTGCATCAGATGCAGGCACGGCGTTTCTTACGCGCCGGCGACATGCTGCGCAGCGAAGATGTGCGCGCCCCCGTCATTGTCACCAAAGGCCAAACTGTCAGCATGATCTTCGATGCGCCCGGCATTTCCCTCAGCGCTACAGGCCGCGCCCTGAGCGAAGGCGGCAAGGGCGATATGGTGACCATTCTCAATCCCGTCACCTATCGTCAGATCATGGCCACGGTCATCGGTCCCGCCCAGGTGCGCGCCGAAAATGCTTTGCCGCTGCCGGGCCGCACGCCGCGTCTGGCCGCCATCCCTTACCCCCAACCGGCACAGTAAGAGGTCCATCATGCACATCCATCTGTCCCGCGCCGCCTTGCTCGCCAGTCTGCTTCTGCTGCCAGCCTGTTCCGCGGTGGATCGCATTGAAAATATCGGCAAGCCGCCCGCCCTCGCGCCAATCAATTCGCCGATGGGCGATCCCGCAGCGCTGCCGCCGCAAGCAAATCTCTCTGCGCCCTATGGCGCGCAGCCAAATTACCCGCTGCCCCGCCCGCAACAGGTCAATCTCCAGCAGGCCAATTCGCTCTGGAGCGCCGGTGCCCGCAGCTTCTTCCCCGATCCGCGCGCCAATAAGATCGGCGATATTATCACGATCAATATTTCCATCTCAGACGCCGCGAAAATCACCAATAGCTCGGCCCGCAGCCGCGCCAATTCCGACAATGCCAATATGACCAATCTCTTCGGCCTCGAAGGCCAGCTCACCAAATTGCTGCCCTCCGGCGCCGATCCCACCAGTCTTGTGAAAATGGGCTCGACCACCTCCAATCTTGGCGCAGGCACGGTGGATCGTTCGGAAAATGTGAATCTCACACTGGCGGGCGTCGTCACCCAGGTTCTGCCCAATGGCAATCTCGTGGTGCGCGGTCATCAGCAGGTGCGGGTGAATTATGAAATGCGCGATCTGCAAATCACCGGCATCGTGCGCACCGAAGACATCACCAATAATAATACAATCCAATTGGCCCAGATCGCCGAAGCCCGCGTCTCTTACGGCGGCCAGGGCCAGATCAGCGATGTCCAGCAGCCGCGCTATGGCAGCCAGCTCTACGACATCCTGATGCCCTTCTAATTCTGCGACGCTTCAAAAAAGAAAGCCCCCGATACGGTTCATCGCATCGGGGGTTTTCATGTTTAAAACCAGAGCGGGCTCAATCGTCCCGATATACTTTCTCACGGCGCTCATGGCGCTCCTGCGCTTCGATCGACAAAGTCGCGATAGGGCGCGCATCCAGCCGCTTCAGCGAAATCGGCTCACCCGTCTCCTCGCAATAGCCATAAGAATTCTCTTCCAGCCGGCGCAAAGCGGCATCGATCTTGGTGATCAGCTTGCGCTGCCTATCGCGGGTGCGCAGTTCCAACTGCCGTTCAGCTTCGGTCGAGGCCCGGTCCGCCAGATCGGCAAAAGGGGTGGTTTCGGTCTGAAGATTCTGGATGGTCTCCCGGCTTTCACGCAGGATCTCCTCTTTCCAGCTCGTCAGCTTGCGGCGGAAATATTCCCGCTGCTGCTCACTCATAAAGGGCTCATTTTCCGAGGGCGCGTAGCCGGGCGGAAGATCAAGTGCCATGGCAATTCCTTACCGGAAGGGGCCTAAAGAAGGGCGGGTTATAGCCATCTGCGCCGCGCTGTTCAATGCGCCGCATCCCATAAGTAACTCTTTGATACACCTATATTTTCAAATAATTGCCCAGAATGTCCCCGATATCCTCCGGCAAGGGTGGACAGTGTCTGATCAATATCCTATATCCCCGCGCCCTTGCACAGCGGTAACGCTGCAAGGTCCATGACGCGGGGTGGAGCAGCCCGGTAGCTCGTCAGGCTCATAACCTGAAGGTCCTAGGTTCAAATCCTAGCCCCGCAACCAAAAAACGCCTCGGAGCAATCCGGGGCGTTTTCCTTTTTAGAGCTAATTTTACGCAGTTAAGCCCTCTTGCGGATAAACTGGTTAACGCCCCTCCGGGAGTTTCATCCATTCCGCCTCATACTGAGCCGCTGGCGGGGCAAGCCACGGCCTATTTCGGTCTGACATCCCCGATGCTGCCGCCGCCAACAAAAAACGAATGCCCCCTGCCATACGCAAATTTAAAATATGCGGATCCCGACACAGCAATTGCGCTTGATTAAAGCCGGATTAACAGCGGTTTGGTGCTGTTAACCATCACTGGTTCCATTCTAATACATTGAAATCATTACATATTAATTGACCTGTCAAAGACAGTCCGGCAAAATGCCCTTTCAAAAGGCGGGGCCGGCTCCTCGGGGGGCGATCTGCCAAGCAAAGGGAGTTCTTATGCCGGACAACACACTAGAAACCATCAAAGCCGCCGACAAAATGACCCAGGACACGCTGCAAAATGTCAGCACCCGATTACAGAATGTGAAATTCACCCCGGTCGAAGGCCAGATCGCCTTTGTCAAAGAGCTGATCAAACAGCCCGCCGAAGCAAAAGCCTTTATGAACGATCCCAAAACCTATGCGGTCGAACATGGCATCCTGCTGAACCCGGATGTGATCCGCTCGGTCGTCAATCAGGTGATGTTTGACACGGTGCTGGATGAAGAGCTGGTCTCAACGGTCGGCCAACATGCCGCCAAGGACATTGCCGATATGCGCGCCCATCTCAAACCCGGCAAGCTCAAAGTCGATGTCGTGGGTGGCGGCCGCTACAATCCGGTGGCCAATGCGGCAGCGGTTGCTGCGGGTGCCGCCGTGGTCATGGCGGTTGTGGCCGTCGTCACAATGGTCGTGACATTGGTGCGCGCCACCCGTCCAGGCGATCTGGTGTCGCTGCAAGGCTTGGGTGCCAAGGGCGTTCTGCTCCCCGGCAATCAGGTCTTTGTCAATCGCACCAAACAGCTGGGCGGTATCGCGGCCATCCGCGGCATGGGCATCGGCATCCGTTAAACCTCAACAGTTAGAAAGTCTCTCTCATGGATGATGCGGTTGGTTTCCAACTGCTCGCCACTATGCCTATGCGTTTCGCGGGGATGGTGCTCGAGAATACGAATCGTTGCACCGCCAAATGCGGTATGTGTTACCAGTCGTCAGGCCCCAAAGGGTCTGACGTGCTGGGCCGCGCCCATCTGAATTTCGATGTGATGGCCCGCGCCATCCGCGAGGCGCGAAAAATTCCCACAATGACGCCGCGCTTCCATCTCGCAGGCGGCGAAGCCTTCATGCATCTCGATGAATGTGTCGCGCTGTTCGAAGTGGCCAAAGATGCGGGCTATCTCGATATCACCGCCACATCCAATGTCTATTGGGCCCGCAGTCTGGACGAAGCCTTGCAAACCGCGCAACGCCTGCGCGATGCCGGCATGACCTCGATGGAGATCAGCTGGGACTTCTGGCACATGCCCTATATCAAGGCCGAAAATATCGGCCATGCTTTACGGGCCTGCCGCATGGTCGGGATCGAAACCAATCTGCGCGTCCTCACCAGCAAATCACATAATCTGCACGAAGCCCTCAGCGTCATTGCCCCCGAAGATCTGCAATTGGCGGATCGCATCACCACCGCCCCGGTCTTTGCCACTGGCCGCGCCGCCAGCTTTATGCCGCCGGATGAATTTCACACCTCCGGCACGGGCATCGATGCCAATTGCCACGCCACGCTCAATCTCACGATTAACAGTTTTGGCAATGTCTTCCCCTGTTGCGCAGGCTTCGACCAGACCAAAGACTATCTCTTCGGCAATATCGCCGATGAATCGATCGTCGATATTGCCGATCGCATCAATAATGATCCCATCGCCCGTATCATCGTGTTTCGCGGCATCGCCAAATTACTGCCCATCATCGAACAGGCCGGCGTCAAACTGGACGGCGATTTCAAAGGCATCTGCCAATTATGCTGGACCATCTTCTCCACGCCCACTGCCGTCCAGGCTTTGAAAGATCATTCCGCTGCCGCCCGTGATCGCGCCTTGCTGCGCCTTGCCGAAGCTTTAAATGCCGAAACAGTAAATCCCGAAACACCGCAAAGCAGCATATCTCAACCTCATTCCGAGAGAGCGCCCGCCCATGCTTGATTTCGGCCCTATCCCCTATGATATGCATGCTGCCGCGCCGCTGCGTGGTAATATCGTAGAAAATCTACGCTCGGTCACATTCATGACGGATGGCATGAGCACGGATGCGCGCGATGCCTATCTCAATCGCTGCGCAAACTGGCTATTGCTGCATAATGCGTGGTATCACACCATGCTGGGCACGGCCGATGGCCGCGGCATGCATCTCTTCTATGAGCGCGAAATCACCATCACCGGCGAAAATATGCTGGATGTCGAACCATCTTTACGCATTCTCAGCCAGACCGCGCGCCAGCTTGGCTATGCGGTCTCGCTGGCTTTTACCGCCAGCTATTTTCTGGAACGTCTGGCCCAGATCAAAAACCTGTTCGACGATTCCGTCATCACCTCCATCGCCGTGCAATTAGAAGAGTCCTATGACACGGCGACAGCCCAAAAGGTCGCCCGCGCCTTAGAGGCCATGATCGACCAAGGGGCAACGATCGGCATTATCGGCGAATTGGCAGAAATGACCCGCCACGATCTTTTCAACTCCCCTTGTTTGTCTGCCGCCAATCTGACCTGGTATCCGATGCAGAAAGCAGGTTCAGCCCTGCCACAACCCAAAAATCCGGTGCGCAATTGCCACTCAAGAATGCGGCTCTATGTCGATGGCGCGGGCGATATCTATCCCTGCTATGGTCTGGTCGGCCTGCAAAGCGGTGTCCTTGGCACGATGGAACAAGCGATAGAAGATACAGGTCTGAACGAGGCGCCCGTGCTGGATCTGCTCGACCAATGGCAGGCACATGGCCCAGATGTCGATGAAACAGATAGCCTCCACGAAGCTCAAGATGACGCCTTACCTGAAATGTGCCGCCGTCATCGCGGTGGCCTGCTCTGAGTGCAGCCCTGCCTGATTCAACCCTGCACCATGAACTGGCCGCCAGCCTTGCCCAAATCTATGGCTGGTCCGGTCCGATAGACTGCACGCCGCTCGCCTCATCCCGTAATCAGCTCTTTCAGATCCGCCATGGCGGCGCACACTTTATCCTGCGGCGCAGCCCATCTGCCGATCTGCTCCGCCATGCCGATCTCACAGCAGCGCTCAAAGTGCATGATTGCGGCGCGGAATATGCGATCCCCGCGCGCAGCGGCAGCTATGGCGTCCAATTGGCGGATCATAGCTATCTCGCGCTCTTCCATCGCAGCCCTGGACGGCAGGCGGATTTCACACAAGCTGATTATGCAGATCTGGGCATAGCCTTGGCGCGCTTCCATCGCGGCGCCGATCAGCTACCCTCTCCAAAACAGGACTATCCCCATTTTCAGCCAGGCATCGTCCTGCAAAATAGCCACGCGCAGATAGAAAAACATTTGCAACATGCAGCAGCCCTAACACAGCTCAACACCTGCACCGCCTTCCTCGAAACCAGACTCGCAGCTTTAGAATCCAATCAGCCCCAGCATGGCGCTCTGCAATCCGGCCTCTGCCATGGCGATCCCCATCCGCTGAATTTCCTGATCCATCCGCAGGGCAATACGCTGATCGATCTGGAAGATGCCTGTTATGGCCCGCGTCTCTACGATCTGGCTGTGATGGTCTGGTCCACATTACGCCAATCTGAAACAAGGCCCCTTTGGTCTGCGGCGTTACAGGCCTATCATGCGCATCTGCCTCTGGCCGATGAAGCGCTGGCCCATCTTGCCCCGCTCATGGCGCTGAGACAGCTCTGGTGGCTGGCCATGCATGCAAAATCCTGGGGCGCATATCCCATGCATCGTCAAGAACCGCATTTTATAGACGCTGGTGTCGAACTCCTGCAGATCATCTGTCAGGACGCCTGCGGCATGACCTGATATCCATGTCCGAAAGCCCACCAGACAAAATCCTGCGGGCCTATTCTTCGCCCTATAGAAGCTATCGCCTCAAAACAAAATTATACCTGCCCTTCAAGGGCGAATGGTTTGTTGTCTGGGGCGGGCGGAAATTGCGCGATAATGCCCACGCGATCACACCGGACCAACGCTATGCGTATGATTTTGTGCAACTCCGCCAAAATCACAGCCACAGCGAACATCCCAGAACGAATGCTGCCTATCATTGCTGGAATGCCCCGCTCTATGCCCCGGCGCACGGACGCGTCGTCGGCCTATGCGATACGATCCCCGATAATGAACCCGGCCAATGCAACAGGTCGGATCCGCTGGGCAATCATCTCGTGCTCCAATTGCAGGATGATGAATATGCCTTCTGCGCCCATCTGCGTCATAAATCACTCAAGGTGAAACTCGGCGCAGAGTTGGAACAGGGCGCCCTGTTCGGACATTGTGGTAATAGCGGCAATTCCACCGAGCCCCATCTGCATTTTCATGTGCAATCGACCGCGCATTTTCGCAAAGCCTATGGCCTGCCCGCCCCGTTTCATCAGCTAAAGATGAATGGCCGAAACTATACAAGCCTCATTCCGCGCCGCGGCAGCTTCATCAGCCCGCAATAAACAACCTGTAATCCCGGGCTTAATAGACATCCCGGCGATAACGCCGCTGATTGAGCAAAGCTTCAACACCATCCTCGCCCAATATTTCACCCAATGCCGCATCCACCCCGGCTGCCATCCCATCCAGACTACCGCACACATAAATGCGCGCGCCCATGTCCAGCCAGCTCCGCAAAAGCTGCGCCCGCGCCCGCAAGCGGTCCTGCACATAAATCCGCTCACGCTGATCCCGCGAAAATACCAGATCCAGTTCCGGCAAAAACCCTGTGTCTTGCCAGCGCTCCAGATCTTCACGATAAAACATATCCTGCGCCGCATTACGTTCGCCAAAGATCAGCCAGTTACGTGTCCGCTTTAAGATTTCGCGCTGTTTTAAATGCGCGCGCAACCCCGCCATGCCGGTGCCATTACCGATCAGGATCATGGGATAATCAGATTCTTCGGCATGAAAATTACGATTGACGCGAATGCGTAAATTTACATCCTGCCCCAACGGTAAATGCGATATCAGCCAGCCTGATCCAATACCCAAAGCCCCGTCCGGCCGATGATGCTCCCGCACCAAAAGCTCGATCTGCCCATCCTGCGGCAGCGAGGCGATGGAATAATCCCGCACCGGCAAAGGTTTTAAACCCGCTAACACAGCCTCTGTCGTCTGCCCATGCAACGATTCCCCATTCCCATCCGGCAATTGGCGGCTCTGCAAGGCCAGCAGCAGGTCATCCCGCGCGCTCAGTCCGTTCTTTTCCAGAAATGTCTCAATCGCAGCGGCGCTATTACAAGGCACGATTTCCGCTATATCCCCTGCCTGCCACATAGCACCCTCAAAGCGCGGGCGCAGCGCAATATGAAAGGCCGGGCTGCCTGAGCTATCTGGGTTGAGCTGCTGCCGCTGGGCCAGCATCCATGCGTCAAAGTCCGGCCCTTGCCACGCTGTATCCGCCGTCACCGCGCCCAATTGACGAAGCTGATCCTGCCATTGTTTCAGCGTTTCAGGATCGCCATTATCCAGTTCCAGCACATCGAATAAGGGTATGGCCTGTGATTGCTTCAGCCAGCGATCCAGATGATGCCCAAAGCCGCAATAATCCGCATAGGCCCGATCTCCCAGCGCCAGAAGCGCATAGCGCACATGATCCAGCTGTGCCGCCTGCGCCATCTGGCGCATGAACCGGGCCGCACAATCCGGCGCATCGCCTTCCCCTGTGGTGCTGACAATGAACAAAACCTGCTGCGCCGCCTGCAAATCCGCCAATGTCAGATCGTCAAACGATAAAAGCCGCAGCTCTTGCTTCGTCCCCATGGCCTGGGCTGTTTGCTGCGCCAGATATTCGGCAAAGCCGGTCTGGCTGGCATAGGCAATAAGATGCGTCGCACCGCGCCTGCCCGTCGTCTGCGTAATTCTGCCCCGGCTCCGCCGCCACCAGACCAATCCGCAAAACATCGTATAGAGCAGCAGAACAGCACCCGCCCAGATCAGTCGTTCCAGATCATGCATCATCATCATTCCAACATGGCCGAAAGCGCCGGGCTCAGTGTCTGCCTATAGGCCTCTGCCTGGCGTGTCATAAACAGCGCCGCAACATCATAGCGGCGGGCGTAATTCATCCCGGCCTCTGGCCCTAATATGGTCAAGACCGTGCTCAGCGCATCCGCCTGCATGCAGGATTCATGCACCACACTGACCGAGGCCAGATCATGTGCCGCCGCATATCCCGTGCGTGGATCCAGATTATGGGCATAGCGTTTGCCGCCCTGCTCAAAGAAGCGCCGATAATCCCCCGATGTCGCGATGGATAAGCCATGCAGGGCCAATCGCCATGCCCCCTGTTCGGCGCTGCTCGTCAGATCAGGTGGCGTCTCCACCTCCACCCACCACGGCAAACCATCAGGCTTCACCCCGAAGCCTGAACATTCCCCCCCCAATTCCACCAAAGCCGCGGGCAGCTGGCAGCGTTGCAAATAACGCCGCATCACATCCACGCCATAGCCTTTGGCAATGGCCGAGAGATCAAGCTGCACATCGCCCGGCTGCAACAGCGCCCGCCTCCGGCGATCCATCTGCAAATGCTGCCACCCGCACCGCGCGCGGGCTGCGCCTATTTCCGCATCTGTTGGTACATCACCGGGAATGGGCTTGTCTGCGGCGCGCGGACCAAAGCCCCATAGATTCACCAGCGCACCCATGGATGGATCAAACGCACCATCACTTTGTCTGGCCAGCGCCAGCGCAAAATCCATCACCGCAAAAAAATCATCCGGCAAAGCCTGCCACTGTCCCGCCGCCAATCTGTTAAAGCGACACAGATCAGAGTCCGCCTCCCAATGGCTCATCTGCGCCACAAGGCGATCCAGCTCTGCTTGAATCCCGCGCCCGATCAGCGCCGCATCCATGCCCGGCAGTAAAACACCGCGCACAGACCAACCCGTCCCCATGCTCCTGCCTGACAGATCAACTATTGTCTGCGCCGCCGGATGCGGCGTCACCTCTGCCTGTCTCAAATTCAGCGGGATAAGAATGCGGGTCATCTCTCACTCAAAAAAGAAGGCACCCATCCCAAATGGAATGGATGCCCTTATCGTCTTACCTGGCTCTTATTCCGGCAGAACTTCAAACGTCGCCACCCAGCTATTACGGCGCTGCTTGGCCTGTTTCACACTTACCTTGTCATCGCTGACCGATGCTTCCATCCAGTAATAACCCGGTCCCGCAAAGCTGAACTTGAACTTGCCATCTTTGTCCGTCGTCACTTTTCTGTCGTTCAAGCTGTCCCGATAACGAATGCCGCCCGGCACGATGTCCACGTCCACACCACTGGCCGGCTTGCCATCCAGCAGCAACTGGAATTCCGCTTCCGTATTGCTCAGCAAATCATTCGGATGCGTGATCGCGGCCAATTCCAGCCCTTTGCCGCTGGTCTTCAGCGCCGTATCATTGGGCTTGCCCGATGTCACGAATGTCTCCACCCGCCCATTGGTTTCGCTGACCCGCAACTCTTCCGCATTGGCCGGCACCTCCTTGGCAAAGTTTTCGGCCGTCCCGCGCCAACGCTTGTTTTGGCCATCCTGCTTGTAACTGGCCATGATCCCGCTATTCACCGACGCAATGCGATATGTGCCGGGCTGCGTCAGCTCCACATCGAATGTGCTGCGATACCGCCCCTTGGCTTCATTCTGCGGCTTGATCACACTGCCATCAGGCGCCGTAATCACCAGATTATCCAGCCGCATCGCATTATGTTCATAATAGAACAGATCATTGGATACAGCCGCATCCACCGTCACCCAGGGTGTCGTGCCCGACAGCACCGTGGCCGATGGCAATAACCATTGACGATGCGCCTGTGCCGCAAACGGTGTTGCGATCACGCTGGCCGCCACACTTGCCGCCGCCAGATAAGACATCAGTTTTTGTCTTTTCATCATACTCAACTTTCCTCTCTTCGATACGGATTACGGTGTGAAACGCACCTTCACCTGCCCAAGCTCATGCTGGCCTTTGGCCTCTGCGCTGCCGCCTGCGGGAATTTGCAACGGCAATTTCAAAATCTCGCGTCCGCCCACTTCACGCGCGGCCTCGATCAGCAAGACATAATCACCGGCGGCAATGCTGCCCAAAGGCGAATTTTCCGTGCTGAAACTCACCTCATGCGTGCCCGGCGCACGCGTCGCGCCGCTCAGCCCGTCTTTCGGCAGGGTGAGATCGCGCCCGCTGCTGCGCCACCATTGGCGCATATCTTTCAGCCATTTGGTGCCTTCATTATTTTTCAGCTTCACATCATACCACACCGCCAGATTGGTGACGGATTTATCCGCCTTGTTTTCCAGCCAGATGGCGACATAGGGCCGATGATATTCCGCAACATTAAGGCGCGGAATCTCCGCCGAAACAGTCAATTGCCCCGCCATGGCGGCGCCCGTCGTCAGTGTCGAAAGACCAAGCAAGGCCCCGCTCACGGACCAGGATAAAGCTGCAACGCGCATAGAAACTCCTCAGTGGATGAACAGTAAAATCAGAATCAAAGGGGCCACCACACCCAGCCCCACCATGGGCCAGGTCGCGGGCCGATGCCGCGCATGAAATTGCAACAGCACCAATCCCGTGCCGCAGAACACCAGACAGCCCACGGCAAAAATATCCAGAAACCAGGACCAGCCTTCGCCCGTATTGCGGCCCTTATGCAGATCGTTGAGATAGGAAATCCAGCCGCGGCTGGTCTCCTCCCATTCCACCTCGCCCGCCGCCCGATCAATATTCACCCAGCCATCTCCGCCGGGCCGCGGCAGGGCGACATAAATCTCATCCGCCGACCAATCGCCCATCTGCCCGGAAATATCCACGCCCAGTTCGCGGCGTAAAAAGCCGGTAATCGCCTCAGGCAGCACCGCTTTTTCGGCCTCTCCATCGCGAACGGCAATCTGCGCCAGAATATCCGCAGGCAGTTCAAGCGTCCGGCTCACCACTTTGGGCTTGGCCTCGATATCGGCGGCATGATTCAGCGTGATCCCGGTCACCGCGAAAAGGATCATCCCGATCAAACAGATAGAGGCGCTGACCCAATGCCATTGATGCAGCTGCTTAAGCCAGAAACTACGCCCGCCCCAATTCTTAAGTGGCTGCATGTTCAATGGCTTAACAGGTTTCAGCGGAGGCGGGGCAATATCGGTCATGACTTTTGTTTGAAAGCTCCCTCGCCTTTTGCGCCATATAATAGATGTGCGGGGGCAGTGCTGATCTCCAGCCTGTTAAATCACGATTGATAATCATTCGCAATATCCGGCCATAAAATAGTCCCCCCGCAAAAGGGCCGGAAAAATACCCCCCCAAATCGGGGCTCCAGTCGTTCTTGTCGGTGAAGTTCTGACACAAACCCTCCAACAGCGGATGCGTAAGAGGGATGGCGGACAAAACGGATAGTGGCTTTGACAGCACCAACCCAGCCGGGTCCCGCCTGCCAGCCGGGTCCCGTCTGAACGTGGCCGAAAGCGATGCGTCGCTTGACGATTGGTTTGTGCGCGAAGTCCTGCCACTGGAGGCGATTTTGCTGCAATATCTGCATCATCACTGGCGCAACAAAACTGAAATCGCCGATCTGTGTCAGGATGTCTATGTGCGCATCTATGAAAGCGCGCAAACCCAAATCCCCAATCCCGTCAAACCCTATGTCTTCGCCACGGCGCGCAATCTGCTGATCGATCGCCTGCGCCGCGAAAGAATTGTCCCGATTGAAGCGGTCTCCGATGTCGATGCGCTGGGCCTCGCCATGGATGAGCCCGGCCCCGATCGCATCGTTCAGGCGCGTGATGCGCTGCGCCGCGTGCAGGACGCGCTGGAACATCTGCCGCCGCGCACCCGCGATGTCGTGATCTATCGCCAGATCGATGGCCTCTCCCGCCGCGACATCGCCGCCCGTATGGGCATCAGCGAAGAAACCGTCAAATGGCATCTCGCCAATGGCATGAATGCGCTGGCCGATCTGTTCTATGGCGGCCCCTATGATCTGCGCAAAGCTGAAACGGAGAAAACACCGTGACAGCCGATCCCCAAAAAACCATCTCCCCATCCGCGATGGATATCCGCGCCCAGGCCGCCGATTGGCTCATGCGCGAAACCGCCGATGACTGGCAGCCCGCCGATCAAACTATGCTCGACAACTGGCTGGCCGCCTCACCCGCCCATAAAATCGCCTATCTGCGCGTCAAAGCCGCCTGGTCCCACACCTATCGTCTGGCGATTTTGAAACTGCCGCTCACACCGCGCCTATCCGCGCCCTCGGCCAGGCCGGATCAGACGCGTCCATGGTTACGCAATTTACGCCGCGTCGCCGCAGGTTTCGCGCTTCTGATGCTGCTGGGCAGCGGCGGCGCGCTCTATCTCCATCAATCGCCCGAACAGATTTACACAACCGCCTTGGGCGGCCGCAAAACCATCCAACTGGCCGATGGCACCGCTGTCGACCTCAATACAAATACAAAATTACGCGTCCGTTACGGGTTGTTTCAGCGCAAGCTCTGGCTTGATCGGGGCGAGGCCTATTTCGATGTTGCCCATGAATCCCATCGCAGCTTTATCCTATGGGCCGGCCATCACCGCGTCACCGATCTGGGCACGCGGTTCACCGTGCGACAGGAAAAAGATCAATTCCGCGTCGCGCTGCTGGACGGCGTGGTCCTCTATGACGATGAAACAAATCCCCGCAGCCAGCCTTTGCGTCTGGCCCCCGGCGATGAAATCACCGCCACCGCCACAAGCCTGATCCGTCAGCGCAAATCCCTGGCCGATCTGCAATCGGCGCTGGGTTGGAAAAAGGGCCTGCTGATCTTCGACAATGCAACGCTGGCCGAAGCCGCCCGCGAATTCAATCGCTACAATCAGAAAAAACTCATCATCGCCACATCAGGCGCGGCCCGGCGCACCATCGGCGCCAGCTTCCGCGCCAGCGATATCGATCTCTTCGCCCGCATGGCCCGCAATGTCCTGCATCTCACGGTCGAAGATCACGGCAATCAGATCATCATCACAGACTGAATTTTATAAATACTCATTTTTCAGGGGGAAATTTCATGTCGCGTCTTACACTGCTTAAATCCAGCGTCGCCATCTGCTCCATCTTCGCCGCCAGTCAGGCCATGGCGGGCAGTTTCAATATACCGGCGGGCGATCTTGGTGCGGCCCTGGCCGCCTATACCAAACAGGCAGGCGTCACCATCATGTATGCCGCCGACGAAATGAAAGGCATCAATAGCCGCGGCGTACAGGGCGATTTCAGCTCCGATGAAGCCCTTACCAAAATCCTCAGCGGCAGCGGCTTCAGCATGCAACGCCAGGGCGCAGCCTTCGAAATCATCCGCAAACGCTCCAGCGCCCATGAAATTCAGTCCCTGCAATTGGCCCAGGCCGCCCCCTCGGGCCGCATCGAGGAAGTATTGGTCACCGCCCGCAAACGCGAGGAAGCGGTGGAGAATATCCCGATCTCCATCACCGCCTTGAACAGCGAAGACTTGAGATCTTTCGGCGTCCGCAATTTCAGCGATCTCGAAGGCGTGGTCCCCGGCCTCAATATGGGCGGCGGCGGCAATGGCGTGAAAAAAGACAGTTCGCCCTTCATCCGCGGCGTCGGCCAACGCGAAACCAAAGTCACGCTTGATCCAGCTGTCGGCACCTATATCGATGGCGTTTATATCGGCCGCGCCGCGGGCGCCATGCTCGATGTCACCGATGTCGCCAATGTGCAGGTGTTGCGCGGGCCGCAAGGCACGCTCTTCGGGCGGAATGCCACGGGCGGTGCCATCTCCGTCACATTGAACAAACCCAATAATAGCTGGGAAGCCAATGTCAGCGCCAATATCGGCAATTATGGCCGCCGCGATCTCGCAGGCGTGATCAATATTCCCTTTATCGAAGATATGGTGCTGGGCCGTCTGTTTCTCTCCAGCACAAACAGCAATGGCTTTTTCACCAATATCAACGACAATACCAAATGGGGCGGCGATAATCGCGTCACCGGCATCGCCCAATTGCGCATCCTGCCAACCGATAACTTGACCGTCGATATATTGGGCGAGCGCACCCGCATCCGCGAAACACCCCGCCCGCAACGCTGCGCCTGGGTCAGGGCCGATGGCTTCACCACGGTGGCGACCAATGCGGTGAATGGTGGATTTGCCAATCGCATCGACGGGCTCAATCGCTATGAAGGCCTGTGCAAACGCGCGCAGAATCTGCCGATGAGCCAGTTCACCAGCGATGCGGAAAGTAACAGCGTCATGCCACGCGGGCGCTACTGGGTGGATACAAGCACCGCCGCCGTCACTGTGAACTGGGATGCGGGAAATCTCGGCCCCTTCAATGACGTCAATGCCAAAAGCATCAGCGCCTGGCGCAAAACCCGTCAGATAGCGGACGAAGATCTCGATGCGATTGGCGGCAATGCCTATCTCATTCGTATCCAGCCCGATTTCGACGACACGATGCAATGGTCCGAAGAATTGCAAATCTCCGGAAAAACATTCAACGATCGGTTGTTTGTCAGCACAGGCGTCTATTATTTCAAGGAACGCACGCCTGAAAGTCTGCTCAATCTATCAGCCGGGATTTCACCAACTGTAACTATTGCCCCTAATGTAACCTATCCAAATGGTGCTTATAGAACAGTGATGCAGGAAGCCGCGCAGGAACGCCTGTTCACGGATAATTGGGCCATGGCCTGGTTCGGTCAGGCGGATTTCGACATTACATCTCAAATCCAGATCACGGCGGGCGCGCGCTGGACACAGGAAAATCGTTGGAGCCGTTATGACAAGGCCTATATCAATCCAAATTCGGTCTTCGATGGATTGATTTCATATTCCGGCACGCCTTTCGTCGGCGGCTATTCGCAGATGACAATGACGCACGCCACTCCCAATATCCGCCCCATCACGACATGGAGCTTTTGCACCGATAAAAAGACATATACCGAATATACGCCGGGCTATTACACACTCGCCACACAGCAATGCGTGCCAGATGCCTTTATCGGCGATGAATTATCCACCACCGATGTCGCCTGGACCCCGATGGCCAGCCTCAAATATAAATTCCATGAAAGCCTGTTGCAGAAATTGCGGCTCGATCATGCCATGATCTATGCCACCTATAGCCAGGGCTTCCATTCCGGTGGCGTCACGGCCGGCGCGGTGGATGACGACAAGGATGGGGTTTATAGATTCAACAATTCTACTGTTGCCCCTTTCATTCCCTGTCCCAACGCCACCACGACCTGCGGCATCTACTCCGCGCCCAATGAACCCGGCCAAGGCACCGCCGATCCCATCGCCTTCGAGCCTGAGAAGGTCATCAATTATGAAGTCGGTATAAAAGCCGCCGCGCTGGATCGCCGCCTGCAGGCTAATTTCACGGCCTTCTACATGGATTATACCAATATGCAGACAACCTCCGTCGGCAGCCGCTTTGGTATCCCCGTGCCCACCATCGAGAATGTCGGCAAATCCGTGATCAAAGGTTTCGAAGCCGAAATCGTCGCTCTGCCCACATCGCAATGGCGCATCTTCATGAACGGCTCCTATACAGATGCGGATATCAAGCAATGGATGACAAAGGTCGTACCGCTGTCCCTCACAGGTACCGCCGATCTCACGGCCCCGGTCTATCATTATGACCGCAGCGATGAACGTCTGCCCCGCGTACCGCGTTGGCAATTCTTTGCCTCCAGCGAATACAACTTCTCATTCCCCGGTATCGGCACGATCACCCCGTCGGTCGGCGTGCGCTTTGCCTCCTCGATCTATCATGGTTTCGATCGCGGCAGCTGGGTCTTCACCAATGGCGGCTATTACTACAATCATAATGGTGAAATGCCGCCGACATTCTTGCCTTCTCACTCCTTATGTACCGGGTCGTTTGTGTTTCCCGGCTGCAATTGGTCTGGCAGCGGAGATCCCCTGATCCAGCCCACACCAGACAAAAAATGGCTGCTCACCTCACGTCCCACTGCATTTCTCGATGGCCGCCTGAGCTGGATATCCGAAAATGGCCAGATGGAAGCTACGCTCTGGGGCAAAAATCTGATGAATGTGGATGATTATCTGGTCGGCGGTATCTCCCTGCCAGATATGCTGGGGTCTACCGGCCAGATCTATGCCAATCCCCGCACCTTCGGCCTGACCTTCACCTATCATTTCGGCGAATAATCTCCCCGAAATCCAAAACTATGAAGGGGCGGCAACCATGCCGCCCCTTTTTCCGTTACCCTTGATATGCGATAGCAACAAAGCGTCGTGTAAAGGTGCTACGGCATATGATTACAATCCAGTCAGATTACGGCGCCGCCGCGCCCGCCATCGCTGTCGCCAAAGAGAAATGGCTGCAAAGCCAAACCCTCGCGCGCCTCTGGGCTAAAGACGCCGCCCTCTGGACCAATCACGACGAAGCCAAATGGCTCGGCTGGCTCGACATCATCGCCCAGGAACAAGCCACCGCGCGCGATCTGCATCAATTCGCGCAATCTGTGCATCAGCAAGGCTGGTCCGATGTCGTGCTGATCGGCATGGGCGGCTCATCGCTGGGTGCCGAAGTCCTGTCGTTAAGTTTCGGCCCGCAACAAACCTGGCCAAATTTCCACACGCTGGATTCCACCGACCCCGATCAGATCTCCACACTGGAAACCAAAATCACCTTGGGCAAAACGCTGTTTCTGGTCGCCTCAAAATCCGGCAGCACGCTCGAACCCAATATTCTCAAAGCCCATTTCCATGCAAGGCTGACAGCTGCGGGCCGCGAATCCGGCGCGCAGTTCATCGCCATCACCGATCCCGGCTCGTCCCTAGAACAGGAAGCCCAGCGCGAAAATTTCGCGGCCCTCTTTCACGGCGTGCCGCAAATCGGTGGCCGCTATTCGGTGCTCTCGAAATTCGGTCTGGTCCCCGCCGCCGCTATGGGGCTGGATATCGATAAGCTGTTGCACAGCGCCGCCCGGATGCAGGCAAGCTGTCAGGAAAATGCGGCGCAAAATCCCGCGCTTGAACTTGGCCTGGCCATTGGCCTCTGCGCCAGCCAGTTTCATTGCGACAAGCTCACCATTTCATCTTCACAAAGCCTCGCCGCCACCGGCGCCTGGCTTGAACAATTGGTCGCCGAATCCACCGGCAAAATCGGCAAAGGCATCATCCCGCTCGACGGCGAACCCCTCACCCATCCCAGCTATTACGGCACAGACCGCGTCTTCCTCCATATTCAGCTGGCACAGGAAGAAACACCCCAAGAACTCGCCGCCCTCAGCCAGACCGGCCATCCCGTTCTGATCCTGCAATTAGACTCTCTCTATGACTTAGGCGCGCTGTTCTTCCTCAGCGAATGCGCCACAGCCATTGCCGGCGCCATCCTCCATATCAATCCCTTCGACCAACCCGATGTCGAAGCCAGCAAATTGAAAACCCGCGAACTCACCACCGCCTATGAAACAAGCGGCGCCCTCCCGCGCAGCCGCAGCCTGCACCATTTCCCCGGCATCACCGTCACAACAGATCCGGCAAGCGCAAAATTGCTGGCCGACAGCACCAGCCTCGCCGATCTGTTGCGGCAGTTTTTCACCCTCGCCCATTCCGGCGATTATATCGCGCTGCTCGCCTTCCTCGAACAAAACGGCACCCACCGCGCAAGGCTGGATTACTGGCGCACACTTTTGCGCAATAAATTACATCTCGCCACCAGCGCCCAATTCGGCCCGCGCTTTTTGCATTCCACTGGTCAGGCCTTCAAAGGCGGCCCCAATAGCGGGCTCTTTCTCACGATCACCGCCAATCCGGTGCATGATCTCCCGGTGCCAAACCGCAAATTCAGCTTCGCCGTGGTCGAACAAGCCCAGGCCCTGGGCGATTTCGCGGTCCTGTGCGAACGCGGCCGCCGCGCCCTGCACCTGCATCTCGATGAATTGGAAACCGGCCTGAAATCTCTGGGCGCAGCCTTGGAAGATGCGCTGATATGAAGTCTGTGCCTGGGCATATCTCACGGCGCGTGCTGACCATAAGCCTGCTCACCGCGATAAGCTCCTTCACCTTCAGCCCCGCCCTCGCCGAAGAAACAATCCTCATCACCGCCAGCCCGCCCGATCCCGCGGGCCTGTCGGTTTTTTCGCAAGCCCAGATCACCGCCACCGATCTGCAAAATGTCCAGCAGCTCGATAAAGCCCTCGGCCAGATTCCCGGCGTCTCGCTGTTCCGGCGCAATTCCAGCCTCTCCGCCAATCCGACCACGCAAGGCGTGTCCTTACGCTCCATCGCCCCCTCCGGCGCAGGTCGCGCTCTGGTCACATTGGATGGTGTCCCTCAGAACGATCCCTTTGGCGGCTGGGTGATCTGGAGCGGCCAACCCGCCAGCGCCATCTCCTCCGTCACAGTGTTACGCGGTGCAGGCGCAGGCCCCTATGGCGCAGGCGCCCTCACCGGCGTCATCGCCCTGAGCGAACGCATCGACACCGCCCGTCTCGCTGGCGCCAGTTGGGGCGAAAGACAAAACACACATCTCTCAGCCTCTGGCGGCACATCTCTCGGCAAGATCGATCTCTTCGCCGCTGCCGCGCTACACAGCTCCGCCGGTTGGATCCCGCTCTCCCCCTCTCAGCGCGGCCCCGCCGATGATCCTGTCACCTTGAATGCCCGCGCGCTCACATTGCGGGCGCAAAGCCAGTTGCCCGCCAATATCCTGCTCTCCGCGCGTATGGGTCTCTATGACGAAGCCCGCCATGCCGGACTGAAGGGCGCGCAATCCCGCGCCACAGGCCGTCATGCCAGCCTCACCCTCGCACAGCCGCAAACAGAAAATGCTTATGGCTGGCGGCTGCAACTATGGCTACGCCAAAGCGATCTCTATAATAGCTCAGTCTCGGTCGCCGCCGACCGCGCCACCACCACACCCGCCAATATTCAATATGCCACGCCCGCTCTGGGCTGGGGCGGCACGGCTGCCTTGCGTGGCGGTGGCGATCTGCTGTCCTGGGAACTAGGCTTTGATGCGCGTTTCGCCAGCGGCACCTCCAAAGAACTTTTTGCCTATAGTGGTACAGACTTCACCCAGAAACGCTTTGCGGGCGGCCGTAGCTTTGTCGGCGGGCTTTACGGCGAAGCCACCAGCCAATGGGACAACTGGCTTTTCACGCTTGGCCTACGCGCGGATCACTGGTCCAGCAGCAGCGGGCGTTTGCGCAACTTTTTGCGCGCCAGCGATGCGCTCACCCTTGATCAAACCTACCCTTCGCGCAGCGGCATTATCCCCACGATGCGCAGCGGGCTCAAATATACGGTCGCGGACGAACTCACGCTTCGCGCCGCCGCCTATACGGGTTTTCGCGCGCCAAGCCTGAACGAACTCTATCGCCCGTTCCGCGTCGGCAATGTCAGCACCGCCGCCAATGCCGATCTCAAGCCCGAACAATTTCACGGCGCGGAATTTGGCATGGGCGGGCAAGTCGGTGATTTAAGCTGGTCCGCAGGCCTCTTTGTCAATCAATTGCGCGCCGCCATTACCAATGTCTCCATCGCGCCCAATAGCCAGCAAAGACGTAATGTCGGCCATATCGATGCCACCGGGCTGGAAGTCGAGGCCGCGCTGCCGCTCTTCGAACATAGCCGGTTGCGCGCCGCCTTCAATCATGTCATGGCAAAGGTGAATGGCCGCCAGGATGCGCCCCAGCTCACCGGCTTCCGCCCGGCCCAGTCGCCGCGCTTCACCGCGACACTGGGCCTTGATCTGGCGCTTGATGACCGGCTCAAAGTCAGTGGTGATCTGCGCCACGAATCCACCCGCTTCGCCGATGATCAAAACAGATTCGCCCTCAAGCCCGCGACCACGCTTGATCTGCATCTGGCCTATCGCCTGCGGGATGATCTGTCCGCCTTCATAGCGGCGGATAATCTCTTCAACGCTGATGTCGCCACCACAGCGGCGGCGGGGGTGCTCGCACCGATCGTCAGCTATGACGCGCCACGTCTGATCCGCATCGGCCTCAATCTCGCGCAGTAATGCGCCGAAATAATATCAGGTGCTTTTCTGCGCGCAGCTTTTGCACAGACCACGAATTTCAATCACGGGCCGCTCGGGGCGAAACCCATCGCGGGTTGCGGCCCGGCGCACCGCCCGCGTCACCAGATCATCATCCATATGGCTGGCGCTGTGGCAGCTATCGCAGACCAGAAAAATGCAATCATGCACACAGCCGGGATGCGTATTGACGATATAGGCATTCAGGCTCTCCACCCGCAGCGCCAGATTATGCGCCACGAATAAATCCAGAATCCGGTAAATACTATTGGCCGCCACGCGCTTGCCGCGCGCGGCGCTCATCGCCTCGGTCAGATCATAAGCACTGACCGCCCGTCCCATCTGCGCCAAAGCCTCAAACACTTCGCCCCGCATCTGGGTCCATTGCTCACCGGCCTGTTGCAACACAAGCCGCGCCGCCCCGTGCAATGCGGGGCCGCGCGGGGTGCTGTGATGATGCGCTCTTGCCGACATGGCCCCACTATGCGGTCCGGCCCTCCGCCACTCAAGGTGTCAAAAATGATTGCAAGGTATGATATAATATATCATAAACCTGCCATGCGCCCCTCTCTCCCCGCCCTTGACCCCGCCCTTGGCCCTCTGTCCCTGCTCAGCCTGTGTTTCGTGCTCCCGGCGCTGGCGCAAAGCCCGCCGCCTGCGCCTGACATGCCGATTGAAATGGTCACGATCACCGCCAAGCGCGGCACGGCTTTCAGCGAAGACACGCATCTTGCCGCCCTCAGCCTGTCCGATCAGGCCCTGAAATCTGTCGCCGCCGCGGGCCTGGGCGAAACATTGGCCCATCTGCCCGGTATCAGCTTCGATCATTTCGGCGGGGGTGCCTCCCGTCCTATTTTGCGCGGTCAGGCGGGGGAGCGGGCGCAAATCTTCACCCATGGCCTCGAACTGGATGATGCCGCCGCCCTCTCCCCCGATCACGCGATCACAAGCGAGCCTCTGCTGCTCCGCCGCATCGAATTGTTGCGCGGCCCGGCCAGCCTGCTCTATGGCCAGGGCTCTCTGGCCGGTGTGCTCAACCTGCTCGATGACAAAATCCCGCAAAGCCAGACAGCCAGCGCCGCTCTGGAACTGCGCGCCGCCACACATAATGCTGAAAGAACATTGCTTGGTCAGGTCACGCTGCCAGTGCTGCCCTCTGCTGGCCTCGCCCTGCATTTAGAGGGCCTGTCTCGCCACAGCGCAGATTATGCCAGCCCCGCGCCCAACTTAAAGAATGGCCGCGTTGAAAACAGTTTCAACAAGACAGCCTCTTTCAGCAGCGGCCTGTCATGGATCGGCAGCCATGCCACTCTGGGCATGGCCGTCACCCATCAGCGCAATCATTATGGCCTGCCCGGCCATGTGCATCATGATTGCCACCGCCACGACGATCATCTGCATTGTGTCCCCCATGATGATGGCCACGACCACGACCACGACCACGACCATGACCATGAACATGAACATGAACATGAACATGAACATGAACATGAACACGGGCAGGAGAGGCATGCGGCATTCATAAAAATGCGCTCCAGTCGCCTCGATCTGCGCGGCGAAATATTGGATCCCATGCCCCTGTTGCACAGCGCCCGCTTCGCCCTCTCCCACACGGATTACGGCCATGCGGAATGGGACGGCGATATGATCGCCACCTCCTTCCACAACACAGCCACCGCCTTGCGCGCCGATTTCACCCAGCATGATCTGTCACTGACACAGGCTGCAATCCTGTCAGGTCGGTTCGGTTTCTCTTACAGCCGCAATGATTTCAGTGCCGCGGGCGAAGATGCGTTTCTGCCCCCCTATCGCCGTTCCGCGCTGGCCTTGTTCTGGCTGCAAAGCCTCAGCCATGAGGCATTAAGGCTCGATCTGGCGCTGCGCCCCACGCATACATCACTAAAAAGCTCCGGCACCAATGCGGGCCCCCAGCATGGCTTCACCACCTTGTCTTATTCCGCCGCGCTGCATTGGTTGCCGCAAGATAATCTCGATATCGCGCTCACCTATATGCAGGCTGCGCGTGCCCCCAGCGCCGCAGATCTCTTCGCCGATGGTCCGCATAGCGCCACCAACAGCTATGAATGGGGCAATCCCGATCTGCGCCCTGAAGTCTTTAGCGGTGTCGATCTATCCGTGAAAGCCAGCTTCCATCCCGTCACCCTGCATGTCAGCACCTATTGGCAGAATTATCAGCGCTATATTTTTCAGCGCGTCCTTTCCCATGAGGGCGGCATTGATCTGCTGCATAGCCAATCCGCCCCCGCCATGCTCGGCGGCATAGAGGGCCGCATCGACCTCGCCCTGACCGATCAGCATATGCTCTCCCTCACCGGCGATGTCCTGCGCGCCCGCCTCAAACATGGGCTGGGTAATCTGCCGCGCATCCCGCCAGCGCGTCTCGGCCTCTCCTGGCAAACAGTGATGGGTGGTTTTGAAAGCCAGATCAGCCTCAGCCACGCCTTCGCCCAGCATCACACCGCTGCCGGCGAAAGCCGCACGCCCTCCTCCACCCAATTCGCGATCGGACTCTCCACTCGTCTCGAAAGCGACATGGGCCCGGTCACACTGGCTTTGCGCGGCCAAAATCTCACCAATGCGCTGGCCTATCAGCACAGCTCTTTTCTCAAACAAGCCATGCCCTTACCCGGCCGCCGGATAATTTTTTCGCTCTCCAAAACACTCTGAAAGAAAATTTCAGAAAATAAATCGCCTCACCGGCACCTAATCCGCCCACACTCGCCCGTCCAAATAGATGAACCCCACAACAGCGTGCCATCCGGCGCGCGGATGGGACGGGGGCCATGGTCGATAGGTCAGACACGCTGCACAGGCCGAACGGGGATGCGTCATCACATATGAACGCTGATCCCGATTCCGCACGGCTGGATGATTGGTTCGACCGCGAAATTCTGCCGCTCGAGGCCGTGCTGATGCAATATTTGGAACATAACTGGCGCAATCGCAGCGACCACCCGGATTTCCGTCAGGAAGTCTATGCCCGCATCTATCAGGCGGCGCAAAGCCGCCTGCCGGATAAGCCGCGCCATTTCCTGCTCACCACCGCCCGCAATCTGCTGATCGACCGTATCCGCCACGAACAGGTCATCCCCATCGAATCCGCCGATCTCGATCTGCTCGCCATCCCGCTCGATGCCCCCGGTCCCGAACATATCACCATCGCCCGCGATGAACTGCGCCGCCTGCAAATGGCGCTCGATAATCTCGCCCCGCGCATCCGTGAAGCCGTGATCTATGCCCGGATCGAAGGTCTCAGCCGCAGCGCCATCGCCCAGCGCATGGGCGTCAGCGAAGTCACGGTCTCCTCCTATCTGACCCAGGGTATCTGCGCGCTGGCCGACACACTCCATCACGACCGCCGGAGACAAACATGATCTCCAGCCATGACATCGAACAACAGGCCGCCCGTTTCATCGAACAGCGCAGCTTGGGCCCATGGAGCCCAGGCGACCAAAATGATTTAACCACCTGGCTAACCACCTCGGCCCATCACCGCGTCGCATATTTGCGCCTCAATTCAAGCTGGCAGCGCAGCAGTCGCCTCAAAGCCCTGCATCCCCAGCCTGTAACCTTGCCTCTGAAACCCAATGCCCGCCCGGAATCCCGTTTCATCCCGCGCTTCAGCCGCATCGCCGCCCTGATCCTGTTCAGCGCCCTGATCGGTGCCGGCGCCTTTCATTTCGTCTCGCGCGATACAAGCACAATCGTCAGCACGGCCGTCGGCGGCCATAAAGTCCTCACCTTGGCCGATGGCTCCACCGTCGAACTCAACACCGATACGGTGCTGCGCATCACATCGCAAAAACGCAGCGCCATTCTCGAAAAAGGCGAAGCCTATTTCAGAATAAAACATGACGATACCCAGCCCTTCATCGTCACCGCCGCGGGCCACCGCGTCATTGATCTGGGCACGGAATTTCTCGTCAAGACCGATAATGACAACCTGCATGTCGCCCTCATCGAAGGTCAGGCCCAGGTCGCCAGCATCACACCGAAAGAGTCCGATAGTACCGAAAAACCGCGCACCGCCCTGCTCAATCCGGGCGACATGCTGCGCGCCACACAAAAAGACATGCATCTCGCCAAAGCCAGCCCCGCAGATTTATCGCGCATTTTGGGGTGGCAACGCGGCATGCTGATCTTCGACAATGTCACACTGGCCAAAGCCGCCGCCGAATTTAACCGCTACAACACACATAAAATTATCGTCGCTGAAAATGCCGCCGATCTCAAAATCGCCGGCAGCTTCCCGGTCACCGGCGTCAAAGCCTTTTCCGATCTCACCCATCACGTGCTGAACCTGAAGGTGCAGCAACAGAACGGTGAAACCCGCATTTCAAAATAATCATTTCAAAACCTGCGCTGCATGATCCGCGCAAAGAGGGGGGCTATGTTAAGAAAAACCACATTTCACACAGCCTTGCTGACCAGCGCCTGCCTGTTCACCAGCGCCGCCTTCGCCGCCAGTTTCAACATCCCCGGCGGCGATCTCAAATCCGCGCTCGATGCCTATGCCCACCAGTCCGGCATCACTTTGATGTATTCCCCCGACGCGGTGAAAGGCGCGCAAAGCCGCGGCGCCACCGGCAATCTCACCAACAATGATGCCCTCTCCAAAATCCTCAGCGGCACCGGCCTCTCACAATATCGCACCGAAAGCGGCGAAATAGGCATCATCCGTGGCCGCTCCAGCAAAAATGAAATCCAGCCCCTGCAACTCGCTCAGGCTGCACCGGCGGGCCGCATCGAGGAAGTCCTCGTCACCGCCCGCCGGCGTGAGGAAGCGGTCGAAAACATCCCGATCTCCATCACGGCCCTGTCCTCCGAAGACCTGAAAACTTTCGGCGTCCGCAACTTCGCCGATCTCGAAGGTGTCGTCCCCGGCCTCAGCATGGGCGGCGGCGGCAATGGCGTGAAGAAAGATAGCAATCCCTTCATCCGCGGCATCGGCCAGCGCGAAACCAAAGTCACCCTCGATCCGGGCGTCGCCACCTATATTGACGGCATCTATATCGGCCGCGCCGCCGGCGCCATGCTGGATGTCACCGATGTCGAAAGCGTGCAGGTCTTCCGCGGCCCGCAAGGCACCCTGTTCGGCCGCAACGCCACCGGCGGCGCACTGTCGGTCAATCTCAAAAAACCCACCAATAATTGGGAAGCGCAAGTCAGCGCCAATATCGGCAATTATGGCCGCCGCGACCTGATGGGCATCATCAATGTCCCCATCATGGAAGATTTCCTGATGGCCCGCCTGATGGTCGCCAGCACCAACAGCAATGGCTATTTCACCAATGTGGTCGACAACACCAAATGGGGCGGCGACAACCGCGTCAGCGGCATCGCCCAGTTACGCTTCGTGCCCACAGACAATCTCACCTTCGATATTCTGGGCGAACGCACCCGCATCCGCGAAACCCCACGCCCCCAGAGATGCAAATTCATCCGCGAAACCGGGTTCAGCACCTTTCAATCGAATATTGTGGGCCAAGAACTGTTTGGCTCTCCCAATTTTGAGCAACTCTGCAAGGCATCGGAATCCTATTCCAATAGTCAATTCGGCAGCGATATGGCAATCGGCGATCGCCTGTTCCCACAGGGCCGTTACTGGGTGGATACAAGCACCATCGGCGTCACCGCCACATGGGATGTGGGCGATGTCGGCCCCATCTCGGGCCTGACCGTCAAGAATATCGCGGCCTGGCGCAAAACACTTCAGATCGCGGACGAAGATCTGGATGGTATCCCCGCCTCCTCGCTTATCCGCGTTCAACCCACATTCGACCGCACAACCCAGCTGTCAGATGAGCTGCAAATTTCCGGTCATGCCTTGAATGATCGCCTGTTCTTCAGCACGGGATTCTATTTCTTCAAGGAAAAAACACCTCAGAATGATCTGTATCTGACAGCGGGCGTCAGTCCGTCTTACCCGCTGGAAGAGCTGTTTGGCATTCCGGGCTACCTTACCAGTATCGTCGAGCCCGCTTATGAGCGGCTGCAGACAAACAACCATGCCTATGCCTGGTATGGTCAGGCGGATTTCGATATTACGCCTGAGATTCAGGCCAGCGCGGGCATCCGCTGGACCCGTGAGAAGCGCTGGAGCCGCTACTCAAAAGCCTATGTTCAGGCGGAAAGCGCCATCGGACCCTTCACGCCCTTTCTTAATGGTAACGGCATAGAAGGTGGCATCACGGATAATCCGAACCCGGTCCGCCCGATCCTGGAATGGAAGTTCGGGAGCAGAACTTATTCCAAGATAATTGAAGACTATGGCAATCCTAACGGTCAAATTAATGAGGTATTGGTCACCACATTCGTTCCAGGGCTGATGATCGGGGACGAGTTGAGTTATACAAATTCTGCTTGGACCCCATCATTCAGCTTGAAATATAATGCGGGGGAACGCTTCCTACAAAGCACTTCTCTAGATCAAGCAATGTTCTACGCTACCTATAGCCAAGGCTTTCATTCTGGCGGTGTAACTGCGGGCGCTCTAGATACGGATGCGCCTAACCGATTCACGTTTAACAATTTTCAAAATACAGGCGTCCCATGCCCGAATAATACGCAGTATTGTAATTTCCTGACGCTTGCCGAACCCGGCTATGGAACGGCTGATCCGCAAATATTTGAACCAGAAAAAGTCACAAATTACGAGGTTGGATTTAAGCTGTCTGGCCTCGATCGGCGTCTGCAAGTCAACCTGTCCGCATTCTATATGAATTACACAAATATGCAGACCACAGCCACAATTTCGCGCCTCGGTATTCCCATTCCCTATATCGAAAATGTTGGTAAGTCAGTGATTAAAGGGATCGAATTCGAAATTACGGCCCTGCCAACACCCCAATGGCGTCTGTTGATGAATGGTGGTTACACGGATGCAGACATCAAAGTCTGGGATTCCGCACAAACCCCACTTGATGCCGCTGGCGGACAGCCAATAGGTATATTCTATACGCTGGACCGTAGTGATGAACGCATGCCCCGTGTGCCGCGCTGGCAGTTATTCGGTTCTTCAGAATATAGCTTCAACCTAGGCAGCGGCGGCACGCTTACACCATCCGTTGGTGTCCGCTTCACCTCATCCATCTATCATGGCTTTGATCGCGGCAGTTGGATCTATTCCTATGGCGGTTATTATTACAAACGTGGTGGCGACGCGCCTCCATCAATTTCGCCTACCAATTTCCAGTGTACTGGAGCGGTTCCGTCCCCGCGGTGCGATTGGCATGGGGCGGATTCAAATCCCCAAGCCGATCCTCTCATCACCCCGTCGCCTGACGCCAAATGGAACACCACCTCACGCCCAACCGCCTTCCTCGATGCCCGCATCGGCTGGATTTCCGAAGACGGCAAAATGGAAGCCGCGCTCTGGGGTAAAAACCTCTTCAACAAGGACGACTATCTCGTCGGCGGCATCCCGCTGGCCGACGTCACCGGCGCGGTGGGCCAGGTCTTCGCCAACCCCCGCACCTTCGGCCTGACCTTCACCTATCATTTCGGGGAATAGCCCTCACATTACTATCCTCGAATGAAAAGGGCGGCCCCTACGGGCCGCCCTTTCTTGTTCAATAATGCGTATCGGTCCTTGTCTGCACATCCAGATGCGGCAGCACCTTCTGCTCAAACAGCCGCAAACTTTTCCAGGCCAGCTCCGGCGGCATCCCCGCCGGCATCACCTGCCAGCGCAGCCGCGCATCCGCGCCAATGCCCCGCAACAGCTCCACACATTCTTCCGGCCGCACCACCTTATGCGATCCCGCCGCCTTCAATTCCTCCAGCCCCTGCACCACCGGATAACGCGTATTGAACTTCGTCACGGTCCCCTTCATCCAGCCATTATACATCTGCACCCCGTTCAGCGCATAAGGCCCGACAATCTCCCAATCTTTTTCAGGCTCTTCACTGACATAGATAAAGCCCGGCCCATCAACAGGCAGCGGCCCGGGATCACTATGCCCCAGCTTCACCAATTCATCCCGATACAGCTCATAAAGCCCCGGCTTATTCGCGGGGGCAAAGCCCACATTCAGCTTCGCCGCTTTGCGCGCCATCAAAGGCGTCGCCCCGCCCATGATCAGGCGCGGGCGCACATCCGGCACCGGACTCACAATTTCAATAGCCCGCCCGCGATAGGAAAAGCTCTCGCCGCTCCACGCCGCCCGCAACACCTCTATGGTTTCTTCCACATTGTTGGCGCGGTCTTCCTGCCGCAGCCCATACATGTCGAATTCCGCCTGCCGATAGCCTGCCGCCAGAATCGCAAAAGCCCGCCCCTTGCTCAAAATCGAAAGCACAGCGAGATCTTCCGCCAGCCGTATCGGATTGTAAAAAGGCGTCAATATGATCGAACGGATTTGTATATTTTTGGTCCGCGCCGCCACCGCCCCCGCCATCACCAGAGGCGACGACAGATAATTGGTCGGCGTGCCGTGATGCTCCCCCAGATTGATCGTTTCAAAGCCCAGCTCATCGGCCCAGCCACACATATCCAAAGTGGATGCATAATGATCCTGCAGCGCATGCGCGCCTGCATCACGGTACAATGTCATATCAAAAACAAGTTCAAGGCTTATAGGCATGGCTTCTTCTCTCGCAAATCTCACAGCCCCAGCTTAAAGATCATTCTCTCTTATCCCGCCCCCCTGAACGGGCGATATCATAGCTGCGATATTTCGGTGAAAAACCCGCGCCAGCATAGGCTTAAGCCGCGTAGCCACCTATTGTTGCACAGTGGCTGTTTCTGCCGCCGCATAAGCAGGCTAAAATAACCGCGCGAACGCATTCCAAGGGATCACCAAAACCATGGCCAATACAGAAGGCGCCGCGCGCCATTTCGAACTTTACAAAACCGATCCCGATAAAGCCCATCGGATCGATGCCATGGGCAATGGCCAGCTTGTCACAACCTTGCTGCTCACCATGACAGGCCGCAAAAGCGGCGAAAAACGCACCACCCCGCTGATCTATACCAAAGTGGGGGACGATTATATTTTGGTGGCCTCCATGGCCGGCGCGCCCACCCATCCGATCTGGTATTTAAATCTCGAAGCCAATCCCGATTGCCATATTCAGGTCGCCCGCGATCATCATGACGCCCGCGCCCGCATCGCCAATGACCAGGAACGCGCTGCCCTCTGGCCCAAAGTCGTCGCGCATTATCCCGATTACGAGGTCTATCAAGCGCGGACCGAACGCCAGATCCCCGTGGTCATTCTGGAGACCGTCAAACAGTCTTAAGTGGAAGTCCTAATCTCAGGCTTAAATGTCCGATACAGTAAAATATCTCGCTCTGGCGGGCGGCGTCGGCGGGGCCAAGCTGGCTCACGGGCTGGCGCTCGCCCTGCCGCCGGGAGAATTATTGATCGCGGTGAATGTCGGCGATGATTTCCGGCATCTCGGTCTCAATATTTCTCCCGATCTCGACACGGTGCTCTATACGCTGGCGGGCCTGAACAATGCCGACCAAGGCTGGGGCCTTCAGGGGGAAACATGGGCCATGATGCAGGCCCTCAAAAGGCTGGGCGGTGCAGACTGGTTCCAATTGGGTGATCAGGACCTCGCCATCCATCTCTATCGCAGCCATGCTCTGGCCAGTGGCGACACACTCGCTGCCATCACCCGGCATCTCAGCGCAAAACTCGGCGTCCGGCATAAAATCCTCCCCGTCAGCGATGATCCCATCGCCACCATGGTCCATACAGATCAGGGCATTCTCGCCTTTCAGGATTATTTTGTCCGCCAGGCTTGCGCCCCCATCACCACAGGCTTCAGCTATGACGGCGCAGATAAAGCCGCGCCCCATCCCGATATTCTGGCGGCCTTAGAAAGCGCTTCCTTGCGCGCCATTTTTCTCTGCCCCAGCAATCCCTATCTCAGCATTCTGCCCATGCTGGCCATCCCACAACTTTACGCGGCGCTGAAAAACAGAACTGTCCCGCTCATCGCGGTCTCGCCCATCATAGGTGGCGCGGCACTCAAAGGCCCCGCCGCCAAAATCCTGCAAGAGCAAGGCCTCAGCATCAGCCCTCAAAGCCTGATCGATCTCTATGCCCCCCTGCTCGACGCCATCGCCGTCGATCCGCAAGACGCCGCTCCCCTCACAGGCGCAAAAATTCTCGCCACCAATATTCTGATGCGCAGCATTGCCGATAAAAAACACCTCGCCGAAGATCTCATCCGCTATGCCAGCCGCCTGTCATGACCACCCATGCCATCCTGCCGGTGCAATGCTGGAACAAAGGTAAATCCCGTCTCAGCACCATTTTAAACGCTGACCAGCGCCGCGCCCTGAATATCCATCTCTTCCATCATGTCCTGCAGGTGACAAAGGCCGTGCTTCCGGCACAGACTATCCTCATTGTCTCCCCCTCCGATGAAGTTCTGCGGCGCGCCGCCGCATTGGGCGCCCATGGCCTGCAAACACAGGCCCCCCTCAACACCGCTCTGCATCAGGCCGTAGATCTATGTCTGCAACACCAGGCAGAAAAACTCCTGATCCTCAGCATCGACCTGCCACAACTCACCCCTGCCGATCTGCAAATCCTGCTCGCCGCCCCAACATCCTGCGTCAATCCGGATCAACAGGAACAAGGCACCAATGCCCTTTTCCTGAACCCGGCGCGGAACTTTCCCTTTTCCTATGGGCCTGGTAGCTGCCGAAAACATCTGGCCAATGCCGAACATATCGGCCTGGACCTCCAGATCATAAAACGTCCTTCCCTCAGCAAAGACCTTGATACGCCGGAAGATTTCAACCAGCTGCGCTCCTATCTGCCGCGCGCATTATAATTTCTTCCAAACCCTCCCTCCCCTTTTTGTATCCAGTTCGTCTCATGGATGTGGTCCTAAAGCTGTATCCTGTGACGGGATGAGGCGCTGTAAGGCCGATGAAAGAGACGCCGGACAAAGCCAATGATGCACGACCAGCGCCAAACTGCGGCGTGAGCCCCAGCTTGCGTGATGTTCAGCATTGGTTTGTCCGCGACGTTCTTCCGCTGGAGAATGCCTTGATTCATTTTCTGCATCATAATTGGCGCAATCACGCCGATATCGATGATCTGCTGCAAGAGGTCTATATGCGCCTCACCGCGGCGGCGCAGAAAGCGATCCCTGCGCAAACCAAAGCCTTTGTGTTCTCCATCGCCCGCAATCTGCTGATCGATCGCGCCCGCCGCGAACAGGTCGTCCCCATCGAAGCCGTCGCCGATCTCGACGCACTCGGCATCGCGATGGATCAGCCCGGCCCCGATCGTGGTCTCATGGCGCGTGATGAATTACGCCGTGTGCAGGCCGCATTGAATCGTCTGCCGCCCCGCGCCCGCGAAGCCCTGCTGCTGCGCCGTGTCGAAGGGCTTAGCCGCGCCGAAATCGCCCAGCGCATGGGCATCGGTGAAGGCACGGTGAAAGAATATCTCGCCCAAAGCGTCTGCGCCCTCGCCGATATGCTCTATGGCGAAAGCGACATCGTGCGGAGGCAACCATAATGAGCGCCCCCGCATCCTCCCAAAACACTGGCGCCGCCGCCATCCGTGATCAGGCCGCCCTGCGTCTGATGGAAAAGAGCCTCAGCGAAAACTGGTCGGAGGTGCAACAGACCGATCTGGAAAATTGGCTGGAGCAATCGCTGGCGCATCGCACCACCTATTGGCGTCTGGAAGCGGCCTGGGATCAAACAGATCGTCTGGCCGCCCTGCGCAGACCCCATGCACCAAGCTTCGCCGCCCAGCCGGTTCCAGCCCGCTCAGCCTTGCGTGATCATCTCACCCATAAGCCCTTGCGCCATCGCGGCCACCTCGCCCGCTATGCAGCCATGATCGTAATGCTGGCGGTGGTTGGCGCCGGGCTGCTGCTGCATCAGGCAGCACCAAATTATAAAACCTATGCCACTGAAATCGGTGGACGCCAGATCATCACACTGGAAGATGGCAGCCAGATCAGCCTCAACACCGACAGCGCGATCCGCATCAATGTCACGGGCACACAGCGCACCATCTGGCTCGATCGCGGCGAAGCCTATTTCGATGTCCGTAATGGCGAAACACAGCCTTTCCTAGTGCTGGTGGGCGATCATCAAATCCGTGACATCGGCACAAAATTCGCGGTGCGCCGCAATGCAGATGAAAATCTTCGCCTCAGCGTCACCGAAGGCAAGGTCGAACTCAACAACGCGCATAATGCTGTAAAGCCCGTGCTCATTACGGCAGGCCAGCAAGTCAGCCTCAATCATAAAAATATCACGATCGAAGACAAATCCATCGATTCCCTGACCAGGGATATGAGCTGGCGCAACGGGATCATCGATTTTCCTTTCATCTCGCTGGCCGAAGCGGCAAGCGAATTCAATCGCTATAATCGCACCAAAATTATCGTCGCGGATGATGTCACGGCCAAACATAGTCTGGCCGGCAGCTTCGCCACCAATGATGTCGATGCCTTTATCCGTCTGAGCCAGCGCCTGTTTAATCTTCAGGTCGAGCATAGCGGCAATCAGATCATTTTATCGCAAAAGTATAAGTCAAAAAATTAAGCACGGATTTCCTGTGCAAGAGGGGGAAAAATGTTCAGTCCGATTTCATTAAAATCATTGCTTACCACATCTGTCTGTCTCGTTGCGCTCACTGGTGCAGCTCATGCCGCCAGCTTCAATATACCCGGCGGCGATCTCGCCTCCGCCCTGAGCAGCTACACCGCCCAAAGCGGTATTTCCGTGATGGTCTCCGGCGATATCGTGCGCGGCGCTAAAACACGCGGCGTCACTGGCAATCTCTCCAATGACGATGCGCTCACCCGCCTTCTCAGCGGCACGGGCTTCAGCGTCCAGCGCGATCCCTCCGGTGCCATCGCGATCATCCCGGGCCGCGCCTCGTCCTTCGGGCAGGTTCAGAATCTGCAAATCGCGCAGGCCAGCCCGTCTTCCGGCCGCATCGAGGAAGTGTTGGTCACCGCCCGTAAACGCGAAGAAGCGGTGGAGAATATCCCCATCTCCATCACGGCGCTGAATTCTGAAGATCTCAAACAATTCGGTGTCCGTAACTTCGCCGATCTCGAAGGCGTCGTCCCCGGCCTCAATCTCGGCGGCGGCGGCAATGGCGTGAAGAAAGATTCCTCGCCCTTCATCCGCGGTGTCGGTCAGCGTGAAACCAAAGTCACCCTCGATCCCGCGGTCGGCACCTATATCGACGGCATCTATATCGGCCGCGCCTCGGGCGCGATGTTGG
>CAZOJG010000003.1:0-24227 GCA_964580115.1 uncultured Rhizobium sp.
GGGGGCGGAGGCTTTGGTGGCGGGGGCGGATCCTTTGGTGGCGGTGGAGCGTCCGGGCGATGGTGAGGTTGGACGACCACGACAGAGCGCGTATTGCTGAAGCCGTCGCCGCAGCGGAGGCAAGGTCTCTGGGAGAGATTTCCTGCGTCTTGGCGCATGAGGCATCTCTCTATCGGGAAGTACCTGTCTTTTGGGGTGCTGTCGCTGCATTGCTGACCCCGCCGCTAGGATTAGCTATCGGTCTTGATCCACTGGCCCTGCTGCATGGATTTTCAGACTGGAATGCGGGTTATGACAAAGGGGGGGACATTATTTGGATCCTCTCATTTTATGCGCTGATCCAAGCGGGGATATTTGCTCTTACTTTATTTCTGGTTTCGTTAAAGCCAGTGCGGCTGTGGCTGACGCCTGGCTTCTTAAAGCGTAGACGCGCCCGGCAATCGGCGCAAAAACATTTTGCTACATTGGCGGCGCGGTTTGGAGAACAGAGCCCTTTTGTTTTGATTTATGCGGCCTATGACGACCACAGGGTTGAGATTGTGGCCAGCGATTCTATTCATCAGTTGACGGGACCTACTCTTTGGGAGGAGGCGGCGGAGGTTATGGCGAAATCTCTGCGCGAGGGGGCTGTGGCTGAGGGCTATATCAAAGCCATTGGCATCGTCGGGGCGGGATTGGCCCGGCATTTTCCGGCCGCTGAGGGGAAAACCAATATTATGCCGGATAGGCTGTTGGAGCACTGAGATTTGGCCAGTATAAGGCCCGGTTATGGCCCCGTAGCTCAGCAGGATAGAGCGGCGGTTTCCTAAACCGTAGGCCGGAAGTTCGAGTCTTCCCGGGGTCACCAGATATCTTGCCAGCGATTTTACGAATGGGGCCATGCCTTCCATACTGACCTGAACATCATCAGGAGGAAGGCTTATGTCTGACGAAAGCATTGTCTGGATCAGTGGGGCGACTGAGGGGATTGGGCTGGGTCTGGCCCGCAATGCACCCTATGAGAATGTTCGTATCATCAACTGCTCGCGGCGCCAGCATCCGGATTATGAGACGGTGCTTTTCGACCTGACCAAGCCAGATACATGGGACAATGTGAGCGCCAGCTTTGAGCGGGAACTGGCGAATTTCAAAGGTAAGCGCGCGATTTTCATTCAGAATGCCTTTCTAACGGGGACGGCTGGGGAAGCTGGTGTTGTGGACCGGGAGATTTATCGCAATGGGTTACTGGCCAATGCGATGGCGCCGTTGGTTCTGGCAGATTCCTTTCTTCGGGCGGTGAAGCCGGGATATGAGTCTGGTCTTGTTTTGATGTCTTCCTCTACGGCGCGGTCTCCTATTATCGGGCATTCAGCCTATTGCGCGGCCAAGGCCGGGATTGAACATTGGGTTCGGGTGGTGCGGCGCGAGAGACAGCGGCGCGGAACTGGGCCATGGGTGGTTGCGGTGCGGCCCGGCTTTGTCGACACGCCGACCACACGTTTGGAAGCCACATTCGATCCGGACAAATATCCTGAGGCCGCGCTGTTGAAACGCGGTCTGGAGAGCGGCGAGGCTTTTGATATTGATACGGCCGCCCGCAATATCTGGGGGAGCCTGCCGCCGCCGGAGGATACTTCGGTGCTGCTGTTTGGCCAGATGCCCAGCCGATAGTTTTATATGCCCAATTGAACCTCATTTCTCTCAGGAGGCCCCCACTACCCAGAGATGAGATGTCGTGGGGGCGCGACAGAGAGTTTAGCCCCGTTCTGCGGGTGTTCGATAGCGATGGGCAAAAAAAGGGCGGCATTTCTGCCGCCCTTACATTTCGTGGAATAGTGTTTGCTGAGGGCTATTCTCCGAAATGATAGGTGAATGTCAGGCCGAAGGTGCGGGGGTTGGCATAGACCTGGCCTGTCCCGCCAAGAACATCGACCAGAGGGATACCGCCAACCAGATAGTCATCCTTGTTGGTGAGGTTCTTAGCCCATAGCGCACCTTCCATCGTACCGTCCTCCGAAATCCAGGATAGGCGGGCATCGAGGAAAGCTGTTGGACGTGATGTTGTTGTCCATTTGGCTTCCGGCGGGGGATCACGAAGCGGGTCGGCAGGGCTGTCTCTCCAATCGTCATGGCGGCCAAAGCCGAGCCTAGGTGTTTGCCCGTTGTGATTGTAGTAATAACCACCTTGACTGAAGACCCAACTACCTCGGTCAAAACCGTGATAGATGGAAGACGTGAAACGAACAGACGCAGATGGCGTGATCGTGCCGCCAGTTCCTAAATTAAAGCTGTATTCCGTCGAGCCAAATAATTGCCAACGCGGCACTCGGGGTAAGCGCTCATCGCTACGATCGAGATGATATGTTGAATCTAGAGGATCGCCAGCACCACCAACCGCCTGTATACGGGAATTCCATTCCTTGATTTCAGCATCCGTGTAGGAACCGTTCATGAAAATACGCCATTCGGGTGCAGGCATGACAACCAGTTCTGCCTCAAACCCCTTGATGATGGATTTCCCGACATTGTCGATATAGGGCACTGGAATACCCCACCGGCTGCCAACGGCGGTGGTCTGCATGTCGGTATAATTCATATAGAAAGCGGCAAAATTCGCCTGCAAACGGCGATCCAGTGCGGCGAGCTTGAAACCAACTTCATAATTGGTGACCTTTTCTGGGCGGAAGGTGATTGGATCAGCCGTTCCATAACCCGGCTCGGGGATGTACCAATTTTCACATTTCCCCTCCATATCAACCTCTACGCAAGGAATACCAGTATCTGCAGGATAATTATACCAATCCGCAAAGTTGTCTGGCCGTCTCAGATAGCTGTCATTATCCATGGCGCCAGATGTTACGCCACCTGAATGAAATCCCTGGCTATACGTGGCATAGATCATCGCCTGATCCAGCCCAAGCCTTTGCAGTAGGCTATCATTCGCTTTGTACTTCAAACTTGCCATGGGTGTCCAAGCTTCGTTTGACATACGCAATTCGTCGCCCACGAATTGATCAGGTACGAGGACAGAATCGATCGGCCCAGGCGTTGGTCCAAGATAGAAATATTGTCGGTTGGCAAATTTCCATTCTAGCGGAGGCCTGAAACTTCCGGCCTCTGTGAAGGCAACGATTTGAACTGCGCCAGTCGCTTCGCCAGTAGCAATAACACCATCTGCCAATTGAGTGGCATCAACATAGACCTTCGAATAACGGCTCCAGCGGTTTTCCCGGGTCCATCGTATACCACCGGTCAGTTGCAGTTCCGGCGTGATGTCGAAATCGGCCTGTGCATACCAGGCATAGGCATCGTTATTTGTCTCAAGGCGCTCTTTAGCCGGTTCCACCACTATTTGAGCATAAGCATCGTCACCGTAAAACAATCCACCGGTCTGTTGGGGGCTGATACCTGCGGACAAAATGAGGTCGCTTTGCGGTGTTTTTTCTTTAAAAAAGTAAAAGCCAGTACTCAGGAAAAGGCGGTCATTGAAAGTCTTTCCAGAAAATTGAAGTTCTTCGGAAATTTGTGTTGTCGTATCGAAATCGGGCTGGATGCGCACTATAAAAGTTCCGGCCTGACCATCCAGATCCTCATCAGCGATCTGCTTCGTTTTGCGCCAGGCGGTAATGCTTTTGATGTTAAAATCGGAAAGCGGGCCAAAATTTCCTACATCCCAATTAGCAGTTGCCGCTGCCGTGCTAGTGTCAACCCAATAGCGGCCCTTAGGCAAAAGTGAGCCCGGAGCGTCCGAAAGATCGCTCGCAAACTGGCTGGGTTTAAGAGCGGCGGATTGTCGGCAAAGACCTTCGTGGCGAAGATAACCATCCACGCGGCTCTGCTGGAAGGTACTGAAGTTCAAACCGAGGAAATCCAGCTGGGTAGTCAAGAAATTACTGTCTCGAAGATACTGACATCGTTGCGGACGTGGGGTCTCGCGAATGCGGGTCCGTTCGCCCAGTATGTCGATCGTGATGCGGTCTGTTGGCACGACGCGGAGTTGAGCAATGCCGGTGATGCGGTTGTCGCCGCCCCATTTTGCACCATCGACCACATTGGTGAAATAGCCGTTGCTGTTGGTGCTGGAAATGAACAAGCGGCCCATCACCAAATCTTCAGCGAAAGGTATATTGATCATTCCGGAAATGTCGCGGCGGCCGTAATTGCCGATATTGACGCTGACATTTGATTCCCAATTATTATTGGGCTTATTCAGACTTACAGAAATTGCGCCGCCCGTGGCGTTCTTACCGAAGAGCGTTCCTTGAGGACCGCGCAGAACCTGAATGCTACCGACATCCGCGACATCAAGCATGGCGCCCGCGGCGCGGCCGATATAGACGCCGTCTATATAGGTTGCAACGGCGGGATCGAGAGTGACTTTGGTTTCGCGCTGGCCGATACCACGGATAAAGGGTGAAGAGTCGCGCTTTACGCCATTGCCGCCACCGCCGAGATTAAGACCAGGAACGACGCCTTCGAGATCGGCAAAGTTACGGACGCCGAATGTTTTGAGGTCTTCGGCGGAGAGCGCCGTGATGGAGATGGGGATGTTCTCGATCGCTTCTTCGCGGCGGCGGGCTGTGACCAATACTTCCTCGATGCGGCCAGAGGCAGGGTTAGCCTGCGCAAGCTGTAGATTGGTGACGACATTTCCAGCCCCTTTATCCCGCACGACAGCGAGCACGCCAGATTCGTTGCGGACGCTGAAGCCGGTGCCGGCGAGGATTTTGCTGAGTGCGTCATCACGCGAGAGATTGCCGGTAGCGCCTTTGGTGCGGGTGCCCTTTACAGCGGCTTCGGAGACGATGAGATGGGCGCCTGTTTGGCTGACATAGGCATTTAATGCGGATTCGAGATCACCGCCGGGGATATTAAAATTTTCCGCCATAGCAGGCGCTGCGCAGCATAGGCTGAAGGCGCAGGCTGTGGTGAGCAATATGGATTTATAAACGGTCATATATTCCCCCTGTAAAAATTTTTTGATCAAAATTTATTTTGAGATGATGAGATCATTGCCTTTGGTTTCGACGGAGACGCCGAGCACGAGTTTGGCCACACGGCCGAAGAGCGGCACATCATTGGACGGAAAGGTGCCATTGATGCGCAGGTTTGCGATGTTTGGATCGGTGATAAGGAGTTTCTGGCTGTTGTAGCGATTCAGCTCGGCTGCGGCTTCGGCCAGTGTTGTGCGATTGAAGATCAGCACGCCGCGACGCCAGGCCTGGCTATCTCTCAGGGCGCGTTCGTTATGTTTGGTGACGGCCTGGGATGTGGCCGTGGCGATGAGCATGTCGCCGGGCTTTAACCGGGTGGATGGCGCGGTGCTATTGGTACGATCATATTCAGCGAGGCCCTCGATCAGGGTGACGGCCACAGATTCTTTGTTATCGCGCCTGATGGTGAATTGCGTTCCCAAATCGGTGACGCGTTGATGGCCCATGGTTACGATGAAGGGTTGTTTTTCATCATGGGTGACATCAAAAAAGGCTTCGCCTTTGTCTAAGAAAACGGCGCGTTTGCCGGGCTTATAGGCGACACGGAGTTGGGTGTCGGTGTTGAGTTCTATGCGTGTGCCATCGGATAGGGTGATGGTTTTTCGGGCGCCGATTTCGGTGGCATAGGTTTGTGTGTTCTGGCCCGGCAGAGCGATGAGCGCAGCGCCAATGGCAGAGGCGATGATCAGTGCGGCCGCTATGCGGGGGAGATTTTGCCAAAGCGGATGGCGGGTTTGTTGGCAGATTTTACCAAAGCCCGGATTATGAAGCACGACCAGGCGATCTGCTTTTTGCCACGCGCCCAGCACACGCAAATAGGCCACGCGATGGGCAGGGGAAATGGCGAGCCAGTTATCGAGATTATGTTGATCTGTGTCTGACCATTGGCCGCTATGGCGCTGTTCCAGCCATTCGCTGGCGCGGATGCGGATTGTGTTGGTGGAATTAGTCATGCGGGGTGCCCTCCCCTGCATCGCCATAGATGTGATTGGCGAGGACGTGCATGCCGTTGGCGATATGTTGTTTGACGCTTTCCTCGCCGATGCCCATGCGCTGGGCGATTTCGCGGCGGGAGAGGTTTTCGATTTTTTTCAGGATTACAGCTTCGCGGCAGCGGGGGGGGAGTGTATCCAGCGCCGCTTGCAGACGGCGGAGGTCTTCGCGGGCCATCAAGGTACGGTCGGGGCCGGGTTCATCGATCGCCATGCCCAGCGCATCGAGATCGGTGATGGCTTCGAAGGACACCACTTGTTCGCGGCGGGCGCGATCGATCATCAGATTGCGGGCGATGGTGAAGACGAAGGGGCGCGCGGGGTTTGGGATTTGCTCGGCCGCGGCCTCGTAGACGCGGACATAGACGTCCTGACAGAGGTCGTCGATGGCGGCTTTATCGCGCCAGGAGCGGCGCAGGTAATGCATCAAGGCCGCCTCCAGCGGCAGGACTTCGCGGATGAACCATGTTTCAACGTCGGACATAGCTGTGGCGTCGCCCAGTGTGGGTGGGCTTTGTGATGTACGGTCTATGTCCGGCGTCTCAACCATCCCCGCCAGCGCCCTGCCTTTCGGGGTTAGAGTTTAGAACCACTTCATGGGGTTCAACGAATGGCGCGGGGCGATGGGGGAAAGGTGTGGGTGCGAAATATTATTGCCCGGCATGCGGAGGGCATACCGGGCAATAGGACGCGTAATATGGGTTAGGCTTGTTCGAGGACCACGACCGGGATGCGGCGCTGGGTGCGGGCCTGATAGTCGTTATAATCGGAGAATTGGGCGGTGGCTTCTTTCCACATCGCGTCGCGCTCCGGGCCATCCACGATGCGGGCGCGCATATCCTGATGCTGGCGTGCATATTGGATGTGGCAATTGGGATTGGCTTCGAGATTTAAATACCAGGATGGGTGATTGGGGGCGCCGCCGAGTGAGGCGATGATCACGAATTTATCGCCTACTTGTTTATAGATGAGGGGCGTGACGCGCTGCTCGCCGCTTTTGCGGCCGGTGGTTGTGAGCAGCAGGGTGGTGGCTTTTCTGCCGCCGCCGACATCGCGCATATGCGCCTTGTCCGGGTCGGTCATATACATTTCATAATGTTGGTTGGCGCTTTCGCTTCTGGGCATTGTTTTCTCCTGCGGGTGTTTTGTGGAGAAACTATCTTTGCCGGGCAGGAAGGAAAATGGCGCTGAGGCCGTGTGTGATTTGTGCTGAATGTAAAGCTTTGTAACTAGGTGATTTTCCAGCGGATATCAGGTGGGTGATATAGCGGTATAAAGAAAAAGGGCAGCCGAGCTGCCCAATTGAACCTCACTTTGTCTATTCGTTTTGAGATTTTCTGGGAGGGGGGTATCCCCCCTCCCCTGCGTCTTGGCCACTGGGACTAAGCCTCTATATGGGGCCTATTCCCCGAAATGATAGGTGAAGGTCAGGCCAAAAGTGCGTGGATTGGCGAAGACCATGCCGACTGCACCGGTGACATCAGCCAGCGGAATACCACCCACCAGATAATCATCCTTATTGGTGAGGTTTTTACCCCAGAGTGACGCCTCCATTTTTCCGTCATCGGAAACCCAGGCTATGCGGGCATCGACGAAGAAGGTGGGCCGCGATGTGGTGGTCCATTTAGCCTGGGGGGAAGGTTCGACCAAAGGATCGTAGCCAAGACCCGCGGGATCTTCGAAGGGAGATGGGACCACATTGCCCGGATCCTGCCACCAGTCGTCGGGTCTCACCGTGTTCGGCGGCAGATCGCCGTCATGCGTATAATACATACCGCCATAGCTATAGACCCAGCTGCCGCGATCGAAACCATGATAGATCGACGAGGTGAACCGGACACCGACCGATGGGGTGATCACCCCCCCGCCAGGCATGCGGAAACTGTAATCGGTGGAGGCAAAGAATTGCCAGCGCGGAACGCGCGGCATGCGCTCTTCGCTGCGATCAATGTGATAACGGATACCGGAATCATCGCCTGTAATGGGATTTAAGACGATTTGTTGAGAATTCCATTCCTTGATGTCGGCATCCGTATAGCTGCCATTAAAGAGGACACGCCAATCCGGAGTTGGCAGAGCCACCATCTCTATTTCCAAGCCTTTGATCACCGAGCTACCAACATTTTCGATGAAGGGTATGGGTATACCAAGGCGAGAGGCTGCAGATGTCACCTGCATATTGGTGTAGCTCATATAGAAGGCTGCGAAGTTTGCTTGCAGACGACGATCCAGCGCCCCTAATTTGAAGCCTGCCTCATAATTCACCACCTTTTCAGGCAGGAATATTTGAGGGTCGGCTGTATAGCCACCCGGCTCTGCCAGCTTATCCATACGGCAGTTCAGGCGGTTATTAGGACAAGGGATACCAGTTATATCTGGATAATTTCTGTAGACTTCATTGATTTGGTCAAAATCAACTGCGCCCGCCGTTACACCGCCTGCATGGAAGCCATGGCTGTAGGTGGCATAGAGCATCGCCTGATCCAGAGAAAACTTATCCAGCATGCGTTCGCTGAGCTTATATTTCAGGTTGAACATTGGGGTCCAAGCCACGTCGGTCGTGCTTAATTCATCGCCGGGGAACATGCCGGGGACGAAGGTCGTCGGGCCCAACCTTATATCGCCGTTAGCTACTGTCACTAACTCATAGACCGTGGTGCCGTAGACCCAATCCAGAATGGGTGTGTAGCCGGGCTGTGAATGTGTGCCTATTAACAGACCGTTGGCGTTCAAGTAGCTTACATCACCGTTTACGATGCTCCTTGGATCGGCATAGCCTTTGGAATAGCGGCTCCAACGTTCTTCCTGTGTCCAGCGCATACCGGCGGAAATTTCAATTTCCTTGGTCAATTCGAAATCGGCCTGGCCATACCAGGCAAAAGCTTTGTTGCGTGTTTCAAGCTTTTCTTTGGCGGCTTCGGCGAGGAAGGTTAGATATTGCCCTTCAGCAATACCTAAAACAGGCCCGATTTCATCAGCGGAATATTGAGGACTAACGCCCGCCGAGAGATGCAGGAAGTTTTGCGGTGTCCTTTCTTTGAAGAAATATAACCCTGTGCTCAGGAAGAGCCGATCCTGAAATGTCCGACCAGAAAATTGGATTTCTTCCGAAAGCTGCGTGGTTCTGTCGAATTCAGGTTGAATACGCATCAGGGTAGGTGCGGCAACCGCATCCAGATCTTCGTCCGCGATCTGCAAGGTTTTACGCCAGGCGCTGATGCTTTTAGCGGTGAGGCCTGTCACGGGCCCGACATCACCAATGTCCCAGGTCGCCGTCACACCAATGGTGCTAGTATCAACCCAATAGCGCCCTTTGGGCTGGAGCGGATCCCCAATCGCCAGATCACTGGCAAAGCGGCTTTGGGGAAGCGCGTTAGATTCGTTACAGAAATCCCGATATGTGTTGAAATAGAAGCCTGGAAATTCATCGCCAGCGCCCGTGATGTTCGACTGAATGGTTGTAAAACTTGCATCCCGAATGAAGGCGCATTTCTGCGGGCGCGGCGTTTCACGAATACGGGTACGCTCGCCCAACATATCGATGGTGATTGCATCGGTGGGGAGGAAGCGCAGCTGGGCGATACCGCTGACGCGGTTGTCGCCACCCCATTTGGTGTTGTCCACGACATTCGTGAAATAGCCGTTGCTATTATTACTTGCTAAAAACAGGCGCCCCATCAGCATATCTTCGATGAAGGGCACATTGATGGTGCCGGAAATATCGCGGCGGCCATAATTTCCGATATTCGCGCTTATATCAGCTTCCCAATTATTATTGGGTTTTTTGAGTGTGACCGAGATAGCCCCGCCGGTGGCATTACGGCCAAACAGCGTGCCCTGTGGCCCGCGCAACACCTGAATATTTTCGACATCGGTGACATCGAGCATGGCGCCCGCGGCACGACCGATATAGATGCCGTCAATATAGGTTGCGACAGCCGCATCCAGCGTGACTTTGGTTTCGCGTTGGCCGATGCCGCGGATAAAGGGCGAGGAATCTTTCTTTACGCCGTTGCCGCCACCGCCGAGATTAAGACCGGGGACGACGCCTTCGAGATCGGCGAAGTTTCGCACACCGAACTGCTTCAGGTCATTGGCGCTGAGAGCCGTGATGGAGATAGGGATATTCTCGACGGCTTCTTCGCGTTTTCTGGCAGTGACAAGAACCTCTTCGATACCGCCCAAAGTAGGAGAGGCCTGCGCCAATTGAAGTGGCGTGATCTCTGCGTTTGACGAGCGGTTCGGCACGATAGTGATTGCGCCGGATGGTTGACGGCGCATCGTGAAGCCGGTGCCGCTCAGGATATTGGTCAGGGCGGCATCGTCGGACAGGCTGCCGCGCGCCCCCTTGGAGCGGATGCCTTTGATCGCATCATTCGAGACCAGGAGGGCTGCACCTGTTTGGGCGGTATAGACATTCAGGGCGGATTCAAGATCGCCTGCGGGAATGTTGAAATTTCCTGCATGGGCTGCACCTGTAAAGAGGCAGGCGCTTGAGGCTAATAATGCAAATTTTAAAATTGAACGTTTCATAATTCCCCCTGATCATGCGCTTATTTTTTGGCGCTGAATAAAATTTCTTACGGCTTAGATTGCGTTATAAAAATTTTCCCTTGCGTCTGTTCGACATGGACTTTGAAAATGTCGCGAATAGCCGCGGAAAAGCCGGCTATGTCTTTGTTCGGGAATGACCCGTTCATGGTGAGGCTGGCGATTTTTTTGTCTGTGATGACCAGCTTGTCTGGATTGTAGCGATTGAACTGTGCGGCGGCATCGGCCAGCGTTGTGCGGTTGAAGATCAGCATGCCGCGCCGCCAAGCCAAAGCATGTGCAAGGTTGCTTTGCGTTTCACGCGAGACGGAGATGGCTTGATCCGTTGCCAAGGCGACATCGCCGGGGGTGAGATAGGCGGGCGGAACATTTGCGCCCTGTTCCACCGCATCGATACGCGCCGCGCCTTCTACAAGAGCGACTTTGGTTTTATCCGATTCATAGGTGACTGAAAATTTTGTGCCCAAATCGGTGACAAGATGTTTTCCGACATGGACGAGGAAAGGTTCGGTTTCGCTATGGACGATATCGAAATAGGCTTCGCCTTTATCCAGCCAGACTTCGCGTTGAGGACCATGGCGGCTGATACGGAGTTTTGTATTTGTATTGAGTTCAACCTTTGAGCCATCGGCCAGGGTGATGATCCGGCGGTCGCCGATTTGGGTGCTGATATATTCGACGCCTGGACGCAGCAGCATCTGCTGGCCAGCTATGCCAAGACCCACAAGGAGCAAAATAGCGGCGGCATATTTGGCCAGTTTGGTGAACCACGCGCTGTCCGATGTGTGATTTGTGATGGGGCGCTTCATGGGGCCGAGGGCCGCCAGACGTTCGACACGGTGCAGGCCGGACTCTAAGCGCAGATAAGAAACACGGTGCTGGATATGCTGGTTCAGCCAATCTTCGAGGTCTTGCTGGTCCTGGTCTGACCATGGCCAGAAGCGGCGGCGTTGCAAGAATTCGGCAGCGCGTTGTTCGATGTTCAGATGATCTATGGGGTGTTCCATCAGGATTTCCTCCCGCGGTCCACCGGTTCTCCGTAAAGCATATCGGTGATGGCGCGCAGGCCATTTGCGAGATGTTCGGACACGGTGAATTTGCTGATGCCCATGCGGGCGGCGATTTCTGTGCCGGTGAGGCCATCGATATGGCCCAGCATCATGGCTTCGCGGCAGCGTGGCGGAAGACGGTCCAGCGCCTGTTGCAGGCGGCGCAGTTCTTCGCGCGCTATGACGGTGCGGTCCGGGCTGAGGTGATCGATCGCGCTGTTTAAAGCATCGACATCGGCGACGGCTTCTATTGGCACCACATGTTCGCGGCGGACGCGATCTATCAGCAGATTGCGGGCGGTGGTCAGGACGAAGCGTTTGGCATTGTCCGGCAGCGTGTTCCGCGCGGCTTCGAAGACACGGGCATAGACCTCCTGTCGGAGGTCGGCGATGTCGCTTTTGTTGTGCCAGTTATGTTGCAGGTAATGCATCAGGATCGCCTCATGGGGCAGAACCTCGCGGGTGAACCAGGCTGAAATCTCGTGCAGGCTCATAGCTCCGCCCTGCCCTTGCAGGACGTTGGTATCGCCGTCTGAGGTCGGATATTCAGCCATCCCCCGCTTGTTTCCGTCTTTTGAGGGCCTCTCACAGTATGGAGCCGCTCACCAAGACGAAGGAAGGAGGGGGAAGTTGGGTTCGGTTGCGCTATTATTTTGGGGTGGGAGCTAAGCGCCTATTTATGCTGGCAAAAAAAAGACCCGCCAGGTGGCGGGTCTTGGGGTCTGTAGGGCTGCCCGATTGATGAGATCAATCTGCGCCTTGGCTTTGTTTGGGCAATGGCTGGAGGCCGGGGGATTTTTTATCGGTGACGCGGGTCCAGGTTTGGGTCATGCCGAACATCGGAAGGCCTAGAAAGCCGCGTAAGTAGAGCGTGTTGCCATCGCCCGGCGTGATGGTGACGGAATAGGTATTGCCGTCATTCGGATTGTAGATCGTGCCGCCTGTCCAGACTTTGCCATCAAATTTCAGGTTCTGGATGATGGGTTTGTGCAGCAGGTTTTTGCCGCGTTGGGCATTGTCCGGGTTTTTGACATCTTCTTTGACAGATCCATTGACGGAACCGGCGATGTAACCTTGCAAGATGCCGCCCTGTTCGACGAGTTGGATATAGCCGAGCTTGTCCTCATCCAGCCAGAGGCCGGTGACGGGGTTGCTGGCTTGCGCGATGGCCGGGAACAGGAGAGCCGCGGCGACGCATAATAGGCGTCTAAAATGAATCATCTTCATCACCTGAAATTGGCGCGTGGTTAAAAAATATCTGCCCCGAATATCATAAATCCGGCTGGGGATGCCAGTCTGTTTCGCTGACATTTAATGATCTGTTTGTGGCGAGGCTATGGCGATGCTGAGATAAGAAAAAGGGCGGCGCGCGGCCGCCCTTTTGGTTTGGACTCGGCGAAGATTTATTCGCCGAAGTGATAGGTGAAGGTCAGGCCGAAGGTGCGTGGATTGGCGAAGACCTGACCGACTGCGCCGGTGACATCGGCCAGCGGAATGCCGCCGACCAGATAGTCGTCCTCATTGGTGAGGTTCTTGCCCCAGAGCGCAGCTTCCATTTTGCCGTCTTCGGATATCCAGTTCAGGCGCCCATCCAGGAAGGCGGTCGGGCGTGAGGTGGTTTTCCATTTTGCGTCCGGCGATGGGTTGACCCGAGGGTCTGCCTGCGGATTGCTGTTAGCGCCATTCCAACCGCATGTGGCGGACGGGGGCGGACTTACCCTGGTACAGTTGGCAGCAGTAGGTATTACTGTCGGCGGTCTGTCGCCACCGTGATTGTAGTAATAGCCGCCATAGGAATAGACCCAGCTGCCGCGATCAAAGCCGTGATAGATCGAGGAGGTGAAGCGGACGCCGACCGATGGCGTGATCGAACCACCGCCCGGCAGGCGGAAATTATATTCCGTTGAGGCAAAGAACTGCCAGCGCGGCACGCGGGGCATGCGTTCGTCGCTGCGGTCAAAATCATATTCGGGCTGACTGGGAAGGACTCTGCCATCGTCGTTCAACGGCACGACATGAGTCATCCATTCCTTGATGTCAGCATCGGTATAGGAGCCTGTCATGAATAGACGCCATTGCGGCGTGGGCATGATGACGATCTCGGCCTCGATCCCCTGAATGACGGATTTACCGACATTCTCGATATAGGGCACGGGAATACCGAAACGGCTGCCGACCGCCGTGGTCTGCATGTCGGTATAGTCCATATAGAAGGCTGCCAAATTGGCCTGCACGCGGCGATCCAGCCCGGTCAGCTTGAAGCCAACTTCATAGTTAGTAACCTTTTCCGGACGGAAAGTAATTGGATCCGCCGTGCCATACCCATCTTCCGGAAGGCTCTGCGAATTCGGGCAGCTCAATTCCGCTGGGTTGAGCGTCCACATAGTCCGGCAGGGAATACCCGTCGTCGCGACGACATTGGTCCGCGTCGCCGCAGGTGCAGTGCTCGGATAGGGCAACGTCCCGGCATCCGTATCAATAGCGCCATTGGTTACGCCGCCGGAGTGGAAGCCCTGACTATAGGTGGCATAGAACATGGCCTGATCCAGGCTGAATCTCTGGAGCCATCTGTCATTGAGCTTGTATTTGAGGCTGGCCATGGGTGTCCAAGCCTCATTCGAGAACTTCATCTCATCACCAATGAATTTATCCGGGATCAATCGGTAATCGACCGGAGAGGGCGGCACGCCCGAGGGTCTGGTGAAGAAGTATTCGCGATTAGCAAAGGTCCAGCTGGATATGGGATTAAGGCCCGGCGCATCCACAATAGCCATCAGCAGACCGGAGAGGTCGCCACGCTGTAATATATTGCCCTTCACGAGGCTGGTATCCAGTGCATAGCTCTTGGAATAACGGCTCCAGCGATTTTCGCGGGTCCAGCGCAGTCCGCCTGTCAATTGCAATTCTGGCGTGATGTCAAAGTCCGCCTGACCAAACCAGGCAAAGGATTCATTCCGTGTTTGAAGCCTTTCTTTCGCGGCTTCCGCCAGAATGTGAATATAATATCCGGGCAGCCCCACCGCAGCACCGGAAAGCGCCGGGGTCATCCCTGCGGAGAGGATGAGATCGTTTTTGGGTGTCTCTTCCTTGAACCAGAAACCGCCCGTGCTGAGGAAAAGGCGATCATTAAGAGTCTTTCCCGAGAAAGTGAGTTCCTGGGACCACTGGGTTGTTTCATCGAAATCGGGCTGGGTGCGGATGAGAAAGGTGCCGGCAATGGCATCCAGATCTTCATCGGCGATTTGCCGTGTCTTGCGCCAGGCGCTGATGCTTTTGACATTGAAATCGGACAGGAAAGCCAGGTCACCCACATCCCAATTGGCGGTGGCGGCAGCCGTGCTTGTATCCACCCAATAGCGGCCCTGCGGGATAACGGAGCCGGGATTGTTAGTCTGGTCGCTTTGGAACCGGCTGGGAGGCAGCTTTTCGGCCCGCTTGCAAAGCCCCTCATAGCGGTTCAGCCCATCGACCATGAAGGAAGGATCCAAACCATTGCCGTTGATGAAGTCCATATGAACCGTTTTAAAACCCGTATTACGCAGGAATGCGCAGCGCTGGGGCCGGGGTGTTTCGCGGATGCGGGTGCGTTCGCCGAATAGGTCGACCGTGATGCGGTCTGTCGGGACATAACGCAACTGGGCGATGCCTGTGATGCGATTGTCGCCGCCCCATTTGGTATTATCGGTCAGGTTTGTGAAGAAGCCATTGCTGTTGGCGCTAGCGATGGTGAGGCGGCCCATCAACATATCTTCAATAAATGGAATATTGATTGTGCCGTTAATATCGCGGCGGCCGTAATTGCCGATATTGGCGCCGATGCTGGCTTCCCAATTATTGTTGGGCTTTTTCAGAGAGACGGAGATCGCGCCGCCCGTGGCATTCTTGCCGAACAGCGTGCCTTGCGGGCCGCGCAATACCTGAATGTTGTCTACGTCGACGATATCCAACATAGCGCCTGCGGCGCGGCCGATATAGACGCCTTCGATATAGGTGGCGACGGCGGGATCGAGGGTGACCTTGGTTTCGCGCTGGCCGACACCGCGGATAAAGGGCGAGCTGTCACGCTTCACGCCATTGCCGCCGCCGCCAAGATTGAGGCCGGGCACGACGCCTTCGAGATCAGCGAAATTGCGTACGCCGAAGCTTTTGAGATCTTCGGCATTGAGGGCGGAAATGGAGATCGGGATATTCTCGACCGCTTCCTCACGGCGGCGGGCGGTGACGAGAACTTCCTCGATGCGGCCTGATGAGGGATTAGCCTGTGCGAGTTGCAGGTTTGAAATTTGAACGCTGGACGATTTTTCGCGCACGATCATGATGGCGCCGGATTCACGGCGGGAGGCGAAACCAGTGCCGCTTAAGATACGGGTGAGGGCCTCATCCGTGGAGATTTCGCCTTTGAAGCCTTTTGTCTGGGTGCCTTTGACGACGCCATAAGACATGATCAAGGGAATGCCGGTTTGCGCGGTATAGGCATCCAGAGCAGTGCCCAGATCGCCGCCGGGTATATTCAGATTGGCGGCCATTGCCATGTTGCTGAGCATCAACAGGCTGCTGCCCGCCATGAAAATGGACTTTGTGAAATGGTTATACATCTACTATTCCCCCTGAGACGTGACTATTTTGTTTTTTGAAATGTGTTCTTGCTGCGTGAAATATTTATGTGTTGATCTTCGGCCCTGATCATCAGCCCGAAGGATTCTTTTGCGGCGGTGCTGAACAGCGCCGTGGCATGGATTGGGAAAGTACCGCTTATGGTGAGATCGGCGATTTCCGGGTCTGTAATGACCAGCTTTTGCTGATTGTAGCGGTTGAATTCGGCCACCGCGTCTGACAGGGCCGCGCGATTGAAGACAAGCAAGCCACGCCGCCAACTGAAATCGGATTCTATGTCTTTGATTGCTTGTTTTTTGACACTGACTTTTTCGGCAGAGGCCAAGGCGACGTCGCCCGGCAGCAGATGAGCGGCGCGGGGTTTGTTCCATAATTTTGTGGATTCAACGCGGGCCAGACCTTCGACCAAGGCGACATGCAGATTTTCCGTTTCACGGCGCACGACAAAACTGGTGCCCAGATCGATGATGCGGTGATCGCCTGCTGTAACGATGAACGGGTGGTTCTCATCATGTTTGATGTCGAACCAGGCTTCGCCTTTGAGCAGAGCGACATGGCGAGGATTTCCGCCCTCGCCTATCCTGAGTTCTGAATCTGTATTCAGCTCGACGCGGGAGCCATCGGCCAGGGTGATGATGCGCTGGGCGCCGATTGCTGTGGCATAGATTTGGCCCTTGCTTGGTGGCAGGGACAGGCTTGCGCCAGCCATGAGCAAGGCCACGACCAAAATGGCGGCAATGCGCAGATAGACTGTCTGGCTTTGGTTTTTATGCGCGCGAGGATGGGTGGATAGGGGCGAAAGTTGCGGGGGGCGCAGCGCATGGAGGCGATCTGCGCTGTTCCATGCGCTTTCCAGACGCAAAAATTCCAGCCTATGGGCGAGAGATTGGGCGAACCAGATTTCCAGATTCTTCTGATCTGTTTCGGACCATGTTGGATCCTGTTTACTCAGCAGATAGGCGGCTGCCTGGGCGCGGATGGTCTGAGCAGGGTTTGTCATGTGCCGCTGCCTTCGATTTGTTCGCCATAGAGATGGTCGGCCAGCGCCAGCATGCCATCTGTCAGGTGGCGATTGACGGTGTTTTCGCTGATGCCCATGCGGGCGGAGATTTCGCGGGCGGAGAGGCCGTGGATTTTTTTCAGCATCACGGCTTCGCGGCAGCGTGTGGGGAGTTTGTCGAGCGCGGTTTGCAGGCGGCGCAAGGTGTCGCGCGCCATCACGATGCGATCGGGGCCGGGTTCGTCGATCGCTATATTGATGGCATCGAGATCGACCGCCGTTTCGATGGGGACGATCTGGTTGCGGCGCATTCTGTCGATCAGAAGATTGCGGGCGGTGGTCAGGACAAAAGGTTTTGGCCGCTCCGGCAGGCCGTTGCGGGCCGCGGATTCGTAGACGCGGACATAGACATCCTGACACAGATCCGCGACATCGGCCCGGTTGCGGCTATTGCGGCGGAGGAATTGCATCAGGGTTGCTTCCAGCGGCAAGACCTCGCGGACGAACCAGGCTTCGACTTCGGACACAGACATGACCACCCCCGCACGCGGCTGAGCGTTATCGTCACGGCCTGTATCCGGCGTGTCTGCCATCCCCCGTCCTCCGAGGGTTAGAGTTTATGACCACTCGATAGTTAGACGAATGGGGGACGGGAATTTGCCAAGCGGGACGGAGCGGCGCGGCTTGCTTGTTTAAAGCATTGAATCTCCCGGGTGTTTTTTAGCGTCGCGGATATTTTACGGCCGATTTGGAGGTGTTCGATAGCAAATGCGAAATAAAAAAGGGCGGCATTGCTGCCGCCCTTACATTTCGTGGAATAGTGCTTGCTGAGGGCTATTCTCCGAAATGGTAGGTGAAGGTCAGGCCGAAGGTGCGGGGATTGGCGTAGACCTGCCCCGTTGCGCCGGTGATGTCCACGAGAGGAATGCCGCCTACCAGGTAATCATCCTGATTGGTGAGGTTCTTGCCCCACAATGCCGCTTCCAGCCTGCCATCCTCTGAATTCCAGGTCAGGCGTGCATCCAGGAAAGCCGTGGGGCGCGATGTTGTTTCCCATTTCGCATTGGGGGTTGGGGTCACTAGAGGGTCCACTCCTCGTCCACCAAAGGCGTTGGGGTCCTGCCACCAATCAGAATGACTACTATCCGGCGGCATATCGCCGTTATGATTGTAGAGACGTCCACCCTGAGTATAGACCCAACTACCGCGATCAAAGCCGTGGTAGATCGAAGAGGTGAACCGGACACCAACCGAAGGCGTGATCGAGCCCATGGTGCCCATTTTGAAATTGTATTCGGTCGAACCGAAGAACTGCCAGCGAGGCACACGCACCATGCGTTCATCGCTACGGTCAACAGTATAAGACACGTTGGTGGGAGCGCCTGTAAAGCTCAATTTATTAACCCGTGATTGCCACTCCTTAATATCCGCATCGGTGTAGGAGCCATTCATGAAGATGCGCCATTGCGGCGTCGGCATAATAACGAACTCGGCCTCGATGCCCTTGATGACCGATTTGCCGACATTTTCAATAAAGGGAACGGGGATGCCCAGACGGTCGCCAACCCCCGTAGTTTGCATATCGGTGTAATTCATCCAAAACGCGCTCAGATTGGCCTGAAGGCGACGGTCCAAACCTGCGAATTTGGCGCCGATTTCATAGTTGGTGACTTTCTCAGGCCTGAAGATTTGTGGATCGGCTGTGCCGTATCCTGGTTCGGGGAGCTGCATATAGGTCACACATGAGAACGCATTCGCGTTGATTTGCGAAGGACACGGGATGCCCGTCGTGGCGGGACTGTTGAAACCAAAGAACCCATTTTCCTGATTGCTGCGATCATAGTCGACGGCACCAGCGGTGACGCCGCCAGCATGGAACCCTTGACTGTATGTGGCATAGACCATGGCCTGATCTAGGCCCAGAACCTGCAGCACGCTATCGCTTGCGTTGTATTTGACACTGAACATCGGCGTCCAAGCCTCATCCGCTGTGCTCAACTCGTCACCGATAAATTTGTCGACATAACGCCAGTCAACAGGGGCAGGTGGCGTTGGACCAGTGAAGAAGTATTCACGGCTTGCAAAGAACCAATCCAGCACAGGTCTGATTCCGGGCTGCGTCGAAGCGACCCCCGTGATTGCGCCGCCAGAAAGAGCGGTCGCATAGACGCCATTGAAGATGTTAGGCACGATGGGAGCCACCGTCAGACTCCATGGGTCACCATAAGCTTTGGAATAGCCACTCCAACGCTCTTCCCGTGTCCAACGAATACCACCGGTGATCTGAATCTCGGATGTGACGTCAAAATCGGCCTGCGCATACCACGCATAGGATTTGTTATCCGTACGCAGTCTTTCTTTGGCGGGCTCGCCAAAGAGAAATGAATAGGTGTCTATCGGGCCGTAGACGCTGCTTCCGGCCGGCTGAAATCCAGGCACGCCTATACCAGCCGACACGATTATATCACTGACCGGTGTCTTTTCCTTGAAGTAATAGAACCCCGTACTCAAAAAGAGACGGTCGTTAAGGGTTTTTCCGGAGAGCTGCAATTCTTCCGAAATTTGGGTTGTCTCATCGAAATAGGGTTGAATGCGGATAAGGTAAATCTCCGAGATTGCGTCCAAGTCCTCATCGGCTATCTGCTTGGTCTTTCGCCATGCCGCGATATTCTTGATATTAAAGTCTGAGAGGAAGCCAAGATCGCCGACGTCCCAATTGGCCGTAGCCGAAGCGGTGGACGTGTCGACCCAATAACGCCCCTTCGGCATTAACGAGCCTGCTTTATCGGATAGGTCGCTCGCAAAGCGGCTGGGCGGCAGCGCCCGCGAAGCACGGCAGGCATTCTCATAGATCGGAAATGGGCGGAATGTGTTTGGGTCATACCCCCGCGTGCCGTTCATGAAATTGATAATATCGGTGGTGAAACCAGGATTACGCAGGAAAGAGCACCGCTGCGGACGTGGGGTTTCGCGGATGCGAGTGCGTTCGCCCAACACATCCACGGTGATGCGATCTGTGGGCTGGAAGCGCAGTTGGGCGATGCCGGTGATGCGATTGTCGCCGCCCCATTTGGCGTTGTCCACGATATTGGTGAAATAGCCATTGCTATTAACGCTGGAGATGAACAAGCGACCCATCAAGAAGTCTTCCATGAAGGGCACATTGATCAGGCCGGAAATGTCGCGGCGGCCGTAATTGCCGATATTGACGCTGACATTGCCTTCCCATTCATTGGTGGGCTTGTTGAGGTTCACCGATATCGCGCCGCCTGTGGCGTTGCGGCCGAACAGGGTGCCTTGCGGCCCGCGCAGCACCTGGATGCTGGACACATCGGTGACATCCATCATCGCACCTGCGGCGCGGCCGATATAGACGCCATCGATATAGGTTGCCACAGCAGGATCGAGGGTGACTTTGGTTTCGCGCTGGCCGACGCCGCGGATGAAGGGCGAGCTATCGCGCTTTACGCCATTGCCGCCGCCGCCAAGATTGAGGCCCGGAACAACGCCTTCGAGATCGGCGAAATTGCGGATGCCGAAGGTTTTTAGGTCTTCGGCGGAGAGCGCCGTGATGGAGATCGGGATGTTTTCGACTGCTTCTTCACGACGGCGGGCGGTGACGAGGACTTCTTCGATGCGGCCGGAGGGGGCGGCTTGGGCCAGTTGGAGGGGTTGGATAATGTTGGCGGATGAGCGGCGGGGGATGATGACCATGGCGCCGGATTCTTCGCGGACACTTAGGCCGGTGCCGCTTAGGATGCGGGTAAGGGCTGTATCGGAGGAGACGTCTCCGGTGACGCCTTTGGTCTGGATGCCTTTTACGGCGTCTACGGAATACATCAGCGCGACGCCGGATTGTTTGGCATAGGCATCGAGCGCGGTTTTGAGATCTCCACCGGAAATATTAAAGCCTGCGGCGAGGGCCGGGCTGATGGAAGTGATGGCGACGGCGCTGAGTAGTGCAGTTTTAAAGAATGACTGTTTCATATAATCCCCCTGAAATGGCTTTCGTCTTGAAATTTGTTAGCGGCTTAAGGTGATGGTGTTGGCGTTGTGTTCCACCTTGACGCCGAGCAGGATGCGGACGGCGCGGGCGAAGCGTTCGACATCGTTCACGGGGAAGCTGGCACCGATGGTGAGGGCGGCGATTTTTGGATCCGTGATGATGAGTTTGGTATTGTTGTAACGATTGAACTGGGCTGCGGCTTCGGCCAGCGTTGTGTTGTCGAAGAAGATCAGGCCCTGACGCCAGCCTAGTGTGCGGCTGAGTTTTTCAGGTGTTTGGCGTTGCAGCGCGATGGTGTTTTTGCTGGCGATGGCGATGTCGCCTGGGTTCAGCAGGGCTGAACGTTTGGTGGATTTTGCATCCAGGCTATCGATACGGGCCAGACCTTCGATCAGGGCGACTTCGAGTTTTTCGCCGTTGCGGATGAGGAATTTTGTGCCCAGATCGGTGACCCGGTGGCCCGCCACGGTGACGATGAAGGGATGTGTTTCATCATGTTTGATGTCGAAATAGGCTTCGCCTTTTTCCAACACGGCGGTGCGTTTTGCGGTGATGCGCAAGGTTGAATTAGTATTGAGTTCGACGGTGGAGCCATCGAACAGGGTGACGATTTGGTGGCCGCCGATGGGGGTGGTGTATATTTTGTCGGGCGCGGGTTGCAGCGCATAGGCACCGATCAGGGCGGCGACGATGATGGCGGCGGCGGTGCGCGCGAGGCGCGGGAGAATGGATTCAGGTTTATGGACTGGCCTGCCCGGCAATTGGGTTTTCAGGGCGGCGAGGCGTTGGGTGCGGCTTAGCGTGGCTTCCAGACGCCAGAAGGCGACTTGATGATGGGGGGAATGGGCGAGCCATTGATCCAGCTCAAGCTGATCTTGCGCTGACCATGGGTGGAAGCGGCGGCGGGCGAGGAATTCGCCGGCTTGGGTTTCTATGTCCGCGAGGTTCATGACAGGCGGCCCCTGTCTTTGGGTTCGCCATAGAGCATGTCGGCGAGGAGGCGCAGGCCTTTGGCGATATGGGTGGAGACCATGCCTTCGGTGACGCCCATGCGGCGGGCTATTTCGCGGCCTGTAAGCCCCTCGATCTGGCCGAGCACCACGGCTTCGCGGCAGCGTGGTGGCAGGCGATCCAGCGCGGCTTGTAGCTGGCGGAGTTCGTCGCGGGCGATGGTGACCTGATCGGGGCCGGGACTGTCCTGGGCCATGCCCAGCACATCGACATCGGCGACGGCATCTATCGGGACGACCAGTTCGCGGCGGACGCGATCTATCAGCAGGTTGCGGGCGGTGGTGAGGAGGAAGCGTTTCGGATGGTCAGGGAGTTGGGTTTGTGCGGCTTCGCAGACGCGGACATAGATTTCCTGGCGGAGGTCGGGGAGATCGCTTTTGTTCTGCCAGTTATGGTGCAGGTACTGCATCAGGATTGCCTCTAGCGGCAGGATTTCACGGACGAACCAAGCTGCGACCGCCGCTGTTTTCACAGCGGTGCCGGGCTGGCCGGGGCCAGCGCTCTCAAGTGTGAATTCCGGTGTCTCGCTCATTCCCCGACAGCGTCTGCCCTTCCGAGGATGATGGTTTCAGGACTTCGTGAGCTTAGACGAAGTTGGGGGGCAGAACTTTATGTGGGGGTGAGAAGAAATTTTATTGCCCTGCCCAATTGAACCTCACTTTTCCCGGGGAGGGGGTGGGGGTGCTGGGCTTCCTGATTGGTCAGGGGCTCGGGCTGGGGGAGGAGTTTAGCGGGGTTTGATGGGTGTTCGATAGCTAATGCGAAATAAAAAAAGGGCGGCATCGCTGCCGCCCTTTCGTTTCAGAGAATGGGATGAGGGGATTATTCGCCGAAGTGGTAGGTGAAGGTGAGGCCGAAGGTTCTTGGGTTGGCGAAGACCTGACCTACCGCGCCGTTGACGTCTGCCAGAGGGATGCCGCCGACGAGATAGTCGTCGGTGTTGAAGAGGTTCTTGCCCCAGAGTGCGGCTTCCATTTTGCCGTCCTCAGATATCCAGGCGAGGCGGGCATCGAAGAAGGCGGTGGGGCGGGAGGTGGTTTTCCATTTGTCGCCAGTGGGCGGCGTGACCACGGGATCGTAGCCCAAACCAGCAGGGTCTTGTGGGTAATAACCGTTTGCCTGAGAGGGATCCATCCACCAATCACTGTGAGCGAAATCCGGCGGCAGATAACCATTGTTGTTATAGTACCGGCCACCATTGCTGAAAATCCAGCTTCCACGATCGAAGCCATGATAGATGGAAGACGTGAAGCGTACGCCCATCGAAGGGGTGATCGAACCGCCACCGGGCAGACGGAAATTGTATTCCGATGAGGCGAAGAATTGCCAGCGCGGGACGCGGGGCATGCGCTCGTCGCTACGATCAATGTTATAAACAAGACCGGTCGGCAGATAGTTGGAACTGCTGATCTGGGCGACAGGTGAGAGCCACTCCTTGATATCGGCATCGGTATAGGATCCATTCATCAGGATACGCCATTGCGGAGTCGGCAATGCGACCACTTCCAGTTCGATCCCCTTGATGACCGAGGCACCAACATTCTGAATATAAGGCACCGGTATGCCAGACCTATTGCCGACAGCCGTAACCTGCATATCGGTGTAATCCATATAGAAGACGGCTAGATTGGCCTGTATACGGCGATCCAATCCGGCTGCCTTGAAGCCGATTTCATAGTTCACGACTTTTTCAGGTTCGAAAGTGATAGGATCGGCTGTGCCGTAACCGTCATCAGGCGATGGCAAATAAGTATATGTCCGGCAATTGCCGCTGGTGCGATCCGCGCAGGGATCGGTCACCGTGGCTCGCACGTTTACGAATTCCGGCCCACGGTCAAGTTCGAGCGCGCCAGCCGTCACACCACCGGAATGGAACCCTTGGCTGTAGGTGGCATAGAGCATGGCCTGGTCGAGACCAAGCCTCTGAAGCATGCTATCACTTGCCTTATATTTGGCGCTGAACATCGGCGTCCAGGCGGAGTCGGTTTTCGACAATTCGTCACCCTTTAGCCTTCCAGGGACGAAGGTCTG
>CAZOJG010000003.1:24237-150791 GCA_964580115.1 uncultured Rhizobium sp.
TCTGAACAAGACCCTGACTACCACGCTGACCTCCGGTAGCAATTACTTCTGTCGAGAAGTCGTAAGTACCGAATCCCCAATCGAGCACAGGATTCAAACCGAAGTCAGCCGTGTAAAGAGAGAGGGTGCCGCCTGCCTGATTTTGGTTGGGCGCTCGTGTCAAAGGCCCGGTCGTCACGGAATAGGGGTCAACCGCGCCTTTGGAATAGCGGCTCCAGCGGGTTTCGGTTGTCCATCTGATACCGCCGGTTATTTCAATTTCCGGCGTCAGTTCAAAATCCGCCTGCGCATACCAGGCCCAGGAATGATTATCCGTTTGGAGTCGCTCTAGGGCAGGCTCAAAGCCTGTGACATTGATATCCCCCCCGAATTGATCCGTTTGCCGAGTGCCAGCGCTGAGAATCAGATCGTTCTGTGGCGTCTTTTCCTTAAAATAGAAAGCACCGGCACTGAGGAACAGCCTATCGTTGAAGGTTTTTCCAGAAAGTTGAATTTCCTGGGAAAACTGTGTGGTCTCATCAAATGTAGGCTGGATGCGCACGAGGTAAGCCGAGCCGATAGCATCCAAATCCTCGTCCGCGATCTGCTTGGTCTTGCGCCAGGCCGTTATGCTTTTGGCTGAGGCATCGGAAAACATACCGATATTGCCGATTTCCCAACCGATCGTGCCGCCGAGTGTGGCTGTATCTACCCAGTAGCGCCCTCTTGGCAGGGCCGGTTGATTATAAATCGCCGGATAGTAAGCCTGCGTCGAAAAATCAAATATCTCGACATTCTCTCTACGTCCGCCTGCCGGAGCGCCCAGCGCCAAATCGCTGGCGAACTGACTTTGAGGAAGCGCTTCAGACTGTCTGCATCTCGTTTCAAAACGGGGAACGCCATCAATATAGGCCGAAAGATCTATAAATAATGTTTGGGCTGACACAAATCCTGACTCTCTCAGAAAGTTACATTTCTGAGGGCGCGGCGTTTCGCGGATGCGGGTGCGTTCGCCCAATAGGTCGATGGTGATGCGGTCGGTCGGCAGGATACGCAGTTGTGCGATGCCCGTGACGCGGTTGTCGTCACCCCATTTGGTGTTGTCGACGATGTTCGTGAAATAGCCATTGCTGTTGATGCTGGCGACCATGAAGCGACCCATCACCATGTCTTCGACAAAGGGAATGTTGACGATGCCGGTGAGGTCACGACGGCCATAATTGCCGATATTGGCGCTGACCTGGGCTTCCCAGTCATTGTTGGGCTTTTTCAGGCTCACCGACAGCGCACCGCCTGTGGCGTTGCGGCCGAACAATGTTCCCTGGGGGCCGCGCAGGACCTGTATATTGTCTACGTCCACCACATCGAGCATCGCGCCCGCGGCGCGGCCGATATAGATGCCGTCGATATAGGTGGCGACGGCAGGATCGAGGGTCACTTTGGTTTCGCGCTGGCCGACGCCGCGGATGAAGGGGTTGCTGTCTTTCTTCACGCCGTTGCCGCCGCCGCCCATGCTGAGGCCGGGGACCACGCCTTCCAGATCGGCGAAGTTGCGGATACCGAAGGTTTTGAGGTCTTCTGATGAGAGGGCTGTGATGGAGATCGGGATGTTTTCGACCGCTTCTTCGCGCTTGCGGGCGGTGACCAACACTTCCTCGATGCGGCCTGTATTGGGACTGGCTTGCGCCAATTGCAGGGGAGAAATTTCGAGGTTGGAATTGTTCTGGCGGGAGATCACCAGCGTGCCGGCGTTGCGGCGGACGGAGAAGCCGGTGTTTGACAGAATCTTTGCCAGGGCTTCGTCGGCGCTGAGATTGCCGTTGACGCCGCGGCTTTGGATACCTTTGACGGCTGCGTCGGAATAGATCAGTTGGACACCGGCTTGTTTGCCATAGGCATCCAGCGCGTCGTTCAATGACCCGCCGGGGATGTTGAATTCAGAGGCTGAAGCGGGCATGGTAAAAGCGATGGATGCCAGAAAGATGGCGCTGAGGCTGGAGGCCAAGAGCAGATTTGATTTATGATTTTTACGCATAATTCCCCCTGAAATAAGTTTTTTGACGTTTAAAACGTGGCTTTAAAAAATCAGCGTGTGATGACGGTTTCGTTTTCTGCTTGTTTGATCTTCAACCCGAAGAGATCGCGCGTGGCCTGGGTGAAGCTGTCTATATTTTTGGCCTGGAAGGTGCCGCCTATGGTGAGGCGGGCGGTTTTTTCGTCGGCGATATAGATTTTGCGGCTGTTGTAGCGGTTGAATTCGGCTGCGGCGGCGGCCAGCGTGCTACCTTTGAAAATGAGCACGCCGTGACGCCAGCCAAGTTCATCGCGCAGTTCAGCGGCGGATTTTTTGCCTGGAATGAGTTGTTGTTCCGTTGCGATCACGACATCACCGGGACGCAACAGGGCGCTGCGCGGGCCGACCTGTATGTGCGGGGCGTCTATTCTTGCCTCGCCTTCCAGAAGCGTGACTTCGAGGCGGCTGGTTTCTTTGCGGATGGTGAAGGCGGTGCCCAGATCGGTGACGGTGTGATGCCCCACTGTGACGACAAAGGGATGGGCATCATCATGGCGTATCTGGAAATAGGCTTCGCCTTTTTCCAAAATCGCGCTGCGGGTTTGCCCATGTTTGAGGCGGAGCACCGTATCGGTGTTGAGTTCGACGCTGGAACCATCGGGCAAGGTGATGACCCGATGTTCGCCAATCGCGGTGGCATAGATATTATCGCGGGGTGGGCTGATATAGAGATTTGCGGCGACACCAAAGATGGCCATCACAACCAGCGCGGCAGCGCATTTTATAAATGTGCTGCGCAATTTATCTGCGCGACGGGGCTGGCTGGGCCTTGCGGCACCAATGGTTTTTTGCGGTGCGCGCAGGGCTTTGAGGCGATAGGTTTTGCCCCAGATCGCATCCAGCCGCCAATAGGCCAGCAGATGGGCGGGGGATTGGGCCAACCAGTCATCAAGTTGTTGCTGGTTGTTGGTGCTCCAGCTTTCAGACATGCGTTGTTCGAGCAGCCAATCCGCGGCCCTTTCACGGATGGATTCGGCATCGCCTGTTTGGAAATGTATATCGGTCATGGTTTGCGGCTTTCAGATGTGCCGTAAAACAGATCGGCCAAGGCGCGCAGGCCGGAATTGAGATGCCATTTCACGGTTTTTTCCGTGATGCCCATGCGCTGTGCGATTTCGCTGCGGGAGAGGCCATCGAGCTGGCGCAGCAATATGGCTTCGCGCGCGCGGGCGGGGAGTTGGTCCAGGGCGGTTTGCACGCGGCGCAGTTCATCGCGGGCGAGCGCGCTCTCATCGGGGCCGGGTGTTTCGGCGGCGATGCCGAGGGCTTCGAGATTTTCGACCGCTTGCAGCGGAATGACTTTCTCGCGGCGGACGCGATCGACCAGAAGATTATGGGCGATGGTGAAGACGAAGGATTTTGTATTGTCGGGAAATTGTTTTTTGGCCGCCTCATAGGCGCGGATATAGACCTCTTGCAGGAGATCGGCGGCGTCGGACATGTCGCGCCGATTGTGATGCAGGTAACGGGTCAGGGCGGCTTCCAACGGCAATACCTCTTGCACAAACCATGCATGCAGGCCGTTTGGGCGCTGGCTCATGTTCTGGCCATAGGCGCCGCCAATTCCAAGATCGTTGTCCGAACTATCTGTCATCCCCTCTGCCCTTTCGGCTTTTGGGGTGGATTGGGCCTGTATAATGTGGGACGCAGGCCGGCGCCGAAAGGCCGGGTCGGATTTGGGATTATTTTTAAAAAGACTGCGGATTTTTCTTAAGTCATTTTATTTATTGATATTTGGGGATTTTAGCGATGGCAGACTATCGGCCCAATTCGACCGCGATGGGGGCGGCATTGATGCGGGTGGCGCATCTTGTGCTGGATCAGGCGCCTTTTCTTTTGAAGGATGAACATGCGCTGGCGCTGTGCGGGTTGAAGCCTGAGCATGTGATGGGGGCTATGGCGCGGATGGAGGCGGAATTTTCCGCGCATTGCGCGGCCGAGATGGCGGCGGAGATTGTGCGCCATGTTCGGGCGTCGATTTTGCTGCGCAACCGATTTGCGGAAGATCAGTTGGAGCGCGCCATGCGGCGCGGTGTGAGGCAATATGTGATGCTGGGTGCGGGGCTGGATACATTTGCGCTGCGGCGGCCCGAACTGGCGGCGGAGTTACGTATTATTGAATTGGATTTGCCGGAGCTTATTGCGTGGAAGGCTGAGCGGCTGGCGCAGATGGGGCATGTGCTTTCGGCGCGGCATGTTTTTCTGGCGGGGGATATGGAGGGGCAATCGCTGGCGGAGATTCTGGCGGGGGCCGGGTTGGAGGCGGAGGAGCCGGTGTTTTTTTCCTGGCTCGGGGTGACGGGATATTTGAGTGCGGCGGCGATTGCGGAATCTCTGCAGGCCATGGCGCGGTGGAGGGCTTCGGTTGTTTTCAGCTATGGCCTGAAGGATGAGGCGGGGCCGATCAACACTGTATTGAAGAAGGTGATTGCGGCGCGGGGGGAGCCTGCGGCGAATGGGGGATTTTTGCCGGAGGAGATGAGGGCGATGTCGCGGCAGGCCGGGTTCAATGTGGTGGAGGATTTATCGGTGGATGCGGCGCAGGCGCTTTATTTTACCGGGCGGGCGGATGGTTTGGCGGCGCCTGCGATGATTCATATGATGTATGGACAGGTTTAGGCGAGGCCGCCTTTTTGGATGATGAAGTCTGTCACGACGTCCAACCCTTCGCCGGTTTTGAGATTGGTGAAGACATAGGGACGTGTGCCGCGCATGCGTTTTGTGTCGGTGTCCATGATTTCGAGCGATGCGCCGACATGGGGGGCGAGGTCTTTTTTATTGATGATCAGCAGATCGGAACGGGTAATGCCGGGGCCGCCTTTGCTGGGGATTTTCTGGCCGCCTGAAACATCGATCACATAGATCATGAGATCGGCGAGTTCGGGGCTGAAGGTGGCGGCAAGATTATCGCCGCCGGATTCAATCAAGATCAGATCGAGATCGGGGAAGCGGCGGCGCATTTGCGCCACGGCGGCGAGATTGATGGAAGCATCTTCGCGGATGGCGGTATGGGGGCAGCCGCCGGTTTCGACACCTAAGATACGCTCTTCCGGGAGGGCGCCGGCGCGGGTGAGGATTTTGGCGTCTTCCTGCGTGTAGATGTCATTGGTGATGGCACAGATATCAAAGCGATCCCGGAAGCTTTTGCAGAGATTTTCCATCAGGGCGGTTTTGCCGGAACCGACGGGGCCGCCGATGCCGACGCGCAAAGGGCCATTGGGAGATGTGCTCATGAGCGGAACAGCCTTGTATATTGGGTTTCATGTTTCATCGCGGCGATATCGGCCATGAAGGCGCTGCCACCGAGATCTTGCAGATCGGCATGGAGGGCATGTTTGGCGCAATCCGCCAATACGGGTTCAAGCGCGCGCAGGCAGCGCTGGCCATCGCTATGGCCAAGCGGGATGAGCCGCAGGCCCGCCGAGATCAGATTGCTGGCGGCGCTGTGAAGGAAACATTCCAGCGTCAGCGTGAGGTCGATGGTGTGATCCGCGGCGGCGATACCGATGGCAACGGGATAGGAAATGGGATCGTCGCTCAAGATACGCAATTTTTCCAATGATGGGCCTTCCCATGTGCGGCAGGTGATGTCGGCAAAGGCATCGCCCTGCGACTGGCTTTCCAGTTTGCGTTCACGGCTGGCGGCAAAACTATTGGCCAGAGCATGAATATGCAGGAGCTGGGGGATATCATTGGCATGTGCGGCGCGCCAGCTATGGCTGAGCAGGATCGCATCATGTGTTCCGCTGCCATGGTGCAGGATGTCGCTGAGCCAGAGGGTGAGCGTGTCTAGACTATGGATGGAGCCCTCCTCCACCAGCCATTCAAGGCCGTGCGAATAGGAGAAGGAGCCCACCGGATAGGAGGGGGAGAGCCAGGCCAGAAGGCGATACAGGGCGGGATTGTTCATGGTTCAATCATGCTGATGAGTGTGCTTGTGATCATGGTTATGGTCATGGCTGTGCGCATGACTATGCCCATGGCTATGACTATGGCTTCGCACGGGGACGGATTGATCATAGGCGCCACCTTCGGGATGGAAGGGGGCTTCGATCGGTTCGACCGTGCCGCCCAGACCTATTATCATATCGGCGATGACATGATCGGCGCGGATGCGCAAAGAATGGGCGCTGATTTCAGCGGCGAGATGGCGATTGCCGATATGCCAGGCCAGGCGGGTGAGGTGACGATGATCACTGGCGCGGATTTCCATTAAAGCTTCGGCTTTGGCGAGGATGGCCACGACCAGTCCATTGCGCAGCCGCAAAGCATCGCCTTCGCGCAAATCAGGCACATCGGGCAGATCGAGCAGAATGTCCTGACCATGATCGCTTTGCAGCAGGATCCGGCGGCGATGGCGGCTGTCATAATCGAGTGTCACATGGTCATGACTTTCGCCGGACCAGTTTTTGAGGACGTCATGCGCGTGCTGGATCTGGGATGCGGTTTTCATGGTCAGAACATAAAATAGCGTTGGGCCAAAGGGAGGATGGAGGCGGGCTCGCAGGTGATCAATGCGCCATCGACCCGCACTTCATAGGTTTCGGGATCGACCTCGACATGGGGTTGCAGATGATTATGCACCATGTCTTTTTTACTGACGCTGCGTGTGGCGCTGACCGGCACCAGCATTTTTTGTGTGCCGATGGTTTTGGCGAGATCTGCATCTATCGCAGCTTGTGAAACAAAAGTGATGCTGCTGCTTGTGGTGGATTTTCCATAGGCCCCGAACATGGGGCGATAACGCACCGGCTGCGGGGTTGGGATGGAGGCATTGGGATCGCCCATCGGGGCGGCGACGATGGTGCCGCCCAATAGGACAAGCGCGGGTTTCACGCCGAAAAAGGCGGTGTCCCAGAGCACCAGATCGGCGCGTTTGCCGATTTCGATAGAGCCGACATGTTGAGAGAGGCCCTGAGCCAAGGCGGGGTTGATTGTATATTTGGCGATATAGCGTTTGACCCGCAGATTATCGTTCTCGCCTGTCTCGGAGGGGAGCGCACCGCGCTGGCGTTTCATCTTATCGGCGCTTTGCCATGTGCGGATCAGCACTTCGCCGACCCGGCCCATGGCCTGACTATCTGAGGAAATGATCGAGAAGGCACCCAGATCGTGGAGGATATCTTCGGCGGCGATGGTTTCGCGGCGGATGCGGCTTTCGGCGAAGGCGACATCTTCGGGGATGGAGGCATCGAGATGATGGCAGACCATCAGCATATCGAGATGTTCATCCAGCGTATTGACGGTGTAGGGGCGTGTCGGATTGGTAGAGGATGGGATGACATTGGGGAAGCCGCAGACTTTGATAATGTCCGGGGCATGGCCGCCGCCCGCGCCTTCGGTATGATAGGCATGGATGGTGCGACCTTTGAAGGCGGCAATCGTATCTTCCACAAAGCCGCTTTCATTCAGCGTATCTGTGTGGATCATCACCTGCACGTCATATTGATCGGCCACGCTGAGGCAGCAGTCAATCGCCGCCGGTGTTGTGCCCCAGTCTTCATGCAGTTTGAGAGCGCAGGCACCGCCGAGAATTTGTTCGACCAGCGCATCGGGGCGGGAGGCATTGCCTTTACCGGCGAAGGCAAGATTCATCGGGAAGGCTTCGGCGGCTTCGATCATGCGGCGCAAGTGCCAGGGGCCGGGTGTGCAGGTGGTGGCATTGGTGCCGGTGGCCGGGCCTGTTCCGCCGCCCAGCATGGTTGTGATGCCGGACATCAGGGCTTCTTCGATCTGTTGCGGGCAGATGAAATGGATATGGGTGTCGATGCCGCCAGCCGTAAGGATTTTACCTTCGCCTGCGATGACTTCGGTGCCGGGACCTATAATGATGGTGACGCCGGGCTGTGTATCGGGATTGCCGCCCTTGCCGATGGCGCAGATGCGGCCATCCTTTAGACCGATATCCGCTTTGACGATGCCCCAATGATCGACAATGACGGCATTGGTGATGATCGTATCGACTGCGCCCTGGGACCGGGCATAGTATGATTGACCCATGCCATCGCGGATGACTTTGCCGCCGCCGAAGGTGACTTCCTCGCCATAGGTGGTGAAATCTTTTTCCACTTCGATGATGAGATCCGTATCGGCCAGCCTGATGCGATCGCCCGTGGTGGGACCATAGAGGGCGGCATAATGGGCGCGGCTGAGCGTGACAGGCATGAGGACTCCTATAGGTGACCCATGATTTTTTGCTGAAAGCCGTAGACGATACGCGCGCCCACATAGGGGATGAGGGCGACATCGCGGCTTTGACCGGGCTCGAACCGTATGGCGGAACCGGCGGCTATATCGAGCCGCAGGCCACGGGCTTTTTCGCGGTCGAAGGCAAGCGCATTATTGACCTCGTAGAAATGATAATGCGAGCCGACCTGAATGGGGCGGTCGCCGCGATTGGCCACGGTGAGGGTGATGGCTGTGGCATTTTGATTGAGGATGATATCGCCATCTGCCGGGATGATTTCGCCGGGGATCATGGTTCGCGCCCCCTTTAAACGAAGAACAATGCTGCGCCGCAGGCGGCGACAAAACCACCGGCATAGCGCAGCAATTCTGCCCGCGCTTGCTGCGCTATCAGATAGCCCAATGTGAGGCCCGCCAGATGTAACAGGGCGGTGGAGAGGGTGAAGCCCGCTGCATAAGAGAACCCGCCCATCCGGCCTGCTTCCAGACCATGCGCATTGCCGTGGAACAGCGCGAAGCTGCTGATCAGGAACAGGCTGAAGGCAAGTGGCAAGGGCGCGGCGCGCGCGATGAGCAGCCCCAGGATCAGCACCGATACGGTGATAGCCGGTTCAAGCAGGGGAAGGCCGATATGTGCGAAGCCGAGAAAGCCGCCTGTGATCATTGCCACGACAAAGGCGGCGGGGAAAAGCCAGAGCGCCTTGCCGCCGCGCTGCGCCGCCCAGATGCCGATGGCGAGCATGGCGAGAAGATGATCCAGGCCGGTCAGCAGATGCAGCAGGCCCGACAGGAAAGGCGTGGCATGGCTGACAGAAGAATGAGCCAGTGCCGCGCTGGGAAAGGCAAGGATTGCCGCAATGAGGACGAGGTATTTCGGTCGCATTGTTTTTGGTCTTTCAGCGAATGGGATTGTGCACGGTGACGAGTTTGGTGCCATCGGGGAATGTGGCTTCGATTTGAATATCGGGGAGCATGTCTTGAATTCCCTCCATCACCTGATCGCGGGTGAGGACATGGGCGCCTGCTTCCATCAGATCGGCGACGCTACGGCCATCGCGCGCGCCTTCCATGACATAATCGCAAATCAAGGACACGGTTTCGGGATAGTTGAGCTTGACGCCGCGCGCCAGACGACGGGCCGCGACGATAGCAGCCATGGAGATGAGGAGTTTGTCTTTTTCTCTGGGGCTGAGCAGCATGATAGACCTCTAGAGCGCCCAAACGCGGGGCATGGGGGATTGACGAAACTGCGTGATGATTTTGGTAAGGGCGCCTATCAGCGCGTAACCGCTGGGGGCCGCCATGCGCAGCAGCAGTATGCCATCCCAGGCGCTGGCGGCGGCAGGATGGGAGGAATGTTCGATCAGGGCACGCATGTGATCCAGGCGGGATTCCGCATCGGGCGCGATATAGCGAAATGTGGCCATGCTTGTATGGCCACCCAGAATGGCGGGGCAATTGATCTGTTCAGCGAGATGTCCGCTGAGACGGAAATGTTCGGCATGGATGAGTTTGCCGCCGCGGGTGATGTAGCAGCGGTCGTGCAGCGTGCCATGTTGCACAATTTCGCCCATGGCAGCGCGGCCAAAGATCATGGCGTCGAGGCCCATATAGGTTGCGTCATTGGCCATATCTATATGGGTGCTGCGCTGCAGATGGGCCTGATCGAAAAAAATGCCGGGTTGTGCCAGATAGTCCAGCCGGGCTTTGGGGCCGATGAAGAATCTATTTTCGATGCGCGCGGCATTGCCGAGGGAGCGGTAGATTTTCTCGCAGGCCTGGGTGGTGAGGACGGCGTGGCTTTCTGTGCCTAGACTGGCGCTGAGGGTGAGGCAATCGCCGCCGGTGAGGCCGCCGCCAAGATTGATGAGTACGCAATCCAGGGAAGATGACGTATTGTGATGGTCTTTTGGAAAACGTAATTTCACCGTACCGCTTTGATAGGCGCGGTGGGCAATGGTTTTCGCACCGCGCCTTTCAAAGGCGAGGTCCCCTGCCCCGCTGCCGCGTTGGAAAAGCAAGGGTGGATGCGCCGGGGCGGCGGCTTGGGTTTCAGACGGTGAGATAGTTGCGTACATGATCGCCCATCATCTCATCCTGCGTGCCAGAGACTACGACGCGACCACGATCCAGCACAACGAACATATCTGCAAGTTCCCGCGCGAAATCGAAATATTGCTCGACCAGAACAATGGCCATATCGCCTTTGTCGCGCAGGAATGAAATGGCGCGCCCTATATCTTTGATGATGGAGGGCTGGATGCCTTCGGTAGGTTCATCCAAAATGAGTAATTTAGGGCGCATGGTGAGGGCACGGCCAATCGCCAATTGCTGTTGCTGGCCGCCAGACAGATCGCCGCCGCGACGGGAGAGCATGGATTTCAGGACGGGGAAGAGTTCGAAGACCTCGTCCGGGATGGAGGCATTGCCTTTACCTGCCGCGGCGAAACCTGTTTGCAGATTTTCTTTCACCGAGAGGAGCGGGAAGATTTCGCGGCCTTGGGGGACGGAGGCGATGCCGAGGCGGGCGCGTTCAAAGCTGCGGAGTTTGGAGATGTCCCTGCCCTGCCAGTGTATGGCGCCGCCGCGAATGGGATGATGGCCGACGATGCCGCGCAGCAGGCTGGTTTTGCCGACGCCGTTGCGGCCCAGAAGGCAGGTGACTTTGCCGGGTTCGGCATTGAGATTTACCTGCCAGAGAACCTGCGCTGCACCATAAGAGAGATCGACATTCTGAACCGACAGCATGATCAGCGCCCCAGATAGACTTCGATGACGCGGTCATCATTGCTGACATGATCGAGGGAGCCTTCAGCGAGGACCGAACCTTCATGCAGCACTGTGACTTTGACATCGAGTTCGCGCACGAAAGTCATGTCATGTTCGACGACGACCACGGTGCGGGTTTTGTTGATGTCGCGCAGGAGTGTGGCGGTTTTGGCGGTTTCCGCATCGGTCATGCCGGCGACGGGTTCATCGACCAGCAGGAGCTGCGGGTCCTGTGCCAGCAACATGCCGATTTCCAGCCATTGTTTCTGGCCATGGGAGAGATTGGCCGCGAGGATATTTTCGGCCCCAGCGAGATGGATTGTATCCAGCAATTCAAAGATGCGGTCTCGCTGGGCGATGCTGGGGCGGGCGAACAGGGTGCTGAAGACGCTTCGGCTGGTTTTGAGCGAGAGATAGAGATTGTCCCATACCGTATGGCTTTCAAAGACGGTGGGTTTTTGGAATTTGCGGCCGATGCCGAGATTAGCGATGCGGGCTTCATCGAGTTTGCGCAAATCATGCGCGGCGAACAGCACATCGCCTTGATCGGCGCGGGTTTTACCGGTGATGACATCCATCATCGTGGTTTTGCCTGCGCCATTGGGCCCGATAATGGCGCGCATTTCGCCGGGATCGACCGTGAGGGACAGGGCCTTGAGGGCTTTGAAGCCATCGAAGCTGACGCTGACCGCATCGAGATATAGAAGGGGGCCGTGATCGCTCATATCTGGGCCTCCTCTAGCTGGGCTTGTTTGGTTTTTTCCGGCCGCTGGATTTTTTGGCGTTTCTCGGCGCGAAAATGCTGGATTGTGCCGATGATGCCGCGTGGCAGGAACAATGTGACAAGGATGAACAAGGCCCCAAGCGCAAAGAGCCAGAATTCAGGGATTGCGCCGGTGAACCAGGTTTTGAAACCATTGACCAGAACCGCGCCCAGAATGGGGCCGATCAATGTGCCGCGTCCGCCGACCGCGACCCAGATGACGGCCTCAATCGACGCGGCGGGGGCGAATTCGCTGGGATTGATGATGCCGACTTGCGGGACATAGAGCGCGCCCGCGACGCCGGCCATACAGGCGGAGACTGTCCAGACGAAGAGTTTATAGGCTTCGACTTTATAGCCCAGAAATCGTGTGCGGCTTTCGGCATCGCGCACCGCGATGAGCACTGTGCCCAGTTTGGATTGGGTGATGCTGCGGCAGATGAAATATCCCAGGGCCAGGGCGCAGGCACTGGCGAAGAACAGGCCGCTGCGGGTGGCATCGGTCTGGATGTCGAAGCCCAGAATATCCTTGAAATCGGTCAGGCCGTTATTGCCGCCGAAGCCCATATCATTGCGGAAAAAGGCCAGCATGAGCGCGAAGGTCATGGCTTGGGTGATGATGGAGAGATAGACGCCGGTGACACGCGAGCGAAAGGCAAGGCTGCCGAAGATGAAGGCGAGCAGGCCCGGCACAACGATGACCATGAGCATGGCGAAGCTGAAATGATCGAAACCCTGCCAATACCAGGGCAGTTCGCCCCAATTCAGGAAGACCATGAAATCGGGCAGGACCGGATCACCATAGACCCCGCGCGGACCTATATTGCGCATGAGATGCATGCCCATGGCATAGCCGCCAAGTGCGAAGAAGGCACCATGACCGAGCGAGAGAATTGCGCAATAGCCCCAGACCAGATCGAGCGAGAGGGCCAGCAGGGCGAAGGCAAGATATTTTCCGAGCAAGGTCACCATATAGGTGGAGAGATGGAACGGACTGTCTGACGGGATGATGGCATTGAACAGCGGGACGAGAATGGCCAATGCGAGAAGCACCGCATAGAGGCCCGAGGACCAGCTTCCGAAGAATTTACTCCGCATCGTCATGCTTCCACCGCCCTGCCCTTCAAGGCGAAGAGGCCGCGCGGGCGTCTTTGCATGAAGAGAATGATGCAAACCAGGACGATAATTTTTCCGAGGACTGCGCCGGCATAGGGTTCGAGAAATTTATTGGCGATCCCAAGCGACATGGCGCCGACCAATGTGCCCCAGAGATTTCCGACACCCCCGAACACCACGACCATGAAACTGTCGATAATATAGGACTGGCCGAGATTGGGGCTGACATTGTCGATCTGGGAGAGCGCCACGCCGGCGATACCGGCGATGCCGCAGCCCAGGCCGAAGGTCATCGCGTCCACCCATTCGGTGCGGATGCCGACAGCCGACGCCATGCGGCGATTTTGGGTGACGGCGCGCATTTGCATTCCGAATTGGGTGTAACGCAGCACGGCCATGAGGATGGCCAGTACCAGCAATGCGAAGATAAACACCCAGAGGCGTGAATAGGTGACGGACATCAGGCCGATATCGAAGGAGCCGCTCATCCAGCCCGGTGCGGTGACTTCGCGATTGGTGGGGCCGAAGATGGAGCGCACCGCTTGTTGCAAGAAGAGGGAGATGCCCCAAGTGGCCAGCAAAGTTTCGAGAGGGCGGCCATAGAGAAAACGGATAATGCCACGTTCTATCGCCACGCCGCAGAGGCCGGCCATGAGAAAGGCAGCCGGGATGGAAATGAGCAGGGAATATTCGAACAGGCCGGGCGCCGTTTGGGCGATGATCTGTTGCACGATGAAGGTCGTATAGGCTCCGATCATGATCATTTCGCCATGGGCCATATTGATGACGCCCATCACGCCAAAAGTGATGGCAAGGCCGATCGAGGCAAGCAGCAATACGGAGCCGAGCGACAGGCCATAGGTGATATTCTGGGCCCCGCTCCAATAATAAAGCGCGGTCTCGATGGATTTTATCGCGTCTTGCGCGGCGGTTGTGACGGCGGGGGTATCGCCGTCGCGGATTTCCATGAGGACGCTTTTGGCGTCGCTATCACCGCGATCACGCAACAGGGCAATGGCATCCAGCTTGATTTGATCGGTTGAAGAGGCGTCTTGCAGCAGGATGGCGGCGCGGGCTTGTTCCAACCGATTTCGGGTTTTTGCATCGCTTTCGCGGGTGATGGCTTGTTCGATCAGGGGCAGGGATTCGGCGTCGCGCGCGGTGAACATATTTTCAGCGGCGTCGCGGCGGATGTGCAGCGCGGGGGATTCCAGTGAAAGACGCGCGGCCAATTTGCGCAATTCCCGCCGCAGGCGATTATTCACCGTGATCTTGTCGAGGGCCGAGGCATTATCGACCTGAATGGCCGCGCCGCTGAGGGGATCTGAATAGGCTTTCTGATTTCTGGATGGACCAATCAGCACTGCGCCCGAAGCATTGGTCAGCAGATTTCCATCGACCAGCGCGGTGAGGATAAGGGCGCTGCGTTCATGACCGCTGGCGGCGAGTTGATTGGCGAGGTCTGCTTTTTCGCTGAACCCTGCGGCGGCGAGGCGTTTGAGGATATCCGCCAGAGTAACCGCATCTGCCTGTGGGGCTTGGTCTTCTGCTGTGACCGTTTCCTGCGCCATGGCGGACACAGAGAGGGCGTAAGGGGTGAGCGCCACGAAGGCTGCGAGAAGGAGGATATTCAGTGCGGTTTTCATTTTTTTATAGCACCGCCGAGCGGACCGGTTTTCGAGGGAAGGTGGTGAGCGGATTTCGATCATCCGCTCACCAGGCTTAAAGCAGGAACAAAGACAACGTGATTAGTGCATGGCCTTGAGGCCGAGGCATGTCTTGGTTTTGGTGTTGTAATTTCCGCAGGAGATGGGGGCTGTCCAATTGGATGTCAGGTCTTTGGAGCCGGGCAGGAAATCTGACCAGGCATCACCCGCAACCAGACCATCTGTTTTCCACACCACATCGAACTGGCCATCGGCCTGTACTTCACCGATCAGGACCGGCTTGGTGATGTGATGATTGGGAAGCATCTTGGAGATGCCGCCAGTCAGGTTTGGCGCTTCAATACCGGGAAGAGCTGCAATGACCTTGTCCGTATTGGTGGTGCCGGCTTTTTCGACCGCTTTCACCCACATGGCGAAGCCGATGTAATGGGCTTCCATGGGATCATTGGTGACGCGCTTCGGATTTTTGGTGAAGGACTGCCATTTTTTGATGAATTCGGAATTCTTCGGCGAAGAGACCGACTGGAAGTAATTCCAGGCTGCCAGATGGCCGACCAGCGGTTTTGTATCGACGCCGGCGAGCTCTTCTTCACCGACCGAGAAGGCCACCACGGGGATGTCTTCTGCTTTCACGCCCTGATTACCCAATTCCTTATAGAAGGGGACATTGGCATCGCCATTGATGGTGGAGACGACGGCGGTTTTCTTACCTGCTGAACCGAACTTTTTGATGTTGGAGACGATTGTTTGCCAATCAGAATGACCGAAGGGCGTGTAATTGATCATGATGTCTTCCGACTTCACGCCCTTGGCCTTGAGATAGGCTTCGAGAATTTTATTCGTGGTGCGGGGATAGACATAATCCGTGCCGGCCAGAACCCAGCGTTTGACGCCTTCTTCCTTCATCAGATAGTCGACAGCGGGGATGGCTTGCTGGTTCGGGGCGGCGCCTGTGTAGAACACATTGCGCGAGCTTTCCTCGCCTTCATATTGCACCGGATAGAACAGGATGCCGTTCAGTTCTTCCACGACCGGGAGCACTGATTTACGGGAGACCGAGGTCCAGCAACCGAAAATGACATCCACTTTTTTGACGGAGATCAGTTCGCGGGTTTTTTCCGCGAAGAGAGGCCAGTTGGAAGCCGGGTCAACGACCACAGCTTCCAGCTTTTTGCCCAGCAACCCGCCCTTTTTATTTTGCTCGTCGATCAGCATGAGCATGGCGTCTTTCAGTGTGGTTTCACTGATGGCCATTGTGCCGGAGAGAGAATGCAGCACACCGACTTTGATTGTATCGGCGGCATGGGCTGCTGTTGCCATGAGGAGCAAGGACAGGCCGGTAACCGCGCTTTTAACATATTTCATAGATTGGTTCCTTATTTTGTGAGCCCACCACTACGGGATTAGAACGCAACCTTGATTCCGAAGGAGCCGACCACGAAATTGGCGGTGGGATTGTTCGGGATGGCGGAACGATCCGTGAAATAGGCGGTCAGATCGAAATTGGCCGACCATTCGCCATAGGACGACGGGATGAAGGGCAGCGCCACGCCGAGCGATGCACCGATATAGGAATAGCCGTAACCGCTTTTCCAACCGCCGTGGAAATCGTCATCCAGCAGAAGGCCGATACCGGCGGGAATTGTGAGGGACAATTCTTCGGTCAGGGCGAAGCTGGGCGAGACGCTGAGGACGATCATCGAGCCGGTTTCCTGGAAGCCATTGCTATCGACGCGGAAATGCCAGACGGCTTTGGGGTTGAAGGCAAAATCTTCAAACAGTAAGCCCGTATCATCGAAGCCGACGCTCAGATCGACGATGCCTTCCTGATCGCCTGCGTAATTCCATTGTTGATAGGTGACGCCGAGGCTGAATTTTTCGATCGCATAGGTGGCACCGACATAGACGTCGATTTCCTGTATGCTGCCGCCAAGGCTGGCCGGGGCATTATTGTTCACATCGGCCCACGCGCCGACATTGATGGTGAGATCGCCGAAGCCGACGCCAACATCGCCCCAGACGAATGTGGTGGAGTCTTTGCCGAAGAAGCTGCCGCCCCCGCCCCAGACATCCGCGCCATAAGAGATGAAGTGTGAATTGTAGCTGATACCGGCAGAGGCCGAGATATTGTCTTCTTCGGCGAGTGCCGGAGAGGCCATGCCCATAAGTGCCGCGGCGATGCCACCGGCCAGCGCGCGGCGAGCATTTTGTTTGATCTGATACATCATTGATATCCCCTTGTCGTTACGGTGTGCCCGGACAGCCCGGACGCCGATGTCCCTTTTTCCAAATCCCGACACCGGGCCCGTGAAAGGGTTCAGCAGCGTCGATGACAAACTTTCAGGGGATTGGTGCGGTGCAACAATACGTCATTTGACGTAGTTTCCGGGCCAGACCCAAGACGCCGCAGGGGGTAAAAAGGTTTAGGGGGATCAATATGCTTAGGCTTGAGGCAGTACTGCCTAAAAACCAGGCGCGTAGACGCCGTGGCTGGTGCGGTGCAAAATTATGGAAGCTGATTTGAGAGCGGTTCTGGAACATGGCGAAGGCGCGGAGCAAGGCTGAGTCGGACGGGCGGCATCCTTTATGGGGGGCTGTGGCGCGGCATTGTCTGCGTGTGGGGCTGTGCGGGCTGATCTTCGCGGCGCCGCTGCTGCTTATATATTGGCTGCCCATGGGGGCGGCCTTAGCTGCTGATTTTTTGTGGCAGATATTTTTGCTTTTGCTTGGGATGGCTTTGGTGCTGGTTCTGCCGGTCTCGATCCATCTGGAAAAGCAGCGGACGGAGCTTTTGCGTTTGGCGGCATTGGAGCGGGCTGAGGAGGCGCGCCATGTGCAGGATACGGCTTTGCACAGTGCCAAGGAGCGGGCCGAGGCGCGCAGTCTGGCCAAGAGCAAATATGTGCGCGGGATCAGCCATGAATTGCGCACGCCGCTGAATGCGGTGCTGGGCTATGCGCAATTGCTGGAAGCGAGCCGGGAGATGCCGGAACATCTGAAACATGGGGTTCGGGTGATCCGGCGCAGCGGGGACCATTTGTCGAGTTTGGTGGATGGTTTGCTCGATATTTCCATGATCGAGGCCGGGCGTTTGCAGATTTATCGGGATGAAGTGCCCTTCCCTGCTTTCCTGCGGCAGATTTCGGACATGTTCCGCTTACAGGCGCAGGAGAAGGGACTGGAATTTGTCAGCCAGTTTCCCGATCAATTGCCGGAGCTTGTTCAAAGCGATGAAAAGCGTTTGCGGCAGATTTTGATCAATCTGCTGTCCAATGCTTTGCGCTGTACAGAACAGGGCCGCATTATTTTCCGCGTCGGGTTTTCCGGGCAGGTGGCGCGATTTGAGGTGGAAGATACCGGGCGCGGTATTGCCGAGCGCGATTTGCAGCGCATTTTTCAGCCCTTTGAACGCTTGAAGAGCACGATGGGGACGGGGTTGGGCCTGACCATCACCAATGCGCTGGTCACGGCGATGGGGGGCGAGATTACTGTGTCCAGTCAACTGGGCAAAGGGAGCATATTTTCTGTGCGGCTGTTGTTATCGCCTGTTAAGGCTGCGCGTAAGCCGGTTGAGGTGACAGGGCATATCATCGGATATGAAGGGCGGCGGCGCAGCATTCTGGTGGTGGATGATGATCCGCATCATATCGGATTTATGCAAACGCTATTGGGCGGTTTAGGGTTTGACGTGATGACAGCGCAATTGGGCGGTGACGGTTTGAAAGCCGCGCGCAGCCAGATGCCCGATATGGTTCTGCTGGATGTATCATTACCGGATAGGCTGGGCTGGCATGTGGCGATGGATTTACGGGCGGATTATGCCGATTTGCCGATTGTGATGATTTCGGCTGATCCGCGCCAAGAGACGCAGCGCATTGAATTTGAAGCGGCGCATGATGGATATTTGATCAAACCGCTGCGCTTTGCAGCTTTGCAGGACTTGATTGGCGAGTTGATGGGACTGGAATGGCGCAAAGGCGATGTTGAGCGCGAATCTTCATTAGAAGATTTGGTGCTTGCGGATATTCCAAGCCGCGAGGATTTGGCTGCGTTACAGCATTTGGGGCAGATTGGGCATATACGCGGGATCATGACGAAGCTGGATGAGATTGAGGCTGGCGCGCCGCAGACACGTGTTTTTATTGGTGCTTTGCGGGCATTGGCGCGTAATTGTGACCTTGAGTCTTATGCGCAACTCCTGCGCAAGGGCGGGGCGCGCCATGAGGGATGATGCGCCTGTTATTCTGGTGGTCGATGATGCACCGGATATGTTGAGCCTGCTGACGGATATACTGGAAAATGCCGGTATGACCGCGCTTGTGGCGCGCAGTGGCACCGCGGCTTTGGCTTTGTTGCACCATGCTGTGCCGGATCTTGTTTTGATGGATGCGGTGATGCCCCATATGGATGGGTTTGAGACCTGTCGCGCCATTAAGCAGGATGCGGGTTTCGCGCATTTACCGCTGATCTTTATGACCGGGCTTTCGGATGCGGAAAGTGTGGTCAAAGGGTTTGAAGCGGGCGGCGTGGATTATATCACCAAGCCGGTTGTGCCGGATATTTTACTGGCGCGGATACGGGTGCATTTGGCCAATGCCAGATTGGCCGATAGTGCGCGGGTGGCTTTGGATTTATCCGGCACGCCTTTGATGGCGGTGAATGCACAGGGCGACGTGATCTGGATGACGCCGGAAGCGGCGCGGATTTTTGAGCAGACGATGGGGACAAGTGATCCGGGTACGGCGGCCTGGACAACGGTGGTTCTGCCCGTGATGGCGCAGATCGCGCGGGAGAAGCCGGTACAGGGGCAGGCTTTGGATATGCTGGGCGGGGCGATTGCCGCCAGCTATGCTGGGGAAGCGCGGGGGGGTGAATATTTGATCCGGCTCAGTGCGCGTAGCCGGATCAGTGATAATGAGATATTATGCGAGCAGTTGAATTTGACCGGGCGCGAAGCCGAGGTTTTGCTGTGGATCGCGCAAGGTAAATCTAACCGTGATGTGGCGGGCATTCTGGCATGCAGCCCGCGCACCGTGAACAAGCATCTGGAGCAGATCTATAGCAAGCTGCAGGTGGATAATCGCACCGCCGCGGCGATGCAGGCTTTGCGGATTTTGACACGGGCCAGAATTTAGGGGGCCAGAGTTTAGGGGTGCAGAGTTTAGGGGTGCAGCGTTTAGGGGTGCAGAGTTTAGCGGTGAAGGTGATCGCGGCTGATGGCGCCGGGCGTGGTGCAGCCTGTCAGCGCCATGGCGACTTCGAGTTCGGCACGTAACAGGCGCAGCACATGGACGATGCCGACAGCGCCTGCCGTGGCCAGACCATAAATATAGGGTCGTCCAATCAGCACGGCGGATGCGCCAAGCGCGAGGGCTTTGAAAATATCTGTGCCGCGACGGATGCCGCCATCCAGCAGGATCGGGATATGGCCGTTTAGGACAGCGGCGATTTCGGGCAGGGCGGTGACTGTGGCGGGCTGACAATCCAGCGTGCGGCCGCCATGATTGGAGACGATCACACCATCCATGCCTGCCTCCAAGGCGCGTGTGGCATCGCCTTTATGCATGATGCCTTTGACCAGGATGGGGAGTTTTGTGCGGCCGCGCAGCCAGGCCAGATCCTGCCATTGGGGCGCACTGTTGAGCAGCGGTGAATTTAACAGCAAGGGACCATTGGGCTGATTGCCCGCTGGCGGCAATTGCGAGAGACCGCGCAGATTCACGGCTTCTATATCGGGCGGGAGTTGGAAGCCGGCGCGTTGTTCGCGATTGCGAATGGCGCTGACAGGCGCATCCAGCGTGATGACCAGCGCCTTATAGCCTGCCTGTTCGGCGCGCTGGATCAATTTTTCGGTGAAGGGGCGATCATGCTGGATATAGAGCTGAAACCATAAGGGGGCGGAGGATCGGGCCGCGATGTCTTCCAGACTGTGGCTGGCTTGTGTGCTGACCACCATGGGTACATCCAGCGCTGAAGCGGCGAGCGCTGTCGCCAATTCACCATCATTATGGGCGAGTTTTTGATAGGCGATGGGGGCCAGCAGAACCGGGAAAGGCAGATCCGTGCCCAGCAGATTTAGTGCGGTGCTTGCGCCGCGCATATCGCCCAAAACCCGCTGCGGAATTTTGAGACGGGCGAAGGCAGCGCGGTTTTCTTCCAGCGTCTGCTCATCCCCTGCCCCGCCCGCTATATAGGCATAGGCCTGTTCGGTCAGTCTTTCGCGGGCCAGCGATTCATAATCGCTGGCACTGGCGACCCATGGGGGAATGCGGTCGAGCCTGGCTTTGGGGGTGGTCATGTATCGGCCCAGTCGCGCAGCAGATTGTGATAGAGCCCGGTGAGGCGGGTAAGTTCAGGGTGATCGGGCATATCCTGCCCTATGGCCTGAATCGCATCATCCAATTGCAGCAGCATGGCGCGGCGATGGCTTTGGCGCACCAGACTTTGGACCCAGAAAAAGGCCGCATAGCGTGTGCCGCCTGTGACGGGGGTGACATGATGTAAGCTGTCGCCCGGATAGAGCAGGAGATGACCAGCGGGAAGTTTTACCGGATCCCGGTTCAAGCCATTTTCACTGACCAGTTCGCCGCCATCATAGCTTTCGGGATCGCTGAGAAAAAGTGTGGCGGAGAGATCGCTGCGTAATCTTTCGTTTGTGCCGGGTGCACTGAGAATGGCGCTGTCTATGTGCTGACCATATTGGTTTTGTCCGGCATAGCGATTGAAGCGGGGTGGGAAAACTTTTGCCGGCAGGGCGGCCGCGATAAAGCGCGGTGTACTGGCCAGACGACCGATCAGAAGGGCCCCGAGTTCGGCCCCGAGAGGATCTGTATCCGCTAATTGCTGATTATGTTTGGCGCGGGCTGCTTGATGGCCCGCACTGGCCTGACCGGATTGCCATGGGGCCTGTTCCAAACGCGCGCGCCATTGGCTTGCCTCGGCGGCGCTCAGCAGATTTGGAATGTCCAACATCATGGCTGGCAGGCTCCCCTATTTCAGGCGGCATGATCACATAGTGATAGTGTGAAAAGAAAGTGGGGGATGGGGTTAAAAGAAAGCGGCAGGCTGGAGGCATCTCGCCGCCCAGACCTGCCGCCTTTTCACTTAAATCTGACTGATCAGAACCGGATATCGGCGCTGATCAGATAGGCGCGCGAACCGCCAAGTGTGGCGCGCGAGCCATTCCAGTTCGACGAGATGGCATATTTCTTGTCGCCCAGATTATCGATATTCAGGCGCAGATCGATATTATCCGTGAGCTCATAGGCCAGCATGGCATTGACCAATGTGTAATCCGGCAGCTTGCCGTAGCGGCCATTGGGGATGAGACGGGAGGCATCATCCGGGCGGCCGAGATAGGACGAGCCGACATGTTGCAGACCGCCGCCGACCGTCAGGCCGAAGGGCAGACGATAGGTGGTCCAGAGATTGGCCGAGAAGTTGGGCGTGAAGGCCAGACGATCGCCATTGGTGCTGGTGGCCGCGCCATAATCGCCCGCGCCGCTGGCACCGGCTTTGCGCACATCATCCAGATATTGGCTGATCTTGCGACGGCTATCCATGATCAGCACGCCGCCGAAGATTTTCCAATCTTCCGACAATGCGCCAGCGACACCCAGTTCCACACCTTCGGAAATCTGGCTGTGATAGCCTTTGAGCGTATCGACTGTCTCCAGGCCTTCGCGGCCCACCACGGCGACATTGCGCTTTTCGGTGCGGAACAGGGCTGCTGTGGCAGAGAGACCGCCGTCCAGGAAATCCCATTTCACGCCGATTTCGTAATTGTCGGAACGCACAGGTTTGGCACCGGAGACGAGGCCCGGAAAGGCATTGTCGCCCGTGCGGGAAATATCCGAATTGGCGAGATAGGAGCCGGGAGGCAGGGTGGATGTGCCGAAGGAGACATAGACGCTGCCGTCTTCGGTGGGTTTGTAGACCGCACCGATTTTGCCGCTGACCGAGAATTTATCTTCCTTGAAATTATCGGCGATACCGACCGGCGCGCCGGCGGCGGTGAGGCTGTTGATTTTCACATCATAGTGCTCGCCCCGCAAACCACCGGTGATCTGGAACGCATCGCTGATATTCAGCGTGTCATAGACATAGAAGGCAATGGTTTTGACACTGATGCTGGCGACCTGACTGACGACAAAGGGGGCCGCGCCGACGCGATAGGGATTGGGATTGAAGAGATCTGTCGAGCCTGATGCAGGCACGGCGCCCCCCAGACGATCGGCGTCGGAATCTTCCCATGTCAGCTCTACCCCTGCGGCCAGATTGTGGCTGATGCTGCCCGTATCGAATTGGGCTGACAGATTGGTGAGATTGCTCAGGCTGTTATTCTTACGCGCATAGAAATTTGTGCTGGTGGTGACTGTGGCTGGCGCGGTGAAGCCGGTGGGCAGGGTGAAACGGGAATCCCGATCAACACGATTCCAGCGCAGCTGATTGCTGAGTGAAATGTCCGAGGACAGATCATATTCGAGGCGCGCAAGGATGACATCGCTTGTGGCGTCATCGAAATCGGTCGCCAGACCATAGAAGGCATTACGCTTGGCGCCGGTGGTCAGCAGATTATAGGTCACCAGGCCTTGCGAAGCGGCACCGGGGATGCCCCAATCCGGGCGGTCGTCGCGTTCTGTATGTTCGTAGGAGATGATGGCGCGCAGATCGCTATCGAGACCAAATGCGATGGATGGCGCAATGCCCCAAACGCTGTTTTTAGCCAATTTACGGCCTGCGATGCCGCTATCTTCGAGCACCGCATTCAGGCGGATGGCGATACCGTCGGCAATTTCCTGATTGACGTCCACCGTGCCGCGTTTACGGGCGCGCGAGCCATATTCATCGAAGCCAAAATTGATGTTGGCATTGATGAAATTGGTCAGTTGAGGTTGCTTGCTGTTGAGATTGACATAGCCACCTGCGCTGCCACGGCCATTATCGGCGGCGGCACCTTTGACGACTTCGACCGATTCAACATTGAAGACGTCGCGCGTATAGCTGCCGGAATCGCGGGCATTGTCGATGAAGATGCTGCCGCTGGAATCGAAGCCGCGCATGCTGAAATTATTGCTCGACGTGGCGAAGCCATTTTCACCGGCATTGAAGCTGATACCCGGCGTGTTGCGCAGCACATCGGTGAGGTTCGTGGCGCCGCGTTCGCGGATCACATCCTGCGTGATGACCGTGACGCTTTGCGGTGTGTTCAGCAGAGTGGCCGTGCTTTTGGGGGAGCGGACCTGTTTGGTGGCGTAAGTTTCCTGCGCGGTTTTATCTTCGACCGAGATGCCGCCCAAGCGTGTGGGTTCGCTGGCAGTTTGCGCGATAACTGGTGTGGCCCCCGCCATCATGGAAAGGCAGCCAAGCGTCAGAAGAACGCTGGGCGAATGGCTTATGGACTTACGGTTTTTAGCTGTGCGAGCAGCTTTGCGCATTTTCACGGTATGACTTCCCCTTAGTAGTGATAATAACTCTCATTAGCGGGAACAATTGCCGTTCTGCTGGTGGCTTTGTCAATATGAGAGGCATGCGCAATTAGCCATTTATTCCTGATAGTATAAAATGTCGCCCTGTGTGGTGTTTATGCCCAAGTGGTGGGTCAGGCGGCCTGCCCTGCGGACCAGCCCGATGACCAGGCCCATTGAAAATTATAGCCGCCAAGCCAGCCCGTGACGTCGACCGCTTCGCCGATGAAGTAAAGGCCGGGGACCGCTTTGGCGGCCATGCTGCGGGAGTCCAGATCCTGCGTATCGATACCGCCCAAGGTCACTTCTGCTGTGCGATAACCTTCGCTGCCGGAAGGGAGGATTTGCCAGTTCTGGATGGCGTCCGTGAGCGCATGCAATTTCGCATCGGAGAGATCGGCAAGATTGCCCGTGCCGGCTTGGTGATCAGCGATATCTTTGGCGAGGCGGCGGGGGAGATAGTTTGTCAGGAAAGTGTGCGGGGCTTGTTTGCCATTTTGTTGTTTGGCGCTACGCAACAAGGCCAGCACATCATGGCCGGGCAGCATATTCACCGTGATGGTTTTACCTTCGCGCCAATAGGATGAGATTTGCAGGATCGCCGGGCCGCTGAGGCCGCGATGGGTGAAGAGCATGGCTTCGGCGAATTGGGCCGAGCCGCAATGGATGCGGGCGGGAAGCGCGATGCCGGTGAGGGCTTTGGCGCGCTGCAGTAATTGGCCATCGAAGGTGAGCGGCACCAGGGCGGGGCGGATTTCCGTGAGGCGCAGGCCGAATTGGCGGGCGATGCGATAGGCGAAATCGCTGGCACCCATCGCGGGGATGGATTTTCCCCCCGTGGCAATGACCAAGGATTGGCAGGCAATCTGGCCTAGATGAGACAGATAGAGCGTGAAGCCGGTTGTGCTTTTTTCCACCCGATCCACAGATTGATTGAGGCGTAATTCCGCACCGCCTTTCTGCATTTCGGCCAGCAGCATGTGAATGATTTGCTGGGCTGAGCCATCGCAGAATAATTGGCCCAGTGTTTTTTCGTGATAGGCGATGCCATGGCGTTCGACCATGGAGATGAAATCGCGGGCGCTGAAGCGGCTGAGGGCGGATTTACAGAAATGCGGATTCTGCGACAGGAATTGCGCAGGGGATGCGTTCAGATTGGTGAAGTTGCAGCGGCCGCCACCGGAGATACGGATTTTTTCGCCCGCGGCTTTGGCATGATCGAGGACCAGAACCCGCCTGCCCCGCTGCGCGGCCGCGGCGGCGCATAGCATACCGGCGGCACCGGCGCCGATGATCACGATGTCATAGTCTTCCACCGTGTGATCCTTGATCCGTGCTGACCAGAGTGGAAGCGCTGCTGAGGGGTGATTGGTGGGCCCGGCAGGATTCGAACCTGCGACCAAGCCGTTATGAGCGGCCGGCTCTAACCAGGCTGAGCTACAGGCCCCACCGGGGGCGTGCATAGCAGCAATTGCACAAAAGCAAAATTCCCGCGAGGCTGTTTCCCACGGGGTAATTGTCTCACTGGGCGATAGTCAAAGAGATCTGGGGTTTGGTGGGGGCTTTCAGGAAAAACGAGGAGTTGCTTATGGTTAGAGAAATTCGGCGAGAGCGCGGGCATTCCCTGGCACTTTTGAGGACGATGCTGGGGGCATCCCTGGTTGCGTCCGGTCTGCTGCTGACAGCCGCGGCATCGGCTGAAGAGGCGGTGATACCGCTGCTTTCGGTTTCAGGGGAAGGGATTGTCCGGTCCGTGCCGGATCAGGCGCAGATTTCAGCCGGGGTAGTGACGCAGGCCCCCACCGCGGGCGCGGCCATGGCAGCCAATGGCCGGGCGATGAATGCGGTTTTTGCCGCGATCCGCAAATTGGGGGTGCCAGAGAAGTCGATCCAGACATCGGGCTTTTCGGTGACACCGCAATATCCGCCCTATCGTCAGAATGCAGCGCCTGAAGAGAGCCGCAAAATCATTGGCTATGAGGTGCAAAATCAGGTCACGGTGATTTTGGACGATGTCAGCAAGGTGGGCTCGGCCTTGGATGCTTTGGTGCAATCGGGATCCAATCAGATGGGACAGGTGAGTTTTACCATTCGTGATCCCAAGCCATTGCTGATGGAGGCCAGAGCTTTGGCGGTGGAAGATGCGCGGGCCCGGGCACAGACTTATGCCAAGGCGGCGGGTGTCAGTTTGGGGCGGATTATTTCGATTCAGGAAAGCGGCGCGCAGCAGCCCCGCCCCATGATGATGGAAAAGGTCATGATGGCATCGGCACGGATGGCCGATGCGCCCACGCCGACCGCAGCGGGCGAACAGGCTGTGACAGCCCATGTGTCGATCAGCTGGGAAGTCAAATAAACGCTGTTTTTAGTGATATAAAAGCCCGCCACGTAAAACATGGCGGGCTTTTTTTATTTTGCGGATTGCAGCATGTCGATCTGATCCATGATGCGGTTCATGCGGGCGATGAGGGCCTGATAGGGAGCCGCTGTCGCCATATCCAGCCCTGCCCTTTTGTATAATTCATAAGGATAATCAGAACCGCCTGCTTTCAGCATGGTGATGAAGCGTTCGCGGGCGATCTCGCCGTCGCTGGCCAGCGCATCGGTGAGCAGGGCGGCACCGGCCATGGATGTGGCATATTGATAAACATAAAAGCCGTAATAGAAATGCGGAATGAAGGCCCATTCGATGCAATAGGCCGGGTCTATTTTCATCACGCCGTCGCTATCGCCATGATATTTTTTGAGCAGGCCGCAATAGAGGTCGGTCATGCGTTCGCCCGAAAGTGAGCCGGTTTTTTCGACCTCGGCATGGATCAAGAGTTGAAATTCGGCGAACATGGTTTGGCGGAAGAAAGTGGTGCGGATCAGCTCCAGCGCCTCGCCCAGATAGTAGAGTTTTTCTTCCTTGCTTTTGGATTGCGCCACCAGTGCATCGTTGAGAAGCAATTCATTGGCGATAGAGGCTGTTTCCGCGATGAAGGTGGAATAATCGGCCTTTTCAAAAGGCTGGGACTGGCTGGTGAGCAATGTATGGACCGCGTGGCCCCATTCATGGGCGAAGGTGGACAACGTGTCGTAATCATCGTGATTGTTCAGCAGGAGATAGGGATGCACATCATAGGCGCTGCCATTCATATAGGCACCGTTTGCCTTGCCCTGACGGGGATAGACATGCATCCAGCGGCCCTGAAATCCTTTTTCCAACAGGCTTGTATATTCCGCGCCAAAGGGTTTGGTGACGTCCAGCGTGATGCGCTTGAGATCATCCAATGAGAATTTCTGCGGATTGGGGAGATCGAAAATAGGCGGATAGGAATCGTAATATCTGAGGTCATCCGTGATGCCGAGTGCGGTTTTACGCAGCTTCAAATAGCGATGCAGCGTGGGCAGGCTTTGATTGGCCTGATTTATCAATGTGCGATAGACGCTTTCGGGCATGTTATCTGCGAAGGTCGCGGCGGCCAGCGTATTGGGGAATTTGCGGCTTTTGGCATTGAAGATTTCGCCGCGAATATGGGCTGTGAGCGTGGCGCCTATGGTGCCTTGATAGGCCGAAAATGTTGGCCAATATGTATCAAAGACCAGTTTGCGATCCGCGCGATTGAGGGATTGGCGATATTTGCCATAGGCGGCCTGATCGAGGCGGACCTCTTCGCCGGTGGAGAGCTTCACTGTTTTGAACGGCAATTCACCATTTGCGAGCTGGCTGTAGATGGTATCGGGCTGGCCCAAAACATTTCCTGCTTCGGCCAACACAGCTTCGGCTTCCGCCCCCAGCGTATGGGGGGCGGCGCGTAATATATCATCCAAGATCATGCCGAAGCGGCTTTGCAGGGCCGGTTCTGCCGTCTGATAGTCTTTGATCCTGTTCGCGCCGAGCGCCAGAATTTCGGGGGAGAACCATGCGGTTCTGGCACTGATATCCGTCAGCAGGGTTTGAGCGGTTTGCAGTCTTTCCTGATTGGCCGCGATGCGGACATCTTCATCGGCTTTCAAAGAGGCATAGGAGGCGAGCCGATAGGCCTCTTTGCGGATTTGGCTGATCGCATTCAGGACCGTGAGCAGTTGATCGGCACCTTTGCCCAATGTGCCTTTATAGGTGTTGAGGTTCTGGCTTTGGGCGGCGAGTTTGCTGCGGGCTTCGGCCCAGGCGGCGTCGGACGGATAGAGGTCAGCCAGATCCCAGGTGAATTGTTCCTGATCAGGGGAAAGGGTCATATCTGCTGAACTCCCGGCTGCAAAAGAAGGTGTGAGGGTAAGGAAGGCTAAGGTAGCGACAAGGCAGGGCGCGAAAAAGGGGCGGGATGGGCGATGTTGCATGCCGGTGGTCTCGCAGTGCTGAAGAATCCGGGCTTGAGATTAGACAGGTGGCAAGGCAAACCCAATCCTGTTTCGGTGCTGGCCTGTTTCGGTGCTGGCCTGTTTCGGCGCGCTGGGCTGCCACCTCTATCTGAGCAGGAGAATTTCATGGGTACACTTCATCAAAGCCGGATCGGGGCGCATGTGGTTCTGCTGGAGATTGATAATCCGCCTGCCAATACTTTGGGCCGCGAGATGCGGGTTGAATTTCGCCAAATATTATCCGCACTGGAGGCCGATTATTCGGTGCGGGCGCTGATATTAACCGGGCGCGGCAAAGCCTTTTGCAGTGGCGACGACTTGAAGGAGCAGCAACAGGCCAGCCATTTGCCAGCGCCGGAGCGGGCAGCCCTACTGGCAGATTTTCACGCCATGCTGAATCAGGTGGAGGCGTTTCGTGCCCCGGTGATTGCAGCCTTGAATGGCTGGGCGGTCGGGGGCGGGCTGGAACTGGCTTTGTGCTGCGATATTCGCTTGGCCAGCCAGAGCGCAAAACTGACCTGTGCCGGGGTGAATGTGGGCTTGATCGCGTCGGCTTACCGCTTGCCGCGCCTGATTGGCGTGGCGCGGGCCAAGCAGATGCTTCTGACCGGCCTACCCTTTGAGGCTGCGCAGGCCGAACAATTTGGTTTGGTGAGCGCGGTATACCCGTCCGCTTCCTTGATGGAGCAGGCTTTGGCTTTGGCCGCGCGGATCGCCAGCAGGGCTCCGCTTTCGATCGAGGCCAGCAAGAAAATGGCGGATCAGGCGGCGGATTTATTGCCTGATATGGCCGCGCGCCAGCAATTGGAAATACTGGCCGAACTGGCCCAGAGCGCGGATCATAAAGCGGCACTCGTTGCCTTTGGCGAGAAGCGGGAGCCTGTTTTTTCGCGGGGGTGATGAAAAAGCAGCCGCCCTGAATGGCAGGGGCTTGCAAATGGTGGGAAATTTCCGACACTTGCGGGCAAGGGGCTGTGACGTATTTCAGGTCAGCCCTATTGGGGTGGATGGACTGCGTGGATATTTTGCGTTTCGTCGGGGCCTTTGCCCGTATTTCCGGACCGATCATACTATGTGCCGCGCTGGCATCCTGTGCCAGCAAACGAGACCACAGCGAGGTTTATGATCCGCTGGAATCGATCAATCGCTCCTTCTTCACGTTTAACCAGAAGCTCGACCGCAATGCGGCCTTGCCTGCGGCGACCTTTTATCGGAGCGCCGTGCCGAACGGCTTACGGACCGGCATTCATAATTTTCTGAACAACATCAATTTGCCCATCACTTTTGCCAATGATCTTCTGCAATTTGAATTTGAGCGGGCCGGCCATGCGGCTGCGCGCTTTGGTTTGAATACGACATTGGGCATTTTGGGTGTGATGGATGTGGCGACCGAGCGGGGCTTTGCGCGCCACACTGAAGATTTCGGGCAGACTATGGCGGTTTATGGCATGCCGGGCGGGCCTTATATGGTGTTGCCGCTTTTAGGATCGAGCCAGCCGCGCGATTTTGCCGGGCGTTATGTCGATCATTATTTCAACGCTTTTGGCTATCTGGCATGGGATGGCAAAGTTTATTATTCCCTGCTGCAAAGCGGATTAAGTCTGGTGGATGCGCGTTCGCGTAATATTGATACATTGCGCGCGATCGAGCGGCAGTCGGTTGATTTATATGCGACCATGCGCAGCCTGCATTATCAGAATCGCGCCAATCAGATTCGCAATGGGCGGATTGATCCGGCGGATCTGCCGGATTTCGATTGATGCCTTTTGCGATTTAAGGCCCGCTTCTAGCTATCACGGTCCAGCAGGTAGAGCGCGAGGGCTTTGAGGTCGCCTGCTTTGTCGCCAAAGGGGGCAAGCGTTTCGCAGGCGCGTTGGACGCAGGCTTCGGCTTCGGCGCGGGCCTGATCGATGCCATAGATCGAGATCAGTGTGGCTTTGCCATGCTCCTGATCCTTGCCGACGGCTTTGCCGGTTTTTTCGGCTGTGCTCGTGACATCCAGCAGATCGTCGGTGATCTGGAAGGCCAGGCCGAAATCGCGGGCATAGGCATTGAGGCGGGCGCGGTCTTCGGCGCTGGACTGGGCCAGGATCGGGCCTGCTTCGCAGGAAAATTCGAACAGGGCACCGGTTTTCAGACGCTGCAATAATTTGATCTCGTCCGCGCCGAACTGTTCTTCGCTGGCGCGCATATCGATCATCTGGCCGCCGATCATGCCTTCGGCACCTGCGGCCTGCGCCAGCGCGGCGATCAGGCTGCTGCGGACTTCGGCCACGGGATGGGTGCGCGGGTCGGCCAGAAGACCGAAGGACAGGGTGAGCAGGCCATCACCGGCCAGAATGGCTGTTGCTTCGTCAAAAGCGCGGTGGGTGGTGGGGCGGCCCCGACGCAGGTCGTCATCATCCATGCAGGGCAGATCGTCATGGACCAGAGAATAGGTGTGCAGCATTTCAATGGCGGCGGCGACCCGGACCGCATGTTGCGGCTCTACCCCGAAAAGGCGGGCGCTTTGCAGGACCAGAAAGGGGCGAAGGCGCTTACCGCCCGCGAATGTGGCATAGCGCATGGCCTCGACCACGCGGCTGTGGAGGCCGGTGGAGGGGGGTAAAATCTGCTCCAGCGCGGCTTCCACCTGCTGGGCGGCCTGTTTCAAGGCGCTGTTCAAATCAACCCCAGCCAAAGCAGCCTGGGCACCGTTTGCGCGAATCTGCATGATGTCCCCTTGTGAACCGGCTAAAGGAACCATTCCGGCCCGCCAGTGGCAAGGGCTTAAAGCGTTGTAAAGCTGGCCTGAATGAGTCTTTTAAAAGGCTGTGATGGTGGCGCAAAGGCAACTCTGGACGATGGCCCGTGAGCCGAGTAAACACAGGGCTGTTCCGGTGCGGCCTTGATTGCTGGCCTTAAGACGGGGTGTTTCACCGCTCATGATGCGTGTCATTCTTGCTCAGCCGCGCGGTTTTTGTGCTGGCGTTGTCCGTGCGATCGATATTGTCGAGCGGGCTCTTCAAAAATATGGAGAGCCGGTCTATGTGCGCCATGAGATCGTCCATAACAAGCATGTGGTGGAGACCCTTAAAAGCAAGGGAGCCCGCTTTGTGGAAGATCTGGATGAGGTGCCGGATGGGGCTGTGACCGTGTTCAGTGCCCATGGCGTGCCGCAGGCGGTGGTCAATAATGCCGCCATCCGCGGATTGCCTGTGCTGGATGCCACCTGCCCGCTGGTTTCCAAAGTGCATTCCCAAGGCAAGCGCTATGCCAAGCAGGGGCGCCAATTGCTGCTGATCGGACATGCGGGCCATCCCGAAGTGGAAGGCACGATGGGCCAGGTCGGCGCACCGGTGGTTCTGGTACAATCGGAAGAGGATGTGGAGAAGCTGGAGCTGCCGCGCGATCTGCCGGTGGCCTATGTCACCCAGACCACCTTATCGATTGATGATACGCGCGGGATCATTGCGGCGTTGAAGCGCTTTTTCACCGATATTGTCGGGCCTGAAACTTCGGACATTTGTTATGCCACGCAGAACCGCCAATCATCGGTGCGCGAATTATGCAAAGTCGCGGATGTGATTTTGGTGGTCGGGGCGCAGAACAGTTCTAATTCCAACCGGCTTTGCGAGATCGGCAAGGAAGAAGGCGTGCCCAGCTATTTGATTGCCGATGCCAGCGAATTGGATGCGGCCTGGCTGAAGGGCAAACAACGGATCGGGCTGACGGCCGGAGCTTCGGCACCCGAAGAGCTGGTGGAAAATGTCATCACCGCCTTGCGCGCGATTGATGAAGTGGAAGTGTCGAGCATGGACGGGATCAAGGAACATATTGAGTTCCGCCTTCCCGCCGAATTGCGCAATTAGAACGGAGTTCGCGTGGGTATTCCCGTCAAACAGGCAGCCAAGATTGGTGGTTACGTTCTGAAACAGCATTTGCTGGGGCGGGCGCGCTATCCTTTGGTTCTGATGTTAGAGCCGCTATTCCGTTGCAATCTGGCCTGTGCCGGCTGTGGTAAGATTGATTACCCTGATGAAATTCTGAACCAGCGCCTCAGCTATGAGGAATGTATGGAGGCGATTGACGAATGCGGCGCGCCCGCTGTTTCGATCGCTGGCGGGGAGCCGCTGCTGCACCGCGATATGCCCAAGATCGTGGAAGGCTACATTCAACGCGGGAAATTTGTGATCCTGTGCACCAATGCGCTGCTGCTGGCCAAGAAGATTGATCAATATAAGCCGCACGACAATTTCACCTGGTCGATCCATCTGGATGGCGATCAGCAGATGCATGATAAATCAGTCTGTCTGGACGGCACCTATGAAAAAGCGGTGGAGGCTATCAAGCTGGCCAAGGCGCGCGGGTTTCGCACTCAGATCAATTGCACCTTGTTCAATGATGCCCAGCCGGAGCGGGTTGCCAAATTCTTTGATGAGATGATGGCTTTGGGTCTGGACGGGATTACGGTCTCGCCCGGCTATGCCTATGAGCGGGCACCGGATCAGGAGCATTTCCTGAATCGTGAGCGGACCAAGAAATTATTCCGGGATATTTTATCCCGAGGTAATGGCGGCAAGAGCTGGGCCTTTACCCAATCTGAGCTGTTTCTGGATTTTCTGGCTGGCAATCAGACCTATGAATGCACGCCCTGGAGTATGCCTGCACGCACCGTGTTTGGCTGGCAGAAGCCCTGTTATCTTTTGGGCGAAGGCTATGTGAAGACATTCCGTGAATTGATGGAAGATACGGAATGGAAAAAATATGGTGTCGGCAATTACGAGAAATGCGCCAATTGCATGGTGCATTGCGGCTTTGAAGGCACTGCCGTGAATGATTCCATCAAGCGGCCGTGGAAATTATTTTCTCGTATGATCGCAGGCGTCAAAACCCAGGGCCCTATGGCGCCCGAGATAGCGCTGGATAAGCAGCGGCCAGCGGAATTCGTGTTTACCCGCCATGTCGAACATAAACTAACTGAGATTCGTACCCAGAAGACCAGCGCCCAATCCGTCACTGAGACGATTGCGGCAGCGGAGTAACGTGCGAAAGGCTGTCGCGGAATCGCGCGCGGCCAAAAGCAGGTCGGCTATTTGCAGCGGGTGCAGGGCCAGAGAGCGCAGGACCGCGCTTATATTTATAGAGCCGTCCGCCCGCATGGCCACCCGGGCCGCAGGCGGCAAGGTTCGGTCACAGGGATCACAGACCACGCGCAAAGCGGCGAACGGTAGAGCATGTTCAGCCGCTGCGCGCGCGGCGATATGGGATTCCATATCCACTGCAAAGGCGCCGGTGCGTTCGTAAAGCGCGGTTTTTTCCGGGCGGCTGGCAAGGATCTGATCGCTGCCTGCGATGACGCCGCTGCGCAGCCTTGGCACCTGGAAGAGGATTTGTTCGCGCCAGGCCGGATCGCAAAGATAAGTATCTGCGCCATGGACGATATGGGTGGCAAGAACGGCGCTGCCCGGATGCATATTTGAGCTGAGTCCGCCGGCTATGCCGATACTGAGCACACCGGCAAAGTTTTTTTGTGCGAGATGCTGATCCAGCTGGGCCTTGAGGCCCGCGCTATTGCCCCCGCCGATCAAGGTGACATGGGCGCCGCTGCCTAGAATACGAGCTTCGCGCTGTAAGCCGACGACAGCAAGTATCATCACAAACCAAATTCCACGCGCTGATGATTACCTTGTTTAAGGTTGCGATAGCGCGCGACCGCCCAGAGCGGAAAGAATTTCGGATAGCCGTGATACCGCAGATAGAAGACGCGCGGGAAACCGCCGCCGGTATATTCTTCCTGTGGCCAGAAACCGTCTTCGCCTTGGGTATCTTGTAGATAGCGGATGCCGCGGCTGACGGCGGGGTGATTGACCATACCTGCCGCCATTAATCCCAATAGGGCCCAGGCGGTTTGCGAGGCGGTGGAGGGAGCGGATTCATAGCCCGCATAATCGAGCTTATAACTGTCGCAATCTTCACCCCAGCCACCATCACTGTTCTGGACAGAGATCAGCCAGTCGCCAGCGCGTTTGATCATGGCTGTTTCAGGATCGAGTTTTACGGCATTGAGCCCAGCCAGCACCGACCATGTGCCATAGATATAATTCACGCCCCAGCGGCCGAACCAGCTGCCATCTTTCATCTGGACTTTTTCGAGATAGGCCAGTGCTCGTTGGACGCGGGGGCTTTCGGCTGTTTCGCCCAGTTGCGCGAGCATGCCGAGGCAACGGCCCGTGACATCTTCTGTTGGGGGATCGAGCAAGGCGCCGTGATCGGCGAAGGGGATATTGTTCAGGTAATGGTAGGAATTATCGACGTCAAAAGCACCCCAGCCCCCATTGCTGCTTTGCAGGCCTTCAACCCATTCGCGGCCACGCTCAATCGCTTCCTTAAAATCAGATTGCGGCGCTATGGTTTCGGAGGCGCGGCCCAGCGCCATGACGACGACCGCCGTATCATCCAGATCGGGATAGTGATCATTATTATATTGGAAGGCCCAGCCACCGGGGCGCACATCGGGGCGAAGATCGGCCCAGTCGCCTTTGACATTGAGCACCTGACGTTGCTTCAGCCATTCCAGACCTTCGACAACTTTGGCATTGGCTTCGGCACCGCGCACTTCCATCAGCGCATGACAGGCCAGCGCTGTATCCCAGACCGGTGACACACAGGGTTGGCAATAGGCTTCGTCGTCTTTCACCACGAGCAGCTTTTCCACCGAATAACGGGCGATGGCGCGGTCTGGATGATCGGGGGCGTAACCCAGCAGATCGAACATCATCACGCTATTGGTCATGGCCGGATAGATGGCGCCCAGGCCGTCCTCGCCATTGAGGCGTTCGGTCACGAAAGCGACGCAGCGATCGATGGCGCGTTGGCGCAGTTTTTTAGGCCAATAGGGCTGAATCCATTTCAGCACATGATCCAGTGCGATGAAAAAGGCTGCCCAAACGCGATTTTGATGGGCGGCGATATTTTCCTTCGCGCGGATAGTCTTTGAGAAGAGTTCTGCCACCGTGACGCGGCGCGGATTGCGCGCGACGGGGCGCAGCGCGGCCAGAACCAGCAGCGGCACCATGACCGTGCGCGCCCAATAGGACATTTTCCATAAATGTATCGGGAACCAGCGTGGTGCGAGGATCAGTTCGACCGGCACTTCTGGAATATAACGCCAGTCCAATTGGCCATAGAGCGCCAATTGGATACGGGTGAAGACATTGGCCTCACCTGCCCCGCCATGGGCGAGGATGGCGTTGCGCGCGCGGACCATATGGGCTGCGTCTATCGGATCGCCGATCATTTTCAGGGCGTAATAGGCTTTGACCGTGGCGCTGATATCGAATGCGCCATTGTGGAAGAGCGGCCAGCCGCCATGATCACCCTGAATACGGCGCAAGTAGACACCGAGTTTACGTTCCAGTTCGAGATCTGGGGTTTCGCCCAGATAATGCACGAGCAAAATATATTCGGACGGAATAGTGGCGTCGGCTTCGAGTTCGAAGACCCAGTGGCCATCTGCACGCTGCTGTTTCAGCAGCGCTTCAGTGGCGCTGTGAATGACCGTTTCGAGTTCCAGCAAGGCGGTATCGCCGACCATTTTGTTCATATCTTCGTATTTCGGCTTTGAGTTAGGCATTATAAGGAAGGCGACTGAAGAACCAAACGCGCGGCTGTCTGACCTGAACGGATGGCCCCTTCAATCGTTGCTGGCAGGCCATTGGAAACCCAATCGCCTGCAAGTGTGAGATTACGTAAAGTCGTGGCAGCATTTGGGCGCTTTGCGTCTTGTTCGGGGGTTGCGGCAAATGTTGCCCGTTTTTCCTTTACGATTTGCCAAGGCGGCATTTCAGCCCCCAAATGATGGACTTTCGCGATATCGGCCCAGATCTGGCGGGCTATGGATTCTCTATCTAAATCAACCAGATGTGCGGCATTGCTAACGGTTACGGAAATCCGGTCGGGGAAGCTGAATATCCATTCGGCAGTGCCGCCAAGGACACCAATGATCGGAGCAAGGTCGGCTGGGGGGGCGATCAGATAATGCGCATTGATGATGGGATTGAAGCTGTCTGGCACGCTGAGGCCGGGGCATAATTCGCCCGCGATCCATGGCGGCACGGCCAGAATCACCTGATCGTTTTTTTCCAACCGTGTCACTTCGGCCATATGGAGAGCGGTTACTGAACCATTTTCCTGATCCATCTGGCGCAAACGCAGGCCCATGCGAATCTTTGCTCCATGGGCTTTGAGCATGGCCAGGGCGGGATCAACAAAGCTTGCGCCCAGATTGGGTTCGGCGATGCGCGGATAATAATGTTTCCCGCCTTTGGCCAGCGTTGCGCGAATGATCGCCCCTGCCAGCATGGCCGAGCCCTGACTGGGCTCGGTATTCAAGGCGGCCAAGAGGAAGGGGTTCATCAACCGATCCCAGAGCGGCCCCTGTGTCGGCATGGCGTCGCGGACAGTGGCGCGCGGTTTGGCGGTGAGAAGACCGAGCAGAGAGAGATAGTCACGCAGACGCGTGCCGGGGACGCGGCGTTTATCTGACAGAACCCACCAGGCGAGGGCGCCATCATTGGCATGAATTTTAAAACGCGAGCCATCACGCAGATCGGCAAAGACGAAGCTGGCCTGATCTGGCCCATTCATGCTGTGTTCCGCGCCGATTTTGCGCAAGTAATCGAAGGTTGCACGATTGCCCGAGAGCACTAAATGATTGCCATTGTCGATGATGCGGCCAAGCGCGCTATCGAAATAGGAGCGGCAACGGCCACCGGCTTGATTGGAGGATTCTATCAGCTCGACTTTACGGCCAGCGCGCGCAAGATCGACGGCGGCGCTAAGCCCGGCCAGACCTGCGCCGATAATATAGGTTATGCCGGTCATGCGAATAATCCGTAACGGGCGAGTAGCAATAAGAGCTGAGGTTTGGGCAGGCTGACCCTTGTGCGGGGGGGGGACCAGCCCCGCACTTCCATGCGCATGAGAATGCGATGATAGACAGCCCCCATCAGGCGCGGCGCAGCAAGCCGGCCGCGGGGTTTCTGCCGCAATAGATTTTCCACTTCCGCATAATGGTCATGCGCATTGCGTGCGAGATATTTGCAGGCCGTATCGACCAGGGGCGTGGAGATGGCTTTGAGCGGATCAGATGTTTCGATACCTGCGTCTTGCAGGGCCTCACGCGGGAGATAGAGGCGATTGATTTTGGCATCTTCATCTATATCGCGCAGAATATTTGTGAGCTGCAAAGCGCGGCCCAGATGATGGGCCAGGGCAAAGCCTGGTGCTTCATCTAACCCAAAAATTTTGACCGAGAGGCGGCCCACCGCGCTGGCGACACGATCGCAATAGATATCGAGTGTTTCCAGATCGGGCGCCTGAATATCGGCCTCCACATCCATCGCCATGCCGTCGATCACGGCGAGGAAATCCTGCTGGCGTAATTTATAAGACTGTACGGGCTGGGCGAGGAAGGCGATGCGCTGTGGGCAATTTCCTGCATAGAGGTTTTGGAGATCGCTGCGCCATTGGTTTAAGGCCTGAGCGCGTTCAGGGCGGGAGCCTTCGCCATCGTCGGCGATGTCATCGACCGCGCGGCAGAACGCATAGATGGCGAACATCGCATCGCGTTCCGCCTTGGGCAATATGCGCATCGCGGCATAGAAGGAGCTGCGTGAGGCCTTGGCTTGTATCGCCGCTATATTGGGAACGGCATTCATGCGCGGCCTCCCCTGAAGGGGCGGCACAGGAGAAAACTTATGGCGGCGCTGGTGGCCTGACCAAGCGCGCGGGCTTTGCTGTGATGAACCTTTTGCGAGAGAGGATCACGCTGTTGCAATATTGTGTTGAGGTCTTCGGCGAGTTTTTGGATGACCGCGACTTCCAGGCCCAAACGCAGATCTTTGATGTGATCAGCGAATGAGGCGGAGATTTCCAGCAGGCCGGCAGTTTTGCGGGCGAGATCGCGGATGATGGCGAGCAAAGCGGGGCAGGCTTTGTCAGCGGCGAAAGCCGCCGGGGTGAGACCAGCCTTTTGCAGAAGCGGCTCGGGAATATAGACACGGTTGAGCTGGCGATAATCTTTGCCGCAATCCTGAAGATGATTGATGATTTGAAGCGCGGCGCAGAGCGCATCGTTACGCGGCCATGCGGCCTGTGATTCACCATGCACATCCAGCACGAAACGGCCTACGGGCATGGCTGAATAGCGGCAATAATCCATCAGCTCGTCCCAATTCTGATAGCGCAATTTGGTGACGTCGCGGCGGAAGGCTTCGAGCAGGTCAAGGCCATGCTGATTGGTGAGGCCACGTTCTGAGAGGGCGTGGTGCAAATGGGCGGAGACGGGTGAGCTTTCAGATTGGCCTAGAAGGCTGAGGCGCATGTCATCCAAAAGATGTAGTTTTTCATCGGGGCTGGCATGTTCATGATCTGCCACATCATCGGCGGCGCGGGCAAAATGATAAAAAGCCATAATCGGCGCGCGGTGCCGTGGATGGATGAGCACCGAGGCAACGGGGAAATTTTCATCACTATGGTTTTTGCCGGAGGCAAGCTGTGGCGCGTTGTTCATATGCGGATGGCCTGTGCCCTGCCCTTCCACATGCCGCCCTTACCGCGCCAGAACTGAATGGCGGAATCGACTGTATAGGCGGTGTAGAGCAGAGCGATGAGAGGCAGCACTGCACCCCAATAGGGTGAAAGCTTATAAAAGCGCAGCATGGGCTGGATGGAGATGGTCATGGCGAGCCATGTGGCGACAGAGACATATTGCACCCAGCCTTCGGCCATGATGGCGAGCACGGGGGGCAGCACAAAAAGCGTGATCATGCCCAGCACCGTGCCGAGCAGATAAAGCACCGAATAATCGAGTTGGGCGAAGGCTGAGCGGGCGATCATGTGACGGATTTCGCGCAGCGTCGTGTAGAGACGGATGCTCATGGCGCGTCTGGTGAAACCAAGCCAGATCGAACCTTGCTTTTTCATCAGCCGGCCCATGGCGCAATCATCGATGATTTCGTTGCGTATGGCATCGATATTGCCAGCTTTTTCCAGAGCGACACGACGGATCAACATGCAGCCGCCAGCGGCTGCGGCGAGCGAATGATCGGGACGGTTCACCAAGGGGAAAGGGAACAGCATATCGAAGAAATAGACAAAGGCGGGAATCATGAGTTTTTCCGCGAAGGTCCGGCAATGTAATTTTGCCATGAGGGAGACCAGCACATGCTGATCACGTTCGGCATGCATCACGAGATGGCGCAGATTATTTGCGGAATGTTCGATATCGGCATCGGTCAGCCAGACGAAATCTGTGTCATGTGCCTGGGTGATGCCTTGCTTGACCGCCCATAATTTTCCGGTCCAGCCGTCGGGTGGTGTGCTGCCTTGCAGGATGGTGAGGCGGTGCTGCATGGGAAGTTTGCGGATGATGTCGCTTGTGCCATCGCTGCTTTGATCATCGACCAGAATGATGTGGAACGAGCCGGGGTAATCCTGTGCCAGCAGGCTGCCCACTGAATAGGCGATGACATCGGCTTCATCGCGGGCGGGAACGATGGCGGTGACGCGGGGCCAGCTATGCGGGGGCGCGGCTTCAATGCGGCTGTCGCGTTCGCGCATCAGCCAGAAGCGGCCACGACCGAAAATCAGCACCAGCCATATGAGCAGGGATAAAGATGCCAGCGCGATCATCGGAGATAGCCTGTGGCGGCAAACCAGTCATAGGCATCAAAAATGCCCTGCTCCCACGGGCGCGCGGCATAGCCTAGATCACGGGCGGCTTTGGCCGAGGAAAAGAACATATGATATTTCGACATGGTGAGCGCATCGACGGTGAGGAAGGGTTCTTTCCCCGTGAAGCGGGCAACGGCTTCCGCGCCATAGGCCAGCGGATAGAGCGGGCCGCGCGGTAATTTCACTCTCGGCGCTTTACGCCCCGCTTTAGCGGCGATCACGGCCAGCATTTGTTGCAGGCTGACATCGCTGCCGCCCAGAATATAGCGTTCGCCGATTTTGCCCTTATCGAGAGCCAATAAATGACCATGGGCGACATCATCGACATGGACGAGATTGAGGCCCGTATCGACAAAGGCCGGGATTTTTCCGGTGGCGGCTTCGACAATGATGCGGCCCGTGGGTGTGGGCTTGATATCGCGCGGGCCGATAGGGGTGGACGGGCTGACAATCGTGGCCGGGAGATTTTGTTCGGCGATCATCTTTTCGACCGCGCGTTCGGCCACGACTTTGCTGCGTTTATAGGCCCCGATCACCGTGGTTTCATCATGTCGGGAGGTTTCGTCCACGGGTTTGCCCTGCCCCGGCTTTAGGGTGGCAACGCTGGACGTGTAGACAACTTTGTCCACGCCCTGATCGAGCGCGGCCTGCATGATGTTTTTTGTGCCGCTCAGATTGTTTCGGACGATGTCTTGTGGGTTGGGCGCCCAGAGGCGGTAATCGGCGGCGCAATGGAAGAGATAGGTTGCGCCTTTGAGGGCCGCTTGCAGGGAGCTGATATCCAGCAGATCGCCCTGCATCATTTCGATGTCGAGATCGGCGAGATTTTGGCGCGAGCTGGAGGGGCGCATAAGAGCGCGCACCTTATAGCCGCGCTGAAGCAGCGCCCGTGAGAGAGCGGAGCCAACAAATCCTGATGCGCCAGTGACCGTGACAAGTGTTTGCATAGGTCGTTTATGCAGGCATTGGTTTGGGATTGGGCAGGAATTTACGCAGCAGGCGCACCATAGCGGGCACAAAAGTGGGACGCAGCAGGCGCGGATCATAGATGCCGAGCCGGCGATCATTCTCGGACAGACAGATATCGACCAATTGGGTGAAGCTGATGTCTTCACCCACCTGTTTGGCACCGTTCACGGTGAAATTATTGTCCTGTTCGACCTGACCGCCGACATCGCGGACGATGCCGAGGCGTTCCCAGATCAGAAACGCCCAGACGCCCAGCACTTTGAGTTCGAACCAGGGTCTGCGCCACAGCGGCATATTACGACGATGCCAGGCCACCCAATTCACATAGAATAAAATATGGCGGCCTTCTTCCTGCATCACGGGCTCGAATGTATCGACCAGTTCGGGCGGGAAGAAGCCGGAGCGTTTGGCGGTTTCGAACAGGCCGAACGCGAAGAAGCTGTCGATACATTCGCTATAGCCGGTCACCATGAAGGCCCATTCGGCATCGCGCGGCGCGACATAGGCGGGTTCGGGCGCGAGTTTGATGCCATAGGCTTCGACCATATGGGCCAGCACATGTTTGTGGCGGCCTTCTTCATAGGCATCGAGTTCTATGGCGCGTTTGAGCATGGGGTCCTGAACCAGATAGCCATAGCTGGCGACGCGCAGGCGGGCCTTGCCTTCGGTCTGCACAGCAATGTCCCAGATCGGCAGATTGACGATCTTGTCCCTGGTTTCAGGATCGAGCACCGGCCAATCGATCACCGCGGGCTTATAGGGATTGAAGGTGGTGAGCAGGGTCCGGCAGAACAGGGCTTTATGATCGTCGCTGCCAAGCCGGATCGGGCCGCGCGGCGGGAGCGGGATCGGCAGGCTGAGATCGGGTAGTGGCAAGACAAGACCTTGGCTGCTCATGCGGGAATCCATTCTCCAAACCAGCGATGCGGGCGGACTATAACCCGACTCGGCGGGTGTTCGATAACTCAGTTAAAATCCCGGAATCCCCCCAATTTTGCCCCGGACTTTTGCAGGACAGTATGGCTGTCTGGAGCGGTCAGGCCATCCAGTTCGGCTTTATAGCCGTAGCCCGGCGCGGAGCCGGGATAGGGGGCGGTGGCGGGGTGGAGATAGATTTCTGTCAGCCCCTCGGGGAGGTGGTGCAGCACATCTTGCAGGCATGGGCCGGTCATACGGCCGGACAGGCTGAGGCCATAGACCTGATCGGGGGTGATCAGCCCCTGACCATGGCAGCGGCGCATCAGGCGCCGGGCGAAATAGCCCGCCAGCCTGCCCGGCCATGTGACGGGGATATTTGCCAGCGGAGGCTCATAGGGGATGCGCAAGGCCTTCATCCCATAGGCGGGGCCGATGCGCAGAATGGCATTGGCGATGGAGGGATGGAGATGGAAATGCTTATGGGCATTCACATGGTCCAGCGTGAGGCCGGTCGTGGCAAAGGCTTTGAACTGGGCCTCGATCTCGGCTTCCATCTGGGCGCGGGGGGCCGGGAGAAAGAAGAGCTGGCTGCCCAGCACAGCCATGTCGCGGCGGAAATGGCCGCTTTGATCGACCAGGGCGGGGATTTGATCCGGGGGGAGGACGGGCCTGCCCTCGACCAGCACCAGATGCAGGCCGATGCGGAGGCTGGGCAAAGCATGGCCCAATTGAACCGCATTTTGCGTGGCGGGGGCCCCCATCATGAGGCTGGCGGCGGAGAGGATGCCGTGAAGATGGGCTTGCTCTACCGCCTGATTGACCTCGTCCGCGGCCCCGAAATCATCTGCCGTGATGACGAGCTGTTTCAAGCCGCGTGTTCCCGGCGCTCCTTCAGGAATTGGAAGAATTCAACGCCTTCGCGCAGGCGACGCTTCATCATGTCGGTGGAGGTGAGCATTTCGCCGACGATGGATGCGATCTTGCCCGGGCGGAAATAGAATTCCTTGTAGAAGCTTTCCAGCGACGTGAAGATTTCTTTGTGGCTGAGATGGGGATAGTGCAGCGGCGCTATCTGGATGCCGCTATCATCGACCAGTTCGGCATTATCGGCATCGAGCCAGCCATTTTTCACCGCCTGATCGAACAGGAATGTGCCGGGATAAGGCGCGGCCAGTGAGACCTGAATCGTGTGCGGGTTAATGCGTTTGGCGAATTCCACCGTTTCACGGATCGTTTCCTTGCTTTCGCCGGGCAGGCCCAGAATGAATGTGCCATGGATGGCGATGCCGAGTGTGTGACAATCCTTGGTGAATTGTTCGGCGACTTCGATGCGCATACCCTTTTTGATATTATGCAGAATCTGCTGATTGCCGGATTCATAGCCGACCAGTAACAGGCGCAAGCCGCCGTCACGCAGTTTTTTCAGCGAGTCATAGGGCACATTGGCCTTGGCATTGCAGGACCATGTGACGCCGAGTTTGCCGAGTTCTTTGGCGATGGCTTCGGCGCGGGGCAGATCGTCGGTGAAAGTGTCGTCGTCGAAGAAGAATTCGCGGGTTTGCGGGAATGCCTTCATCGCCCATTTGATTTCTTCGATGACATGGCCGACCGAGCGGGTGCGATAATTGTGGCCGCCAACGGTTTGCGGCCAGAGGCAGAAGGTGCAGCGCGATTTGCAGCCGCGGCCCGTATAGATGGAGATATAGGGATGTTTCAGATAGCCGATGAAATAATTTTCCATCACGAGGTCGCGCTTATAGACCGGCGTGACGAAGGGCAGTGAATCCATATTTTCGATCATCGGACGATCTTCATTATGGAGGATCACGCCCTGGGCATTGCGATAGGAAATGCCTTTGATATCGGCGAAGGGGATTTCATCGGCGACATCTTTCACCGTGAAATCGAATTCGTTGCGGGCCACATAATCGACCACGGGCGCATCGCGCAGGGAATTATCGGCATGGACGGCCACTTTGGCGCCGATCAAGCCTGCTTTGAGATGGGGATTGGCGGCTTTTAAAGCCTCGATCACCTTTACATCGGATTTAAAGGACGGGACGGAGGTGTGGACCACCACATGATCGAAATCTTTGGCCTGTGCCACGACCTCGGCCAGACTGGTTTTATGGGGCGGGGCGTCGATCAGTTTGGAATTTTCGACCAGGGCTGCAGGCTGTGCCAGCCAGGTGGGGAACCAGAAGCTTTTGATTTCCCGCTTGGCTTGATAGCGCGAGCCGGCACCACCATCGAACCCGTCAAAGGATGGGGCCTGGAGAAATAGGGTCTTTAGCATCAGGAAACCTCAGTTTGCGAAAACGCACCGCGTGCTTGCATTTCAAATTTTTCGCCCCGCCAATGGATGGATTGGCCGAAAAGCGAAGCAATGAATACCCCGAAAGATAGCATATCGCGCAGGGGCAGAAGCCAGTAAGTGCCGGAGGGTGTGCCGGTCAAGCGGTCCAGCCGGTATTTCAGACAAAAACGGCAGGTCAGGCAGGCCAGAAACAGGCCAAGGACAGGCAAAGCGCCCCCCAGCAGCAAAAGGGCCAGCAGAGCGAGCGGCACAGAATGGGTGAGCAGGCTGCCCAGATGGCCCGGCAGATTGATGCTGCGGATGGTGCGATTCCAGCGCAGTTCATGGCGCAGCAAGGTGTTGGTGCTTGCTTCGTCGCACATATGTTCGACCACGATAGGCGGGATTGCGATGCCAAATCCCAGAGCGCGCACGGCGCGGCCCAGTTCATAATCATCGGCCAGAATATTGTGGAAACGTTCAAAGCCGCCGATTTTTGCGAGGGTTTGGCGGGTGAGCGCGATGGTGGAACCGAAACAGGGCGATTCGAGGCCGGTGATGCAGCCCATCAGGACATTGGGCAGGAAATGATAGGTGATGCCCATACTGGCAAGACGGGCTGGCACAGGGGCCGCGGCGGCACTGCGCCCTGTATAGAGGCAGGTTACCGCGCCGATGCCGGGACCGGCCAGCGCGGCGCAGACATGGGCCAGCCAATGGGGGGGTACATATATATCGCTGTCTGAGAGCACCAGCACATCGTGACGCGCATGGGCGGCAATATGCATGAGATTGGAGACTTTACGATTGCTGCCATGGATACGCTGATCGACGATCAGATCGATATCTTTATCCGGATAGCGGACTTTGAGATTTTCGACGATGGCGATGGCGGGATCAGCGGGATTTTGCAGCCCGAAGATAAATTGCATCTGGCCCGGATAGGATTGTTCAAGGATGGAGATCAGATTTTCTTGCAGCCCGATTTCGGCACCGTGCAGAGGTTTGAGCAAAGTCACGGCCGGATAATTTTCCAGACGCGGCAGGGGGACCGATTTGAGCAGACGCAGCGCGAAACAGATAGCGAGAAGGCAGTATAGCCCCCCTGCCCCAGCGAGACCGGCTGCGAGACAGCCTAAAATGTAAACCCCATTCATGCGCGCGACCGAAGCAATGCGGCATGGCTCTTACACCCGAGGCGCGTGACAGGCAAAACGTGCCCGCTGAAAGAAAGGCCGGCCGCCTTTCGGCGACCGGCCCTCCAGCATCGCGCACCTATGCTGGATTACATTTCCCAATAATGTGGGGTTTTATAGTAATCGAAGGTGCGGGTTCTGAGGTCCGCCGCATCGCCCAGGGCGAGGTCTTCCAGCGAACCGGCCGGGGCGCGTTCCAGCAAGTCTTTCGACATGGGTACAATATAACCGCCTTTTTCCGGGTCGTAGTCGAGCACGGACCAAGGTACGGGGTGATATTTTTCACCCATGCCGAGGAAGCCGCCGAAACCCAGCACGGCATACATGATATTATTCGACATCTTGTCGAGCACGACGTCTTCAACATGGCCGATCTTTTCGCCTGTTGCATTATAGACGGAGGTACCTTTGACGCGCGACGACAGGATGGAACGCGTATGGCCGCTGGGTGTGCGGCCTATATTATTTGTTTCTGACATTCCACTGGAACTTGCCATTGGGTGTGCCTCTCATTGATTTACATAGAGAGTAACCACGCAACGCTAATGACGTTCCGTTAAAACCTTTCCAGAATTTATCCTGTCGCGCTGTATCAGAGCCGGTCTAGAGGTAGACGATTGCGGAAGCCGAGTTCCTTGAAATGGAACCAGCCTGAAGAGGAAATGACGCCGCCATCAATGAGCAATGTGGTTCCGGTGATATAATTCGACATATCAGAGGCCAGAAAGAGCACCGCATTTTCGATGTCTTCGATGCGCCCATTGCGTTGCAGCGGGATAGCGCTTTGCGCCTGTTCATCGAGGAAGGCCATGGCTTCGCTGATGGTGGACCCACCCGGGCGGTTTTGTGGGCGCGGGAAATGATTGAAATAGGAACTGGCATCATTGCCTTTGAACATGCCCGGGCTGGGTGTTGTATCGGGGGCAATATTATTGATGCGGATTCTGTGAGGGCCCAGTTCCACGGCCAAAGTTCGGGCGAAATTTGTGACGCCTGCTTTGAGGCCGGTATAGACCGCATAGCGCGGCGCGGCGCGATGGGCTTCGACCGTGGTGAAATTGATGATGCTGCCACCGCCCGTCTGCATCATACGGCGCGCGGCATGTTGGGTGCTTTGCACCACATGGATAAAATTCATCCGGATATTTTCGTCCCAATCTTCGGGGGTGGACTCCACGAAATCTTTGGGGCGCACGCCGCCAACCACATTGACCAGAATATCAATGCGGGAAAATTCCGTATCCACGGCGGACCAGAATTGATCGAGCTGGGCGCGGTCGCGCACATCGACATGGCGGGTGATGACTTTGCCACCATGGGCGCGCAATGTTTCGGCGGCCTGTGTGAGTTCGGCCTCGGCGATGTCGCAGAGCATGAGATCGCAGCCTGCCTGCGCCAGAATATTCGCGGCGCCAAAGCCCAATCCCTGGGCGCCGCCCGTGATGACCGCTTTCTTTCCTTTGAGATTGGCGCGTTCTTCCCAGAGCGACATGGGTTTTCTCCTTTTTCTGCTGCAGAGGAGCATAGGGACTGTGGGATATATGCCAAATATCGGGGGCGAAATATCCCGGCAGGGATAGGGTTTGCTTATGCGCTGATAATGCAGGGCGATCGGGCATATGGAGCTGTGAATACGACCTTCACCTGCGCATAATGTTCGGTGAGAATGAGACCACGCTAAAGGTGAGATGAGGATGAAATATCGCAGACTTGGTGCCAGTGATTTGATGATCTCGGAAATTTCGCTGGGATCGTGGCTGACGTATGGGCTGGGTGTGGAGAGCGATCAGGCGCGGGCCTGTGTGGAGAAGGCTTTTGAGGTCGGGATCAATTTTTTCGACACAGCCAATGTCTATGGCAAAGGCTCCGCTGAGCGGTTTTTAGGGGAGGTTTTATCGGGCCGGCCGCGCGATAGTTATATCTTGGCGACCAAAGTTTACTTCCCGATGGATGAGGAAAATCGCGGGCTTTCGCGAGCACAGATCGCAAAGCAAGTGGATGCGTCGCTGAAGCGGCTGAAGGTGGATTATGTCGATCTCTATCAGTGTCATCGTTATGATGATGAGGTGCCGCTGGAAGAGACGATGGAGGCTTTGAGCGAGGTCGTGCGGCAGGGCAAGGCGCGCTATATCGGATTTAGCGAATGGTCCGCGAAAAATATTGAAGATGCTTTTGCGATTGAGGGCGTGGAGCGCTTTGTGTCCAGCCAACCGCAATATTCCTTGTTGTGGCGGGCACCTGAGAGCGAGGTGATACCGACCTGCAAGGCGCATCATATTTCGCAAGTCGTCTGGTCGCCTTTGGCGGAGGGTGTGCTGACCGGGAAATATGGTGTGGATACGCCCCCGCCGCCGGATTCGCGGGCCAGCCATGAGCTTATGAGCAAATTAATCGGGCGCTGGTTACAGGCGGATGTTTTGATCGCGGTGGATCAGCTTAAAGCATTGGCGGCGGAGGCGGGATGTTCATTGGCGCAATTCGCGCTGGCCTGGGTGTTGCGTGAGCCGAATGTGGCCTCGGCCATTGCGGGCGCCAGCAGGCCGCAACAGGTGACCGAGAATGCCGCCGCGTGTGAGCTGGTGATTGATCCGGCGCTATTTGCCAAAGCGGAAGCTATATTGGCGTCTGTAAAGCGCGCCTAGCCCGCGCCCAAGGCGAGCGCCACGCGATAGGTGATGAGGGCGGCGATATAGGCCAGCCCCATCATATACGCGAACATCACGCTGGGCCATAGCCAGCTATTGGTTTCGCGTTTCACCACGGCCAGTGTCGAGGCGCATTGCGGGGCGAAGACATACCAGGCGAGGAAGGCAAGCGCGCTGGCCAGTGACCAGTGTTGTGCCAGTGTTTGGGCCAGCGTGCCTTCATGATCGCCGCCAACGGCATAGACCGTGGCGAGGGCGCCGACCGCGACTTCACGCGCGGCCATGCCGGGGATCAGGGCCACCACCATTTGCCAGCCGAAGCCGATGGGTTGGAAAAGCGGTTGCAGGAATTGGCCGAGCATGCCGGCGAAGGAATAATCAATCGCGGGCAGTGTGGCGCCTTCGGGTGCTTGCGGGAAGGTGGAGAGAATCCAGACCAGCACCATGAGCGTGAAGATGATCGTACCGGCGCGGCGCAGAAAGATGCTGGCGCGCAGCCAGAGGCCGCGCAGCACATTGGCGGGGCTGGGAAGTTTGTAGCTGGGGAGTTCGATCAGGAAGGGTTCGGACGCACCGCGCCAGAAGAATTTACGGATGACGAACGCCACCGCCAAGGCCCCCAGAATGCCAGTGGCATAGAGGCCAAACATCACGAGACCCTGAAGATTGGCGAAACCCCAGACGTCCTGACGCGGGATGAAGCCCGCGATGATCAGCGTATAGACCGGGATGCGGGCCGAGCAGGTGGTGAGCGGCGCCACCAGAATGGTGGTGAGGCGATCGCGCTTATTATCAATGACGCGCGCGGCCATGATGCCGGGGATGGCGCAGGCGAAGCTGGACAGCAGAGGAATAAAGGCGCGGCCATGCAGGCCGGTCGCCCCCATCATTTTATCCATGAGGAAAGCGGCGCGGGCCATATAGCCCAGATCTTCGAGCAGGATGATGAAAAGGAAAAGGATGAGGATTTGCGGCAGGAAAATGATGACACTGCCGACGCCGGCGATGATGCCATCTGTGATGAAGCTGTTCACCAGACCTTCGGGCAGACTTGCAGCCACCCATTCGCCCAGCGCACTGAAGCTGATATCGATCAAATCCATGGCCGGGGCGGCCCAGGCGAAGACAGCCTGGAACATCACGAAAAGCAGCAGCAGAAGGATCAGTGTTCCGGCGACGGGATGGAGCAGAAGCGCATCGAGTTTGCCGGTCCATGTATCGGGATGGAGCGGCGGTTTGACGGTTTCTTTCAGAATGCGGGCGGCTTCGCGATGATAGTCACGGATTTCGCCGGCATCAGGGGCGTGCCAGGCCGATTGACCTTGAGGCCGGGAGAGATTGCGATCAACCGCGCGCAGGAGATCATCCAGCCCGCGTTTGCGGACGGCGACTGTGGTGACGATGGGCAGGCCCAGAGCTTTACCCAAAGCATCCAGATCGATGCGGATGCCCTGACGCTGGGCGATGTCATACATATTCAGCGCCAGCAGAACGGGTTTGCCGAGCTGTTTTAATTCCAGCGCCAGACGAATGACGAGGCGAAGATTGGTGGCATCCGCGACGCAGACCAGCAGATCGGGCGCGGATTGGCCGGCGAGCTGGCCTAAAATAACATCGCGCGTGACTTCTTCATCGGGGCTGCGGGCGCGCAAGGAATAGGTGCCCGGCAGATCTATGATCTGAACTTTGCGTCCGGACGGCGTGGTGGCGGGGCCGACTTTTTTTTCGACTGTGACGCCGGGATAATTGGCGACCTTGCCATGCGCCCCGGTGAGCGCATTGAACAGGGCGGTTTTGCCAGAATTGGGATTGCCGACCAGTGCGATCAGCGGTTCACGGGTGAGCACAGTTGCATCGCTCATAGAGCTGGTTCCACGAGCACGACACTGGCTTCAAGGCGGCGCAGGGCGACACGCATATCGTCCAGTTTGATGGCGATGGGATCGTGGCCGATCAGCCCTTCGTGCAGGATATGAAATTCGGCCCCTTCCACGAAACCGATTTCCAGAAGGCGGCGTTCCAGCTCCTCTGCGTCGATGCCATGGGCGCCCCCCTGAAGGGCGATACCTTTGACAATACCTTTGGCCCCCAGCGGCAGATCGCTGAGGCGCGGATGTAGGAGGTCAGTCGCGGGAACTACATTCATCAGCACACCAATGATTTTAATAGTCAATCGCACAAAGCTGGACTGATGTGTAGGGCAGTGACCCGGAATAGATGCAACCAGACGGACCCCCATTTGGGGAGGTCCGTCTAAATATTTGATTCAGTTGCTGAACTTGAACCTATCTCAGCTTATCTCCTTATACGGGCGATGATCTGTCGCGTTTAGCTGACCACCACACGCGCCCGGCCAAGATTGGGTATGCACCTGATTTGCGCGCCTTTATCACCGCTACGATGCGAGGTGGCGCGCAGCACCGGGAAATAGGTGCCGGGTTGATCATAGCGGAAGGTTTGGGTGTCTTTGAGTTGGCGCGTCTGTTCGGAGACCGTGCAGGCCACCGGATAATGACCCTTGCCATCGAAATCCCATTCGGCGGAAATAAGATAGCCTGTGCCAGGTGGAACTTCGGCGATGGCTTCGAGTTTGACCGTTTCGCCGACTTTGACATCGGCCCGGAGGCCGCCATTCACGCGTAATTGTATGACAGGCTGGATGCCGCGGCGCAGATCGGCGGTCGGCGCCAGAGTGAGATGATTGTCTTCGGTCCAACTGCCTTGCGAACTGCCGGGCGGTTGGATGTCTTTTTCCACCCAATTGATCAGATCGCTGACGGCCTGCATGACCGAGCCGCCATAATCCACTTCGCGGGTGGTGATGACGGGGGCCGGACCGCCTTTCGGCTGGATCTGGGCTGGCACATGCGAGGCGTGATCATTCCAATAGACGCGATATTTCTGATCGAAATCCGGCCCCATCGTCGCGCGGGACATTTCTTCATAGCGCCGCGGACCCACGGGCCAGGTGCCGCGATCATGGCGGTTCTGCACGATGATCATATGACCGTCGAACGCATACATATATTCGGGGCCGCGCTTTAGCAGCGGGCTTTTCGGGCGTTGCGGCGAGATGGGTTTGCCATCCAGGGAATAGCTGCGCCGTTCGGGGTAGTGGGGAAATTCATTATGGTGATGTTCCCAATAGACCACGGCCAGACCATTGCGATTATGGATTTCCACCTGATCGCCCACTTGCACACCTTCGAACAGGCGCGGATCGCCGCCCGGACCGGCGGTGACAAGAAGAACGCCGGCCGATGTTTCGCCGAGACAGGCCAGAACACGGCCCTTGGCCTCGCCGCTGAGAATGGTGATGGTGGTGCCGGTCATTTTCAGCGGCTCGCCATTGGTCAGATCATCCTCGATGATGATGCCGATGGGTTTATCGGGTGTCGCGCCGCCGAGGATGCCCATGCGCGCGATGGAATCTTGCGGGCCTGTGGGGCCATCATATTCGGCCACCTGACGGGCGGTGACGATTTTGGCTACTTTGGTGCGGCCATCCACGAGATCCTGTGCGAAGCTTTCGGGGCGGTCATGGCCCATATAGCCGGGCTTTTTCCAGAAATCTTCGAAATAGCCGGGATCGTATTGCATGATCTCGGTGACATTGGCGGCCGTGACATAGGCCGCTTCATATGAAGGGCCTATGCTGAGATCGCGCGGATAGCCGAGGCGATAGAGGGCTGTAAGAGCCTCGCGCTCCTGCACGGTGAGATTTTCCCAGAAGTCATCATCCTGACCGCCCACGGCCACGGCGTCGGTGTGACGGTCGAGTTTGCGGCGCAGGACGCGCAGCGCATTGAGTTGTACCGAGAAGAACGCGCCCTGTTCGATATGCGGCATGACGAAGGGCACCGCGCCATTATAGAGATCGCGTTCGCGCTCGATGCAATGGATGGAATTGAGGCCGCCGCCGCTGCCGCCATAGATATAGCCGTGATGGGGGGCGCTGCCATAGATTTCCGCCGCCACTTGTTTTGCGAAACGGGCGGATTGGGCGCTGGCACGCCAATGCTGGATTGTCGCGTCGTTGCGGATGCCGGTCCAATCATTGCCGATATGGCCTTGATTGGATTCGCAGAGATAGGCCCCGCATTCAAATGCATGTTCAATACTGGGGACGCCAAGATAGCCCGTGCCGAGGCGGGCCGCGATATTTTCATCACCGCCGCCTGCGCCCTGGAGAAACTGGATGAAGCGGCCTTCGTAAACTGCCGCATCCGGCAAATAGATCGAGAAGCGTGTATCGGTCGTGGCGAAGCCGCCATGAATATAACGGTGACGGATCGGCTGCTCACGGATTTCATCTATATCGATATAGGCGGGGCCGAAAAATGTGTCGGCGCTGGTCCAGCCATTCAATTTTTCGGCTAGATCCGACACAGGCTTGGTCTCTGGCATGTTTCTTACCCAATTCTTTTTTATTTTATAGCGCTTCGATCATGGCTGCGACCCAAGGCAAAGCCGGTTGCAGCCCAGGCTGCGGCGAGCGCGGCACCTGTGAGGGCCGCTGCCACAGCGCCAGTGGATATTGCATCTATAGCGGCCTTAGCCCAAGCGCTGATCGCATCGCCGCCGCGATATACGACTGTGTCGATGGCGTTTTTGGCTTTGTATTTTGTTTCCGTATCGACGGTGGTGAACAACATCTCACGGCCTGGCCTTGCCAAGGCATATTCGCCCACACGGCGCACAACCATGACGCCCACAAGCACAGGAAAACTGGCCATAAGAGCCAGCGCGCCGAAGCCCACCACCATGGCGAGCGGGATTGCGGTGAGAAGAAATGTAACACCGAGGCGTTTGGCAAGATGGCCCGTGACAAAAAGCTGGACCGCGATGGTGGAGGCCTGCACCGCTGCATCTATGGCGCTGAAAAACTGGGTTTGCTGCACGCGGTCGGGGAAGGCCAGTTGTACGAGGCGGGCTTGTTCGAAATAGAGAAATGTGGAGACCGAGGCGAGGAGAATGACGAACAGGCTGATGCCCAGAAGATAGGGCGATTTCAGGATGAGGGTGAGACCGGCATAGATGTTTCCGCCGATGGGGCGGGTGAGATCCGATTCTGCTTTGGCAGGCTGACTTTTGCGCCATTGCTGCAAGGCGCGCACACATATGAGCGATGTCAGTAGAAAACCGGCTGAGATAAAAAGCAGGCTGGCATGACCGATATGTGCCACCAGAAAGCCCGAAAGAAGCGGGCCGGTGAGACCGCCGAAGCTTGCCCCCGCGGCCAGTTGCGCGAAAAGACGTTTTGCCTGTTCGGGGGAGAATGTGTCTGCCATCAAGCTCCAGGCGATGGAAATGACGAAGAGATTATAGACCGACAGCCAGATGTAAAAAATGCGACCGATCCAAAGATTATGTTCATCCAGCAGATAGGCCATGCCAAAGGCGATTTTGGTGCAGGCAAAGAAGATATAGGTTGCGGGTAATAAGAGGCTGCGCGCGATGTTGCGGCTGAGAATTCCATAAAAAGGTACGACGGCGAGTGTGGCTAGAAAAGTGCCAAGGAACAGCCATTGCAGATTTTGTACGCCGCCTGCGATGCCCATGGTTTCGCGCACGGGGCGGAGCATGAAATAGCCCGCGAACAGCATGAAAACCAGAAGAAAGCCGCTGAGGACGGCGCGGCTTTCTTCTGGTTTGGCGTTGAAGAGCTGATGCAGCCGCTCAGAGGGCGTCAATGAAATTTTCCATGCGTTTGCGCAGATGACTATCGGGCAAACGACCAAAAGCGGCGCCCATATTATCTTCTATGTGGCGGACCTGTGATGTGCCGGGAATGGCGATAGGATTGGAGGGATGGGAGATTACATATTTGAGGAAGATTTGTGCCCAGCTTTTGGCATCGATTTCTGCCGCCCAATCCGGTAGCGGCTTGTTCTTTGTGGTCTCAAACAACCGACCACGGCCAAAGGGCAGATTGATCATGACCGCGACATTCTTTTCCTGCGCCAGAGGCAGGATGCGATTGCCCGCGTCACGATTATCCAGCGCGTAATCGATTTGGATAACATCCAGTGCTTCGCGGCGCATCATGGCTTCGAAATCTGTATATTGGCGATCGAAAGAAGTGGTGGCACCGATGGAGTGGACCCGGCCTGCGGCTTTCAGATCACGCAGATTGGCGAGCTGATTGGTGATGTCGCGCAGATTATGAACCGCGATGAGATCAATTTTTTCCGCTTTCAGATTGAGGAAAGACTGTTTGAGTTGGGCTGTGCCCTCCTCCTTTGAGTCTGCGCCGACTTTGGTGGCGAGATAGAGTTTATCGCGTATGCCGAGTTCGGATGTGAGGCGGCCAATCACCTCCTCAGCACGGCCATAGGAGGGTGCGGTGTCGATCATCTGGCCGCCGCGTTTGACGAAATGGGCCAGCGTATCGCGCAGGCGGGCATAATCTTCATCGCTGGTGGGATCGGAATAGCGCCGGGCGGTGCCGATACCGATGGCCGGGATGGGATTTGGCGAGCCGGGAATGCGCCGCTCGATGCGTGTGGATGTATTTGCCAGAAGTGAGGTTGAAGCTAGCAATGACGTGGCCAATGGCAAGGCGGTCATGCCTGTGAGGATGACGCGGCGGTTGAGCATGATCGTTCCTCCAATTTTTAGAGGGGAAGTTTAGGGACGGGTGGGCTGAGAATGCAAGAAATTGCCGAAAGTCATGCGCGTGACATAGATTTGCTATAGAAACGGGCGTGAGGTTCCTATTTTCTGTGGGCATGTTTTCACGGCGTCAGATGATGCAAGGCTCGGCCACGTTTCTGGCTTTGAGCGGGTTTGCGCGCATGGCGTGGGCAGAGCCAATGCCGCTCAGGCGCGATGCTGCTGAAGCAGAGGTGATGGGCTATGGAGCATTGCTGCCTGATCCGGCCGGGATATTGGATCTGCCATCGGGCTTTTCTTATCGCATTCTGTCAGAGGCCGGGCGGCAGATGCAGGATGGATTGCAGACCCCGTTCAAAATGGATGGGATGGGATGTTTCCCGCGCGCGGATGGCAAGCTTGTGCTGATCCGCAATCATGAACTTTATGCGCCGGATTTTAAGCGCAGTGCCTTTGCGCGGGGTGAATTAGACCGCATATCGCAGGCGCAAATATATGATTTTGTGGATGGCGAGATGCCTGCGGCGGGTGGCACCACGACGCTGATTTATGACCCGTTGCGGCAGCGCATGGAGAGCGATTTTTTGAGCCTTGCGGGCACCAGCATCAATTGCGGCGGCGGAGCGACATTACATAATAGCTGGCTTTCATGTGAGGAGACTGTCGCGCGGAAGGGAGAAGGGGGACAGGGGAATGATCATGGTTTTGTTTTTGAGGTTTTTGCTGATCAAGACGGGCTGACGCAGCCCGTGCCTTTGCGGGAGATGGGGCGGTTTCGCCATGAGGCCGCAGCCAGTGATCCGCGCACGGGGATTGTGTATCTGACGGAGGATCAGGAAGATGGGTTGTTTTATCGCTATCTGCCGCATGATCTGCGGAGGCTTTCGACTGGCGGGCGATTACAGGCTTTAGTTCTGCGCGATAGGCCGGATATGCGGCAATGGAATGAGGTAGCGCGCGCGGATCAAAGCTGGCTGCGCTGTGACTGGATTGACCTGGAGGGGGCCGATAATCCGTATAATGATTTAAGAGCACGCGGACATGCTGTGGGGGCAACCTTATTTGCGCGGGGCGAAGGTGTGCATATGGGGCATGGCGAACTTTATTTTACCTGTACCAGCGGTGGCCCGAAAAGATTGGGGCAGGTTATGCGCTATCGCCCCAGCGCCCATGAAGGACAGGACTTAGAAAAAGACCACCCTGCCCTGTTGCAGATATTTGCGCAGCCGATGGAGCGCAGCTTGATGGAGATGGGTGATAATTTGACGGTGGCACCCTGGGGGCATTTGATTATATGCGAGGACAAAAGCAGCGGTGCGAATTTTCTGCGGGGAATTACACCGGAGGGGAAGATTTATCCCATTGCGCGTAATCCGCGTATGGACCCTTTAAATGCGGCTGGTACATCGGAATTTGCCGGGGCGTGTTTTGCGCCGGATGGCGATACGCTGTTTGTGAATATTTATTATCCCGGCATGACATTGGCCATAACTGGCCCATGGGCCGGGTTTAACGCCACCCGAATGGCTGGTTAAACCCTGTTTCACCACTGAAAACCACATTTCTATCCCTTGGCCGATATATGTTTTTCTTGCGCCTGCACCGCTTGCGATGTGGTGATGGTTGGCGATGATGTGACCTGCGAACAGAGTGGAGTGCTGCGATGGGTAAGATTGATTTTACAGGACGTGTGGCGGTGGTGACCGGAGCCGGTAACGGGCTGGGGCGAGCACATGCGCATGATCTTGCAGCGCGCGGCGCAGCTGTGGTGGTGAATGATCTGGGATCGGGACTTTATGGCACTGATAGTTCGCATGATCGGGCAGACCGTGTAGTGGACGAAATTCGGTCAAGTGGCGGCAAGGCCGTTGCATCCTATGAAAGCGTTTCCACGGCGGAAGGTGGAGCATCCATCATTCAGACGGCGATTGATGCTTTTGAGAAGGTGGATATTGTTATCAACAATGCCGGTAATCAGAAAAACGGTTTGTTTGAAGATATGACGCCGGAGGCTTTTGAATCGGTCATCGCATCGCATTTGAAGGGCGCGTTTTTTGTCAGCCAGCCGGCTTATAAATATATGAAGGCGCAGGGCTATGGCCGGATTTTATTCACCTCGTCGCAATCAGGGGTGTTTGGTGCGCCGTTCCGGGCGAATTACGGGGCGGCGAAGGCCGGCGTGATCGGGCTGATGAATGTGATTGCCGTCGAAGGTGGGGATTTTGGCATTGTGGTGAATGCGCTGATGCCCAATGCGATGATTCATCGACCGGAAGCCAAGCCTGCTGGCGAGCGGGCCGATGCGGATTATCTGGCCAAAATGGGACCCAAAGTGATGGCGCTGAAAGAGGGCTATAAGCCGGAATTTGTGACCCCGTTGGCGACGTATCTGGTCAGTGACCGCTGCACGACATCACAGGGCATGTATTCAGCGCTGGGCGGGCGTTTTGCGCGTGGCTTTGTGGGCATGACTGAAGGTTGGATGAGCGACTGGGCAAACCCGCCAAGTGCCGAGGATATTGAGGCCCATTGGAGCCAGATCGAAGATGCACGTAAATTCAACCGCCCGCATTCCGGGATGGACGAGGTGGATGATGTGTTGCGGGTGATTGAGGAGATGCAAAAGTAGAGGCATCCCTGATTTTTAATCTGAGCGCTTTCTAGATGACGCCGGGCGAAACGCCCGGCCGCAGCGCACCCTTTATCTATGGGGGCACATCCGGGCCAGAGCCTGCGCTCGACCCATGTAAGCATATGTAAATGTAAGCATATGTAAAAATTGATCAAATGGAGCGGGCGAGGCGAATCGAACGCCCGACCCTAACCTTGGCAAGGTTATGCTCTACCCCTGAGCTACGCCCGCACTCCAAGTGAGCGCGGTTATACCGGGCTAGCTGAAAGATTCAATGGGCTTTTTTCGAAAGATTGCGTTTAGGGGTGGGGTTATACTCAAGTGACGCAGCTGGGCTTGGCAGCGGATCTGTGGCGGGGTGTGATTTGGTGGAGGCGGCGGCGGGTTTTCCGGGGTCCAGGCGGGTCGGCGGGCTTTATAGCCGCCACCTGGGTCCGGCCAGCGCCTTGGGCGGATATGTGCTGCTTAGCCCGGTGATCCTGTTGCTTCTGGCCATTATGGCGGCCCCGCTGATATTGCTGGCGGCATATAGTTTCTGGACGCAAGACGGGCTGGCCGTGGATATGCGCTTCACCATGGAGCGTTATGCCGAGGCATTTTCCCGCGACGTGTATCAGGAGCTTTTTTTCCGGTCTCTGGGTATTTCCGCACTCGTGACACTGATCACGGTCGGGCTGGCTTATCCGATGGCCTATTTTGTTGCTTTCCATGTGCGGCGGGGCAAATTTATCTGGCTTATTCTGCTGACCATCCCCTTTTGGACCAGCTATCTTCTGCGGGTTTTCGCGTGGAAGATTATTCTTGGCTATAATGGGGTAATTAATTCCGGTTTGATGGCGCTGGGGCTGATCGAGCAACCGCTGGAATTCCTTCTATATAATACGACGTCTGTGGTGGTGACGCTGACCCATGCCTGGGCGGCTTTTGCTATTTTGCCGATCTATGTTTCGCTGGAGAAAATTGATCGGTCTTTGCTGGAGGCCGCCGCGGATTTGGGTGATGGGCCGGTGCGGCGGTTCTTACGCGTTACCCTGCCCCTTTCGCTGCCCGGCGTGATTGGCGCGATGGTGCTGATCTTTGTGCCGGTTACGGGGGATTATGTGACCCCGGCTTTGGTGGGCGGATCGGATGGCATGATGATCGCCAATATTGTGCAGGTACAATTTACCCGAATTGGTAATTGGCCCATGGGGGCGGCGCTGGCTTTGGCGAGTATGGCGGGCGTGGCCTTTGTGACGCTGATATTTGTGCAGGCTTTGCGGCTGGCCGTGGCGCGGGCGAAGTGAAGAAGGGCGCTAGATGATCAGGCGGCGTGGATGGTTGATGTTTTATGCGCTTGCCTATCTGGCATTTCTTTATCTGCCGGTGATTTTTCTGCCGCTCTTTTCATTCAATGATTCGGCCTTTATCGCCTTTCCGTTGAAGGGCTTTACGACCAAATGGTATGGGCAGCTTTTAGACGATACCAATTTACAGATCGCATTGTGGAACAGCATAAAAGTGGGCTGCGCCGTGGCGCTGGCATCTACATTTCTGGGATTGATTTCGGCGAAGGCTTTAGCGGGGCGACGTATACCGGGCGGTGGCGCGGTGATTGGGTTTACCAGCCTGCCACTATTTATCCCTGATATAGTTTTAGGGATTTCGCTGCTTTTATTGCTGAATCAGATAGGGCTTTCGCTTTCGCTATTTACCATTGGATTGGGGCATATGTTGATTTGTGTGCCCTTTGCTTTGGCGGTTTTGCTTTCCCGCCTGGATGGATTTGACCGCAGTCTTGAAGAAGCATCGCGCGATCTGGGGGAGACAAGCTGGATGACCTTTTGGCGGGTGACTTTCCCGCTGGTGATGCCGGGAATTATTTCCAGCCTGCTGCTGACATTTATTGTGTCCTTTGACGAATTTCTGGTGGCCTATTTTCTGTCAGGCAATGAGGCGACTTTGCCGATCTATATATGGGGGCAATTACGCTTTCCTTATAAATTACCGGTGGTTTTGGCATTGGGTGCGTTGATTTTGATTGTCTCCTGCGTGGTTGTTGTCGTGGCGGAATATGTGCGTGGCCTGGGCATGCGACGGGACCGCCCTGTTATGGGCGCATAAAACAAAGGGCGATCAGGTGAGCGACGAAGCATTCATTCGGATTGAATCTCTTCACAAGCTGTTTGGCCGCCATGTCGCATTGGATGGGGTGGATTTTTCAATGCGGCGGGGGGAATTCTTTTCGCTGCTTGGGCCATCGGGCTGTGGCAAGACGACTTTGCTGCGCATCATTGCGGGATTTGAATATCCTGACCGGGGAGAGATTTATCTGGAGGGGATGCGTATCACCGATATGCCGCCGAATAAGCGGCCATCTAATATGGTGTTTCAGTCCTATGCGATTTTTCCTCATCTCAATGTAGCACAGAATATTGCCTATGGTTTGCGCCGTAGCGGATTGAACAAGGCGGAGATTGCAGCGCGGGTGGATGCTGCTTTGGCGATGATTCAATTGCCCGATAGCGGCGCGCGGCGGGCAGACCAGCTTTCTGGTGGGCAAAGGCAGCGTGTGGCGCTGGCGCGGGCATTGGTGAAACGGCCGAAGGTTTTATTGCTGGATGAGCCATTGGGCGCATTGGATAAGCGATTGCGGGAGGCCATGCAGATAGAATTGCGGCAGATTCAGCGCCAAGTGGGCATTACATTTATATTCGTGACCCATGATCAGGAAGAGGCTTTATCCATGTCGGATCGCGTGGCGGTGATGTCTGAAGGCAAAGTTTTGCAGATTGCGACACCGTGCGATCTTTATGAAAAGCCCAATTGCAGAGAGGTCGCTGAATTTATCGGCACAATGAACTTCTTTGAGGGTGGGCTGTTTGGGCGAATATCTGATCAAATGGTGGCGGTGCGGCCTGATAAAATTCATGTGACAAAGGGTGATGATGGTATGTTGCAGGGCGTGGTGAGCGCCAGTGCCTATATGGGGGAGCGCAGCTATTTGCGCATTCGGGTGCATGGATTGGCCGAGCCTGTTGCCGTGGCCGCGCAGCAGAGTTTTGAGATTGGTGAACAGGTTTGCCTGAGCTGGGATAAAAATGACGAGCTTTTATTGCCCAGAGATTAGGGGTTAAACAACTTGTTGAAAATTTCCCGCACATGGGTTTGGGCTGTGGTGAGTTTCTCTTCCAAATCGGGGAATGTATCAACACCGCCTGCATGAGCCAGCAGAGATTTCAGGCCGGATGAGGCGGTTTGCGGATCCAGCACTGTATCAATCGCGATACGTTGCACCTGTGAGAGGCTGTTTTGCAGGCGCGCGGCATGGATGAGCTTTTCAGCACTTTCTGCTGCAAGCGCATTTTGTTTTTCAAGCGCACCTAAAGCAGAGATAGTGTTTTGCTGTAAAATGGCCGGATATTTATGGGCTTCGCGCAATTGTAAAGTTTGGGCGATGAATTCTATATCGACAAGGCCACCGCGGGTAAATTTGAGATCCCAGTGATTTTTCCCGGGAAATTGAGCGGCCAATTTTTCCCGCATATCTTTAGCATCGGCGAATAATTTTTCTGTATCACGCGCAGAGGCGAGGGTTTTATGAATGACCGCTTCAACCTGCCCGCCCAATGGTTGGGCGGCGGTGATGAGGCGGGCGCGGGTGAGCGCCAGATGTTCCCAGGTCCAGGCCTCGCTTTCATGGTAGCGGATAAAGGATTCTATGGAGACCGCGACGGGGCCTTTGTTCCCGGTGGGGCGAAGACGCATATCCACCTCATAAAGCATACCTTCGGAGGTGGGAGCGGTGAGCGCATTGATAAAACGTTGGGCAAGGCGTGCATAATAGGTGCTGGCGGGAAGTTTTTTGGGGCCAGAACTTTCGGCTTCCGCCGGGGCATTATAGATGAAAACCAGATCGAGGTCGGAACTGGCTGTCATTTCCTGACCGCCCAATTTTCCCATGGCGATGACGCTGAATGCACCGCCTTCTATATGACCGGAGGCGAGGGAGAGTTCTTCTTCCACCACGGGTAGGAGACCGGCGATCACGCTGTCGGCTATATTGGCTAAGGCAGGGCCAGCTTCTTCAGCATCGGCGACGCCGTCGATGATTTGGGCACCGACGCGGAAGATTTGTTCTTTGGCGAAACGGCGGGCGGCATTGAGCGCGCCTTCAAAGGTTTGTTCCGCAGCGATTTGCGTTTTAAGCAGGGAATCAAGTTTGCGCCGTGAGGGCAGTTCGCCCATGAAACCTGCATCCAGCAGCGCATCCAATGTTGCGGGATAACGGGCGAGGTGGGTGGCGATACGCGGCGCCGAGCCAGCAATTTTCGCTACAAGATGTAACAGATGCGGATTGGCGAAGAGCATGGAGAAAACCTGCACCCCGGATGGCAATCCACCAAGAAAACGGTCGAACTGGCTGAAAGCCGCGTCAGGATCAGCGGTTTTGGAGAGCGCATCCAGCAAGGCAGGTGTGAGCTGGGTGAGCTGTTCACGGCCACGCGCGCCGCGGGTGGCGCGGACGCGGCCATGATGCCAGCCACGAATGGCGGCGGAGACATGGGCGGCATCTTTGAAACCGAAGCCACGCAGTGTTTCAAGTGTTTCGGGATCTTCTTCCACGCCAGTGAAAACGAGGCTTCCGCTGGAAGAGGCCAGCGGGGCTTCACGTTCAAACAGCCTGCCATAATGCCCCGTGACGATTTGCAATTGACGGGTCAGTTCATTGCTGAATGTTTCGAAATCAGCAAAGCCTGCGAAACAGGCGATATGGGCCAGGTCTTCTTCGCTCTTAGGCAAAGTATGGGTTTGCTCATCTTCGATCATTTGCAGACGATGTTCGAGATGTCGGAAAAAAAGATAGGCGTGATGAAGCTCGCGCTCGGCATCCAAGGAGATGAGATCACGTGCTTGCAGCGCCTTGAGGGCCCTGAGTGTGGCAGGCGGGCGTAAATCAGGCTGTCTGCCACCCAGAATGAGTTGTTGGGTCTGGGCGAAAAATTCGATTTCACGAATGCCGCCCCGACCGAGTTTTATATTGTGCCCAGCCACCGCGATTTTGGCGTGGCCTTCATGGGCATGAATCTGGCGCTTGATGGAATGGACATCTTCGATCGCCGCGTAATCCAGATATTTACGCCAGACAAAGGGTTCCATCGCTTTGCAAAATTGCGCGCCAGTTTGGGGATCACCGGCGCAAGGGCGCGCTTTGATCATGGCGGCCCGTTCCCAGTTCTGGCCCATGCCTTCGTAATAGGCTTCCGCGGCTTCGGTGGAGATGGCAACCTGTGTGGCGCCGGCATCCGGACGGAGCCGCAGATCCACCCGGAAAACATAGCCATCGCTGGTGACTTCGTTCAGAAGTTTGACGAGCATGCGCACGATATCGACAGCGGCGGCGCGCATATCATCGCGTTTTCGGAAGGGGAATTTGTCGGCGTCGTAAAAAATGATGAGGTCGATATCGCTGGAATAGTTCAGTTCATATGCGCCATATTTTCCCATAGCGAGTACGGTGAGACCGGTTGTGGCTTCCAATATAGCGGGGTCGCGCTCTGCGTAATTGGCGGTTGTGGCGGTCTCACGCAGAATGAAGCGCAAGGCACCCTGGACGCAGGCATCAGCGAAGCAGGACAGCGCATGGGTTACCTGTTGCACGCCCCATAATTGACCAATATCGGCCAGAGCTATGGTCAGCGCGGCGCGGCGTTTGGCTTTGCGCAAAACAGACATGGCCGTGCTCAGATCGAGCACATCCATAATGCCGCGGGTTTCTGCTTCCAGTGTTTTCAGGATGGCTTCGGGGGATAGCTGCAGCGCCTGTAAAACGAAATCCCGGTCGCGCAGCGCCATGCGGGCGAGATAGGGAGAATTGCCGAAGGTACTTTCCAGAAGCTGTCGTGCGTTTGCGCTGGGCAAGTGTGTTTGCCCATCCAAAAGATCGCCCATGATGCGGTCGGCACGGGCTTTATCGAAGGGATGCGGGAAGGGGCCCGGGGCGTTTGCCAGCGGCTGAGGCACAATGTCGGTCATAAGATCATCTTAATGAGGCTGGGCGGATGGGCAACAGCGGCGGGTTTACTTTGGGTCTGTGATGCGAGGGCGACGCAAGGGGAAAATCAGCATGGCTTTAAGGCCCTGTTTTACACCATTGACGACATTATCGCCCAAAGTGAATTGGGCATCATGGAGATGCGCCACGGCGGCGACCAGACTGAGGCCGAGACCCGTGCCCGGAGAACTGCGGCTGGCTTCCAACCGGACGAAACGTTCCATCACGCGGGCGCGATCTTCCTCAGGGATGCCGGGGCCAGTATCGCTGATGGCCAGTTCTATGCCCGCCGATATATCACGCACGGAGAGGGTAACCCTGCCGCCTTCGGGCGTATATTTGATTGCATTGTCGAGCAGGTTGGCAAGGGCTTGAGAGACAAGGCTTTTATTGCCTTCGATAGGCGCAGCCCCGCCCGGCGCGATGGCGAGGGTGATCCTTTTTTCTTCGGCCAGAGGGGCATATAGCTCGCTCATGCCCTCGATCAGCGGAGAGAGGGTGAGCATTTCCATCGCTTCGCGCGCTGCACCGGCTTCGGCTTCGGCGATCAGCAGAAGCGCGTTGAAGGTGGCGATCAGACGATCGGTTTCTTCGACCGCGCTTTCAAGTTCATCTGTGTTGTGACCATCAGCATGAGCCAGCGCCGATTCAAGGCGGTTGCGCAAACGATTGAGGGGGGTGCGCAAGTCATGGGCCACGGAATCGGTGACTTCGCGCATGCCTTTCATCAGCCGCTCATTACGATCCAGCATGCGATTGAGATTTGTCGCCAGCGCGTCGAATTCATCGTTCGATTTGGTGATTGGGACGCGGCGCGAAAGTTTTCCCAGAATAATGTCTTCACTGGTGCGATTGATGGAATCGAGGCGGCCTAACATATTGCGGCTGACAAACAGACCGCCGATCAGCCCCAGTAACAGCATGAGGCCGACGGTCCAGGGCAGTGTCGTGCTGAACAGGCGCATTGTTTCATAGCGTTCATGCACATCGCGGGCGACGAGGAGCTGGAAACCACCGGTCAGTGTGAAGTCGCGACCACGGGCACGACGGCGTTCGGTTTCGCTGCCGAAGCGACGTTCATAGTCGAATTCGACAAATTGGCCCGTATCCATTTGCGCTGTGTCTATCTGTGTCTGAGGCCAGGCATCGAGATTGCCCGCGAGGGGCCGTTTGGACGTATCTGTCAGCAGATAAAGCCCGCGATCCCCCCGAATGGAGCGGCTGATAATAACATCGACCAGGCCGCGCAGGCCCAGACGTTGATATTGTTCGGAGAGGCCAGTGATTTCGGCCTCGATAGTCTGGTCCGTTTGGGCATCAAGGGCGCGGCGGGCATTCCAATAGCTGAAACCCACCAGTGCTATGGCCGAGACCGCAAAGAGCACCAGATAGATCAGCAATATCCTGAATGCCTGGGACCGGATGATCCCCAAAAAGCGGGAATTAGTTGCGCGCACGTATCATATAACCGGCACCACGGATTGTATGGAGCAGCGGTGTCTCAAAACCCTTGTCGATTTTGGCACGAAGCCGGGAAATATGCACGTCGATCACATTGGTTTGAGGATCGAAATGATATTCCCAGACGCTTTCCAGCAACATGGTGCGGGTGACCACCTGCCCTGCATGGCGCATGAGATATTCCAGAAGGCGGAATTCGCGAGGTTGAAGGTCGATGGCGGTTTCGCCCCGTTTGGCGGCGCGGGTAAGAAGGTCCAGCTCCAGATCGCCCACGAGCAGGCGGGTGTGAATAGCGGCGGGGCTGCGGCGGCGCATCAGGGCATCGATACGGGCCAGCAATTCCACAAATGCATAAGGTTTGGTGAGATAGTCATCGCCGCCTGCCTTGAGACCTTTGACGCGGTCATCGACTTCGGACAAGGCGCTGAGGAAAAGGACCGGGGTGGCATTGCCATGTTCACGCATTTCCTCGACCAGTTTTAAGCCGTCGAGTTTGGGCAACATGCGATCCACCACAGCCACGTCATAGGGGCGCGATAGCGCAAGGCTGAGGCCGGTTTCGCCATCTGCGGCTTCATCGACCACATGACCGGATTCCCGCAGGCCATTTACGAGATAGCGCTGAGCTTCCAGATCATCTTCTACAACGAGAATGCGCATTTTGGCTCCTGATTAAAAAGAGACGTCGACGACAGAGGGGATACTGCCGCCGACGCTAGGGGCTGGACGGGAGGGGGGCCGCTCCAGCCTGATATTCATTCTTTGATGTCCAAGGCCACAAACCGACCCGCCGTACCGCGTGTGATGAGGAATAAGACGCTGTTGCGGCCGGATTTGCGGATGTCCTCTATCCGGCTTTGCACATCCTGCGGGGAGCGAACGGCTTTGTTGCCGACGGAGCGCACGACGTCGCCGGGGCGCAGACCTTCGCGCGCAGCATGGCTGGACTGATCAACTTCGGTGATCACCACGCCTTCGACATTCGGCTCCAGATTATATTGGCGCCGCAGGTCCGCACTTAGGGGCGCAAGACCCAGCCCCAGAGCTTTGGCAGGTTTTGCGGCGAGGCCGGGCTTGCCACCTTCATTAGAGCTGGAAGCCGCGACCTGATCTTTACGCTGGGCTATTTCCGTGACGATGTCGCGGCGCTGGCCATCACGCAGGACATTGAATTTCGCCTTGCTGCCGATTGAAAGAGCCGCCACCTGACGAGAGAGGTCACGCGAGTCTTGCACCGTTTTGCCGTTTACGGAGAGCACGATATCGCCTTGCTGGAAGCCGGATTTAGCGGCCGGGCCATCGGGCATGACTTCGGCGATGATGGCGCCTTTCATATCTTTCTGGCCGAGGCTGGCGGCGATTTCAGGCGTGATGGATTGAATTTGCACGCCGAGCCAACCGCGCGAAACTTTGCCATGGCTTTGCAATTGGGCAAGCACGTCATGGATGGTGGAGGCTGGGATGGCAAAACCGATGCCGACGCTGCCGCCCGTGGGGGAATAGATCATCGAGTTCATGCCGATGACTTTGCCGCGCAGATCGAAGGTGGGGCCCCCGGAATTACCGCGGTTGATGGAGGCATCAATCTGGATAAAATCCGTGTACGGACCATTTCCCACATCACGGCCTATCGAGGAGACAATGCCTGCTGTGACGGAGTTGGACAGACCGAAGGGATTGCCCACGGCAACCACCCAATCGCCCACGCGCAATTGGCGATCATCGCCAAATTCCACAGTGGGGAGCGGTTTATCGCTTTTGACTTTCAGCAATGCGACGTCCGTGGCCGCATCTGCGCCGATGAGCTTGGCGTCGAATTGACGGCCGTCAGGTAGTTTCACCGTGATTTTGGCGCTTTCATCGACCACATGATTATTGGTGACGATGAGACCGCTTTTATCGATGATGAAGCCTGAACCTACACCGGTGGCGGGACGTTGCGGTGCGCCGCGATTGCCGAATTCACGGAAGAATTCACGGAAGGGTTCGGGAATATTATCGGGCAATCCGGGATTGGCCTGCATAGGCTGCTGCTTTTGCTCGACCGTGACGCTTACCACCGCGGGGCCAACGCCTTCGACCAGATCGGCGAAGCTGAAGGGTGCGCCATTTTCCATCATGCGTGGCGGGCCGGATTTAACCGGGCTGTTTTGCGCGAGCTGGACTGTATCGGTCGCCGCGGCCTTGGACATGTTTTGGGATTTATCGGGCGCGAAGGCGAATGCACCCAAGCCTACCAGAACGATAACAGCCGCCGACCCTGCCGCGAGAAGGCGCGCGCGGGACTTGGATTTGTTTTGCGACGACGATGACTCAAGCATGTCTACACTCCCATTCAGGTCTTAAGGTCTAAATCAGCAACCTTTCGGATTTCTATCCAAAATATTACAAATTCATTACGGCAGGAATATGTGCTCGGCCGAAACGCAGGGATTTGTCGTATTTTTCTAATTATTTCCGTGACTTATTTAATATAAGAACAATCACGATGAGCCCGCCCAGCAGGGCCAGAATGGGGCCAAACCACAGAAGATAGGTGGCGGGCTGGAGAGGTGGCTTCATAAGAATGAAATCGCCATAGCGGGCGACCAGATAGGTTTTCACCTCGGAATCGCTCAGGCCCTCGGTGATTTTTTCGCGGATCAATTTGCGCAGATCGGCGGCAATCGTAGCATTGGAATCGTCCAGCGATTCACCCTGACAAACGACGCAGCGTAATTCTTTCTGGAGAGTGCTCGCGCGTGCTTCCAGTGTGGGGTCGGACAGGCTTTCCGGTGGCGTCGCGGCAAAGGCTGGGGCGGCCATGATCAGGGCTATTACCAACAAGGCGCGGGTGATCATACGGTCCCCGCTCCCGATCGGCGCATACGACCTGCAAAAGCGATGAGGCCGCCCAAGGACATGATCGCGCCGCCAATCCAGATAAAAGGTGCGAGCGGATTGTGATAGGCGCGCAGGATAAATTTGCCTGTACCGCGTTCATCGCCCAAGGCCAGATAGAGATCACTGAAGCCAGTGGTTCGTATGGCGGTTTCGGATGTTTCCTGACCTTCCACCGTATAGAGCCGTGTTGCGGGGCTAAGTGTGGCAATGGATTCGCCGTTTTTACTGACATCAATTTGCGCGCGAATGGCGGTGAAATTAGCACCCTGCTGGCGATGGGCGGTGATGAAACGCAACTGATAGGGGCCGACATGCGTGACGTCACCGGGGGCCAGCAATGCCAGTGTTTCGGCGCGCCAGAGCGTTGTGCCGGCAATGCCCATAAGGCTGATGCCCACGCCCGCATGTGCGAGCGCGACAGCGAAGGCAGCAGCGCGTTTCACACGACGCCGTGACAGATCATGCAGCGTTGCCACAATAACCCATGCCGCCAGCGCGAAACAGGCGGCAGAGGCCAGCCTTTGAACGGAGACAAGGCTGAGGATCAACAACCCTATCAGCATAGCAAGGCCGAAGGCTGGCCACAGAGCGCGAAGCACGTCGGGTAAGGATGCCGCGCCCCAGCGCAAGCGTGGACCGAGGGGAAGCAATATCAGTAAGAGAGCGGCAATCGGCACAAAGGTAAGGGCAAAATAGGGCGGGCCCACCGATATTTTGGTGCCATTCAACGCATCCAGAAATAAGGGATAGAGCGTGCCGAGAAAGACCGTCACCGTGGCGGCGGTGAACAACACGTTATTCAAAAGAATAGAGGTTTCGCGGCTGCTTGTTTCAAAACTGCTGCCGCTGCTCAGCGCGGGTGCGCGCCATGCAAAAAGTGCCAGAGCGGCACCGATCACAAGAACCAGTAAGATAAGAATATAGACGCCGCGTTCGGGATCATTCGCGAAAGAATGGACGGATGTAAGGACACCCGAACGGACCAGAAATGTGCCGATCAGGCTGAGCGAGAAGCCCGCAATGGCCAAGAGTATTGTCCAACTGCGGAATGCGCCTGTGCGTTCGGTGGCCATGGCGCTGTGCAGCAGGGCCGTGGCGATGAGCCAAGGCATGAGCGAGGCATTTTCCACCGGATCCCAGAACCAGAAGCCGCCCCAGCCCAATTCATAATAGGCCCACCAACTTCCCAATGTGATGCCAATGGTCAAAGTGGACCAAGCGGCAAGGATAAAGGGACGCGCAGCACGCGCCCAGGATTGCCCCGCAGATCCCAACATCAATGCTGCCGCTGCATAAGCAAAGGTTGCGGAGAGACCCACATAGCCCAGATAGAGCGACGGCGGATGGATGGCCAGACCGATATCTTGCAAGAGCGGGTTAAGGCCAAGACCATCGAAGGGTGGTGGATCGATCCGTAAAAAAGGATTGGAGGTAAAGAGGATGAATATTAAAAACGCCGCGGTGAGTAAGCCTTGTATGCCCAGAGCCCCAGAGGTAAGCCGCGCGCCACCGCACTGACTATAGGCCATGGCGCCCGTATATAGGCCCAGAATGACAATCCAGAGCAGCATCGAGCCTTCGTGATTGCCCCATGTGCCTGTGATTTTATAGAGCAGCGGTTTGGTCAAGCTGGAATTATTGGCGATGTTCAGGACGCTGAAATCGGATGTCACGGAGGCATAGACCAAGGCGGCGAAACTGATGAGCACGAATCCCATCAGGCCATAGGCGCAGGTTTGTGACAGGCGTTGGGCGAGAATTGCGCCCTCACGTATGCCGACGAGACCTGTGATCGAGAGTAGAACAGACAGGGCAAGCGACAGGGTGAGCGCGAGTTGACCGATTTCGGCGCTCACATTTCGCCTTCCTTCCAGCGGCCACTGCGCTTCAGAGCGTCGACGACTTCTGGCGGCATGTAATTTTCATCATGCTTGGCCAGAACCTGTCTGGCCTGGAATGTACCGCTTTCATTTAAAGCACCCATGGCGACAACGCCCTGCCCTTCGCGGAACAAGGCGGGCAGGACGCCCTTATATTCGACCATGACACTTGCTTTGCCATCACTGACGGAAAAACGGATAAAGGCTCCGGCTTGTTTTTCGACTGCTTCAACCAGCCCGCCCACGCGGAATAATGTGCCGCTATCCGGGGCTTTGGCGGCTATATCGCTGGGGCTGTAGAAATAGAGCACATTGTCGCCCAGTGCCGTGATCGCAAGCCCTGCCCCGCCCGCACCTGCAATCAGGAGGGCCAGAACAAAATATAGGCGGCGTTTTTTACGAGCAATCATCGATCAGGCTGGTGGCCCCTTATATCGGGACCACCTTATACCGGGGGCGGGTCAGGCCTCCATGTCGCGCTGCTGCGGCACACGGCCCCGCCATGAGGGCCATATCTATCATTACGGCTGCTTAATGCCCGGAATCATGGAAGATTTCTTCCGCCAGCCCGGTTTCATAGGTCAGGCCTTCGGATAGAACCGTGATCTGACGGGGCCATTCAGCGCGGGCCAGGCCTTTACGGGTCAGGGCGTTCCACACGGCTTCATTATAAAGGCCGGTTGCATCTTTAGCTGCAACCACGGCTTCGCCCAGATGAAAATGATCGCCATGGGCCTGGGGGAAGGTGTGGATTGTGACTTCGCCTTCAGAGGGGCCGGGCTGACTGGCGGCGGGCAAACGGGCCAATGCCTGAAGCAAGGTGAGCGTGCGCAATTGCAGCGGGTTCAGTTTGGACGGATTGAATTTGGGCGGCATGATCTATCCGGCTTGGTTTGCGCCAAGGGGTATAGTTGGAGCTTATCTGGACCGCAACGCGGGAGATCTGGCTTTTAAGGACGGGGCTTCAGGCGGCGACCGCGGCGCGAACCCGGCGGCGTAAATGATCGCCCTCCTCCAGGCTGAAGAGGATTGCAGCCAGGTCAGCGGTGCATTCGGCATAGGCCTGGGCATGACCAAGATGTGGACCGGTAGCATGGTTCACCTGATCGACGATCTTTTCGATATAAAGGCGCAATTCGCGCTCGACCTCTTCTTGAGCGGCGCCTTGATGCGCCGTGAAGCCGGCGCGGCTGGCGAAGTCCTTGCTGCCTGCGAGCAGGCGGGCATAGCGCATGGCGCGGGAGATGCGCGCCATATCGGGCTGGTGCGAGACATCGGCGTCTCGTGGGCCAGCGCCATAGGCGCCTGATTTTTGCATCGGCAAGGCGGCCAGCATTTCTTTGGTGGCGCGTTTAAGCAATGCCTCCATACCATCGCTGACTTTGCTTCGATCTTTCATCAGGCTTTGACCCCAGCGACCATCGCGGCGAATGTCTATTTCTTTGGTGACGGCGTGGGACAATTCGGTGAAGCGGGAGAGATGGCGTAGGACCTCATCCACATCAAAATCAGGCTGGTGTATTTTGTATATGGCGTCAGCGTGATCGCTGATCGTGTGGAGCAGGATTTCCCCCACCAGCCCCATATCGGTGGCGGCGAGTAAAGTATCTTCGTTTTTGCGCGTGATGAGCAAGGGAAGCCGTAGCGCCTCCCAGGGTTTTGCGAGGCGGGCCATGGTGATCACGGCGACGTAAGGGGCCGCATCCGGGACTGTCGCCAGCAATTGCTCATAGGTGGCGCGTAGCTGCCACAGAACGTCATCGCTTAAAGTCGCCGCACCGCGTGGCAATTTGGTTTGCACATCGACCAGGCCTTGACCGGCGCGGAGCATGAGGGCGATTTCCAGCGCATCTTCATAAATGCTGGGGGCCACGGATTTACCGGCCAATTTTGCCCGCAGATCAGCACGGGGGGATTCACCGGCCAGATTTTCCAGCACTTGGGCCGCAATGGGCCAATAGGCGTGAGCGAGGCGATAGGCGGCTTGTAAATCGTCCGCTGCGATGGCGGTGCGGGCATCGCCCACAAAGGCCGCCGTTTGGGCGGGGAGGAGATATTCACTCAGCCAGCCCCAGATCGTGAGCATATTCTCGCGGGCGATCCGGCCTTTACGCTTTTCAGTGACCGCACCAGTGGCCAACAGATCTTCAAAAGGCTGGCAGAATAACCGCAAAGGTGATGGCTTACGATCCGTGAGGACGGTCTGGCGGACGGTTTCCAAAACATTCAACGGCAAGGCACTACTCTCCGATAATTGGCCCAGCTCTATGGCTTGCGCAAACTGTTCCGCACTGGAGGACGGGAGACTCCCCAGATAGGACCGCAACAGCTTGTCTTGAACTGAAATCATGGACTAGCAGTGTAAAGACTGCTGGTTAATGCCGCGTTTAGTATATGTTGCGTTTTAGCTAATTGCGGGGAGTCTGAGTTCGGCTTTGAGCCCTCCCATAGGGCCTGCTTCCAGGGACAGGGCTCCGCCATAGAGTTTGGCAATATCTCGCACAATGGAAAGCCCCAGCCCCGAGCCGGGGACATTTTCATCTAATCGTTCTCCGCGTTCGATGACCCGTTCCCGATCTTCGGGTGCAAGGCCGTGGCCATCATCTTCGATGGCGAGATGCAAGACGGCCTTATCGCGTGTGGCGCGGATGCGGACCTGATGGCGAGCCCATTTACAGGCATTATCGATGAGATTGCCCGCCATTTCCTCCAGATCCTGTCTTTCGCCCCGGAAGAAAATATTGGGTTCACAATCGAGTGAAATATCGATCTGGCGGTCGGCATGGATGCGGCTGAGAACCCGGGCGAGATCACGCAGAGCCGGTTCTATGGCGGTGCGATTGCCCAATACATTGACCGCACCTGCGGCGCGGGCACGGGCGAGATAGTGATCAATCTGACGGCGCATTGTACTGGTGTGACGTTGTACGACATCGGCCAATGGGCCGGGCTGGGCCTCGGCTTCGCTGGAGAGGACACTGAGTGGCGTTTTAAGAAAATGCGCCAGATTAGAGACATGGGTGCGGGCGCGGCCCACGACTTCGGCACTATGTTCGATCAGACTGTTCAATTCGCCTGCGAGAGGTGCAATTTCGGTGGGGAAATTCCCTTCCAGTCGGCGGGCACTGCCATCACGGATGCGAGAGAGCGACTCTTTTACCCGGCGCAGGGGCAACAGGCCGAAATGTACCTGAATGATGATGGCGCCGATCAGCACCAGACCCAAAATCGCGAAAGAGGCATAGAGTGTGCCGTTGAAATTGGCGATGTCGGCTTCCAGTTCGGAAATATCGCCAGCAACGACAAACAGAAAAGCGCGTGTTTCAGGTTGTTCCCGGGCGGAAGTGACAGGAAATTCTATGCGGCGCTGTAGAACGCGCAAAACCTGACTTTCTGGCCCTTCCGCATGGCCCCATAAGAGATTGCCTATACGGGCAGGGTTTTCGATCTGGATTGTTTTATCCCAGAGGGAGCGGGAGCTTTGTTGAAAACTTTGATCGCCTTCAGGACGTATCTGCCAATACCATCCTGAATAAATACGCTCAAAACGAGGATCGGTGAAACGGCCTACCATGGAAACCACGCCATGGTGATCTGTTTCGGCGGCAGCGATAATGCCGTCGAGATTGAAGGCCAGTTGCGCATCAAAACTATTTTGCACCGTGGTGCGAAAAATACCGGAGAGAATGGCCCCGCCCGCCGCCATGGCGAGTATGGTCCAGATCAAGGCGATGGCGATGAGACGCATGGACAGGGAATTAAAGCGTGAGGTGCTGAACCTGTCGCGCCACCTGGCCCATTTGGCTCGTGGGCTTAAAGAGGGATCAGGGCGTTTTTCCGTCAGCACTCTGTGATTCTTCCAGACAATAGCCCAAGCCCCTTACGGTCTGGATCAATTGGGCATCGAGTTTTTTGCGCAATCTGCCGACGAAGACTTCGATCGTGTTCGAATCGCGGTCGAAGTCTTGATCATAGAGATGTTCGACCAATTCGGTACGGGAGACGACCTTGCCTTTGTGATGGGCCAGATAGGCCAGAAGGCGATATTCCAAAGATGTGAGCTTGACCGGATTGCCGTTCAGCGTGACGCGGCTGGCGCGTGTATCGATGCGCAAGGGACCGATTTCGATTTCGCTCGTGACGATGCCTGCGGCGCGGCGCAGCAAAGCGCGGACACGGGCCAGTAATTCCTCGGTATAAAAGGGTTTGGCGAGATAATCATCGGCACCAGCATCGAAGCCGGCGACCTTGTCGCTCCAGCGGTCACGGGCGGTGAGGATGAGTACGGGCATGGATTTTCTATCCGCGCGCCATTTTTCCAGCACCCTTACGCCATCCATTTTGGGCAGGCCGAGATCGAGTATAACGGCATCATAAGGCTCGGTGTCGCCGAGGAAATGACCTTCTTCGCCATCGCTGGCGATATCGACGACATAGCCGGCATCGCTGAGGGCTTTTTTCAGCAGTCTTTGCAGATCGCGATCATCTTCGACGAGCAGGAGGCGCATGGTCTACCTTTCACGCCGCTCGGAATTGGAACGGGGGGGCCAGTTGCCATCCCGATTCCAGCCGCGATCCGAAGTGGTCTTACGTGCGGGCGAATTACGGCCAGAGCGCCGGGTTTCTTCGTTGCGGCTATCCAGCGGGCCGCCATCCATACCATGGCGGGCTCCATAACGATCCTGGAAATAGTTACGCGGATCAGGCCGGTTGCCGGGGCTTGAGTTCGGGCCTGACCGCGCCCCCTGTACGCCGAGCACGCGCCCGGTGCGGGCATCGGTTTCCAGCCAGACGATCCGACCATCCGGGGTCATCCATTTCAGGCGGTAGCGATAGCTGCCATCAGGCGCAGGCACCGGCCCTTCGGCATCATAGAAGGTGCCGGGATGGGAGCGGCGGATCGAGGGTAAGATACGGTCCAGAGAGCGGATTTCACCGCTACGGACCTGATCGCGCATATGTTCCCGCGGATAGGGCTGGGCCATAGCTATAGGTGCCGCGGGAATGGCACCCGCGGCCAGCATGACCAGAAGTAGCGCGGGCACACTGATACGCATAGCGGGCTTTTAGGACTCCAGTCATGAACCAGCGATGAATGATCCGGCCAAATGCCGTTCAGGAAACATATCGCATAGTCCGCTTCAAGCAATGTGTAGCCCAAAGACTATCGGGTCTGTATCGAAGAAAAGGAGACATGCGATGAAAAAGACAATGCTGGGCGCTGTTTCAGTTTTCGCTTTGTTGCTGGCCGCCAGTTCCACGGCATCAGCTGCCGGATGGCATGGCCGGGACCGCCACCATGATCGTGGCTGGCATGGACCATCGCAGCATCGCATGGCCTATCATCGCCATCATTATGTTCCGCATGACCGGGTTTATCAGGTCGTACGCGGTCATGGATATCGTTATGTCGGCAATCCCTATCTTTATGATGGCCGTTATGTTCTGCGAGCCTATGACCGGCATGGACGGCTGGTTCTGACTTCGGTCGATCCGCTTACCGGGGCATGGCTGGGTGTGTCTTTGATCCGATGATCTTGTGACAAAAGATCTGTTGGATAAGCCCCTCCCCTTCGGATCTTTGTTGTCATCAAGCGAGAAACCCGCGCAAGCGTTCGTCTGCGCGGGTTTCTCATTTCTGGGCCAGGACGCTTAGGCTCTGATCAATCTGGCGATTGAGGGCCTGCCATTCGGCAAGTGATGGATCGCGGTTTTCGGCACGCATAACGCGCAATGTTATGTCTATTTCATTGAACAGGTTTTGTGCGCTTGCACCCGCTTTAAGAATTTCTTCCAAAGCCGCAAGGGAGATGCGGATATAGCTGAGTATATGCATTATTGCACCTTGAGATTATCTGTCATGGCATTGAAGGCGGAAAGCGCCTGGGATGCCCCCACCAGAATTTTTGGCGTTAAATCCTGCTGCGCGAAAGCTGGATCGGTGACTGTGGGCCGGGGACAACTTTTACGCGGTCCGGGCGCAGCACATGTAATTCGCGGATTTCGCCGCGCAACATGGCGGCTTCGATATAGGCATTGCCCGCGCTTTGCAGGAATGCATACCAGCGCTCCAGCAAGGTGACCGTGGAATCCTGCGGATTGGGCGCGGCGAGCAGGGCGAGGAGCGGATGATCTTCGATTTCCTGCGCCCCCTCATAAAGCAGGAAAGGCACGCTGGCGGCGGCTTCGGAGATCATCCGGATGCAGCGATAGGCGACGGCATTGCGCATGACGCCTTCGCGGGCAAGCGTGGCGTAGTCCCGGCTGCTCCAGGTGGCGCGGCCGGGGTTGAAAAATTCAAACATGAAATGGCTCTTTCGCTTTTAGAGTTTGCGGATTTTAGGGGCGCTGCGTTTCACGCCGAACAGATCGGTCAAGGCCCAGACCAGCGCATCCATGCGATCGGGGCTTTGGCCCGTGCCGTCGTAATGACACATCTGATCTTCCAGTTCGGGGAAAGCGTGGATGTGATGGATGCGGCCTTGCTCATAGAGCGCGGCGATGGGGGCGGCGCGGGTGAGTTTGCCGCGACGCGCATGGACAAGCTGCACCGGCAGATCGGGCGCGGCCTGTTGCAGGACGGTGCGCACCATTTCGCCGCCCTGATTGGCTTCGGCGATCACGGCATCGGCCATGAAATGCGTGAAGGCATCGGCGACGCGCGCGGCCCAGCCTTGCGGGGAGAGACCGCCGGCGGAAAGATCGGCGAGGACGAAGCCTGCCTCTCCTTCCGCGCGGCCGGCGACAACGATGCCACATTCATCGCCATGCGATGACACGGGCGGATCAACACCCACGACAAGGCGGGAGAGCATGGCTGGGCGGGGGGACCTTGCCTGCTCTATCCAGCTGCGTTGCCAGAGGGCGGTATCGTTGTCTTCGATCAATTCGGCATCCAGTTCCTGACGGCCAAGGGCGGTGCCGCCATAGCGTGATTGCATCAGCGCCCAGAATGTGGGGGCGAGATTGCCTGCATTGTCCGAGGTGCTGCTGCGGGTGACGGCCACGCTTTTGTCTTTCATCAATGTTTTCAGCGCGGGAATATTGCGCGGGGTCGAGGTGAGCAGGCATTTCGGATCGGCACCCAGACGCAGCGCCATCAGCAGCATGTCGAGCGCGTTTTGCGGCGCGGACCATTTGGCAAATTCATCGCCCCAGGCGGCATCGAATTGATGGCCGCGCAGGGCATCGGGCTCTTCGGCGGAGAGCAAGGTCGCCACGGCACCGCTGGGCCAGAGCACGCGATTATTCGACGGCTCATATTGTGTGCCGGGCGCGACCGAGAGAAGGCCGGATTCGCCTTCGACCATGACCTGACGCAGATCGCGCTGGGTTGCCCCCACAAGCGCGATGCGTTTGAAGCGGCCTGTGGTGACATTTTCATGCACCCATTGCGCGCCGCTGCGGGTTTTGCCGCTGCCGCGACCGCCCAGAAAAAGCCAGATGCGCCAATCGCCCTTGGGCGGCAATTGCGCGGCACGCGCCCAGAAGCGCCAATCCGTCGACAGGAAATCCAGTTCCTGCTCAGTCAGGGTCGCCAGGAAGGCCTGACATTGTTTCGGGGGCAGAGAGGCGAGAGAGGCGGCGTTGTAATTTGGCGCGCTTGTCATCGGCGGTCTCGGCTATTTTGGTTTCGCGGTGGGCTTGTCGTTCTTTTTCCATGCGGGTCATGCGCCCCAGCGTGCGCTCCATCGAGGCCAGGGCGCGCGCATTCTGGGCGCGGGCGGCGGGTTCAGTGGGTGGGTCGGATTTTTCGATCTGGTTAAGCTGGCGATCGAGTTCACGAAAGAGGCGTTTGACCATGAGATCCATCCATTGCTGATCAATATCTTCGGGGAATAATTCGTAATGACGCTTTCGCTCCCAGGCCTCGCTGAGGCCGGGGGCGAATGTGGCGACAAGCGGCATGGGATCGGTACTCCAAACACAAAAAAACCGGCGCGTTTGAAGGGCCGGTGCGGGAAATGAGGGTGTGAAAAGCAAAAAACCACACAGCGGTGAGGCGCGGTGTGGCGGGCGGTGAAATGTGTTAGTCGCAATGATCGGGATGTAGAGACTATGTCAGAAAGAGCGTTGCGCTGCAAGGGGCACGATGAAAATAATCCATGTTTTTCAGGGCTTGGAGCAGCGTTGCGCTGCTGGGGGGTAAAGCTTTGAGAGGACTGAAAATAAAAATTGCCGCCGCAGAATCCGGCGCAGAATCCGGCCCGGCGGCGGCAAAAATAATTTTACTATCCGCTCAAAAATCCCGCCCACAGGCTGGATATCAGATGGGCGTGGCCTTGATCTGATTCACGGCTTCGACATTGAGATAGCCGAGATAGAGATTATACGCCCCGACCGGCAGGAAGACGATGCCGACAACGAAGATGAGGGTCATCAGGCCCAGCAGAATGAACAAACCACCCATGATGAAATAGGGAATGGTCGGAACCTGATAGATGGCCCCGGTCGTATCGTTGCGCATGGCGCGGGCGATGAAGGTGCCTTGTTTATCCTTGCCCACCAAAGTCACTTTTTCGCCATCGTTCAGGCTGGGCGCATTGGGTAATTTGATCTGGGCGGGTTTAGTATCGACCCGCATGGTGAGGACGGCCTTGGTATGGACATTACCGCCATTCTTGCCGATGGCGCCGGAAGTTTCGCTGGAATGATGGTGCTGGTTCAGCGTTCCGCGTAAGACAGTTTGTGGCATATTGGTCCCCTTGATGTTAGCCCCATGATGATGAGCCAGGCTAACCCACACATTTAGGCAGGGGAAAGCAAATTCAGCACAGCCGGGAATTATCACAGCTTTACAAACGAAATGCCTTGAATGCGCCGTAAATCTTGCTGATCTAGCGATATGAGCCCCAGACCAACATCCCCGAAGCGTAAACCGATCTCGTTCAAGCGGCGTTTCAACGCCTGGCTGCGCCGTCAGCGTGGCTGGATGATCAAACTGGGCTGCAGTCTGTTGGGGCTGCTTCTGCTGCTGGGGGCGGGGCTGTATTTCCTGCCGGATATGATCGCGGCCAAGGCGCCGCCGCTGGACCGGTCGCGCGATCTTTATACGTTGAACCGGCCTGCCTCATTCAGCTTTCTGGACCGCGATGGTTATCCAGCGGGGGAACGCGGCGCGCTTGTGGGCGAGCGTTTGCGCCTGAAAGATCTGCCGCCCTATTTGCCCGCGGCCTTTATCGCGATGGAAGACCGGCGCTTTTATGATCATGAAGGATTTGATCTGAAAGGCTTGATCCGCGCCGCCTGGGTGAACTGGCAGGCGGGCCATGTGGTGCAGGGCGGATCGACCATCAGCCAGCAATTGGCGAAGATTTTGTTCAACAATCCTGAGCGCACCTATAAGCGCAAATATAAAGAATTGATGGATGCGACATCGCTGGAACAGTCGCTGTCGAAGACCGAGATATTGGAGCTTTATCTCAATCGCATCTATCTGGGATCGGGGGCTTATGGGGTGGATGGCGCATCACGGGTTTATTTTGGCAAATCGGCGCGGGAATTAAGCTTGGCCGAAGCGGCGATGCTGGCGACGCTGACCCGCGCGCCATCGCTGTTTTCGCCGCGGCGTGATCTGGCCAAGGCGCAGATGCGCGCCAATACGGTGTTGGCGGCCATGGTGGAGACGCGCGCGATTTCGGCCAAGGATGCAGATGTGGCGCGCGCCAGACCTGCCCGCTTGCAGGCGCAAGGGATTCAGGATTCGCGCAATTATTTTCTGGACACGGCGGCGGATGAGGCGCGACGCCTGGTGGGGATCAATGGGCAGGTGCGCGAAGACCTGTTGGTGCAGACCACATTTGCGCCGGTGATACAGCGGGCCGCGCATGAGGCATTGAACAGCCAGCTGCGCAAAAATGGCAAGAAGCTGCGGATCAGCGAAGGCGCGGTGGTGGTGATGCAGCCCGATGGCGCTGTGGCGGCGCTGATTGGCGGGCGCAGTTATGATTCAAGTGTGTTCAACCGCGCGACACAGGCGCGGCGTCAGCCCGGATCGGCCTTTAAGCCCTTTGTTTTTCTGGCGGCGATACAGGCCGGTATCAGCCCGTGGGAAATACGCGAAGATGGGCCGGTGGATATTCAGGGCTGGAAGCCAGAAAATTATGGCAAGCGCTATTTCGGCACGGTGACATTGATTCAGGCGCTGACCCATTCGATCAACACGGTGACGGCGGGGCTGGCGCAGGAAGTGGGTGTGAAACGGGTGATCGATGCGGCGCGGGCTGTGGGGATTCAATCGCCGCTGGCGCAGAATGCATCTCTGGCTTTGGGCACGAGCGAAGTGACGCCGCTGGAATTGACCGCCGCCTATGCCACATTCGCCAATCAGGGGCGCAAGGCTGTGCCATTTTTTGTGACACAGATCGAAGATAAAAGGGGCCGCGTTTTATATCGCCGCAGCACGCCGACGCCTGTGATGGTGGTGGCCGAAGCGGATAATGCGGATTTGACCGCCATGCTGCATGCGGTGGTGACATCGGGCACCGGCCATGGCACCCAATTGCCGGGGCGCGAATCCGCCGGCAAAACCGGCACGACGCAGGATTATCGCGATGCCTGGTTTGTGGGCTTTACCGCCGATTATGCCGCCACGGTTTGGCTGGGGAATGATTCTGCGAAACAGACGATGAAGGGGGTGACCGGTGGTTCGGTGCCGGCGGCGATCTGGAAACAGGTTATGCTGGTGGCGGAAAAAAATATGCCTGTGAAGGCGCTGGTGAAATCGGAACCGCCGCAAGACGAATATTATGATTGGGATTCACCCTATGCGGGCAGCAATGCCGCACCGGGCTATAGCAGGGATGACCGGCCCGGACATTATGCCGAACAGGCACCGCCCCGCCGTGAACCAGAAGCGCCGCGCCGCCGCCAATCTTTTCTGGATTGGTTGTTCGGTCCCAGTGAAGATGAATCGCCGCCTCCGCAACAGGGACAAGAATATGAGGACAGGTGGGGCGAAAGGCGCTAAGACCGATTTACGATGCGGCTTGTGTTTAAAATTCTTATCTGCGTAACGGCGAGCATTATATTGGGGCTGGGTTTGACCTGGGCCACCTTGCTGCGCGGTGATTTTGGTATGGTCTCGAATGGGCCATGGCAGACCAGCCTTTTGCAGGTTGATCCCGAGAGCGGTGATTATTTGCGGGCGAGCCATGCTTTGAAGCGGCTCTTCGCGCTTAATCGCGGTGATACGATGACCTATATCGCCGCCTATGACAGTGCCGGTCAGAAGCTTGACGGGAATTGCAATTATCGCATTCAGGGGCATGAGCCCAATGCGCGCTGGTGGAGCCTGACGGTCTATGACAGCGAGGGCTATCTGATGCCCAATACGCGCAAAAGCTGGACCATTACCGGCAATGATGTGCAGCTCAAACATGATAGCAGTTTTGTCATCCATGCCGCGCCGCGCCGGGCGCCGGAGAATTGGCTGCCCGTATCGCGGGGACAGCATTTTGTGCTGGCTTTGCGTTTATATCATCCGGGGCCGGGTGTTGTGCTGGATCCGGAGACCGCTTTGGTGCCAAGCATTCAGCGCATGGTGTGCGTATGACAGCCACGTCCCGGACATGGAGTCTCCGGCGCGCCTTACCCTGGATATTGGCCACGGTTTTTCTGGCGGCGGCGATCCATGCGGCGCTGCTTTTGCTGATACCGGGCATGGTGATGGAGCGCATGCTGGCTTTGGTGCGGCCCGCCAATCAGATCATTCATGCGCCGCTTGTGGATGATACGTTTCGCCGGGTGGTCTATCCGTCGCCTGATCAGCTTTATTCGGTCTGTGCGTTTGATCTGAGCGCGGGGCCGCTGCGGGTGAGCAGTCTGGTGCCGAAAGAGACCTATTGGTCGGTGTCGATCTTTGACGAGAAGACCAATACGATTTTTCTGGGCAATGCGGAACAGGCCCGAAATGGGCAGGTGGATTTGATCCTGCGGGGTAAGGGCGATCAGGCAGCGCCCGGCAATGCAAGAGACAAGGCTGTAAGGCTTATTGATATGCCGACGCAGCGGGGCTTGGTTTTGTTCCGTACACTGATAACAGATCAGGCGCAGTTTGCGGCTTTGGACAAATTACGCCGCACGGCGCATTGCGCGACATTGGCGCGCTGAAAAGCACGTCATTGCGCGACTGAGATTTTGAACAGCGCGTCATGGCCCGAGGCGAGCAGCGCCTGATCTATGGTGGCGATCAGGCGATAGGGCTCGACAGGCTTTACATAAAGCCCATTGAAGCCCAGCCGCCGGAAGGCGCTTTCGGGCAGGCCATTGGTTTTTTCCGCCATGGCGATGATCGGGGCTTTGTAGCCCTGACGGCCGGAGATGCGGATTTGCTTGAAGGCGTCATAGGCATCCTGACTGAGCAGGGCGAGATCGAGCAGCACGACATCGACATCATGGCGGCGGAAATAATGCACCCCTTCGCTGCCGCTGGGGCGGAAGACCAGTTCGGAATGGATCTGTTTGACCGCCGCTTTCACCCGTTTCTGCACGGACTGGGTGTCCTCGACGCAGAGGATTTTGAGCGGGTGGATACGGTGAATCAGATGCTGCACGATATACAACTATAGATTGCGCATGGAAATTTATACACGCGAGTATTAAGGAGAGGTTTCCGGCTGAGGCCCGTTTAGGGTTAAACCATTGGTTACGGGCTATTTGTTCCGAGGGTTAATGGGGGAGTGTGATCAGGTGCGAACATGGATTTTGGCCGTTCTGGCCATGGCCACACTTACGGCAAGCTGTGATCAGGCCCCTGAGAAGAAGGCCGTTGCGGATGCGCCGGCGCAGATTCGCTTTGTCACCGATTGGAAAGCGCAGGCGGAACATGGCGGCTTTTATCAGGCGCTGGCCAAGGGCTTTTATGAAAAGCACGGGCTGAAGGTGCGGCTGATCGAGGGCGGGCCGTCGGTCAATGTGCCCCAGATGCTGGTGGGCGGCGCGGCGGATTTCGGGATCGGGTCGAATGGCTTTATTCCGCTGAATCTGGTGCGCGAAGGCGCGCCGGTGCGGGCCGTGATGGCGGTCTTTCAGAAAGACCCGCAAGTGCTGATGACCCATCCGCGCGCCGATGTGACATCCATTGCCGATATGAAGGGCAAGCCGATCCTGATTTCAGATGCGGCGACGGCGGCGTTCTGGCCATGGCTGAAAGCCAAGTTCGGTTTTACCGATAAGCAGATCCGCAAATATACGTTCAATCTTGCGCCCTTTGTGCGCGATCCGAAGGCCATTCAGGAAGGCTATTTATCGAGCGAACCCTATTCGGTGGAGAAAGAGGCCGGGTTTAAGCCGCAGATTTTTCTGATGGCGGATGAAGGCTATCCCGGTTACGCCAATATGGTTCTGGTGACGCAAAAATGGATTGATCGCCATCCCGATCAGGTGCGGGCTTTTGTGCAGGCCTCGATCGAAGGTTGGGTGGATTATTTATATGGCGACCCCGCGCCGGGCGATGCTTTGATCAAACGCGACAGCCCCGAAATGACGGATGATATTCTGGCGCAGGCGCGGGCCAAGATACGGGATTTCGGGATTGCCGGATTGAAGGACCATATCGGCCAGATGGATGCGGCGCGCTGGGATGCGTTTTATATGGCGATGCGCGATGTCGGGGTCTATGCGCCGGGGCTGGATGTCCGCAAAGCCTATGACACACGCTTTTTGAAGCCGGACTGATGGGTGATTTTCTATCCCTGCGGGGGATCGATAAAATTTACGGCAATGGAATGCGGGCGCTGTCGCAGATTGATCTGACGGTGGCGGAGGGCAGTTTTGTATCGCTGGTGGGGCCGAGCGGTTGTGGCAAATCCACCTTGCTGCGGATCGTCGCCGGATTGATGCAGCCCAATGCGGGACGGATGGATTTTGCGGCGGGCAAGCCTGAGATCGGCTTTGTCTTTCAGGAGCCGGTGCTTCTGCCCTGGGCCAGGGCGGTGGATAATGTGGCGCTGCCTTTGACGCTGAAAGGCATGGAGCGGCGCGCGGCGCGGGCCAAGGCGGCGGAGGCTTTGGGGCGGCTGGGACTAAGCGGCTTTGAAACAGCCTATGCGCGCGAGCTTTCGGGCGGCATGAAGATGCGCGTATCGCTGGCGCGGGCCTTGATCGGGAAGCCGCGCCTGCTTCTGCTGGATGAGCCATTTGCGGCCCTAGATGAACAGACACGCCAGACATTGAATGATGATCTGCTGCGCCTGTGGCGCGAGCAGAACCTGACCATTTTATTTGTCACCCATGCCGTGGCGGAGAGTGCTTATCTTTCCAGCGAGGTTGTGGTGATGCGGCCAAGACCGGGGCGGATTGCCACGCATCTGCGCATGGCCCAGAGCCCCCTGCCCGATCCCGAACGGCGCTTCACCGCTGCTTTCGGTCAGGCGTCAAAGCGGATTTCGGAGGCTTTGCAGGCGGCGTATCAGGAGGCGGGGCGATGAGCGGGCGGCTGGCAAAAATTCTGGTCCCGCTATTGGTGGGTGTGCTGGCGCTGATGCTTTGGGAATGGATGGTGGCGGCGCTGGAGATTTCGCATCTGGTCTTGCCTGCGCCGAGCCGGATCTGGGCGGCCTTTATCGCGCAGCAGGAGCATTTGCTGAGCGCGACATGGGCGACCTTGCGGATTGCCGTGCTGGCTTTTGGTCTGGCGGTGCTGGGCGGGATTGTGCTGGCGGTGCTGTTCAATATGAGCCGCGTGGTGGAGACCGCGCTCTATCCCTATGCGGTGATTTTGCAGGTCACGCCGATTGTGGCGATTGCACCGATCGTGACGATCTGGATCGGGTATGAGCAGATTGATCTGGTGCTGTTGCTGCTGGCATCGATTGTCGCCTTCTTTCCCATTCTGGCCAATATGACTTTGGGGCTGCGCTCGGTGGACCCCAATCTGCGCGATCTGTTCCGCCTGTCCGGAGCCAGCCATTGGCAGATATTGACACAGCTGCAATTGCCCAGCGCCCTGCCCTATTTATTATCCGCGATGAAAGTGGCGGGCGGGCTGGCGCTGATCGGGGTGGTGGTGGCGGAATTCGCCGCCGGATCGGGCAGCGCCACGGGGCTGGCCTGGACCATTACGCTGGCCACCCGCAATCTGCACATAGATACGGGTTTTGCCGCATTGGCCTTGCTGTCGCTTTTGGGCATTGTCATTTTCTTCGCGCTGAGCGCGCTGGAATGGCTTTTACTGCATCGCTGGCATGACAGCGCCGTGCGGCGTGAGCTTTAAATCACACAATTCAAATTGTTGTTTTGTTTAAAGTACATATGCTGTATGTAAGACTTGATTTTGCGGCGCGAAAATGTGAGGTAGCGCCATGGCAGCACCAGTTTTACAGATGATCACGGCCAACCGTCTGCTGGACGGTGAGGTCGTTTATTGGACCCAGGGGCAATGGGTTTCTGATTTCGCGCAGGGCGATGTGCTGGAGGGCAAAGAGGCCGTTGCGGCGGCTGAAGCACTGGCCCAGCATTTCGTCGCGAATAATCAGGTGGTCGGTCTCTATAGTTTTGACATCCGCCGCGGCGCGCAGGGCATCGAACCCGCGAAAGAACGCGAAGTGATCCGCGCGCGCGGGCCGAGTGTGCGCGATGATCTGGGTAAGCAGGCGGGCATGGGCCCGCAAGAGCCGCAATTCAGCGAAGCCCACATAAAGACAGACGCCGATGTATAGATATGACGAATTTGATTACGCCATGGTGCGCGACCGGGTTACCCAGTTTCGCTATCAGGTGGAGCGGCGCGTCAAGGGCGAGCTGACCGAGGACGAATTCAAACCATTGCGTTTGAAGAACGGTCTCTATCTGCAATTACACGCCTATATGCTGCGGATCGCGGTGCCCTATGGCACGCTGGGATCGCGCCAGATGCGGATGCTGGCGCATATCACCCGCAAATATGATCGCGGCTATGGCCATTTCACGACACGTCAGAATTTGCAGCTGAACTGGCCGCGCCTGGCCGATGCGCCGGATATTCTGGCTGATCTGGCCGAAGTGGAAATGCATTGCATTCAGACATCGGGCAATTGCGTGCGCAATGTCACCGCGGATCATTTTGCCGGCGCGACGCGCGATGAATTGGAAGATCCGCGCCCGATCAGCGAGATTATCCGGCAGTGGTCGACCTTTCATCCGGAATTCAATTATCTGCCGCGCAAATTCAAGATTGCCGTATCGGCCAGCGCGCAGGACCGCGCCGCTGTGAAATTTCACGATATCGGCATCGAGATTGTGAAGAATGCGGCTGGCGAGATTGGTTATCGGGTATTTGTCGGCGGCGGCATGGGGCGCATTCCCTATGTCGCGCTGCTGATCAATGAATTTGTCAGCAAGACCGATATTCTGGCTTATCTGGAAGCGGTGCTGCGGGTTTATAATGAATTCGGCCGCCGCGATAATATTCATCGCGCCCGGATCAAGATCATGGTGCATCAGCTGGGGGCCGAGGAGTTTCGCCGTCAGGTGGATGTGGAATTCGCCCAGATTCAGAAAACCGGCACACTGCAATTGCCCGCCGATGAACTGAGGCGGATCGAGGCCTATTTCGCGCCGCCGGCCTTTGACGATTTGGCCGATGACTGCGCCGAGTTCGAGGCCGCGAAAAAGGCTGATCGGGATTTTGCCAATTGGGCGAAAACCAATCTGACCGAACATCGCCAAAGCGGCTATGCGATTGCCACCCTGTCGCTGAAATCCATTGGCAAAGTGCCGGGCGATATCAGCCATGAACAATTGGATGGCGTGGCCCAGCTGATGGATGATTTCAGCTTTGGCGAAGTGCGCGCCACGCATGAGCAGAATCTGGTTCTGCCGCATGTCCGCAAGAAAGACCTTTATGCCCTGTATCAGCGGCTTGTGCCGCTGGATCTGCACACCGCCAATGCCGGGCTGATCACCGATATTATCTGCTGTCCGGGGCTGGATTATTGCGATCTGGCCAATGCGCGGTCGATCACCGTGGCGCAGGCGATTCAGTATCGCTTCGCCGATCTGGAACGCCAGCACGATCTGGGTGAGCTGAAGATCAAGATGAGCGGCTGCATCAATGCCTGCGGTCATCATCATGCCGGCCATATCGGCATTTTAGGTGTCGATAAAAAGGGTGTTGAATTCTACCAGATTCAACTGGGCGGATCGGGCGCGGAAGATGCCAGTGTCGGCGAGATCATGGGGCCGGGTTTCGGCAAGGATGAGATCGTCGATGCGATCGAGCGGCTGGTCGAGGCCTATCTGCGTTTGCGCCAAGATGGTGAGCGGCTGCTCGATACATATCGCCGGGTTGGGATGACACCGTTCAAGAATATGGTTTATCAGGAACAGCTTCATGCCGCTTATTAAAAACGGGGCCTTTGTCGAAGATGATTTCGTCTTCGTGCCGGAGGGGCAGGCTTTTCCGGATGAGCGGGGGATCATTGTCACGCTGGAGCGGTTCCAGAGTGAGGGTGAGACGTTGCTGGCGCATCATGCACGCGTGGGTGTGCGACTGAGCACCGGGGATAATCCCGATGTGTTGAAAGCCTATCTGCCGAAGCTGGCGGTGATTGTGCTGGAATTCCCCGTTTATAAAGACGGGCGGCATTTTTCATGGGCCCGCAAGCTGCGGGAACAGCTTGGCTATAAGGGCGAAATCCGGGGCAGCGGGCATTTTCTGTTTGACCAGATCGCCTTCATGATGCGGGTGGGCTTTGACGCGTTTGAAGTGCGTCAGGATTTCAGGCTGGAAGATTACAATCGGGCGCTGGGCGAGATGCGCCATGTCTATCAGCCCGCCATGGACGGCGCGAAGACCATTTTCGACCTGCGCCGCGGGCGCTAAGTCCCCCGTTTTACGCTGAGTTCAGGACGGCGATTCAAACCGCTTGACCCCCCGGATAGGCGGCCCTATGAGCGCGTTCATGAACACGCGCCCCACCCAGCTTTCCCAGCTTCCGCAGTTTGACAGCATTGAAACGCTGCTTCAGACGCGCCGTCCCAGCCAGCCGACCTATGTGCTGCATCCGGAAAAGTTCCGTGTGGCGGCGAAACGTTTTCTCGATTCCTTTCCCGGTGACACGCTCTATGCCGTGAAGGCCAATCCGCATCCGCTGGTGCTGGATCAGGTTTGGGCCAGTGGTATTCGCCATTTCGACACCGCCTCGCTGGCGGAGATTGAACTGGTGCGCGGGCGGTTTCCCGAAGCGAAATGTCATTTCATGGCGCCGGTGCGTCTGCCCGGCGCGGCTAGGACCGCTTTTGGCACCTATGGCGTGACGGATTATGTGATCGATACAGATTACATGCTGGATACGCTGATCGCGGAAGTGCGGGAGGCGGGCGGCACGCCGGATCAGTTGCGGATTTTTGTGCGGATCGCCACCCCATTGGGCGGTGCGGTGCTGGAGCTTTCGAGCAAGTTCGGCACGCCGCCCGAAGAGGCTGCGCGGCTTTTGAAGCGCGTGGTGGAATATGGCGCGCAACCGGCGCTGACCTTTCATGTCGGGTCGCAATGTCTATCGCCCTTTTCCTATGCGCAGGCGATTGAGATGGCGCGGCGCACCGGCGTGATGGCGGGTGTGCAGATTACGGCGCTGGATATTGGCGGCGGTTTTCCGGGGCCTTATCCGGGGAATGATGTGCCGCCTTATCATTGGTATTTCGATACGATCCGCGAAGCTTTGGACACGTTGGAAAATCCTATTCCGATCATGTGCGAGCCGGGGCGCGCGCTGGTGGCCGAAGGTGTTTCGCTGGTGACGCAGGTGACCTTGCGCAAGGGCGACAGCATTTTTATCAATGACGGTGTCTATGGCAGTTTCGATGAACTGACCCTGCCCGGCTGGACCGCCGATTATGGCGTGCGCGCGCTGATGATTGATGATACGGGCCATACGCGCCCGAAATTGGGTTCGCTGAAATCTTTCCGCATTTATGGGCCGACCTGCGATACGCTGGATGTGCTTCCGCGGCCCTTGCTGCTGCCCGATACGCTGGCACCGGGGGATTATATCGTGTTCAGCGATATTGGCGCCTATTCGGTGGCCGTGCGCACCGATTTCAATGGCTTTTATCCGGATCAATGGGTGGTGGTGGAATAGCCATCCCCCCCGCCGGCGATTTTTTAATCGCCGGATTGAATGTCTGCGCGTTCGCGGGTTTTGGCGAAGCGTAGGTCCGTATAGCGGTCGGCGACATAGCCCATTTCCCAATTGCTTTTGGCGAGGAAGACGGGGGCGCCGTCGCGATCGGTGGCCATCTGGTTGCGATAGGCGGCGAAGAATTTTTCCAGATCGGCCTCGCTGCCGCTGACCCAGCGGGCTGTATCATAGGGGCTGGCCTCCAGGTCGGCGTCGAGCCCATATTCAGCGCGCAGGCGCGAGCGCAGCACATCGAGCTGCAAGGCACCCACCACGCCGACGATCCAATTGGCCCCCAGCATGGGTTTGAAGACCTGTGTCACACCTTCTTCGGCCAGACTTTCCAGCGCGCGGGTGAGATGTTTTTGTTTCATCGGATCGGCAAGTTTGACCCGGCTTAGAATTTCGGGCGCGAAATTGGGGATGCCGGTGAACAGCACGCCGCCGGATTCCGACAAAGTGTCGCCCACCCGCAGCACGCCGTGATTGGGAATACCGATAATATCGCCGGGCCAGGCCTGATCGACGGTTTCGCGTTCCTGCGCGAAAAACAGGATCGGATTATGCACGCTTAATTGTTTGCCCGTGCCCGATTGTTTCAGCTTCATGCCGCGTTTGAATTCACCCGAACATAAGCGCAAGAAGGCCACCCGGTCACGGTGATTGGGATCCATATTGGCCTGCACCTTGAAGATGAAGCCGGTGACTTCCTTTTCAGCCGGTTCGACCGCGCGATCCTTGCTGGCTTGCGCGCGTGGCGGCGGCGCGATGCGGGCCAATGTGTCGATCAATTCGCGCACGCCGAAATTTTTCAGGGCCGAGCCAAAGAAAACCGGGCTTTGATGGCCTTCGCGATAGGATTGCAGATCGAAGCGGGAGAGACCGGCCGAGGCCAGTTCGACGTCCTCGTTGAGCTTTTCCAGCACATCGGCGGGCAGCAATTTTTCCATTTCGCTGCGCGAGCAGGTGTCTTTGGTGCCGAAGATGGAGAATTTATCCGTATAGAGATCAATCACGCCTTTGAAATTCAGCCCCATACCGGCGGGCCAGACCATGGGGGCGCAATCGAGTTGCAACTGATCGGCGATTTCATCGAGCAATTCGAACGTATCGCGGGCTTCACGGTCCATCTTGTTGATGAAGGTGACGATGGGAATATCGCGCAAGCGGCAGACTTCGAATAATTTGCGGGTCTGGGCTTCGATCCCCTTGGCGGCGTCGATCACCATGACCGCGCTATCGGCGGCGGTGAGGGTGCGATAGGTGTCTTCCGAGAAATCTTCATGGCCCGGCGTATCGAGCAGATTGAAGATCGCATCGCCATATTCAAAGGTCATGACCGCGCTGGTGACCGAAATGCCGCGTTCCTGTTCGATCTTCATCCAGTCGGAACGGGCGCGCCGGGCCTCGCCGCGGGCTTTCACGGCCCCGGCAGCACGGATCGCCCCGCCCAGCAGCAGCAGATGTTCGGTCAGCGTGGTTTTACCCGCGTCCGGATGGGAAATAATGGCGAAGGTGCGACGGCGTGCGGATTCTGTGGCTGGGGTCATGGAACAAGCGGGGTCATGGAACAAATAGGTGGGATACGCCACGGGGATTACACGACATTGCCCCCATGATCCACTGTTCAAATCCTTTAGACGATCGGCTCGTCGACAAAGCTGCGGCCCGCGCGGTCTTCGATCTCGACGATCCAGAGATCGGGGTCGAATTTCATCTGTTTGGCGAAATAGGTCTGTGCCGCCGCGTCATCGGCCCCTGCGGGCAGGGCGCGCATCCAGATCAGCTCGCCCTCGCCCGAACGGGCTTGAGAGAGGATTTGCGCGGTTCCATCCAGCGGATTGAGTTTGAGGAAAATGGCGCCTGTTTCCTCGATCCCCTTTTTCACGACAAAGGCGGAGGCGCCCGCGACTTCGGCGCGGCGGATCAGGGCGCGGACAAAGATGCCGGCTTTAAGACGTGGAGTCATGCTGCAGGGACAATGGGTGAGCGCATGTCGGAGCTTAGGCCAAAGCGCGGCGCTTTTTCTATCTTTATTCGCTCTTAGTCGAATCCGGCTTTTGCAAAGGGTGATCGCTTGCTTCGGTGCTTTTGCGGATGGCGGCATTGGGCAGGCGCAGGCGGATCGTGGTGCCTTCGCCCAAGGTGGATTCCATCAGCACATCGCCGCCATGCAGCGTGGCCAGCGCGCGGACCAGCGCCAGGCCGAGGCCGGTGCCTTCCTGCGTGCGGATATGTTCGCCCTCGACCTGTTCAAACGGTTTGCCCAGACGTTCCAGATCGGCTTGCGGAATACCGATGCCGGTATCGGCGACCGATATTTCTATGCCCATCAGATCATGTTTGTCCTGCGCGGGATGGCTTTGCCAGCGCAGGGCGGTCAGCCGCACCTCGCCGCCGCGCGGGGTGAATTTGATCGCATTGGAGAGCAGATTGATCAGCATCTGCTTGACGGCGCGGCGATCGGCATGGATACGGCCCGCGCTTTGCGAAATGGCGGCTTTTAAAGTGACGCCTTTGCGATCGGCCGGGAGTTTGACGAAGCGCAGCGCCTCGCGCGCCACGTCGCGGAAGTCGAAATCTTCCAGCGCCAGTTCGAATTTACCGGCCTCGATCTTCGACATGTCGAGCACGCCATTGATCAGGTCCAACAGATGGCCGCCGGATTCATGGATCAGGCGGGCATAATCGACATAGCGCGGGCTGCCCAGCGCACCGAACATCTGATGGCTCATCACTTCGGAGAAGCCGATGATGGCATTCAGCGGCGTGCGCAATTCATGGCTCATATTGGCCAGAAAGGTGGATTTGGCGCGATTGGCGGCTTCGGCCATATCGCGGGCTTCCATCAAGGCCTGATCATCGGCTTTGCGTTCGGAGATGTCGCGCGTCACCGCCACGATCATGTCCTTGCCGCGTTCATCGCGCGCCGGGCGGCAGCGTAATTCGGTCCAGACATAATGGCCATTGGCGCGGCGCAGGCGGATTTCGGCCGAGGCCGCCCGGCCATAATAGCTGGCGCGGACAAACAGCGTCTGCACATGCTGCACATCATCGGGATGGGCCAGACTGGCGGGCGCGATGCCGTGCAATTGTTCCGGCGCAAGGCCCAGCAAGGTCTGGGCGGACGGGCTGGCATATTGGATCACGCCATCGGCATCATGCCGGGTGATCAGATCCAGGGCATGATCCGCAAGAAAGCGATACATCGCTTCGCCCTGCGCGGCGGCGTGATCGGCGTCTTGCTGGCGGGTCTGCGCGGCGGCGGCGACAAAGCCGCCTTGCAGCACCACACCCAGAAGCGACACCGCATAGAGCGGCCAATCCAAAACTGGTAGGCGCGAGGCGGGCAGATGACCCAAAGCATGTAAGGCGGTGATCATCAGCAGGACCGCACCGGCTGCCAGCGTGGCGCGCAAGATGGCAGGACGGCCGCCCGACAGCGCCGCTTCCACCGGGATCAGCGCCAGCCAGAAAATCAGCGGGGAGGCCATGCCGCCGGTGAGCATGGCCAGCCAGCCGATCAGGCCGGCAAAGAGCATGAGCGACAAGCTCTCCAGCAGATCGAGCGAAAGGCGGCTGAAGGCGAAACCCGCCAAGACAGCCGGGCTGAGCAGCGCCAGAAGGGCGATATGTTCCAGCCAGTCTGATCCGGGCACGAAGATCAGATAGGTCAGCGCCAGAAAAAAACCGGTCAGGGCTTTGGCGCATTGAATGGTGCAGAAGGCGCGGCGTTGCTGTTGCTGCGCCTCGGTGAAGCGCGCCATAGCCGCAGCAGGGGGCCGCGCGGATGGGGCCTCCAATTTTTCGGCAAGGGTTGCGATCAGGCCATTCATAGAAAGGGTACACCGCAGGTGATGGCAGCTCTGGAGGTGATCCTGCAGGTACATACTTAATGAAGTTTAAACTTTAAATTATTTGGTGAGGAATTTTTCACTAATTGGCTAATGCTGAAATATATTGTTAACCATGAAATAGGCTTAGTTTTCTAAGTAGAGGATGATGTCAGCGGCCGCAAGGATTCCTCAAGACGGCCTGAGACAGAATGATCGCGTTGCTGAGAGGAAGGCCGGGGCTTGCATATTTCACGTTGCCTGTCGCCGCTTTTTGAGTGCGCGGTATCTTCTGACGCGCAGCAGACGCCGGCTGCATCACATGAGAGCCCTTTCCGGGGGCCTCTGCCCATGGACATTGGAATCGTGATCGAGGCGATGGATACGCTGCGGATTGCGATCACCATTTTCGATATGCATGAGCGGTTGGTCTATGCCAATCGTCATCTCAACTATCTGTTTCGTTCATTGCCGCCTTACGAAGCGCTTTTGGGCGAAACCTATGAGAGATTGGTCCGCCGCGAAGTGGGCGGGGGCGAGATTGCCGCGGAACATCTGGCGCAGGGGACAGAGCATTTCGTGCAGATGCGCCGGGCGCAGCTCCAACCCGGGCGTTATCAGCCCATGGATATTACGCTGGCTGACGGGCGCATCATGGAAATTAAAATGCGCAGCATACCCAGCGGTGGCTGGATCGGGCTGTGGAGTGACGTGACCGAGGCGCGCCATGCCCTGTTGCGGCTGGAAGATACGATTTCGCTCTCGGCGGATGCATTTGCATTTTATGACCGCCATGATCATCTGATCGCCTGTAATCATGTCTATGCATCGCTTGTGGGCAATGTGGATATGGCGAGCCTGCGCGGCAAAAGCTTTACCGAAGTGATTGGTCTGGCGGCGCAGAATGAACTTTATGAATTGGAAGATGAGCAGGCTTTCGTCAAAATGCGGCTGGAGATGCGGCGTCAGGCGGCGGCGGCCTATACGCTGACCACCAAAGCGGGTGCGGCCTATCTGGTGCGGGATCGGGCCACGCGGGATGGCGGGCGCGCCACCGTGTTCACCGATACGACGGATAAACACCGTATTTCATCGGCTTTGAGCGAGCAGACCCATACGCTGCAGGATACGCGGGCGGCCTTGGAAGAGCTGGAGAAAGAAACCCGGCAACAGGCGGATTATCTGGCGACGCTGACCCGGCAATTGGGCGCAGCGCAGGCCGAGGCCGGGACCGCCAAAACCGCCTTGCTCCGCACGATGAGCCATGAATTGAAGACGCCACTGAATGCGGTGATCGGCTTTTCGGATTTGATGCGGATGGGGGCGCATAATCTGCAACCGGCGCAGATTGTGGATTATGCCAATATTATTCACATGGCGGGGCATAATCTGCTGCGGTTGTTGAACCAGATTTTGGATCTCACCCGGATTGCGGCGGGACGCTATGATCTATACCGCGAAATTCTGGATGCGGATGCGATTTTGCATGACATCGTGGAAGCGCAACAGAGCAAGGCCGAAGCGCGCTCTATAAAATTACAAGGCGATGTGGCGAAAAGCGGATTGCGGGTTTATGCGGATGAAAATGCGCTGCGGCTGATGCTGACGCAGCTCACCGAAAATGCGCTGAGCTTTACGCAGCAAGGTGGCGATGTGGTTCTATCCGCCGAGATGCAAGATTCGATGATCTGTTTCGCCGTGCGCGATAATGGGCCCGGTGTTGCCGAAAAAGATCTGGAGCGCATTCTGGAGCCCTTTGAACAGGTGGGGCGTGGCACATCCGATCATAGTGGCGGGGCCGGGCTTGGCCTGACACTGGTGAAGGGCATGGCCGATTTACAGGGCGGTGCTTTGCGGCTGGAAAGTGCTGCGGGGGCGGGTTTTACCGCCTATCTGGAATTGCCCAAGGCATGATGCAAAGCACCGTGATCGGCCGCGCGGCGCTGGATCCAGCGCCGCGAAAGGCGCTATGCGCGCCCCGACAGGCTGCGTAATTTAAATTTTTCTGTGCATATGACCACAATCCCACAACGGGTTGAAATCCCTTTCAGATTTCGATGGAACTCTGGCTGGCTGGGGGACTTGCTTTATAGGGAAACAAAATAAATCTGTTTATTATCAATATGATAATGTTAAATCCCTAAAAGCTGTAGATATTCCTTTATACATCTTTTAGTAGAAAAGCTATAGAACACCTCCAAAACTATAGGAGAATTGTCCCACGCCGTATGAGAGACATAGGGCGCTTCATGGTCAAAGGGGCAAAGGTGATGGACATTTTTATCGGTATTGAAGGACATAAAATTTCACGCAGCACGGCGCTGCGCCGCGATTGCTCACCGGCTGGGCGGATTGGTCTGGCGCAGATTGTCGTGGCGCAGGCCTATGGATTGGGGCTGGAGCAGATCGTCTCGCGCTCGCGCAAGCCGCGCATTCAGGAGGCGCGGCAGGTGGTGGCCTATCTGGCGCGGGTGGTGTTTGAAGTCGGTGTGCGGGAAGTAGCGCGCGAGATCGGGCGCAGCCCCGGCACCGCAGTACATGCTTGTCAGACGATTGAAGCCAAACGCGACCGGCCTGAATTTGATCGCATGATGGATTTTCTGGAACGCCAATTGCGCCAGGCCGCTGGCATGAACCCCGATAAACCCACCAAAAAAATAGCGGCCAAACGAGCGGGAGCCGCAGCATGATGGCGGAGCAGGAAGTGTTGCGCGAGGCCAGGCGGGTTTTGCGGCATCTGCATGACGGGGCGCGTTTGCTGCCCGGCGAGAAAAACGGTTTCTGCGTCAGCGGCACGGGTAAGGGCCGCCATGCGATGAAGGTGAGCAGCGCACTTGTGCAGGCTTTTGCGGCGCGTGACTGGATCAAGGGGACGCAGAAAGATGGCTATCGCCTGAGTGATGCGGGACAGGGCTTTTTGTTGCGTAGCCAGAGCGATGCGCCCAATCCATTTGCCGCGCAACATCGCGCTGTCGTGAAACGGGTGATCCGGGATGGGCAGGGACAGGCGCGCGAAGTCGAGATGAATTCTGCGGAATCGCCGCTGGCCTGGTTGAAACGGCGCAAATGTATTGATGCCATGCAATTTGAAGCCGGTGAGCGATTGCGCCGGGATTTTACGCTGGCACAATTGCAGCCGCGCCTGGCTGTTGATCTGACAGCGCCTGTGATCATGGGGGCGTCGGCGCGGCCGGGCGAGATGTCGGATATGGTGATGGCCGCGAAGCAGCGTTTCAGCAATGCATTAAAGGCGGTGGGGCCGGGACTGGCGGATTTGCTGTATGATGTGTGCTGCCATTTGAGCGGGCTGGAAGGGGTGGAGCGGCGCCAGGGCTGGCCGCAGCGATCCGCCAAAGTTGTGCTGCAAATCGCGCTGGACCGTTTGGGGGAGCATTATGGATTATCTGTGCGCGGCCCGCAAAAAGGCACGATGCGCAATTGGCAGATGGAATGTCTGGCGGAGAGTTGAGGAAATGATGCGGTTTTACAGAGAGAGAAAACTAGCGCTGCCTGACCTTGCGGCGCGGTCGCGCTGGCTTTCGGCGATGTCGGCACGGACCTGCGCTATGTCTGCCAGAAGCGCGCCTTGCAGCGCGGCGAACAGGCCATCATCTTCACCCGCCGTCGCCTGTGTGGTGGAGACACGCGGCATCAGCATGAGGACAAGGGCAAAGACAATAACGGAACGAAAAATCACGCGACCCTCAATTCGGCACCACTATGCCGATACAAGATTCTCAGGCTGAGACCCTATCCAGCCTGATGAATTTGTAGAGAATAAGGCCGCAATCTGGCGATAGTTCCTGCGAATAAGAGGAAATGCCATGATTCAGCATCCATGTGTTTTTAAATTAAATTTGAAGCAATTGTCTCAAAACGGGTAATCGGCGTCATGAAACAGCGCATCTATGGTTTTTTGCTTTTAACCCTGCTTGGCGCGGCGACCGCAGGTTGCGGTGTGTTCCTCAGCAGCAAGGACCGGGCCTTGCAGAAAGACCCGAATTTTCGCAGCGGCTATGATGATGGTTGCGCCTCTGCAAATGCCGAAGGGGCGCGCTATCGCGGTGAGAACAGGCGCGACGAAACACTGTTCCGCAGCAGCAAGTCCTATCGCAATGGTTGGCAATCGGGATTTTCGGCCTGTCGCAGCAATTACGCGCCCGATCCCGGCATGCGGCGCGGACCTATTCAGGATCCGGGGCCGCTGCGCTGAAGGCGAGCGGCCACCGGCTCATTTTATACGCGTTGGGATTACAGACTTCTGGCGATCAGCACTTTCATGATTTCATTCGTGCCGCCATAGATCCGTTGAACACGGCTATCGGCATACATGCGGGTGATGGGATATTCGTTCATATAGCCATAGCCGCCATGTAATTGCAGACATTCATCGACGATCTTGTTCTGCAGATCCGAGACATGCAGTTTCACCATCGAGGCGGCCACGGCATCGAGCTTGCCGCGCAGATGCAGATCGACACAATGATTGACGAAGCTGCGCGCCACCACGGCTTCGGTTTTACATTCCGCCAGTTTGAACTGCGTGTTCTGGAACTCCATCACCGTTTTACCGAAGGCTTTGCGTTCCTTGACATAGGCGGAGGTGAGCGCGATGGCCCGTTCGATCACCGCGATACCGGAGACGCCGACGATCAGGCGTTCCTGCGGTAATTGCTCCATCAATTGATAAAACCCCCTGCCCGCCTCTAAGCCAAGCAGATTGGAGGCGGGAACACGCATATCGTCGAAGAACAATTCCGATGTGTCATTGGCTTTTTGCCCCAGCTTATCCAGCACGCGGCCACGGCGGAAACCGGCCGTGTCATCGGTTTCGACAACAATCAGCGATGTGCCTTTGGTGCCGGCGCTGGCATCGGTTTTGGCGACGATGATGATGAGATTGGCGGTGCCCCCATTGGTGATGAAGGTTTTCGAACCATTGATCACATAGTGATCGCCATCCAGCCGCGCAGAGGTTTTGACACCTTGCAGATCCGAGCCGGTGCCAGGTTCAGTCATGGCGATGGCGCCGATGAGTTCGCCCGAGGCAAGGCGCGGCAGCCAGCTTTGTTTTTGTGCTTCGGTGCCATAATGCAGAATATAAGGGGCGACGATGGCATTATGCAGCATGATGCCCCAGCCATCGCCCGCGCGTTTGGTGAGCTGGTCGATGATGATCGCTTCATGGGCGAAGCTGCCGCCCGCGCCGCCATATTCTTCGGGCATCGAGGGGCAAAGAAGGCCATTGGCGCCGGCCAATTCCCACAGGCTGCGATCCACCTTTTGCTGTTTGATGTAACGATCGAAATGGGGAACGACCTCGCGTTCCATGAATTTCGCGACGCCATCTTCAAAAATACGAAGATCCTCGGTCATCCAACCGGGGGCTTCCAATTCCAAATTCATTTTAAAAATTCTCCCTGAAATGGGAGAGTCATAACATAGGCCCGGGAAGGCGGAAGCTCCCCGGGCCTGATTTATGTATTTTAGCCTGTTTTGCACATATCAGGCAGTATTGACGGGCTTATCAGGCCACGGCACGGACCGGGGTGCTTTCCTGATCCAGATTGCGGGAGGCGAAGTCCCAATTCAGCAATTTGGTCAGCACGGCTTCGAGATAGGCCGGGCGGGCGTTCTGGAAATCGAGATAATAGGCATGTTCCCAGACATCGACCGTGAGCAGGCAGTTCACGCCATTGGCCATGGGGCTTTCGGCATTGGCGGTTTTTTCGATGGAGAGTTGGCCATTTTTGGAGACCAGCCAGGCCCAGCCGGAGCCGAATTGGGTTTTGCCCGCGTCCGCCAGATCGGCGATCAATTTGGCCTGACCGCCATAGGTTTCGATCGCTTTGGCCAGCGCGGCGCTGGGGGTGGAGGCTTTGGGCGACAGGCTGTGCCAATAGAAATCGTGATTCCAGACCTGACCGGCATTGTTGAAGATCAGCTTGTCCTTGCCATCTTTGCCCGCGCTTGCCTTGACGATGTCATGCAGCGCCATATCGGCATAGGGCGTACCTTCGACCAGCGTGTTCAGCATGTCCACATAGGCTTTGTGATGTTTGCCATAATGGAAGGACAGCGTGCGCGCGGAAATGACCGGTTCGAGGGCGGTATCGGCATAGGGAAGCGGGGCTTGAACAAATTTAGACATAACAACTCCTGATCAGATGACGCTGTGGCCGCGCGCTTTGAGCAGGCGGCCATGTGTAAACCATCCCCCTTACATAAGTGGTCTGAGGGGGGAGCGTTCCGAAATTGTCTGCGTCAGATGCGCGCTTATTTCACAATAAAATCAGCGCAAATCAGCTTTGCAACAGATTCTCAGCTTTGGCCCAGGCGAGGCCTTTGGCGAGGGCGCGCTCATAGCGATCGAACAGATCGTCGATTTCCTGTTCCGTGATGATCAGGGGCGGGCAAAAGGCCATGCGGTCGCCCAATAAGGGGCGTGAGATCAGGCGTTCTTCCTCGCAGAAACGAGCGATTGTGGGGGCGACGCCGCGCGCAGGATCGAAAGCGGTTTTATTGGCTTTGTTCGCCACGAGTTCGAGACCACCGATCAGGCCCATGCCCTGAACTTCGCCAACCATGGGATGATCGGCAAGTTTGTGCAGGCGTTTGAGGAAATGGGGTGAGACGCGGCGGACATGGCCGATGATGTCGTCGCGTTGATAGATTTCGATGGTCTTCAATGCGACGGCGGCGGAGACCGGATGGCCGCCATAGGTGAAGCCATGGCCGAATGTGCCGATGCGGCCGGCTTCTTCTTCCAGAATATCGCTCATCTCAGGGGAGACCAGCACGGCCGAAATCGGCAGATAGGAGGAGGACAGGGCTTTAGCGATGGACATGCTGTTGGGCGCGAAGCCCAATGCGGTGCAACCGAACCATTCGCCTGTGCGGCCAAAGCCGGTGATCACTTCATCGGAGATCAGCGGGATATTATGGCGCGCGAGGACTTTGTTGATCTCTTTGAAATAGCCGCGCGGGGCGAAGATGGCACCGCCTGCGCCCATCACAGGTTCGACGATCATCGCGGCGATGGTGGCCGGGTCTTCGCGGTGGATGATGTTTTCCAGATTTTTCGCCAGGCGTTCGGAATAGTGTTCTTCACTTTCACCCGTTTCGGCGCCGCGATAGTGATGCGGGCAATCCGCATGGACGGCAAAGGAAAAGGGCAGATCGAAGCTTTTATGATTGCCGGCGAGGCCGGTGAGGCTGGCCGAGGCGATGGTGGTGCCGTGATAGGCGCGCAGGCGGGAGAGGATTTTCTTTTTCTGTGACTGGCCGCGGGCATTGGCGGCATACCAATAGAGTTTGATCTGGGTGTCATTGGCTTCGGAGCCGGATGCGGCGAACAGAACTTTTCCCACCGGAAAGGGGGAGAGGTCTTTGAGTTTTTCAGCGAGTGCTATGGCGGGTTCATGGCTTTTGCCCGCGAAGAGATGGCCATAGGAGAGTTTGCGCATCTGTTCGGCGGCGGTATCGGCCAGTTCCGCATTGCCCCAGCCCAGCGCGGTGGACCACAGGCCTGCCATGGATTCGATATAATCACGGCCTTCGCTATCGAAGACGCGCACGCCCTGACCGCGCTCCAGCACCAGCGCGCCGGTTTTTTTCAGGATATTTGGATTTGTATAGGGGTGGAGCAGGACATTGATGTCGCGCGTTTGGGAATTGCTGAGTGTCATGACCGGCCTTCAGAGAAAATGGATCGGTGCAGTCTAGCCTCTTATGGGGAGGTGGGGAAATCTTGCTTAGAGGCGGTGTGGGCCAGACCGTTTTAAGGGCGTTTGGCAGCGTTGCCCCGGGGCGTTTATAAATGCGGCAACGGAAATTACGGGAGTGACTTGGATGGAGTTGGGCAAGATTGGGGTTTGGGCCATTCTCGACAAGATGAGCGCAGGCGAGACGGCGGACGCGGCGCAGCGCATTGAGAAGATGGGCTATGCGGCGCTGTGGTTGCCGGAGGCGATTGGGCGTAATCCGCTGGTTCATGCGGGATATTTATTATCGCAGACAGAGCGGCTGATCGTGGCGACGGGTATTGCCAATATTTATAACCGCGAGCCGGGTGTAACGGTGAGCGCGCAGCGTACATTGGCGGATTTATCTGGCGGGCGGTTTCTGCTGGGGCTTGGAGTTTCGCATAAGCCATTGGTGGAAGGTGTGCGGGGGCTGGACTATGGGCCGCCCGTGCAGGCGATGAAGACCTATCTTGATCAGATGAAAGCCGCGCCGGATCATCATGGCTTTGGGGGCGTGATTGAGACGCCGACAGTGATTGCAGCGCTGGGGCCGAAGATGCTGGAAGTGGCGCGGGAGAAGGCTTTGGGGGCGCATCCTTATTTTGTTTCGCCCGATCATACGCGGCGGGCGCGGAAGATTTTGGGGCCTGACCGGATGTTATGTGTCGAGCAGAAGATCATTCTGGCGCGGGATGCCAGCACTGCGCGCAATGCGGCACGAAAGATGACACAGGTTTATCTGGGGCTGCCGAATTATGTGAACAATTGGAAGCGGCTGGGATTCAGCGATGCGGATTTGGAGCAGGGCGGATCGGACCGATTTATTGATGCCATGTTTGCATGGGGTAGCGCGGGCGATATTCAGCGGCGGCTGAAGGAGCATTTCGATGCGGGGGCTTCGCATCTGTGTGTGCAGGCGGTGCATCCCAGCGGCGTGATGGGGGAGATGGATTGGGAGGCATTGGAGGCTGTGGCGCCGGGGTGAGGAAAAGCATTCGCTGTGACAGAGGTCCGTTGCCGCCAGATCAATCGAAGTCTATCTCCTCCAGATAAAACCCAAGATCTTCGCAGTATTCTACGATCTTATTTGTGACCCCTAAGTGTGCCGCCACAACGAATTTGGCAAATAGGAGTCCAATCAAGCCACCACTGTCAGCTCTCAACGTAAACATCGGAAAGTAGCTGATCTGCTGAGCCTTCATCCAGTCCACTATTGCCTCGTCTTCTACTTTTGGAGGCATTAAAAAGTCAGATTCTCGCCGAAGTATTTCCAATCGCTGATTATGAATGATCTTATTTATAATTGTGGTGACGGGCGTCATCACCTTATTGCTATCTCGAATCGCTTCAACCGAACTTGTACGGACTAACGCCCCCGCCCCGGAAACTTCGATCAACCGCCGTAGGTGGAGCGCGAAGGAAATAAGATCTCCAATAGCCAACTCATCCTGCCTGGTTTCTAATGATCCCATTTCATTTAAAAGTGGTGATGCGGCGAATGAGGCTAGGCGAGCTGCATCGGTTATAACCTGATCATACGAATGGCGTAGGAGTTTTCGGGAGCCGTACGGAATCTCCTTCCGAACATTTTTGGCTCGTTTATTGCTCATTAATTTCACACCTGGCGACCGCGCTGGTTGCGCGGGCATGATTAATCAGAATTCCTATTGGTAGCAGCTCGCGCCAAAACCAAAGCTAATCGTTAGCGTCAACTGGATGCTGTTTCGTTCGTTTTGATAAACGCAGGAAACTAAAGTCTCAAAGGCGAAGTAGTGAGTATACGATGTCTTTAAATTTGTGGCCGCACATTGCATGGGTATGTCAGTACGACTTGCGACTCGGTCTTTGTATTATACGTCAACGATGGTGGAGCAATCGGTTAAGAGTGCAAGAGGTTCGCAACGGGGCCACTTTATATGCTGCTACTAAACGACAGGATCTAACTTATTCAGCGAATAGCTTGATTTAAAGACAAGTATTCTGGGACAACCTCAAATATTGGATGGCCTAGTGTGATAATAAGTAATTGTTATCAAAAAGGAAGTTGGCGGACAGGGTGGGATTCGAACCCACGAACCCCGTGAAGGGTCTCCGCATTTCGAGTGCGGTGCCATCAACCACTCGACCACCTGTCCGGAATGGTCGGATAAAAGATATTTCCGGGTCAAATTCAATAGGCAAAGTGGCTGGGGCTGATTTTGCCCCGGAAAACCGAGCTTAGGGGCCGCCTGCGATCCAGGTGACTGCGCTTATCGGGGCGGATTGGCCGAGGATGGGGGTCAGGGCGCTGAATGCGCTGCGCATCTGGTCATCGACGCCATAGGGCGGGTTGATGATGAGGAGGCCGCTGCGATGGAGCTTTTCGGGTTCGGCTGGATTGATGTCGAAATCCAGCAGGAGCAGACGCTTTGCGCCTTGCGTGATGAGTTCGCCGCTGAGGGCAGAGGCGTCCTGTTTGTTCTTGATGGGGAACCAGATCAGATAGATGCCATGCGCGAAGCGGCGCAGGGATTGCCCCACCGCTGTAGCTAAGGTCTGAAATTCGTCTTTGGCTTCGAAGGGCGGATCGATCAGGACGAGGCCGCGACGTTGGGGCGGCGGCAGCAGGCGTGTCAGGCTTGTATAGCCATCGGCGATTTGCGCGGCCGCGGCCCGGTAGGGCGCGAGATGTTGGATGAGGGCTTGCGCTTCCTCGGGGTGTTTTTCGATCGCGATCAGACGGTCCTGCGGGCGTAACAGCCCGGCTGTGATCAGCGGCGAGCCGGGATAGAATGTGGGGCCATGGCGGCGCGCCGCGTTGAGATAGTGCTGGATCAGGGGATCAGACGAGCTTGCCGGAAGGCGGGAGATGCCATTGGCGGCTTCATTGGTGCGGGCGGATTCTGTGCTGCTGAGGTCGTAGAGGCCGCGCCCTGCATGCGTGTCGATGACCGCGAAGGGGGATTCTTTTTTTTGTAAGTGAAGCAAAATCGCCACAAGGGCGAGGTGCTTGGTGACATCGGCGAAGTTACCGGCGTGGTATGCATGACGATAATTCATAGCACACCACGCCAGAGAACTTGTACCCGAAGCTTATTCCGCGGCCGGTGTGGCCGGGGCAGCGGCAGGGGCTGCTTTCTTGCGGCCAGCGGATTTACGCTTCGCCGGTTTGCGCTTCGCGGCCTTTTTGGCCGGGGCTTTTTTTGCGGTTTTTTTGGCGGCTTTTTTCGCCGTCTTTTTTACAGCTTTTTTCGCTGTGGCTTTCTTTGTTGCTTTTTTAGCCACTTTTTTCACGGCTTTTTTCGCAACGCGCTTGACGGACTTCTTCGCCGTTTTTTTCGCGGCGGTGCGTTTAGCGGCCGGTTTCGCCTTAGTGGCCTTCTTGGCCTTGCGCTTCGTCGCGCCCTTCTTGACTGCCATAAGAGTTCTCCAATTGTCGAAAGGACGGCTACCTCCGTCCATGGTTGCCGGCTTTCGCCGTCGGACCGTCCGAGGCCCGCATTCAAGCGGAGAATCAAAGACGTGCCTGTGCGCAAGATAAACGCGGAATGCAAATTCGCAAAACAAGATTCTTCATTTCTGTATGCAGGCTGCATGTCCAAGCGTGCTGACAGTGATGCGAGGCGGCTTGCAGTGCGGGGGCGCATGGTCCAAAGCCAGTGCGTATTGAGCCTGTATGAAAGCCTGATCCATGGCCACGCCGCTTCTGCTTCTCCAAGATATTCAGCTCACCTATGGCAGCACGCGTTTGCTGGATGGGGCGGAGCTATCGGTGGCGGCGGGGGAGCGTGTCTGCCTTGTCGGACGCAATGGATCGGGCAAATCCAGCTTGTTGAAAGTGGCGGCGGGGTTGCTGGAATCCGATCGCGGGACGCGCTTTGCGCAACCCGGCGCGACGATCCGATATTTGCCGCAGGAGCCCGATTTATCAGGCTTTTCAAGCATCGGCGACTATGTTGAAGCGGGGCTGGAGCCGGGTGATGACGGCAAGCGCGCCTTTGCTTTTTTGGGCAAGCTTGGCCTTTCGGGCGCGGAATCCACGGCGCATTTATCGGGCGGCGAAGCACGGCGCGCGGCGCTTGCGCGTACGCTGGCGGCGATGCCGGACATCCTGTTGCTGGACGAGCCGACCAATCATCTGGACCTGCCTGCGATCGAATGGCTGGAGGGTGAGCTGGCATCGCAGCGCGCCGCTTTGGTGCTGATCAGCCATGACCGGCGCTTTCTGGAGACGCTGTCGCGCGCCACCATCTGGCTGGATCGCGGGCAGACGCGGCGCTTGGAAAAAGGCTTTGCCGCCTTTGAGAGCTGGCGTGATGAGGTGCTGGCACAGGAAGAACAGGCCCGTCACAAGCTGGACCGGCGCATCGCCATGGAAGAGGACTGGGTGCGCTATGGCGTCAGCGGACGGCGCAAACGCAATCAGGGGCGACTGGCCCGGCTGGGGCAGATGCGCCAGGGACGGCGCGATCAATTGAAGGTGCAGGGCGGCGTGAAGTTCACCCTTTCCGAGAAGGAAGATGGCGGCACGCGGGTGATCGATGCCAAGAAAATATCCAAATCCTTTGGCGGGCGCGCCGTGGTGGATGACCTGTCGGTGCGGATTTTGCGGGGGGATCGGCTGGCCCTGGTAGGGCCAAATGGAGCCGGTAAAACAACGCTTTTAAAGATGCTGACCGGGGAATTGGCGCCCGATACGGGCAATGTGAAACTGGGTGTCGAACTGGCCATGGCCAAGCTGGAGCAGAACCGCGACAGCCTGCATCCCGAAGATACAGTGGCCGCTGTGCTGACCGGCGGGGTGGGCGATCAGGTGGTGGTCAATGGCAAGCCGCGCCATGTGGTGAGCTATATGAGGGACTTTCTGTTTCAGCCGGAACAGGCGCGCACACCGGCGCGGGTTCTGTCGGGCGGGGAGCGGGCGCGGCTATTGCTGGCGCAGGCTTTGGCGGCACCGTCCAACCTTCTGGTGCTGGACGAGCCGACCAATGATCTGGATCTGGAGACGCTGGATCTGTTGGAAGAGGTTCTGGCCGACTATGCCGGGACAGTGCTGCTGGTCAGCCATGATCGTGATTTTCTGGACCGGGTCGCCAGTTCAATTCTGATGGCGGAAGGCGATGGTGCGTTCATCGAATATGCCGGGGGCTATGGCGATATGCTGGCGCAGCGCGGCAGCGGGGTCAGCGCGCGGCAGGCAGCTATAGCGGACAGTGCGGAGGCGCAGGACGAAAGCCGCGGCCCCGCGAAGCCTAAAGCGGCGCGGGAGAGCATTCGCAAGCGCAAGCTGAGTTTTGCCGATCAGCATGTTTTGAAGACATTGCCCGGCGAGATTGCGGAGCTGGAAAAGAACATTACCGCCCTGCAGGCCAAATTGGCGGATGCCAAATTTTATGCCCGTGACCCGGACGGTTTCAGCCAGACCAGCATGGCTTTGGCCAAGGCGGAGGCCGATCTGGCCGAAAAAGAAACGCGCTGGCTGGAAGTGGAAATGCTGCGCGAAGAGATTGAAGGGGGCGCTTAAGGCCCCCCTGGCTCTTGCTTTGAACCTGGTCAGCCGGCGTTTTTGAGCGGGCTGACACAGGCGATCATATTGCTGCGCCCCATGGTCCAATTGTCCTTGACGCGGACTTTAGGATTTGGGGCGCACCAGATTTCGCCGTCGTGATCCAGTGCTGTGACCCAGATCAGATTATGTTCCTGCCCGTAATCGATCACGGCAAAGGCATAGCCATCGCCTTTATCTAGGACATGGACAGGAATAGTGGGATCAAGTTGACGAAAGCTCATGATCTATCCTTTAGGCGAGGGTTCTCAATTTAGGTTCGCGGGCGAAGTGGCGCGTGGCGGCGGCTTTGATGAAATCAGGCCCCAGCCCGGTGATGCCCGGATCGGGTTCGACCCCGGCCTTGTCGAGCAGGGCTTTGCAATCGGGATGGCTGCCAATCGCTTTGAGATGGCCACAGGCATCCATGACGAATTGCACGGCGGCCCCTTCCTTCAGCAGCTTGGCGGTGGCGTCTTTGCTCAGCAGCAGGGCGACTGCATCGAAGAGCTGTGAGGGGGAGCCTTGCAGCTGGCCATCGGGTTGCACCAGCGCCCCATCCGACAGGCGGATATTTTTGATTTTGGGCGCGACGATGAAGGTTCTGGCACCGGCTTTGAGAATGGCGGCTTTCAACTTTGCGAGCTGATCGGCATTACTGCCATCGGCGATGAGCACGCCAACCTGACGGCCCTTCAATATTTCCTTCATGTTCTTTTGGATGGACAGCGCAGGCGATATTTTGTGATCGACCGGGGCGCGGGCGGCTTTGGATTTTTTGGGCAGGTCCAGGCCAAGACCCGCCGCGACGCGTTTGGCGAGGTCTTCATCGACATTGCGCAGATTGGCAAGCATGCGCGGCGGGACCTGTTCCAGCCCCACTTTCGATAATTCAAAGACGAAGGAGGAGGCGATATGGGCGCGTTCATTATCTGTCTGGGACAGCCAGAAAAGGCGGGGCTGGCTGTAGTGATCGGCGAAGCGTTCGGGACGGATGCGGAGTTTCTCGCCGCTTTCATCGTCAGCATGGAGTTTGCCGATCGTGTTGAAGCCGGTGACGGGACATTCGCGCGGACCGCCTTCCTCGCCATGTTCGGCAAGGCTGTTGGGTTCGTAATTGGCGCGGCCTTTGGGGACATTCATCTGCATCATGCCGTCGCGCTGGAAATTCATCACGGGGCATTTGGCGGCATTGATGGGGATCTGATGGAAATTGGCGGTACCAAGGCGTGATTTCTGTGTATCGAGATAGCTGAACAGGCGGCCTTGCAGCAGCGGGTCATTGGTGAAATCGATACCCGGCACGATATTGGCCGGGCAGAAGGCGGATTGTTCTGTTTCGGCGAAGAAGTTATTCGGATTGCGATTGAGCACCATGCGCCCGACGCGGCGTATGGGGATGTCTTCTTCGGGGATCAGTTTGGTGGCGTCCAGCACATCATAGGATTGTTTATCGGCGAATTTCTGATCGAAAATTTGCAGGCCGAGTTCCCAGCTGGGGAAATCGCCCGCGGCGATGGCTTCGAACAGGTCGCGGCGGTGATAATCATTATCGGCGGCCTGTAATTTTAACGCTTCGTCCCAGACCGTGGATTGCAAACCCAATTCGGGTTTCCAGTGGAATTTCACGAAGCTGACCTTGCCCGCCGTATTGATCATGCGGAATGTATGGACGCCGAAGCCCTCGATCATGCGCAGCGAGCGCGGGATGGTGCGATCGGACATGGCCCAGAGCAGCATATGGGTGCTTTCGGGCATCAAGGAAACGAAATCCCAGAACGTATCATGGGCGCTGGCAGCCTGGGGAAAGGCGCGGTCGGCTTCCATTTTTACGGAATGGACGAGATCCGGGAATTTCACCGCATCTTGAATGAAGAAGACAGGGATATTATTGCCGACGAGATCCCAATTGCCTTCCTTTGTATAGAATTTCACCGCGAAGCCACGCACATCGCGCGGTGTATCGACGGAGCCTGCGCCGCCCGCGACCGTGGAAAAACGGGTGAAGAGCGGCGTTTTCTCGCCCTTGCGCTGGAACAGGTCGGCTTTGGTGATATCGGCCAGCGATTCATGCAGTTCAAAATAGCCATGGGCGCCGCTGCCGCGCGCATGGACGATGCGTTCCGGGATGCGTTCATGGTCGAAATGAAAAATCTTTTCCCGCAGCATGAAATCTTCGAGCAGGCTGGGGCCGCGGCTGCCGGATTTCAGGCTGTTCTGATTGTCAGGGATACGAATGCCCTGATTGGTGGTGAGATGGCCTGCACCCATATGCGGACCTTTTTGCGGGATGCGTTGATGGACCTCGCCGCCCTTGCCCTGCGCGGTTTCAAATATGGGTTTTTTGTCCATGATAATCTCCGGTAATTTCAGGATTCTTCGACGGCGCGTTCAACCTCTTCGGGTTTACGCTGCTGGAATATTTTGAGCAGACGCTGTTCATCGGCGTCGCTTAATTCTTCGGCGGCGCTGACGAACATTTCTTCCTCTTCTTCATCGATGTGATGTTCGTAACGTTTGCGCAGGGCCTTAAATTGCTCATCCCATTGCGCATGGTCTGGCGCGATCTCTTTGAGATCATCCAGCATGTCTTCGATTTCCTTATGTTCGGCGACGGAATGCTGGGCTTCTTCGCGCAGATCACTACGGCCAAGCATGGTGGCATAGAGCGATAATTCTTCGGCCGCGGCATGGGCCGTGACTTCTATGCGGAACTTTTCAAAAAGAGCGGCCTGTTCACCGCCTTTAGCGGACTGTGCAAGCTGTTTCAGAAGTTTACGATGTCGGTCATGATCCAATTTCAGTGCATCAAATATGTCGAGGCGCGCCATCTTCCCAACTCGTCCTAGAAAGTTCCTTTGATCAGAACGTCCGAGGCTAGAGCTGGTTCATTATATCAAAGGCGGGGCGGCTTTTGTTTTGGGCCATAGGGCGCTGCCTGCCCCGCAAGCTGATCGGGACATTGTTGTAAGCACCAGCTTGGTTATAAGCGCCAGCTTGAGCGGCGGTCTCTTTGAAGGGCCCGGTCTTGTTTAAGGGACGAGGTCTTGTTTAAGGAATGGGCGCCAGAGTGTGGCCGCCCCTGCCCTTTGTCGCCTGTTTAGCCGTTTAGATTAAACAGTGGTGCCCCTGGCCGGACTTGAACCAGCACGCCCGTTAAGGCAACAGATTTTGAGTCTGCCGCGTCTACCATTCCGCCACAGGGGCTATTCGCGAAGCGAATGCGGCGGGGATAATACTGTTGAAATATCCCCCGTCAATCGCATAACCGGATTTACATGCTTGTGGTCGTGGCCACGTAATCCGGGTCGTCCTGCGCCGAGCGTTCAAAGGTCAGGAAGTTGTAATAGCCGCAATCATTGCCCGGATAGGAGCGGCAGATCGCCGGGCGGCCCTGATAGATCGTGCAGCGCCGTGCCTCGGTATCGAAGAACTGGCAGATGCGGCCATAATGTTTATCGGCTTTGCGGCGCATGAGATATTTATAGCCCATGCTTTCCTTGGTGTATTTCTTGCGGGCCTTTTCGAAGTCGATCCCGAAGAATTTCGCCAGCCGCTCCACGTCATATTTTGTGAGCTGAATGACCGGATAGGAGCAGCAATAGCCGGGGCATTTCGCACAATTATATTTTGCCACGAGAACCGACACCTTATGCAAGGAAGCGGGGTCTTTAGCCCTTAAGACACCAGCTCTGCAAGCGGGGCGGCTTTATGGGATCAGAGCGGCCAGTTCTTCGATACCTGTTCCGCCGCGCCGAATGGTGACCAGCGGCAGGCCGGGGGCGAAGCGTTGCAGGACCATGGCCACGTCATGCAGGGCAGTATCGCCCAAATCCTGTGGGGATGGGCTTTGATTGAGGGCGATGGCGAGGAGCGGGATCTGGCGCTGTTGCAGCACGCTGATGGCGGTGAGCGTGTGGCTTAATGTGCCCAGATAGCTGCCGCAGACCAGAACTGTGGGCAGATCCAAGGCCGCCATCCAATCCAGCACCGTATGCTGCGCGGTGAGCGGGACCATGACACCGCCGACCCCTTCGATAAAAGAGGGGCCGTGACTGTGTTTTATATAGGTCTGGCAACTGTGCAGCAGCGCCTCGAATGAGATGGACTTGCCTTCCTGCGCGGCAGCCATATCGGGCGAGAGCGGGGCTTTGAAACGCCAGGGGGAGATTTGCGCAATATGGTCAGCCGTGACGGGCCGCTCCATCGCGGCCAGTAGCTGGGCGGGATCGCTCTGCTCCATCTGCTGCATGTCGAAGCCGCTCAGGATGGGTTTGAACGCTGTGGCCGCCCTGCCCTGCGCGCGGAAATGACGGATCAGGCCGGCGGTGAGATAGGTCTTGCCTATATCGGTGCCGGTGGCGGTGATGAAACAGGTGGCCATGTCGATGATCAGCCTATGAGGGGCATGATCTTGTCGCGCACGATGCTGGCGACGCGCTGAATATCGGCATCCGCATGGCCCGCCGAGAAGGCAAAACGGAGCCGGGCGGTGCCTTTGGGGACGGTCGGGGGGCGGATGGCGGTGACGATGAAGCCTTCCTGTTCCAGGATTTTTGAGGCGTCCAGCGAGACCGCTTCGGGGCCGATGATCACGGGCACGATGGTGCTGGTGGCGAGCGGTATATTGAGGGCGCGGGTGAAGCTTTGGGCTTTTTCCAGCGCCTGTTGGCCTAGGCCGGGATTTTGTTCGATCACATCCAGCGCGGCGATGGCGGCGGCGGCGCTGGCCGGGGGCAGACCCGTTGAATAGATCAGGGTGCGGGCGCGGGTTTTGATCAGGTCGATGACATTCTGCGCGGCGCAGATATAGCCGCCATAGGACGCCAATGCTTTGGAGAGCGTTCCCATTTGCAGCGGGATGGGGAGTTTTTCGCCCTTGTGAAAGGCGGAGCCACGGCCGCCATTCAGGATTCCGAGGCCGTGGGCGTCATCCGTCATGAGCCAGGCATCAAATTCGGCGGCTATGGCGACCATCTCGGGCAAGGGGGCCAGATCGCCATCCATGGAGAAAACGCCATCGGTGACGATGAGGGCATAGGGATGGCTGGCGCGGTGTTGTTCCAGCAATTGGCGCAAAAGATCCATATCATTATGGCGGAACATGACGAGCTTGCCATTGGTCAGCATGGAGCCCGCCCAGAGACAGCCATGGGCCAGTTCATCGACCAACAATAGATCCTCCTTGCCCATGAGCGAGGGGATGATGCCCGTATTGGCGAGATAACCTGACCCGAAGACACAGGCGGCCTCCAGCCCCTTATAATGGGCTAGGCGCTGTTCGAGTTCGATCAGAAGCGGGTGATTGCCCGTGACCAGGCGGGACGCCCCTGCCCCCACGCCATATTTTTCCACCGCTTTGATCGCGGCCTCTTTCACGGCGGGGTGATGGGTCAGGTTGAGATAATCATTACAGGAAAAGGAGACCAATTGGCGGCCCTGACGGGTGATATGAATGCCGTCATCCCGGGCAGACTCCACAAGGCGGCGGCGGCGATGGGCGGATTCCATCTCTGCCAGTTTTGCGGCGGCGTAACGATCCAGGGATGACATAGGCTAACCTTGATAAAGGGCGGATGAGGGGTGACCCAAGGGGCTGACCTTGCGTGACCGGACGCCCCGATATAAGGGCAATGACGTTTTGAGGCCAACTGGCGGGATTTTAAGCATGAATGCGCCTGTGAGTGTTTCCAGCACAAATTTTGACGCCCTGCCACGGTCTGATTGGACGCGGGACGAGATTGCCGCGCTGTTCCAATTGCCTTTTCCCGAATTGCTGTTCCGCGCCCAGAGCATTCACCGGGTTCATTTCGATCCGCGTGAGGTGCAGATGTCGACCTTGCTGTCGATTAAAACCGGGGGTTGTCCCGAGGATTGCGCCTATTGCCCGCAAAGTTCTGCCTATGAGACCGGCCTTTCCGCATCGAAATTGATGGAAGTGGAAAAAGTGCTGGCCGATGCGCGCGCCGCCAAGGCTGCCGGGGCCACCCGCTTCTGCATGGGCGCGGCCTGGCGTTCGCCCAAGGAGCGCGATCTCGACAAAGTGTGCGCCATGGTGGAAGGCGTCAAGGCGCTGGGCATGGAGAGCTGTGTGACGCTGGGCATGTTGTCGCCCGATCAGGCAATCCGGCTGAAAGAGTCCGGCCTCGACTATTACAATCACAATATTGATACATCGCCGGAATTTTATTCCGAGATCATCAGCACCCGCACTTTTGCGGACCGGCTGAATACGCTGGCCAATGTGCGTGAGGCGGGGATCAATGTCTGCTGCGGCGGCATTGTGGGCATGGGCGAGAGCCAGGATGACCGCGTGGGCATGCTGCATACGCTGGCGACACTGCCGGAACATCCCGAAAGCGTGCCGATCAATATGTTGATGCAGGTGGAGGGCACGCCTGTGTCCAAAGGGCAGATCTTTGAGGCGCTGGATTTTGTGCGGATGATCGCCGTGGCGCGGATCGTGATGCCCAAATCCATGGTGCGTTTGTCGGCAGGCCGGGAAAATATGAGTGAGGAAACCCAGACCTTATGTTTCCTTGCCGGGGCCAATTCGATTTTCTATGGTGAGAAGCTGCTCACCGCAGGCAATCCCGATACGGATGCGGACCGGCAATTGATCAGCAAGCTGGGCATGCGCCCGATGCAGGCCTGATTACAGATCGCTGTCAGGCGGTGAATTAGGGTAGGTCTGGCCATGGTGAATGGACCCGATTGGTATAAGGCCGGGCTGGAACATATCTGGCTTCCCTATACGCAGATGAAAACGGTGACGCCGCCGCTTGCGGCGCGGCGCACGCAAGGCGCGCTGATCGAGCTGGATGATGGGCGGGTGCTGGTGGATGGCATCGCCTCCTGGTGGACAGCGGCGCATGGTTATAATCACCCACATATTGCCGAAGCTATTCGCCATCAGCTTGAACACTTGCCCCATGTGATGCTGGGCGGGCTGGTGCAGGAACCGGCCATGCGTTTGGCCAGCCGTTTGGCGGCGCTGTTACCGGGCGATCTGGAGCGGGTGTTTTTCAGTGAATCCGGTTCGGTCGCCGTGGAAGTGGCGATGAAAATGGCCACGCAATATTGGTTGAATCAGGGCTTGCGCGGGCGCACGAAATTTCTGGCTTTCCGCGGCGGCTATCATGGCGACACGATTGCGACCATGGCGGTTTGTGACCCTGAAGAAGGGATGCATCAACTGTTTGCCGGCACGCTGCCCGAACATTTCATCCATGACCTGCCGCGTGATGCGCCGTCTTATGCCGCGCTGGAGGCGTTTCTTGCGCAACATGCGGGCGAGATGGCCGGGATCATTGTCGAGCCTTTGGTGCAGGGCGCCGGCGGGATGGTGTTTCATGAAGGGCAGGTTTTGCGCCATCTGCGCCAGCTCGCCGATCAATTTAATCTGCTGTTGATCTGCGATGAGATTTTTACCGGCTTTGGTCGCACAGGCGCGATGTTTGCCTGTGAGACGGCGGAGATTGTGCCCGACATTATGACCCTTGGCAAAGGGCTGAGCGGCGGAACGCTGCCGCTGGCGGCGACGGTGGCGCGAAAGCATGTATTCGATCAATTCTGGTCGGATGAGGCGGCCCATGCGCTGATGCATGGACCGACCTTTATGGGCAATGCGCTGGCATGTGCGGCGGCCAATGCTTCGCTCGATTTGTTTGAGCAGGAACCAAGGCTATTGCAGGCCAATGAGATTGCCCGACAGATGGCGCGGGAATTGGGACCTTGCCTCGCCCTGCCCCATATCCGCGATGTGCGGGTGCGCGGCGCCATCGCCGTGGTGGAACTGGAACAAATATCGGACTTGAACCGGCTGAAACAGCGCTTTGTCGAGGCCGGGGTCTGGGTGCGGCCATTCCGGAATATTGTCTATTTAACCCCGGCCTTGACCATTTCAGAGGCGGAATTGACGGTTTTGACCGGGGCGATCCACAAGGTTCTGGCCGGTGGGCCGGTTTGAGGCTTCTCTTTTGGCGGGTCCGGTCGTATGACCCGGCTCGCAACCTCTATCCCCGCTAAATCATGACTTTACGCCTGGTCCGTCGTGCGCTGCTTTCGGTCTCTGACAAGACCGGCATTGTGGAATTTGCCAAAACGCTGGCCAGCCAGAATGTGCAGCTGATTTCTACCGGCGGCACCGCGAAGACTTTGCGTGATGCAGGGTTGCTGGTTGCGGATGTGTCTGAGGTCACAGGTTTCCCCGAGATCATGGATGGGCGCGTGAAGACGCTGCATCCCAAAATTCATGGCGGCCTTCTGGCCGTGCGGGACAATGCGGATCATGCGCAGGCCATGCAGGCGAACGGGATCGAGGGGATCGATCTCTTGGTCTGCAATCTTTATCCGTTTGAAGCCACGGTCGCCAAAGGCGCGGACTATGACGAGACGGTGGAGAATATTGATATTGGCGGACCGGCAATGATCCGCGCGGCATCAAAAAATCATGACTATCTCACCGTGGTGGTGGACCCGGACGATTATGCTGCGGTCCTGGCGGAGTTGCAGGCCAATGGCGGCGCGACGACACTGACATTGCGCCGCAAGCTGGCGCAGATCGCCTATGCCCGTACAGCCGCTTATGACACGGAAGTGTCTAACTGGCTGGCGCGCGCATTGGCGAAGGAGGGCGATGCCGCGCCGCCGCGCCGCCGCAGCATGGCGGGACAATTGCGCCAGCCCTTGCGTTATGGCGAGAACCCGCATCAGGAGGCGGCTTTTTATGTGACGGGCGAACATCGCTTCGGCGTTGCATCCGCGCAGCAGATTCAGGGCAAGGAATTGTCCTATAATAATATCAATGACACAGATGCTGCTTATGAATTGGTGGCGGAATTTGATCCGGCGGATGGCGCTGCCTGTGCGATTATCAAACATGCCAATCCTTGCGGTGTGGCGCTGGGTTCATCGTTGAAAGATGCCTATCTCAAGGCTTTGGCATGTGACCCGGTGAGTGCGTTTGGTGGTATTCTGGCCTTTAACCGCCCGCTGGATGGCGCGACGGCGGAAGAAATTTCCAAATTATTCACCGAAGTGATCATTGCGCCGGATGCGGATGAGGATGCCAAGCGCATTCTTTCGGCCAAGAAAAATCTGCGATTGTTGCTGGCTGGCGGTCTGCCGGATGTCACCGCGCCGGGCTGGATGTTTAAAACTGTGGCGGGTGGGTTTTTGGCCCAGAGCCGCGACAATGCCAAAATCAGCCGCGCTGAATTGAAGATTGTCACCAAGCGCGCCCCAACTGAGAGCGAATTACGGGACATGCTGTTTGCCTTCACGATTGGCAAACATGTGAAATCCAACACGATCGTTTATGCCAAAGATGGATCGACAGCCGGGATTGGCGCGGGCCAGATGAGCCGGGTGGATTCAGCGCGGATCGCGGCGCAGAAAGCCAAGGAAGCGGCGGCTACAGCCGGATGGGATGTATCGCGGACCGTGGGTTCAGCTGCGGCCTCGGACGCCTTTTTCCCCTTCCCCGATGGTTTACTGGTTGTGGCCGAAGCCGGCGCAACGGCCGTGATTCAACCGGGCGGTTCGGTGCGCGACGACGATGTGATCAAGGCTGCTGATGAGGCGGGTCTTGCCATGGCCTTTACCGGGCGACGGCATTTCCGGCATTAAGCGCTAGAATTCTTCGTCCAGCTCCACGCCCCAGACGGCATCTTTTTTGATCCAGCCGATCGCGCCTGTGGCGACGATTTCGCAGAATTTTGGCATGCAGCGCTGCACCTTGGCGACCACGCCGGGGGCGACATAGGTGGTGATACGGGCGTCGGGCTGGCGGTTGTCGCGCAAGGGGACGGGCTTTGCAGCGGTCACGATGATGCTGCGTGCGGAAGACAGCATGGAGCCCTGGATCCAGCCAGTCGTGCCTTCATAATCCCGGACACGGCGCCAGATATCATATTCGGCGATCACTTTGAGGGGCAGATTCTGGCGGCGATAGACCCAGAGGACCTTGTGCTCGAAGCTGGGCCCCTCGCGCATGAAAACCTCGGCCCGGGCCATGCTCACATAGCGATCCGCCTTGACCTCTTTCGGCGGCACGGCCCCTTGGAGAAAAATCGCGGTCAGGCTAACGCCCAGTACAAGCCCCAAACGCCCCAATTTCATGCAAATCCACTCCAATATATCCGGATCAGGCCGAAAATCACTGTAACCTCAATGTCATAAGGCTGCAAAACGGCTGATACAGCCATGCTGCAAATCCTTGACCGTTCGGTACCTTCTGCTAATACCGAACCTTAACGGGCCAGGCGAGACCTGGTCTATCGGAGGTCTTATGTCCGCGAAAAAGCCGCTCGTCATCGTCACGCGCAAATTACCCGATGCGATAGAGACGCGCATGCGCGAGCTTTTTGACGCCCGCCTCAATGTCGATGATACGCCGATGGATCAGGCAGCCCTGATCGAAGCGGTGCAAAAGGCCGATGTGCTGGTGCCGACCGTGACGGACCGGATCGATTCCAAGGTCATTGTGCGGGCCGGGCCCAATCTGAAGCTCATCGCCAATTTTGGCACCGGGGTCGATAATATTGATGTGAAGACCGCGTTGGATCGCGGGATCGCCGTGACCAACACGCCCGGCGTACTGACCGAAGACACCGCCGATATGACCATGGCGCTGATGCTGGCTGTGCCGCGGCGGCTTGTGGAAGGCGTCAAGGAATTGGAGAGCGAGAATTTCAGGGGCTGGTCGCCCAACTGGATGTTGGGGCACCGCATCTGGGGCAAGCGTTTGGGCATTATCGGCATGGGCCGGATCGGCCAGGCCGTGGCGCGCCGGGCCAAGGCCTTTGGCTTGCAGATTCATTATCACAATCGCCGCCCGGTGCATGCGGATGTCGAGAATGAGCTGGAAGCGACCTATTGGGAAAGCCTGGATCAGATGCTGGCGCGGATGGATATTATTTCCATCAATTGCCCGCATACGCCGGCGACATATCATCTGTTATCGGCGCGGCGTTTGAAGCTGATGAAGCCGACGGCCTATATCGTCAATACGTCACGCGGTGAGGTGATTGATGAGAATACGCTGGCGCGGATGCTTGAGAGCGGGCAATTGGCCGGAGCCGGACTGGACGTGTTCGAGCATGAGCCCGCGGTAAATCCGAAATTGCTCAAGTTGAAAAATGTTATTCTGCTGCCGCATATGGGTTCAGCCACGATGGAGGGCCGGATTGATATGGGTGAAAAGGTCATCATCAATATCAAGACCTTTGTGGATGGGCATAAGCCACCGGATCGCGTGATCCCGGCGATGCTTTAAGGGCTTGTTTTATCGTAGCAAAACGGGGGAATTCGGCCAGTTTGGCCAGCCTGTAATTTTGGCCTGCCTCTCATTCTGGCAGCCCTGTTATTTAAGGTATTTTCTCGTAATGGACCGCGTTCCAGTAATGGGGGCGGTGCCGGCCTTTTGCTTTGTAGCCGAGGCGTTTTAATTCGCGGCCGATCATGAAATTGAAATAGCCATGGGCGACGAGGACGGCCATGCCGTCTTTGCGGGCGCTGGTGCGCAGAATTGTGGCGGCGTCGCGGGCGCGTTGCCGGGCATGTTTATAGGCTTCGATCTTTGGGTGATGGCCCAGATGCCAGCACAGACGGGCCAATACGGCCCAGGCCTGCACATTCATGCGTATCAGCGGCAGGACGGGCGCAGCGAGCGGCGCTTCGACGAAAAGCGGATCGGCGATCAGTTCGGCATCAGGAAGGATGATGCGGGCGCTATCCAGAGCGCGGGGACGATCGCTGGTGAAGACGCTGCGATGACCACGCAGTAATTCTTTGAGTGCAGGCGGCGGCAGGCAGCCGGGACTGAGGCCGGCGCGTTCATAGTCTTCGATATAGGTTGCAAAGCCATGGCGCGACGTATGGGGAGCGAGATCAATATATGGCTGACCGTGGCGGATGAGGATGATGCTGCCCTCGCCCGCCGCTTGCGCGCCCATCGGCACAGTGTGGGCGTGGGGCGGCGTTGCATCTTGCTCTCCTGGCTTGACGAATTGATCTGGTCGCATGGGCTCCGTTTGTGTGGCTGTAAAATTACTGGCCCCAAGACTAGCTATATCCGTAAACGAGCCGACCTGTTTATGCGACAGGGCGGAGGTCAAGGCAAAACCGGGACGTTGGATGCGGAGCATGGCCCGATCTATGGACCTTTTTCATGACCACCCGATGGCAAAGCCAAGACAGTGTCATGATATATATCGCAATTCCGGTGTTAGCATAAGACATAATCAGACTGCCCATTAAGTGGTCAGATTCATTCATCCGGGCTTATTTTGCCGTTACTTAAGCACTTTCATGTTGCATCACGGCTACAAGTTGGGCGTCTTTCCTCTTGTTTTCTTATTTGTGATCCCGAATTCTCCGGCGGCTTATTCAGCCTTGTGCTGAGATCAGGGTCTTCGCATATACTCCAGAGGGATCACCTATGACATCGACAGCTCTAAAATGTCTTATCGGCGCGGCGGGCATGGCCATGCTTTGCAGCCATAGCCCGGCCCTTGCGGATGAGGATATGGGAAGCCTTACTGGCTCGGTCGCGCTGACATCGGATTATCGTTTTCGGGGCATGAGCCAGAACGATACGGATCCTGCGCCGCAATTCGGCCTGACATGGAACGCGCCGGAAGGATTTTATGTCGGCAGCTGGATTTCAAAAATCAATTTCAATGACGGGCCAAGCGGCGCGGGTGTTGCCAGCCATAATAGCGGGCTGGAATGGGACATTTATGCCGGGAAATATTTCGATCTGGATGGCACCGATCTGAATGTGCAGGCGGTCTATTATGCCTATCCCGATCATGCCCGCGCGTTTGGCGGGCTGCCCCGCTATAGTATGTTTGAGGCGCAAATCGGCCTGTCGCACAATATCGACCAGTTGACCATTGGTGGCACCTTTGCCTGGTCGCCGGATTTCTTTGGTGAGACGGGCAATGGCTATTGGATTGGCGGCACGGCCAGCTATGCCATGAATGACTGGATTTCTTTCAGTGGTAATATTGGCCGCCAATGGGTCAGCGATCTGAACAATGCCGGGACGGGTTTTCCCTATACGCATTGGGATCTGGGCGTAACCGCGAGCTGGAACGATTTTTCGCTTGATCTGCGTTATATCGATACATCGGTCGGTAAATCGACCTGCACCGGCTTTAATGGGCCGCGCAATAATTGGTGCGGACCGACCGTGGTGGCCACAGTGTCTTATGCTTTCACGCTGTTCGAATAAGCAGAACAGAATTTAGACAGGAAAACCGGAAGGCTTTTGGTCTTCCGGTTTTTTTGTGTCTGCGAATGCGCGTCGCCTGTGTGATATACAGGTGGGATGTTCAGCAAGGAGGCCCGATATGTCGCTTTTCGATCTGCGGGGAAAAGTATGTCTGGTGACGGGATCGAGCCGGGGCATTGGCAAGGCCATGGTGATGCGGCTGGCCGAACATGGGGCCAAGGTGGTGGTCTCCAGCCGCAAGCTGGAAGCATGTGAGGCGGTTGCGGCGCAGATTAATGATGCGGGGCATGATGGACAGGCGATCGCCCTTGCCTGCAATGTGGGCGATAAGGCGCAATTGCAATCATTGGTCGATCAGACCCGCGCGGCGTTCGGCAGGATTGATGTGCTGATCTGCAATGCCGCCACCAATCCATCATTCGGACCGATGTCGGGCATTGCGGATGCGGCTTTTGACAAGATTATCGCCACCAATCTGCGCTCAAGCCATTGGCTATGCCAGATGGTGCTGCCGGACATGGTGGACCGTAAAGATGGGGTGATTATTTTTCTGGCTTCGGTTGTGGGCTTGCGCGGCAATGACGTGATCGGCACATATGGCATATCCAAGGCGGCTTTGATGCAGATGGCGCGCAATCTGGCGCTGGAGAACGGGCCGCATAATATTCGCGTGAATGCCATTGCGCCGGGTTTGATCAAAACGGATTTCGCCCGCGCCTTATGGGAAAACCCTGTGAGCTATGAACGCAGTGTGGCAGGCACGCCTTTGCGGCGTATCGGGGAGCCAGATGAGATAGCCGGGGCGGCGGTGTTTTTAGCATCCGCCGCCGGGGCTTTTATCACCGGACAGACCATTGTGATCGATGGTGGGGTGATTACGGCTTCGGCTATTTAGCCGTGGTGAAAAATTGTTTCGGCTCTGGTCCAGCTTAGATTTTGGGCCTGTGCGACCGCATCATGGGTGAGTGCGCCCTGATAGATATTCAGCCCGGCCAGCAGATAGGGATTGGCTTTCAGCGCGGCCTCAATACCCATATCGGCAAGGGCCAGGATGAAGGGTAAGGTGGCATGGGTCAGCGCGAAGGTGGAGGTGCGGGCCACCGCGCCCGGCATATTGCTGACGCAATAATGTACGACATCATGCAGGCGATAGGTGGGATCGGCATGGGTGGTGGGGCGTGAGGTTTCGGAACAGCCGCCTTGATCTATCGCCACATCGACAAGAACGGAGCCGGGCTTCATCTGGCGCACCATGGAGTCACGGATCAGTTTGGGCGCGGCCCCACCGGGGATCAGGACCGCGCCGATCACGAGATCGGCGGCGCGCAGATTTTCCTCGATGGATTCAAGTGTGGAATAGAGGGTTTTCAATCTGCCGCCATAGAGTTGATCCAGCTCATAGAGGCGGGGATGGGAAATATCGAGCAGGCTGACATCGGCTTCCACGCCCATGGCCATGCGCGCGGCATTGGTACCGACAACGCCGCCGCCCAGAATGACCACCTTGGCGGAGGCAACGCCGGGGACGCCGCCTAGCAGCATACCCCGCCCGCCCTGGGCGATTTCCAGACAATGCGCCCCGGCCTGAATGGCCATGCGGCCTGCGACTTCGCTCATGGGGGCGAGCAGAGGCAGGCCACCGCGGGCATCGCGCACGGTTTCATAGGCGATGGCAATGGCGCCGCTTGCCAGCAATGCCTGTGTTTGCGCGTGGTCGGGGGCGAGATGCAGATAGGTGAAGAGGGTTTGGCCGGCGCGCAGGAGCGCGATTTCACCGGGCTGAGGTTCTTTGACCTTGATGATGAGGTCGGCTGTCGCAAAAATTTCTGCGGGGGTGGGAAGAATGGTGGCACCGGCGGCGATATAGGAGGCGTCCGGCAGGCCGATGGCATCGCCGGCACGGGTTTCGATAAAGACCTGATGACCGCGCGCGGTGAGTTCGCGTGTCGTGGAGGGTGTCATCCCGACCCGATATTCATGCACCTTGATTTCACGCGGAACGCCGATACGCATGTAGCACACCTTTGATATTATCAGTTTGAAACAGGCATCAGTTTACGCGCTGCGAGAGTGGGAACAAAGCGGACATAAAAAAAGGCCCCGACATAAGCGGGGCCTTTTATATTTAGACAGGTTTGGGCTTAACGATTCCGATCACGATCGCGGCCGCGTTCGCCGTCACCGCGATTGCCACGCTCGCCACGACCCTCTGTCCGCTGGGGACGCTCTGGCCGGCTTTGAGGCCGGGCTTCAGGGCGAGTTTGAGGACGGGCTTCTGGACGGGCGGCAGGGGTTGCCGCAGGCTGGCGGGCGGCTGGACGGTCGCCCCATCCACGTTGCCCCTGCTCACGCTGGCCCTGCTCACGTTGGCCCTGTACGCGTTGCCGTTGCTCACGGTTGGGCAGCACTTGGGGGCGGCTTTCCGGCCGTGTCACAGGACGTGTTTCAGGTCTTGTTTCAGGTCTTGTGGGCCGTGTCACAGGACGTGTTTCGGGGCGGGTTTGAGGCCGCATATCCGGACGGAGCTGTTGACGGAATTCGTCGCGGCTGCGGCCTCTATCACGGTCATTAGGCCGATTGTCGCGCCGGTCATTGTCGCGGCCGCGATTCCATTGATTGCGGAAGCGATCATTGCGCCAGTCGTGATTGCGCGTGAGCAAATGGCGGTCGCGTTCCCAATTATGGGTGCGGCTCCATTGGCGATAACGATTCCAATCGCGATCGCGCACACGGAAGCCATTGCTGCGATAATAATCGAGGCTCAGCGGCGGCCCGTAGCGGACGTCACGCGCCCAGCCGGGACGCGGCCCACGCCATTGGTCACGGCGCCATCCGCCGCGCAGCCAGTACCAATATTCACCGCCGGAATAGCGATAATAGGTCGGGCCACGATACCAGTTACCACCGTAATAGACCGGGCCATAAAAAACCGGATAACCCCAATAATCATCCGGGCAGCCCCATTGGTCGCAATAGCCGCCCGTGGAGAGCGAGAAGGAAATCCCGCCGCCCGGGCCAATGGAAATGCCGAATTGATCGGCCCGCGCAGGCGCGCTGGTGAGCAGAGCGGCGCCTGAGAAGGCGACTGCTGCGATCAAAGCTTTGAAGCCGTTTTTCATGGTGTTCCTTTCTCAAGAACAAGGGCCATCAAGATTGGCCACAGATTGGCCCATAGTCGATGAACCAGCCATGAACCTATTGGTTCCAAAATGTGGCAGACTCACAGATTATTTCTGCCCGGGGAACAGGTTCGGCCGCACCAAAAAGAGACGACCCCGACTGGGGGAGCCGGGGCCGTCATGTGAACAACACTTACGCAGCCATTCACATTTAACATATTTACCGCCGCTTACCTGCCGCGATCACGGTCGCCGCGGCGATTGTCCCGGTTTCTTGTATCGCGGCCCCAGCCACGATCATTGCCACGATAAGAATTGTTGTTGTTGAAGCGCCGGTCATAATCGCGCGACCTGTAATTGGTGTCGTTGCGATAACGCGGGCTATTGCCATAGCGAGGAGCATAACGCGGCGCATTGGAGTAGCCGCCATAACGGCCATCGCGATACCAACCGCCATTACGGAAGTTCATGCTGCGGGGATAGCGGCCATGCCATTCGTGGCGCCGCCAGCCATTATTAATCCAATACCAGTTATGGCCATTATAGTAGCGGCTGCGGAAGGGCCCGCGATACCAGTTACCGCCATAGAAGACGATATTACCGATGGAGGGGGTGTAATAATCGTCATAATAACCGCGATCACAGTAATAGGGATCGTAATAGCGGCTATAGGGATCGCAGACATCGCGGCGATAATAGCTGCCATAGCCGGGCGTACTGAAGCCCACACCTATACTGACCTGCGCTGCCGCCGGTTTACTGATGAGGGCGAATGCGCCGGAGATCAGCATCACCAGAAGGGCAAGTTTAAAAAATCCGGAAAATGTCAGACTGGATGGGGCTTTATAGGTGTAGCCTGACCCGGTGCCAGATCGCAGAGTTCCCATAGCGCGTTCTCCAAGGTTCAGCCCCCAAGGCCCGACCTTAAGTTCAGCGAGCTTCGCACCGCCCTTCTGAACCACACATGAACAACGCGTTTATGAAATCCCTGTTCCCTTAAGTTGGGGGACGCCCGATTCAGGCGGAACAGCCACGGGCATCGACAGGCCAGATGTCTATGAGACTATCTCCCTGCACCACATGGATATAATCGTATAAATTCACGGTCGGGTCGCAATGGGGAACGGTGCAGCAGACATTATCGCCTAGCGCTAATAATTGCTGATCTGGCGCATAGAGAATACCGCCCTGTTCATCGCCGAAAAAGAAATAGGACGCACCATCCGGCGCACCGCTTTGCAGCACAGGGGATTGTGCATCTGTGGCGAAGCTTTTGAGACCTGCATCTGTCGTGGCCAAGCCTGGGCGATGGCTGCTGATGACGGTGCTTTGCACGCAGAGCGCCGTGGCGAAAGGCGGCGTGGACCAGACCTCATTATATTGCCGGTCCATAAAGACATAAGATCCTGCTTGTAGTTCGGTCAGGAGACCGGAGGCGGGGTCGATGTCATAGGTGCCTGTGCCACCGCCGCTGATGATCGAAGGCGGCAGATCATATTGCTGCAGCGATGTGTAGAAATCTTTTAATTGCGCCCAGGATGATGCGGCTTGTGTCTGACGTTCTTCGGCGCCGGGCAAATGTTGCAGATGGCCGGCATAGAATTGCAAACCGCGATAGGCGAGATTTTTTGCCTGAGCCACATATTGCACAAGCGCCAAAGCATCAGGGCCGGGCATGATTCCGGTGCGGCCCATGCCGGGATCTATATCGATGAGAATGGGCCAAATCTGCCCTGCCTGCCGCGCAGCCTTATTCAAGGCTTGCGCATTGCTGAGATCATCGCAGGTGAGAATAAGTTCGTCTGTGGTGGCATGAAGCGCTGCAAGGCGTGCCATGCCAGCCAAGGTCACCACGGGTGAGGTCAGCAGTATGGAGGCGATGCCGCCCTTTGACATGACTTCTGCTTCACCCAATTTGGCGCAACATATGCCAATCGCACCAGCCGCGATTTGTAATTGGGCAATTTTGACGGACTTATGCGTTTTGCTATGGGGGCGTAAATTCAGGCCATGTTGACGGACATGCTCAGCCATATGGGTGATGTTCCGCAGCAGAAGATCGTGATCAACCACCAATGCGGGCGTTTGCAAATGGAGACGGCCATCTTTCATACCGACCAGAGGCATGTTCAAGGGTGATATATTGCTCGGCATAGTCTTCTTGCCTTTGAGAAATCGGGGCGCGGAAATTCAGCCTCTCGCAAGATGGGAATGGGTGCAAGCAGATGGCCCTTTATTTTAAGCAGGAGATGGTATGAAGCTGTGTCAGATCGGACCGAGCCTTTACTTAAGAATATTGGCGGCGCTTTTAGGCGGCATGGCCCCATTAAGTGGCGCTGGGGCTTTGGCTGGAACAGGCACCACGCCGCCATCATCCACGGGTGCTCAGCCTGAACTGCCTGCACCGCGCAACGCCTTGATCCCTGATCTGTATTTTTCCCGCCATGTGCCATGGCCGGAAAAGACCAAGCCCAGTGCGCCGGCAGGTTTCGTGGTCAGCCGCTTTGCAACATTGGAGACGCCGCGCTGGATATATGTTTTGCCCAATGGGGATGTGCTGGTTTCGCAGGCCCGCACGACACGCAGCAAAAAGCCCACGGTCAAGGAACGCATCCACGGACTATTGGCGAGCAAGAGTAAATCTATCGGGGATAGCCCCAATCAGATCACCTTGCTGCGGGATAGCGACCATGACGGGATTGTGGATCAGCGCAGTGTGTTTTTGCAGGGCGATCTGGACCGGCCATTCGGCATGGTGCTGATCGGAGACAAATTCTATGTCGCCGATACGGGGCGGGTGCTGGCCTATCCGTATAAAAAGGGCGAGACGCAGATCAAGGCGAAAGGACGCGTGATCGCGACATTGCCGGTGGGCGGATATAATAATCACTGGACGCGCAATCTGCTGGCGCGGGCGGATGGTAAGAAAATCTATGTCACCGTGGGATCCGCCAGCAATGCGGGCGAACATGGTTTGGCCGAAGAAAAACACCGCGCGAATATTCTGGAGATCAATCTTGATGGCAGCGGGATGCGGGTTTTTGCATCGGGACTGCGCAATCCAAATGGGCTGGCTTATGAGCCGCGATCCGGCACATTATGGACGGTGGTGAATGAGCGGGACTTTATGGGGCCTGATCTGGTGCCCGATTATTTGACCCGTATACGGGACGGCGATTTTTATGGCTGGCCCTGGGCCTTTTGGGGGAAGCGGATTGATGATCGGGTGGAGCCAAAACGGCCTGATCTTGTCGCCAAATCCAGGACGCCGGATTATGCGCTGGGCGGCCATGTCGCCGCTCTGGGCTTGGATTTCGACAGGCTGGACGGGGCGACATTTCCCGCGCCGTGGCGTGGCGGGGCCTTTATCGGCGAGCATGGATCGTGGAACAGAACGCCTTATGTGGGATATAAGGTTGTGTTCGTACCCTTTGAACATGGCATGCCGAGCGGCGCGCCGCGTGATTTTCTGACCGGCTTCATGCCCAAAGATGGCATTGCCCATGGTCGCCCCGTAGGTGTGAGCTTTGCCAAGGATGGATCATTGCTGGTGGCGGATGATACGGGCGGCGTGATCTGGCGGGTTGCGCGCAAGTAGCGGACTTAAGGACACCAGCTTTGCTTGCCATGGCCCCATGGCCGGGCCAGACCTTCGCGTATCAAGTGATCACCCAATGACTGACCATTGCGCAAGATGAGGCGCAAGGCCCTTCCATGTTTATCGGTGCTGCGCCCACCGGATTCCACAATTTGTACCGGGCCTTGATTGAGCAAATCGAGCAGGCGCAGCTTGGCCTTTTCGCCCAGCGCTTTTTCGGCATCGCATTGGGGGCTGAAAATTTCGGGGGCGTCCAGATCCAGAATGCGGATTTTGACGGTGCCGTCGCGGATAGTGTCGCCGTCCACCACGCAATCCCGCCAGCGGCCACGGCCACAGAGAACGTATTTAGGGACGTATTTAGAGCCGTATTTATCTGCGGACCCTGTAGTTGCTGTTTCTGAGACTGTGGTGCTGGGGGACGGCGGTGTTTCTGGCGGTGCGAAGCGATCCCATAGATAAATCACCGCCGCGATAAGCGCCGCGACCAGAATGGTTTGCCATTGAGTGCTTTTTTTCCGCATGGCCCGTTTTGAGATCAGGTTTTTAAGAGATGTTTTACGGGGGAGAGGCCGTCCTGATTTGTGGTGACCTTGAAAATGCCGCTGGCGCGGAGAACTGGCTCGCCATCGGCCGTGATGAGCGCCTGTGCGAAGACCAGATTACGGGTGGTGCGCAGGCAATCAGTGCGACCTTCGACCCAGGAGCCTAGCGGCGCGGGGCGGAGGAAATCGGCGGTCAGGTTGATGGTGGGCATGAAGCCCAGATCCCGATTGCCCTGCA
>CAZOJG010000003.1:150801-151814 GCA_964580115.1 uncultured Rhizobium sp.
CCTGCATCCGGGCACCCAGCGGCACCTGAATATCGACGAAGCTCATGAGCATGCCGCCATGGCAGACATCGGAGGGGTTGCAATGGCGACGTTCGACCCGGAATCCCAGTTGGAAATAGTCGCCCGAGCGGCGGCCATAGAAGGGGCCGTTCACATTCAGGAAATGAATGGCGCTGAGATCGAGGGGTTCATAGCCTTCGGGTATCGGGGGCATGGCGGGGTCTGTCATAATGGCTGGGTCTGCTTTCGGATGAAGATAGAGTGATTACGGATGGACCCGCTCTAGCCGCCCCAGAGTTTAATCTCAATCGGGGCCGCAGCTGACATGCAGGAGCCGGATAATTCTTTTCTATCCATGCCTTGACGCTTTGGAGGGGCGCCCCTAGATAGCCCTGTGGGCTGGCACTCCCCATGGGTGAGTGCTGCCAGATCCGCCCCATCGGGGTGGATAGACCAAGTACTTGAAATTTATGACTTTTTGTGAGGAGCACAAATATGAAATTCCGTCCGCTTGGCGACCGTGTGGTCGTCCGCCGCGTCCAGGAGGATCAAAAGACCCCCGGCGGTATCATCATTCCCGATACGGTTGCCGAAAAGCCCCAGGAAGGTGAAGTCGTCTCGGTTGGCCCCGGCGCGCTGGATGACAATGGCAAGCGCGTGACCCCGGAAGTGAAAGCCGGTGACTTCGTGCTGTTCGGAAAATGGTCCGGCACCGAAGTGAAGGTCGAAGGTCAGGAACTCCTGATCATGAAAGAATCCGACATCATGGGCATCCTCGAAGGCCGCAAGGCTAAGAAGTAAGACGCCCGTCTACACGCATTTAGATTTTAGGAGACAAGACAAATGGCAGCCAAAGATGTGAAATTCGGCGCCGATGCCCGTGAGCGGATGATCCGTGGCGTCGATATTCTGGCCGATGCAGTGAAAGTGACCCTGGGTCCCAAGGGCCGCAATGTCGTGATCGACAAGAGCTTCGGCGCGCCCCGCACCACCAAAGACGGTGTGACGGTCGC
>CAZOJG010000004.1:0-62737 GCA_964580115.1 uncultured Rhizobium sp.
TGGTGCAGGCGGCGGCGAGGGCAACGGCGGTGGCAATGGCGGTGGCAATGGCGGAGGAGGCATAGGATCCCGTATGTCAGCCAGCCCCAGCATGATCCGCCAGGATACCGGCCAACAGACTCAGCGCGCCCCCATGCTGGCTGCCGCCCCTGACGCCATTTCACTCACCAGCCCCATCACCTCCCTCGAAGACCTTGCCGCGCTGGCCTCCCAAAACGCCGCTCCCGTGCTCAAGGTCCATATCGAAAACGACATCCATCTCGTGCGGCTGGAACCCGGCCAGCTGGAATTCCGCCCCGGTGAGCGCGCCCCGCGCAGCCTCGCCGCCGATCTGGCGCAAAAGCTCAAGGAATGGACCGGCCAACGCTGGATGATCAGCCTCGCCCGCGAAGGCGGCGCACCCACCCTGGCCGAAGCCAAGCGACAAGCCCGCGACGCCATTTTCGACGAGGTCCGGGACGACCCTCTGGTCAAAGCGGTGCTGCAAACCTTTCCCGGCGCTGAAATCATCGCCGTGCGCGAGATGGACGAGGCCGAGATCGCGGCCCCCGCAGAAGAAAGTGATGCGTCATGAATCTGACTGATCTGTTCAAACAGGCCAAGGATATGCAGGCCAAAACCGCCGAAATACAAAAATCGGTGGAGGCGCTGGAAGTCGAAGGTCAATCCGGTGCGGGCATGGTGCGCCTGACCCTCAGCGGTAAAACCGATCTCAAAGCCTTGCAGATCGATCCCTCCTTGCTGAAGCCCGAAGATAAAACCGTGCTGGAAGATCTCATCCGCGCCGCCCATCAGGATGCGCGCGCCAAACTGGAATCCCGTCTGGCCGAGGAAATGCAGCGTCTCAGCCGCGATCTTGGCCTGCCCACCGGCATGGGTGGCCTGTTCGGCTGATGGCCAATCATCCTGCCGGTCCCGAGATCGAACGTCTGATCCAGTTACTGGCGAAATTGCCCGGGCTTGGTCCGCGCTCAGCCCGGCGCGTCGCATTAGTGCTGCTGAAAAAACGCGACACGCTGCTCTCTCCACTGGCCACAGCCCTGCGAGATGCCGCCCAGGCCATACGTGTCTGCGAAATTTGCGGCAATCTCGATACAAGCTCGCCCTGTTCGCTCTGCGCCGATCCAAAACGCGACGCCAGACAAATCTGTGTCGTGGAAGATGTCTCCGATCTCTGGGCGATAGAGCGGGCTGGTGTATTCAAAGGCACATATCATGTGCTGGGCGGCGCGCTCTCGGCGCTGGACGGCGTCACCCCGGAACGGCTCAATCTGCCGGGCCTGCTGGGCCGGCTCAAAAGCGGCGTGGAAGAAGTGATCCTCGCGATGAATGCCACGATCGAAGGTCAGACCACGGCGCATTATATGCTCGATGCGCTGGCGGAGTCCGGCGTGAAGGTCACCCGCCTGGCCCATGGCGTCCCGGTCGGCGGCGAGCTGGATTATCTCGACGAAGGCACCTTGAACGCCGCCTTCCGCGCCAGAAGATCCCTGTAAAAACCAACCGGACATGGGCGCTGTTGCAAATGCGCCAGTCATTTTTGAAAAAAGCGCCCTACGCTATCGAACAGGCGAAAATCACCCGCATGATGGCGGCACCTTCAAGGATGCCACCATGCCCGCCCGATCACCGCCCAAAAGTCCCGGAAAACCGGAATCCGCGAATAAGCCGGAATCTCCCAGCCTCGATCTTCGTCGCGGTACAGATCTACTGCAGGACACGCTCTGCGATGTAACCAAAGCCCTGAGCGACTGCCTGTCCGCGGCCAGGACGGCGACACGCAGCAAAAGCGGTGCCTCGCCCGGGCGTCAGGCCGAATTTGAAAATGCGGCCATCCTGCTGAATGCCAGCGCCAAAATCGGCCAGGCACTGGCGCGTATTCAGGGCAAAGCCTTTGAACATCACATCACGGTAAGCCACCAAATAAGCCCCTCACCGGCCCCCTTGCGCGGCAAAGCAAAACAGAGCCAAGCACATAGCGCCCCCACACCCCCGGCAGAAAAACAAGGTTCGAATGCAGATCCGGCGTAAACGCGGCGGCCAGCCCGGCAATCAGAACCGCCTGAAACACGGCTCCTATAGCAGGGCGCATCTTGAGCGCCGGGCTGATATTCGCCGTCTTGTCCGGCGGGCACAGTTTCAAATCCAGCAACTCCTGAGCTGGGCGAGATGCGAGAAAAACGGCCCTGCGCGGCGTTTTTCTGGAATCGGCAAACATTCTGACCTAATGCTGTCCGGGCCTGCGCTGCTCTTTGGTCGTTCGCGCTTAGCGAATCCCAGACACAGCGCTCCATCCTGTCGGAAGGTTGCATATGGATTGGATCATCTTCGTATCGCTCACGCTCGCAGGCTTACTCCTGGGCGGTTTGCTGATCGGTCTCATCGCTTCCCGAAAACTGGCCGCGCTCACAGCCGAGATCACCCCTTTACGCAAAGCTGCGGGCGAACGCGATCAGGCCATGCACGATCTGGCCAAAGCCGAAGGGCGCCTGACCCTGGCCGAACAGGACCATGCCGAATTACAGACGGCCCGCAGTGATCTCACCCGGCTGCATAGCGACGCGGCGACATTGCGCGCCAATCTGGCCTCCGCCCAAAGCGCGCATAATGCCCAGATCGAGCAACTCACCCATTTGCGCCAGGAGATGCAGGATCAGTTTCAATTGCTCGCCGGTAAAGCACTGCAATCCAATGCCGAAGGTTTTCTGCAACAGGCCACACAGATTTTTGAAAAGCAGAAAGTGCAAACCAGCGCCGATCTGGATCAGCGCGCCAAACAAATTGCTGAATTGGTCACGCCTTTGGGGGATGTCCTGAAATCCTATGAGGTCCAACTCAAGGAAATCGAGCTCGTCCGGGCACAAAATCACGGCGGCATCACCGAAGCCCTGCAAGCCGTGCGCAGCCAGCATGAGGAAATTCGCAATGTCACCTCCAATCTGGTCAATGCGCTGAAAGCCTCCCCCAAAACGCGCGGGCGCTGGGGCGAAGAAACGCTGCGCCGGGTGATGGAAATGTCGGGCATGGTCGAATATTGCGACTTCGAGACCGAAAAACATTTTCAGGGCGAAGAAAGTCAGCGTCCCGATGTGGTGATTCATGTCGCTGGCAGCCGCTCCATCGTGGTCGATGCCAAAGCCCCCGTGACCGCCTATCTCGAAGCTGTCAGTGCAACAAGCGAGGAAGAACGCAATCTGCTGCTCACGCGCCATGCGGCTCAATTGCGTGAAAGGTTGCGAAATCTCTCCAGCAAATCCTATTGGAGCAAATTAACGGGCAGCCCCGATTGCGTCGTGATGTTCGTGCCGGGCGATAATTTTGTCGCTGCCGCCTTTGAACGTGACCCCTCCTTGTTTGAAGATGGGGTGCAGGCGCGCGTTCTGATCTGCACGCCCACAACCTTCATCGCGCTCGCCAAAGCCATTTCCTTTGGCTGGCGGCAGGAACGGCTACAGGCCAATGCGGAAGAAATCTCCCGTCTGGGCAAGGAACTTTACAGCCGGCTTTCTGCCATGGGCAGTCATGTGGCGGGCATGGGCAAAGCTCTGAAAAATTCCGTCGATACATATAATAAATTCATCGGCTCACTCGAAAGCTCGGTTCTGCCGCAAGCGCGCCGATTCAATGAGCTGGGCATTGAAGGCGCCAAAGAATCTTTGCCGGATATGACAGCCGTGGATGTTTTGGTGCGCGAACCGGCTGGGCGGGATTTAAGATTGGGCCATGAGCTGGAACCGGAGAAAAAGCCTGTGCCACCTTTGCGCCTGTCCTGACCGGTCCGTTGTCTCTTGACCATGAAAGGCGGCAACCTTATCTCCTCCCCATGACTATTCGCCCGATTTTGCTCGCCCCGGATCCAAGACTGGCCGCTGCTTCCGAACCCGTCAGCGCGGTGAATGACGAAATTCGCGCGCTCGTCAAAGATATGCTGGACAGCATGTATGCTGCCGATGGCATCGGCCTCGCCGCCATACAGATCGGTGTTCCCAAACGCGTTGTCGTGATGGATCTCGGTCCCGCCAAAGGGACTGAGGGTGAAAAGGCTCCATCCGCCCCACAGGTCTTCATCAATCCCCAGATCACTTGGGCAAGCGAAGATCTGGCGACGGCCGAGGAAGGTTGTCTCTCCGTCCCCGATATTTGGGATAAGGTGGAACGCCCGGCCAAAGTTCATGTCACCTATCTTGATCAGGATGGCGTCCAGCAAAGATTAGAAGCCGATGGCCTGCTCGCCTGCTGCATCCAGCATGAGATGGATCATCTGCAGGGCACCTTGTTCATCGATCACCTCTCCAAACTCAAACGCTCGATCGCGCTGCGCAAACTCGCCAAGAATAAGCGTCTGAAAGAGACGGGCTGAACATGGTTATGCGTCTGGCCTTCATGGGGACGCCGGCTTTCGCTGTGCCCACATTGGCCGCGCTGATCGCACAAGGCCATGACATCGCGGCGGTCTATACGCAGCCGCCGCGGCCAAAGGGCCGTGGTCTGGCGCTGGAGCCATCACCGGTCGCCAAATTGGCTGCCAGCCATCAGATAGAAATACGTGATCCCGTCTCGCTCAAAAGCGAAAGCGTGCAGCAAGACTTTGCCGCGCTCAATCTGGATGCCGCAATTGTCGTGGCCTATGGGCTGCTGCTGCCTAAACCCGTATTGGATGCACCGCACTTGGGTTGTCTCAATCTTCATGGGTCTCTGCTGCCGCGCTGGCGCGGTGCCGCGCCCATCCAGCGGGCGATCGAAGCCGGTGACACTGAAACCGGTGTCATGGTGATGCAGATGGAAGAAGGTCTGGATACGGGGCCTATATTGATGGCCGAACGCCTGTCTATCGGCCGTAAAACCTATGGCGAAGTGCATGATGCGCTGGCCCATCTGGGCGGCGATCTCATGGTGCGGGCGCTGGCCGCGCTGGCGCGCGGCAGTGTCACCGCGCAGCCGCAGCAGGGCGAGCCCCTCTATGCGCGCAAAATCCTCAAAGACGAAAGCCGCATCCATTGGGGCCGCAGCGCGGCGCAGATTGATTGCCATATTCGTGCCTTCTCCCCCTTCCCCGGCGCATGGACAGAAATCTCCGGCGAGCGCGTAAAAATTCTAGGCTGCGAACCCGCAGACGGATCAGGCGCGCCGGGCGAAGTACTGGACGATCAGCTTATGATTGGTTGTGGCCCATCTGATGGCGTTGCGGGTGCGCTGCGTCTGACGCGGCTGCAACGCGCGGGCAAAGCCCCTATGGCGGCGCGCGATCTGCTGCGCGGCTTTCCCATCGCCACCGGCACAAGGCTGGGCTGATGCGCTTCCGCCTGACGCTCGAATTTGACGGCGGACCTTTTGTCGGCTGGCAGCGTCAGGACAATGGGCCGTCCATTCAAGGCGCATTGGAAGACGCGATCCATAAAACAGCCGGTGAACGGGTGACGGTCTATGGCGCGGGCCGCACCGATTCAGGTGTGCATGCGCTGGGCATGGTGGCCCATTTCGACCTCGAAAAAACCTTCGCTCCCGATAAAATCCGCGATGCGCTGAACCATCATCTGAAGCCCGCGCCAATCGCCGTGCTGGAGGCGCATTCTGTCTCCGATGATTTTCACGCCCGCTTCTCTGCCCGCGCCCGCCATTATCTCTATCGCATCATCTGTCGCCGCGCGCCGCTTGTGCTGGAACGTGGCCATGCCTGGCAGATAACACGCGCCCTTGATGCCGCTGCCATGCAGGCCGCCGCGCAAGTCTTGGTGGGCCTGCACGACTTCACGACCTTCCGCGCTGCGGAATGTCAGGCCAAATCGCCGATCAAAACCTTAGACCTGCTGGAGGTACAGAAATTCGGCGACGAAATTCAAATCCGCGCCAGTGCGCGCTCCTTCCTGCATCATCAGGTGCGCTCCATGGTCGGCTCACTCAAACATGTGGGCGAGGGCAGGTGGAACCCCGCGGATATGGCAAATGCCCTGGCCGCGTGTGATCGCATGGCCTGCGGTACAGTCGCCCCCCCGGACGGCCTGTATTTTTCAAGCGTAGATTATTGAAGATCGATCAGCGTGACATCGCCGGGATTGATGGCGCGCCCCAGAAATATTTCGCCCACGCGGGCAAAACGATCTGGCGCATCGGTTGCCAGAAATTTGCAACTCCCTCTCCCCCTGCTGGATTGCATATTTTGCGCAACCAGCAAATCCCTCACCGCCAGGGCTGTCGTCATGGCGCTATCTACCAGCGTGATTCCTTGCGCAACATGTCCAATGACGGATTTCAGAGCCGGATAATGCGTGCAACCTAAAAGCAGGCAGGCAGGTTTCGGCACTGTCGCCAGCAGCGGATCAAGATAGCGATGCACCACAGCCTCAGCGATATCGCCCTCGACCAAACCTTCTTCCGTCATCGGCACAAATAAGGGGCAGGCCTGCTGCACCACAGGAATTTCCCCGTAAGCCTGTATCGCCTGCAGATAAGCGCCGCCCTTTACCGTGCCTTCAGTGGCAATCACCGCAATCGGTCCCATCGGTGCCGCATCAACGGCGGCCGCGGCGCCCGGCTCAATCACCCCCAAAACTGGTAATGGATAAACCGCCTCCCGCAAGGCTGGAAGCGCCATGGAGGCCGTGTTACAAGCCACCACAATCAGCTTCACCGCCCGCGCCTGCAAAGCCTGCCCGGCCTGCAAAGCATAGCGCCGCACCGTATCAGCGCTCTTCGTGCCATAGGGGAGTCGGGCGGTGTCGCCCAGATAAATAAAATCCTCCCCCGGCATTTCCTGCATCAATGCGCGCATGACCGTAAGGCCGCCCATGCCGGAATCAAAAACGCCTATAGCGGCATCGCTCATTTCGGCGGATGGGCGAAATAGGATTTTAATATCGCCTCATAAATGTCTGTGAGCTTATGGATTTCTGCGACAGGTATAGATTCATCAATCTTATGCATGGTTGCATTAGGCAGCCCCAGCTCCACCACGGGGCAAATATTTTTGATAAAGCGCGCATCCGATGTGCCGCCGCCCGTAGAGAATTCAGGTGCTATGGCCGTGATAGATGTGATTGCTTGCGATACCAGATTTATAAAAGGGCCAGGTTTAGTAAGGAAGGCTGCGCCACTAACCTGTGCTTGAACAGAAATTTCGCCGCCCATTTCACGGGCAATGTCCTTAGCCATAGTCTCAACGCGGAGGCGTAAAGTCTCGGCAGTATGAAGATCATTAAACCGAATGTTGAAGCGGGCGCTGGCCTCGGCTGGGATCACATTGGTAGCCAAATTTCCCACATCCATTGTGGTAAAGGTCAGTGATGACGGCTCGAAATGTGGCGTGCCCGTATCAAGTGCTTCGCTAGATAGGCGCGTGATCAGATTGGCCAAAATAGGTATTGGGTTCAGAGCAAGGTGCGGATAGGCCGCATGACCTTGGATGCCGCGCGCTGTCAGAGTGAAATTGACCGATCCTCTGCGCCCAATTTTTACAGTGTCACCGGATGTGCTGGTGGAGCTTGGTTCTCCGACAAGGCAGTGATCAATGATTTCTCCATTTCGAGCAAGCCAATCAAGCATTTTAACAGTGCCGTTGATGGCGATGCCTTCTTCATCTCCCGTGATCAAAAAGCTGATAGAGCCGAAAGAGGTACCCTCTTTCAAGTAACGTGCGGTCGCGCTTATGAAGGCGGCGATAGCCGACTTCATATCGGTAGCGCCGCGCCCGAATAAAAGACCGTGGTGGATTTCACCTGAAAAAGGATTGTGAGCCCATTGGGTTGTATCACCGGGCGGGACCACGTCTGTGTGGCCTGCGAAACAGAAATTGGGGCTACTATTCCCAATGCGGGCGTAAAGATTGTCTACCGTCGCAGTGCCGTCTTCTTCAAATAGAAGACGGCTGCAGGTAAAACCAAGCTGAGTGAGCGCATCTTCCAGAATGTCGAGCGCACCGGCATCTGCCGGCGTCACAGACGGCCGGCGTATCAGCTGCTGTGATAAAGTGACAGGGTCGATGATCTGCGACATGCTGGATAGGGCGGTTGTGGGTTTCTTTTTTGAATCAGGCGCGTAGCAATTCATTGATGGAGGTTTTTGATCGCGTTTTTTCATCAACACGCTTCACGATAACTGCGCAATACAGAGATGGCTGCCCATCGCCCTGTGGTAGTGCGCCAGGAACCACAACTGAATAGGGTGGTACGCGGCCATACATCACTTCACCTGTGCTGCGGTCGACGATTTTAGTGGATTGGCCCAGATAGACACCCATCGATAGGACGGAGCCTTCGCCGACCAAAACGCCTTCGGCAACTTCGGAACGGGCACCGATAAAGCAATTATCTTCAATGATCACCGGGTCAGCTTGAAGTGGCTCCAGTACACCGCCAATGCCCGCACCGCCAGAAATATGACAATTCTTACCAATTTGAGCACAAGAGCCCACTGTGGCCCATGTATCGACCATAGTGCCCTCGTCGACATAGGCCCCAATATTTATAAAGCTCGGCATCAGGACGACGCCTTTGGCAATATAGGCTGAGCGACGGGCAATTGAGCCAGGCACCGCGCGGAAACCAGCTTCGCGGAAACGTGCTTCATCCCAGCCCGCAAATTTGGAATCAACTTTATCCCACCATGCTGCGCCGCCTGGCCCGCCTGCGATGGGCGACATATCATTCAGGCGGAAAGACAGAAGAACTGCTTTCTTTAGCCATTGATTGACTTGCCATCCATCATTGCTTTTTTCCGCAACGCGGGCCGACCCAGAATCCAGTGCAGAAAGAGCTGCATTTACTGCGTCACGGACATGGCCGGTCGTGCTTAAGGATAGGCTGTCCCGCGCCTCCCATGCTTGCTCAATGGTGGTCTGTAAGTCTGCAAAATTTGTCATGGTCAGGTCCTGATAGTGTGCAAAAATGCGGCAAGGTCAGATGTTTCATAATGGATATTTTCTGGCAGGACGACAGGGAATTCGGGCCCTTGGCGTGACCAGTCGGATTCGGTTGCTACCCAGACGGTAGTGAGACCGCGCTGCTGCGCGGGCACAAGATTACGCGCGATATCATCAAACATAGCAGCTTGGCGCGGCACTATGTCGGGATGCGTAAGTATATGGTCATAAGCACCGTTTTGAGGTTTCGGGACATAGCCCATTGTTCTGATGTCCCAGATATCAGTGAACAGGCCCGTCAGGCCGGTCTTGCGCAAAACTCTTTGAGCGTGGTGGCGGCAGCCATTGGTAAAAACAAAACGCTGGCCGGGTAACGTGTCTATGGCCGCATTCAAAGCATGATCAGGCTTTAGGTCTGTCAGGTCGATGTCATGCACATAGGCCAAGAACTCTTCCGGGTCGGTAAGATGCAGTTTGACGAGACCACTAAGAGTGGTGCCGTGATCCCTATAATACGTTTTCTGGATAAGCCGAGCTTCATCCGGGCTGACACCCAGCAGAAGCGCCACAAACTGAGTCATTCGGTGGTCAATTTGGGCGAAAAGTGCGGTTTCCGCGCGATAGAGCGTATTGTCGAGATCAAAAATCCAAGTGCGAATATGGCGGAAATCCGGGGGATTTCCGGGGTGGATCAGAGTTTGGGGGGGGCTGAGCATGGCGCTGACCTTGGGGGATCGATGCGTCTTAAGCAACTGGTCAAGCGACCCATAAGTGGGGAGAGATAATTCGGTAACCAACTCCTTTCAGCAAGATTTAAGGGCGGGCGGGGAAAAATCAGCTCGTGAGAGGGGTATGGCTATGCATGGCGATGATCTGTCATCTCGGCTGAGAGGGGCGGCGAGCACGCTGTCGCGGGAGGATATGCTCAATACGCTGGAGCTGCGTACCCAGGCGGCACAGCATGAGCTGGCAGACCGGGTGGATGCGGGGCCGGAACTTCTGATCTATCTGGCCAGCAATGGGGCCCAGTCGGTGCGTCGGGCAGTGGCGGCCAATCTGGGCACGCCGGCCGAGGCCAATATGCTGCTGGCCGAGGATGTGGATGATGAGGTTCGGGCGGAGCTGGCGCTTAAGATCGGGCGGCTGATGCCGGATCTGCCAACGGAGGAGAATGCCAAGCTCCGGGCCCTCACCATAGAGACAATGGAGAAGCTGGCGCAGGATCAGCTGCCGCGGGTGCGGGCGATCCTGGCGGAGGAGATCAAGCGGCTGGAGAGCGTGCCGCGGCGGATCATTGGTCAGCTGGCGCGAGACACGGAGCTGATCGTGGCGGCGCCTATCTTGGAATATTCACCCTTGCTCTCTGATGCTGACCTGTTGGAGATCATTGCCAGCGCCAAGGCAACAGAAGCTTTGGCGGTGATCGCGCGGCGTAAATATCTTAGTGTCAATGTGTGTGATGCTTTGGTGACCTCGCTGGACATTCCGGCTGTGGCGGCGTTGCTGACCAATCCCGATGCACAGATACGAGAAGAGGCGCTGGCTGCGATCATCGAGCAGGCGGAGCAGGTGCGTGAATGGCATAAGCCACTGGTGCTGCGGGTCGAGCTATCGCAGCGGGCGATCCGGCGGATTGCCTCATTCGTTGGGATGACGCTGGTTGAGCAATTGGCGAGCCGTCATGGCTTGGAGAAAGAAACCCGCGAAGTCCTGAACCGTCGCTTGCGGCAGCGGATCGAGAGCGATGATCAGCGCCAGTCGGAAGAGGCGCTGGCGCATGATGCGGTCGAGGCGGCGGTGGCGGCCGGGCGGTTGGATGATGGATTTGTCGATCTGGCGGCGGAAGGTGGCAAGCGCGAAGTTGTTGTGGTTGCGCTCGCTTTTCTGGCGCAGGTGCCGCGCGAGACGGTGCGTTCGATTTTGCAATTCGGATCGGCCAAGCCGCTGACGGCACTGGTCTGGCGGGCTAATCTGTCTATGCGGGTGGCCTTTCGCATTCAGCGCTTTGTGATGAAATTGCCGCCTGAGGCTTTATTGCCGGCGCGTGAGGGGGTGGGCTATCCGCTGAGCGACGACGAGATGCGCTGGCATTTGAGTTATTTCGATATACGCGGCTGAGGTGGCAAGAGCCCCTTGGGGCCGATCCGGGCGACATAGCCTGCCTGGTTTTTGGTATGCGTGGCGGCAAAGCCCATGCTGCGCAAACCGCGTTTCTCGCAGGACTGATTGCCCTGAATTTCAAAGGCGATGTCGGTGACGCAGAATTTTGCCGGGCCGGTGACCAGAGGCGCCTTACCCGGCTGGTCCACCAGAAGATAGATCTGGTCCTGTTTCAAAGCTTCATTGATGGCGGTGGCGCAATGCATGGCGGGTATTTTCCACCAGCCACGTGAGGCGTAGCCTTTGGCGTCTTTGAGGGCGATGGCGGCCCAGAGGGGCGTGGTTGTGCTGTTGCAGATGGAATAGCCGGAAGGGGCGGCGTGGCGCGCGGCAGCATGTTCCAGCGCCTTGAAGAGTGCTTCGTCCGAACTTGTGGAGGTGAGCCTGGCCGTGGCGCGAAAACGGCTCAGGGCTTTTTCAGTGGTGGGATTTTCTGCGCCGGTCAGGGCGCCGGGTTGATAGCCGCTATCACTGAGCAATCTTTGCAGGCCCGCCATGCGCGCCTTGCTCAGCGTGTCATAGTCTGCGCGTTCGGTGAAATTCTGGCTGAGATTTTTTTTGCCGCGCGGCTGGAGGGTACGGAAGGAGACTTCAAACGCATCCGTGTCATCGCAGCCCGGCAGAGGGGATTTGCGAATGTTGAAATTGCCTTGTTTGACGCACAGCGCTTCATCGCCGCCCCAGGCACGGGATACGCCCATATGGGCGCGGGAGGTTTGGGCATAGGCGTAATATTTTGCGGCGGTCAGGGGCGTATCTATGGCGGTGATACAGCTGCCGGGGATGATTCTGCTCCAGCCCTTGATCTGGAGATCGGCGCGCTGCGGCTGGCCGGTGGCGGCGTAGAGAATATAGCTGGTGCGATTGCATAATTTGAGCGCGGCCTGTGCCGGGCTGAAACTGACCGCCAGAAAAAACAGACCGAAGATGGAGGTTGCGGCGAGGGATAGGGCGCTGCCTTTCATGCCTCCATCCGTTCAGTCCTGAGTAATCATGGTGCCGGCGCCATGTTCGGTGAACAATTCGAGCATCAGCACATGCGGAATGCGGCCATCCAGAATCACCGCCGCTTTGACACCGGATTTCACGGCATCCATGGCGGTTTGGATTTTGGGAATCATGCCGCCGCGAATGGTGCCATCGGCGATCAGCCGTTCGGCATCTTGCAGGCTAAGTTTCGGGATGAGTTTGCCATCCCGATCCAGCACGCCTTCGACATCGGTGAGGAGAACAAGACGTTCGGCCTTCATGGCCCCGGCGACGGAGCCTGCCACCGTATCGGCATTGATGTTGAACGTCTCACCTTTGCGACCGACGCCGATGGGCGCGATGACGGGAATGAGATCGGAGGCGATGATGGTGCGCAGGACTTCGGGGCTGATTTTTTCAGGCTCGCCCACAAAGCCCAGATCGACCGATTGGCCGTCCTTGGTGCGATGATCGATTTTACGGGCGAGAACGAGATTGCCGTCCTTGCCGGAAATGCCCACCGCGCGACCGCCCGCAGCATTGATGCCGCTGACGATCTGTTTGTTGATCTTGCCGGTGAGGACCATTTCCACCACTTCGACCGCGGCTTCATCGGTGACGCGCAGCCCATCGACAAAGCTGGAGGGAATGGAGAGGCGATCCAGCATGGCCCCGATTTGCGGGCCGCCGCCATGGACCACGACGGGGTCGATACCGGTCTGTTTCATGAGCACGATATCTTGCGCGAAGTTCTGGCTGACGCCGCCTTCCATGGCATGGCCGCCATATTTCACGACGATGATTTTGCCATCATAATTCAGAATATAGGGCAGGGCTTCCACCAGAACGCGGGCGGTGGATCGCCAGCGCGCCATGATGCGTAAGTTGCGGTCTTGTGATGTGTCGTCCTGCAGTGCCATTGGCCTTGCCCGTTTTCCAAAAAGCGCCGGGGTTATAGCGACAAAGTCAGGGAGTCGCCAGCGCGGTGAGATGGGAGCGTAAATCCGCCATTCCTTCGCCTTTGAGCGAGGAGGTGACGACAATTTCAGGATAGGCCGCGACATGTTTACGGCTTTTCGCGGTCGTGTCGGCCAGCACCGCGGCCCGTTCATCGGGCTTGAGCTGGTCGAGTTTGGTCAGCACCAGCAGATAGGACACGGCCGATGTGTCGAGCAGTTTCATCACCTGTTCGTCGAGTTCGCCAATGCCGCGCCGGGAATCGATCAGCAGGGCGACGCGTTGCAGCGAGCTGCGGCCACGTAAATAGGCGAAGATCAGGGTTTGCCATTCCGCCGTGAGGCTGCGCGAGGCTTTGGCATAGCCATAGCCCGGCAGGTCGGCGAGGATCAGCCGCTCATTGAGGCGGAAGAAATTGATTTCCCGCGTGCGGCCCGGCGTATTGGAGACACGGGCCAGACTTTTGCGGGTGGTCAGCGCATTGATCAGGCTGGATTTGCCGACATTGGAGCGCCCGACAAAGGCCACTTCGGGCAGGCTGATCGGCGGCAGATTCTCCACCGAGGACGCGCCCCAGATGAAATCGCACGGCCCGGCAAAGAATTTGCGGGCGGTTTCATGATCCACCATGGCATCGGCTTCGGGCACGTCGGCATCTTGCAACACTCTGTCACTCTTATGGGCAGGCGCCCGGGCCGGGGCCGGATTGTGCGGCTTCGGTTGCATCTTCGTTTTCGGCTGAGACTGCCGGCTTGGCCTGGGGGGCGCAGCAGGTCTGGCTTTAGCTTTTTTGGGGGGCGGGCTGGGTTTGCGCGGGGTCATGAGGGCCTGCTTACACGCAACCGGGGCCGCGGGGCAAAGGGCCTGATGGGGCGTGGCTGTGCTATGCGACAGGACATCCAGCAGCAGGCTGCGGCTTTGGCGCAGCAGGGCCATGACAGAGGCGCGGCGGGCCAGCCGCGCCCCGGCATAGCGGCCATGGATCAGGCGGTTCTGGTTGCCCTTGGGGGCGCCTTTGGGTCGGCCCGTGCGTCTGCCCAATTGAACCTCACTTTTCCGGGAGGGGGGTGGGGGTGGGGTTAAGGGTTTTGTGGGGTTTGCGGGCGCCGAGCTTTTTATCCGCCGGGTTTTCTGCCGCATTGGACATTTGAGAGGTAAGGCCGTTGGGGCCGGTGGGGCGGCTGACGCTGATCTCGTGATGAAATTCGCCTTTGAGTCTGGCCAGGGCCTGACCCAGTGCGGCGGAGAGGGCGAGCAGGCGTTCGGCAAAGCCGAATTCATCGCGGCGCTGGGTACCATAGATGGTTCTATCCGGGGCCTCGGCCTGTGCGAAGCAACTGGCCAGCGCCTTGGTGATCATGGCGAGCTGGGTCTCCAGCTCCTTCTGGCCCCAGCTAGGGGCCGGCATGGAAAAATCTGACATGTCTTGAGACGACATTTCTAAGGAAGGCATGGGCATGTTCTCCGTTTGGGGAAGACATCATGCACCCGATTCATAGTGTGTTTGATAGCGCGTGAAGCGTCATCTTTCGGAGGCGTAAAAGATGGGTCCACATCTCGGGCAGATATTCAGGTGATAAAAGGAAACGGGCGCGGCACCCATCAGGTGAGCCGCGCCCGTTTGTTACGAATCCATTTTTTCAGCGGTTATTTTTTGGAGCGCTTATTGCTGTTGGCCGGCTCAGGCTTATTGGCTTCGAGTTTGGTCAGGACGGTTTGATCAGGCTTTTTCGCGGGGCGGAAATTATCCCAGATTTCGATGGGGGTTCCGGTGCGCTTCATCATGATCACCTGTTGCAGGATCGAGAGCAGATTGTTCCAAGTCCAATAGATCACGAGACCGGCCGGGAAGGTGGCCAGCATGAAGGTGAAGATGATGGGCATGAACAGGAACAGCTTGGCCTGTACCGGATCAGCCGGCGTGGGATTGAGCTTGGTCTGAATAAATTGTGTGAAGCCCATGAGGATCGGCCAGATACCGATCGACAGGAAGGCCGGAATAAAGGCCGGGATGGCATAGGGCAGAAGGCCGAACAGATTGAGGATCGAGGTGGGATCCTGAGCCGACAAATCCTGAATCCAGCCGAAGAACGGCGCATGGCGCATTTCGATAGTGACGAAGAGCACTTTGTAGAGTGAGAAGAAGACCGGAATCTGGATCAGCATGGGCAGGCAGCCCGAGACCGGATTGACTTTCTCGCGCTTGAACAGCGCCATCAATTCCTGTTGCTGACGCTGTTTGTCTTCGGCGAAACGGGTTTTGATGGATTCCATTTCCGGCTGGAATTTTTTCATCCGGCTCATGGAACGATAGGATGCGTCCGAGAGCGGGAAGAAGATCAGTTTCACCACGACGGTGAGCAGCAGAATGGCGATGCCGAAATTGCCGACCAGCTTGTAGAAGAAATCCAGTACGACAAAGACCGGGCGGGTCAGGAAGGAGAACCAGCCCCAATCGATGGCATAGTCGAAGCCCTGAATATTGTTTTGGGTTTCGTATTTTTGCAGCGTCTCGACGATTTTCGCCCCGGCAAAGAATTGATGATCGACTTTGCTTGTGGCGCCGGGCGCGATGTGGCGCGGCTGCAGACGGTAATCGGATTGATAGGCGGTGCGGCCGCGATGTTCGGAGACATTGTAGGAGCCGTCGAATAATTCGCTTTGCGGCGGGATGACGGCGGCCATCCAATATTTATCGGTGATGCCAACCCAGCCGCCGGTGGATTTGAAGGCCTGAGTGGGTTGTTCATTATCGAGATCGGTATAGGTCGTATATTTCGCGCTGCCTTCGGCATAGCCGACGAAACCTTCATGCAGCACCCAGAAATGTTCGGTCTTGGGCAGGCCGTCACGCGTCACGAAGGCATAGGGATAGAGCGTGATCTGTGCTGCGCTTTGATTATCGACCGTGTCTTTGATCTGGAACATATATTGATCATCGACCGAGATGGTGCGGGTGAAGATCAGGCCTTTGCCATTGTCCCATGTCAGGCGCACGGGTTTGCCCGGTGCAAGCGTGCTGCCTTCGGCCAATTGCCATTGGGTGCTGTCATCCGGCACGGGGATATTGCTGCCCGGCGCGGCGATCCAGCCGAACACGGCGTAATAGGGATATTGCGTTGATTGCGGCGCGAGCAGGACGATCTCGCTGGAATCCTTGTCGACGGTTTCGCGATATTTTTTCAGACGCAGATCGTCGAAGCGCGCGCCTTGCAGGCGCAGCGAGCCGTCGACGGTGGGGGTGTCGATGGCAATGCGCGGGCCGTTTTGTTGCAGCGCCTGCGACCGGCTGAGTGGGCCGGATGTACCGACTTTTTGCTGGATGCCGAGGCTGGGGGCCTTGCCGGGCGCATTGGTTTGCGCGCTGGTTTGGGGGCCTTCGCCCGCGGCCTTTTGCTGGGCGGCGGTGGCGGCCTGACGTTCCTGCTCCGCTTTTAATTGCGGGCCGGCGATGAAGAATTGCCAGCCGAAAATCACGGCCATGCTGAGAAGGACGGCAATGAGGAGGTTCTTATTGTCGGTCATGGGTCTCTGTGGGAGTGAAGAGCGGGGACGGGGTCGTAGCCCGAGCCTCCGCCAAGCCAGCGGATAGGGTGACAGCGCGACAGGCGCTTCACGGCGAGGAACAGGCCTTTGACGGGGCCATATTGGTCGAGCGCGTCCAGCGCATAGGCCGAGCAGGTCGGGGTGAAGCGGCAGCTCGGCGGCAGCTGAGGCGACAGCACATATTGATAGGCCCGGATCGGCGCTTTCAGCATCATGAGGATGATCTGTCTCACGCGGGTGGATCCTTTGGGCGGTCTGTCTGGTCGTAGGCCAATTGCTTATGCGCCTGTTGGAGGGCGGATGTGATGTCCTCCAGCAGGTCGGGATAGGCACGGGTCAAAGTGGCTGTCCGGGCGACCAGAACATAGTCATGGCTGGCGCGGGCATAAAGGGGGAGGAGTGCTTGCGCCGCAGCCCGGAGGCGGCGTTTGGCGCGGTTGCGGGCCACGGCATTGCCGACTTTGCGGCTGGCGGTGAACCCTACCCTATAGGGGCCGGGCTCTTTGGCCGGGCAGAGTTCCAGCGTCACGGCGGGGCGGACTTTGCGGATACCGCGCTGGGCGCGCAAAAACTCCGCGCGTTTCTTGAGGCGAATCAACGGGATGGCCTTGGGGGCCAGAGGGAGATCAGGCCGAGAGCTTTTTACGGCCATGGGCGCGGCGGCGGGCCAGAATTTTGCGACCGCCCACCGTGGCCATACGCGCGCGGAATCCGTGGCGGCGTTTGCGGACGAGTTTGCTGGGCTGATATGGGCGCTTCATGACACTGCCTTCCAAAGAGGCCGTGCTTCTAGGGGAGGGGGGCGAGGCCTGTCAAGTTTCATGGGGAAATTGCGGCGTGGTTTCCCTGGGCCGTACCGTCGCGGCGGGGATCGGCACCGCCTTCAAGGCCCCCAGAATGTATATCCCGGCGGATAATATGGAGGCCGCTTTCAAGTTTTGTCTGCCGGACCTCATGGCCCATGGCTTCCAGCGGGGCTTGCAGGGCGGTGATCGGGGTGCCTTCTTCCAGCAGGGTGGGGCCGTTGAGATTGGCATAATGGGGCAGGGCGGCGGCCTGTTGCGGGGTCTGGCCGCCATCGATCAGGGAGATCAGGGACTGGGCCGTATAGGCGATGATGCGCGGGCCGCCGGGGGAGCCGGTGGCGATCCAGACCGTGCCATCGGGCTTGAAGACCAGGCTGGGGGACATGGCGCTCATCGGGCGCTTGCCGGGGGCGGGGGCATTGGCGACGGGCTTGCCGTCCTTCACGGGTTCGAAGGAGAAATCGGTCAGTTCATTATTGAGCAGAAAGCCGCCCGTGATCAGGCGCGCCCCGAAGGCATATTCGATCGTCGTGGTCATGGAGACGGCCTGACCCTGCGCGTCGATGATCGATAGATGGCTGGTGCCGGGTAATTGCGGGGAGCTTTGCGGCGCGTAATCGGCGCGTTGTTCGCCCGGCTGTCGCGGCGGCGTGCCAGGCTGAGCCTTGCCCATGTCGCGGGCAGGGTCGATCAGGCGGGCGCGCTGGCGCAGATAGGCGGGATCGAGCAGGCCGGACAGCGGAATGGAGATGGAAGCGGGATCGCCCAGATAGGTGGCGCGATCGGCGAAGGCGAGGCGGCTGGCCTGCGTGAAGAGATGCACGGTGGAGAGTTGATTGGGTTGCAGCGTTTTGGGATCGAATTTTTCGAGCATGCCGAGGATTTGCAGCACAGCGACGCCGCCAGAACTGGGCGGGCCCATGGAGCAGATTTTATGGCTGCGATAGACACCGCAAACAGGTGCGCGCTCGATCGCGCGATAGGCGGTGAGATCAGCCAGAGTCATGCGGGCCGGGTTTTTGGGAGCCTTGGCGATTTTGTCGATCATGGCCTGTGCGACGGGGCCTTCATAAAAGGCTTTAATCCCGTCGCGCGCGATCAGGCGCAGGGTTTGCGCATAGGCGGGGTTTCTCAACATCTCGCCCTGGGCATAGGCGGTGCCATCGGCGTGATAAAAATAGGCCCGCATATCGGGCATGGTTTTCATTTCGGGATGGGCCTTGAGGGCCGCGGCCAATTTACGGCCCACCGGAAAACCCTGTTCGGCGGTTTGAATGGCGGGCGTGAATAGATCGGCCCAGGGCAGGCGGCCATAGGATTTATGCGCCTTGTCCAGCATATGGAGTGTGCCGGGCACGCCGACCGAGAGGCCGCCGGGAATGGCGTCGAATATATTGCGGGCCGTGCCATCGGCTTTCAGGAACATATCGGGGCGGGCCGAGGCGGGGGCAGTCTCGCGGCCATCGAAACTGGTGGTGATGTTTTTTTGCGGGTCGTGCAGCAGCATGAAGGCGCCGCCGCCAATGCCGGAGGATTCCGGTTCGACCAGTGTGAGCATCAATTGCACGGCAATCGCGGCATCGACCGCCGAGCCGCCCGCGCGCAGCATTTTGAGACCGGCCTCGACCGCCAGAGGATGGGCGGCGGCCACCATGAACGTGTTTTCAGTGCTGGTGGTGGTTGCTGCAGGTGCCCTGTGATCACTTTGTTTGGAAGCGTCACTTTGTTTGGAAGTATCACAGGCACTGAGTGACAGGCAGAGCGCCAGTGAGAGCAGCAGGGGGCGGAAAGGTAAGGTCATGGGGGGCGATCTGTCTGGGGTTTGAGGGCTTTAGTCTTGCTCAATGACAGGCAAATGCAAACCGCTTAAGTTTGGCCCATGATGAGGCCGGGCAAGCAAAATCTGATTACCGATGTCCCTGGGCTGAAAGTGGGACAGGCGCAGGACGCGGGTTTGCGCAGCGGGGTCACGGTTGTGACCGCGGATGCGCCTTTCATTGCGGCGGTGGATGTGCGCGGCGGCGCGCCGGGATCACGCGAATTGGACGCTTTGGATCCGGCAAGACTGGGACCGCCGGTGGATGCGATCGTTCTTTCGGGCGGATCGGTGTTTGGGCTGGATGCAGCCAGTGCGGTGACGGCGACTTTAAGTGATGCGGGGCGCGGTTTTGTGGTGGCACCGGGTGCCAAAGCGGTGCCGATTGTGCCCGCCGCGATTTTATTCGATCTGATGAATGCGGGCGATAAGGGTTGGCAGGGTGTGTCGCCTTATTACGCTTTGGGACAACAGGCCTTGCGCGCTGCCGGAGATCATTTTGCTTTGGGCAATGCGGGGGCCGGCTATGGCGCGATCTGCGGTCGGATGAAGGGCGGAATGGGCAGTGCCTCTGTGAGGCGCGATGATGGTGTTTGTGTTGGCGCATTGGTGGCGGTCAATGCGGTGGGGTCGGCAGTGATACCGGGCAGTGATCTGTTCTGGGCTTTTGCCTTGGAGCAGGGCGGCGAATTTGGTGGGCGCGGCAAGGCAGAATTGCCTGCGCAGATTGCTTTGGATTTGCCGGATGATTTGAAATTTCCGCGGCCCGGCGAGAATACGACCATAGGGATTGTGGCCAGCAATATGGCCTTGTCGGTGGCTGAGCTGAAACGGGTGGCGATTATGGCGCATGATGGTTTTGCCCGCGCTTTGCGGCCTGTGCATACGCCCTTTGATGGTGATTGCATTTTCGCCCTCAGCACGGGGCAGATGGACTGTGTGGGGGATCGTGTTGGGGATCGGGCCATGGCCGTGTTGGAGTTGGGCCATATGGCAGCGGATGCCATGGCGCGGGCGATTGCACGCGGCGTTTATGCGGCGGAGGGATTGGGGCCGTGGCGGGCTTATCGTGATCTCTATCCTGCAGCGGGACGATGATGTGATGGCAAAACTATGCGGGATCATGACTGAAGAAATTTCATATCAGCACCAAGCGGGAGTTTGAGATGGCGGACGATAAATTGGTCCTGTCGCGGCGCGGCTTTGCGGCCAGTGGTTTGGTCGCGGGATTTGCGCTGACAGCAGGGCCGCTACGGGCGGCGGCGCTGATCACCGATGAGGTGGGGATTGAGGTGGGCGAAGTCTCCATTCCCGTTATGGGCGGAGATATTCCGGCCTATCGGGCGAGACCTGCTGCTGTGGCGGGCTCTCAACCGAGCTCGGTTATTCTGGTGGTGCAGGAAGTGTTCGGTGTGCATGAACATATCCGCGATATTTGCCGCCGCTTTGCCAAGCTGGGCTATTACGCCATCGCGCCGTCGCTTTATGCCCGTCAGGGAGACCCCGGCAAATATGGCATGGGCGAGGTGCAGACTCTGATCAAGGAGATTGTCAGTAAAGTGCCCGATGCGCAGGTGATGCAGGATCTGGATTTCACCGTTGCGTTTGCGCAGACGGATCGCGGTGATATTCGCCGCTTGGGCATTACTGGATTCTGTTGGGGCGGACGTGTGACCTGGCTTTATTGCGCCCATGCTAGCGCGGTGCCTGCGGGTTCTGTCAAAGCGGGTGTGGCGTGGTATGGGGCGCTGAAAGGCGAGAAGACCGATTTGAAGCCGCTCCATCCTGTGGATGTGGCAGCGTCCTTAAAAGCACCGGTACTTGGTCTTTATGGCGGCCTAGATAAGGGTATTCCGCTGGAAGATGTGGATGCGATGCGCGCGGCGCTAACGGCAGCGGGGCAGACGCAGAGCCGGATAGATGTTTTCCCGGATGCGCAGCACGGATTTTTTGCCGATTACCGTCAGAGCTATGATGCCGAGGCTGCGAGGGCTGCGTTTGCCGACTGTTTGGCCTTTTTCAAAGAACATGGTGTCGGCTAGTTTTTACTGCAGGACTGAAACAAAAAAGGGCGCCTGCTGGCGCCCTTTTTTAAAAGTCTAGATGCCAGTAATGATTAGCGCTGATAGACCCGCACTTCACCGCTGCTGAGAGCGGGATCGGTGATCGAGGCGAGTGAGACGCGGGTGGCAGGAACGCCCATATCGGTCATGGCGCGGAAGACTTCCTGTGCGCGCTTTTTGGCATTGCTCTGGCTGGCATCGCCCGCAGTGGAGACCGCGACCACTTCGAAATTGGCTTGCGGCCGGGTTTCCAGCGTTTGGTTCAGGGAATTATAGAGCGCGGTCTGGAAATTGCCGCTGCGCAAGCCGATGACGGCGACAGTTGTTTTGCCGCTGCTGCGCAGAGCGCTTTGGCTGCGGGACGGGGCAACAGGGGCGGCGCTATAGAGTTCGCCATTCTTGATGCCATTGGCCAGGCTGGTGAGATTGGCGCGCTCATTGGAGACATAGGTGGTCTGGCGTTGCAGATCGTCGGTCACGCTTTTGAGGATGCGGTCAATCAGGATGATGGTTTGATTGGTTTCATCTTCCAATACGGCCAGCTGACGGTGATCTTCATCGACCGCGCCGGAGACATTGAAGGTGGCCACGATCTGATCCAGCGCGAAATGGGCGGCGGAGGAATCGGTCGAGACATCGCTGGCCAGGGCGCTCAGCGTGTTGATATTGGCGGTGAGTTGATCCAGCGCAGATTGGGCGGTGTTCCAGCGGGCCACGAGTTCAGGATTGCCGCGGGTGGTGCCCAATTGCAGGCGGGTTTGGATTTGCGCCTTGGAATCCTGAAAGGTGGTGGCGGAGGCGCTGTTGGAGCTTCGCACATCGCTCAGGCGCTGGGCATGGCTGGAAACGCGCTGCTGCAGGCCGGAAATCTGGCCGCGCAATTGTTGAATAGTTTGATTGACTTGTGTGCCTGTGTCAGAGCCGGGTTCAATCGTGATCGGGGTGACCGAGACCGTATTGCCCGCGGCGCTGCTGGTGACCGCTGTGGTGCTGTAGCTGGTCAGCGGCGGCAGGGAGCCGGGCGCGGAATAGGCCGGGGTCGCATTGGGGGCGACATCGCTATTTATATCGCCTGTCGCGACGCTTTGGCGGCCTGAGGTGGATGAGCCGGCCAGATTGGTGGGGTTCGCCTCGCCATCGCCGAACATCATATTGTCGATACTGGAGCAGGCTGACAGGGCCAGCGCCGAGGCCAGCAGAATCGAGGCGGACCTGAGGGTCCGGTTCGATGAAATGGAACCGGGCCGATTAGTGTTGTCCACCGTGCCCCAGAAGCCCCTCATTTGCACACTCCGTTCAAGCGGTTGGTGTTTTTTCACGAACGGATCAATCCGCCAAGTGCTTATGCCCGAAACACGCCTCCCCAAGCTCGAATCTTTGTCGAATCCGAGGGCTGCTCGGGCGGCAGTGTTAACCAGCGGGCAGTTCCGGGCAAGGGCAGCCAATGCGGCATGTTGGGGAAATCCCATGTCTTAATAAGCAATTCGCTGCGAATTTGGGGCAGTGGGCCACGAATTTTGGGGCTGGGGGGTGCCGAGCTGTATTTAAGGGGGGGTGTGATGCTTGGGCTGAGCGGATGGTGGGGGCAGGGAGGGCTGAGTTGCGGCCTTTTTGCCGGGCGGCGTTTTGAGGTGAACCATAGGGTTGCGTTCATTACCGCTCCTGAATAGGTTCTGCGGCCTTCGCGGCCCTGTCAGGGCCTTTGCGAAATGCGCCCGTAGCTCAGCTGGATAGAGCACCAGACTACGAATCTGGGGGTCAGAGGTTCGAATCCTTTCGGGCGCGCCATTTTTCTCAAGTAAAATCAATGTCTTGGCAGCCTTGCTTTAGCGCGCCTACTGTTAAGCAGATTGCAAAATAAGCACCGAATAAGCACCGCTGGCGATATCACGCCTATTTTGGAGCCCGGCAGAAGTCGGACCAGTGGATTAGTTTTCTGCACCGTCGGGTGACTGACCCTGCGAATCCTCGCCAAGTTCCTCGACCATTGCCAGTGCTTCTTCACTTCGAGCAATCCGTTCTGTCAGCATCGCAATTTCGGTTCGAAGCTCCACAATTTCGTGCTTGAGAGACTCGGCTGTGTGCCAGCTATTTACAGCAGCCGGAGAGAGCCATGTTACCGCAAGCTGAAGAACCGTGAAAACGAATGCCACGCCAGCGACCCACTTAATCGCAGAATCCTTCATCCTTTCCGTTGCTACCTTCCCCGCATTTTCTGCAACGGTATCAGCATTAAGAAATTGCCTCCCGAATACAGCGCCTGCCGTGGCCTGAACGCCTCGTGTGTATTCTTCAGCCGCAGGTCCTACCCGTTGATACTCCTTCGAAACTGGGGGGTGCTGAAAAAACGAGACACGAAGGAAAATATCTCCCTCACTGATGGAAAACGGAATTTTGCTGAAATTGAAAAGAGTAGTGGAAACAGGGCAGTTCCATCCGGGATCAACTACACCAACTGTTAGTGCCCATATGCCCTTGCGCGTCAGGCCGGTTTTGTAGGACACGTGCGCGGTAATATCATCGGGGAGAGCGAACACCTCGGCAGAGGTGACTTGAACCATTTCATTTGGTTGGAGAACATAAGGCCCATCGACCTTTTTCCCCTCATCGTTGAAAATGCTTCCGACGCGAAGATCAAAACTCGATGCGCGCTTAACCGGATTCCCTTCCCGAAAAAACCGTTGTTGTTTGAGCTCATCACCTGATAGCAGCGTCATATTATCCCCCTTTTTCTCTCTAAGTTTGATACTGCATATGCGCCATGCTCTCTGACAAGAAATACCTACAAAAATGCCGAGAAAAGTATCCGCAAAGCCACGATCCTGAGCGGCAAGTTGGGGCTGTGATTGTTGACGACAAAGGGAACGTTATATCAGACGGAACAAATGCGCCCCCCGAAGCGCTGGGCCTTTCAAAGCCCGATAGTCTTCATGAAATAGCGGCCAACCCAGATAGCAAATACTATTTGCTAGAGCACGCAGAGCGCAATGCTATCATGCGCGCTCTCCTTGCCGGAAATTCTCTTAGAGGTACCACCATTTATGTGACATTGTATCCGTGTGCAGACTGTGCACGCGCAATTGTCGAGACTGGAATTACTCGTTTAGTGGTGCCAGCCGCTGCCGGACACGTGGAACGAGATCAGAAATGGCAGGCGCATTATCATTTCGCACGCAGAATATTCGCTCTAGCTGGCGTTAAAGTAGACTTTGTGCCTATGCCTCCGGAACTCTAGACGGCAGGCACCAGAAGCCGCAAGTCGCCCAAGAAGCTCTCAAGCGTCACAATGTCTGTGCGGATGCTAGCGGGGAACTTTGCAATGAGCGGTTCCGGCACGACAAGCTGCACTTTGGCCTGCGTCATCTCACGGAACTGCGCCTCGGACACGCCCTCCTGCAAGGTTAGCAGGTGCTTCACCGGAATGCGGTCAGCCTCATTTATCACCTGCCGCCAGCGGTCGCGGCATGTGGTCTTTGCGGCTAGCATCCGAAGCCGGGCCTCCGGAAAGCTCGGATCACGATAGGCGGCCTGCGACGGGAACAGGAAATCCGGCCGCTTGCCGGGCTCCGACTGCGGGCCGTGCTGGAAATCCGTTCCCTCGCGGAACCGCTCCTCGATCAGGATTTCCCGGGTGTGGAGTTCCAGCGACCGGCCCGAGCGCGCCTTGCGTCGTTGCAGCACGGTTTGCGCCCGGGAAATGAAATCGTCCAAGGTCGTGAAACCCGCCCGGATCGCGGGAAGTTCTACCGCCTCTTCGACGCTGCGGAAGATTTCAAACTCGCATTCCCGCCGCCGCAGAAGCCGCTTGTCGGGCGGTGTGCCGTGCTCGGGGCGAAGCTCCACCGTCTTGCGCACGATGTCCGCGCCGGTCGGGAACCGCGCTAGCCACGCGGGCGGAATCTCGGCGGGTTCGAGCCAACACCGGGCGGGACCAACCGCGAAGGGCGGGAACAGGCCGGGTTGCTCGGGAGACCACATGATGAAGCGCCCGGGTTCGACCGGCCCGAAACGCTCCTCGGCAATATCTTCCTCGACTCCGTTGCGGCATACCCATACATGGCAGCGCATCGCCGCGCCGTTTTCGTCAAGCGGGAAGGCAAAAATGGTCAGCGCGCCCGTGCTCTCCGGGTCCAGAAGCGCCGAGGCACCGCCGCCGAAATTGGTCAACCGGGTTTCATCCCTGCCGTTTGGCTGCCCCTCGGAACGCTTGGAGTTGTAATAAATCGCCCGTACCTGCCGCACGTCCATGTGCGAATCTACCGCCAGTTCAAACCAGTGATCCGGGTTCTTCTCGTCTGTCCGGTTGATCGCGGGGAATATACGGAACAGGAACTCTTTCGGGATATATGGGCCAGCCTGATGCGCCCGGTTGGCGAGGGTGTCATTACCGGAGAGCCGCTTGACGCAAAGCGCGATGCCAGGCGCGCAGAACTCGCCAAGCCATTCAGTCAGATCAGAAACCGCCATTTGCCCCTCCCGCAATCGTCTCCCGCGCCGGGCCATTCACAAGCCATTCCGCCGCACGGTCAAGCACCGCCTCAACCGGCAGCCGCTCCCGCCCCTTGAGGGCGCATTCCCAGATCGTCAGCACCCGCCAGCCATCGGCAGCAAGCGCGCCCTCTGCTACCGCATCTCGGGCCGTATTGCCCTCGATCTTCGCGCGCCAGAACTCTTGCCGCGTGGCGGGCAGCCGGAACAGGTGGCAGCCGTGCCCGTGCCAAAAGCAACCATGCACGAAGATCACAGCCCGGCGGCCCGGGAAAACCAGATCGGGCGATCCCGGCAAGCCCCGGACGTGCAGCCGGAACCGGAAGCCCCGGGCATGAAGCCCCTGCCGCAGGACCATCTCCGGCCGCGTGTCCTTCCCCCGGATGCCTGCCATCATCCTGCTTCGGGTAGCGGCATCCACAACGTCAGCCAACGAGGGGTAACGGCCTCTGCATGGGCGCAACGTCCTGCGGGGCCTCGGCCGTGATCCACGGCAGCATGTGGCGGGCCACTGCCTCGATCACCGGGACCGCGACTGAATTGCCGAACTGCTTGTAAGCCTGTGTGTCTGAAACCGGAATTTTGAACGCGGCCTTTCCCGGCTTGTCGAAGCCCATCAGGCGGGCACATTCGCGTGGCGTCAGGCGGCGCGGGTTCTGCCCTTCGCCCCGGTCGATCAGGATTTCCGAACCATCCTTGTAGTAGCGGGCGGAAAGCGTGCGGGCCACGTCACCCGGCCCGACGAGGCCGAAACCGAAGCCGTTGCCCGCCGCCCGGTGCTTCGCTGCATAGTCTTGCAGGTAGCGCCAGAGGTGATCGGTCAGCACATACTTCTGGTTCACCTTGCCATCCGGGCAGGTAAAGGGCCGCTCGGGCGTCTCTGTGCCATTTTCGGGGTGCAGGATGGTCTTGAGCTTCGGCCCGTTCAGCGGCGAGGGCACATCCAGATCGTCAAAGGTGAACTCGCACTCCTCGCGGAAACCCGCGATCAGGATGCGCTCCCGGTGCTGCGGCACATAGCCCTTGGCGTTGATGACGCGTGGCGTAGGGACGTGATAGCCGAGTTTCCGCAACCGCCCCATGATCACCCTGAACGTGTTGCCGCGATCATGGTTCACGAGGTTCTTCACGTTCTCAAGCAGGAACGCCTTCGGCCGGTGCTCGGCGATAATCCGCACCACGTCGAAGAAGAGTGTGCCCTGCGTCTCGTCCGCGAAGCCATGCGCCCGGCCAAGGGCGTTCTTCTTCGACACACCCGCGATGCTGAACGGCTGGCAGGGGAACCCGGCAAGCAGCAGGTCGTGCTCCGGAATGTCCTTCGCCTCGATCTTGGTGATGTCCCCGGCAATTTCGTGATCATCATGCGGGAAGTTGGCGGTGTAGGTCTGTTTCGCAAAACGATCCCATTCCGAGGTAAAGACGCACTTGCCGCCGAGCGGTTCAAAGCCCCGGCGAATCCCGCCGATCCCCGCGAAAAGGTCGATGAAGCGGAATGCAGGTACCTTGGGCTCTGTAGCGCCGCGCCCGCGCACGAGGTCTTCCAGTACAGTAAGGGCAGCTTGGCGGGGTGCCGCCTCGCCGCGCTCCCAACGATACAGGGTAGCGGGGGAATAACCCACGAGAGGAGCAAGGGCCTCTACCGCTATGCCTGCCCGTTCACGGAGGCGGGAAAAGTCGGAACGGGTTTCATCAAGCATGGCGCACCTCTAGGTCAATTTCTGTCATTCTTGTAGCATCTGACACAGGAAAACAAGAACAAAAACAGAATATCCGCTCCGCACGGCTGAACCGACATGACATCCGGTTAACACTCGCGGGTGCGGGCTGGACGCGACACGGGCGGAAAAGGTGCCGGGCTCCGCGTCCCCCACGCCGGGAAGGACCCCGGCATGCACGGCGGGGGGAGTATGCAGATCAGCGAGACGGCCGGGCCTCGGAGGTGCGCCACGCCAGATCGGCCAGCCATACCTCGGCCAGCGCCCTGCGGCGGGCTTCGACGGTCGGGGCATCGCGCATGGTCTGCATCTCGACTCGCAGGGCAGCGATCTCGGCTTGCAGGGCTGCTACTTCGGCCGGATCGACCGCAGGGGCGGGAGGCTTGCTTCGGGCTTCCACGGGTTTCTGTATGGGCGCTGCGGCCTTCGTCGGGCGCGGGGCAGCCTGTGCCGGTAGCAAGATTGCTTGACGCCTCGGCCGGGCTATGGGGTCGAAAGCTCGCAGGTCAAACGAGGCAAGATTCGTCGGGTCGTGCATGGCGATTTCTCCTTGTTGAATCATAGCGGAAAGGCGGCTTCGGGTCGAGGATGAACCCCTAGGTCGGGCTGCCCTCGCATAGCGGCGAATCTATCTGACCGGATCGGGCGGGCCGGGTTGATCGGTAGCCGGTCGAGGGCGGCAGAAGTGATCTCCGGGCCGGTCAGCAGGCAGCCGGGTAATACTGCGAAGAGGCGGAACCGGGCGGGCCACTCCCCCGGTGCGGTTGCCGGAGATATTCTCCGGCGTGTCGAAGCCGAGCAAGTCGGCAACGCTCGTGTCTTCGACAGTTTGCATCTGGTTCCCATTTTGGTATCCAGATACCGCAAGCTATGCGAATCTGGCGTTTGTTCTAGAGTCTCCGAAATGAAGCTCCGGCGGACTGCCCCGTCTGCCGGGGCTTTCTATTGAGGTGGGCCGCGCTCAATCAGCGCGGGATCAACGTCAAGGCTGAAGCGCACATGCAGGTTGCCGCCCTTGGCCGTGCCGTGAACCGCGCTCAATGGCGCTTCCATCGCGGCAGTCGCCCCCACGAGCCGGGCAATCTCGGCGCGTGCCTCGGCTTCGTCGGCCGCGAGCTTGCGGGCCATAACGCGAGGCACACCAGTCGCCTCCCGCGCGGAGGCGTGGATAGAAACATGTCGTCGATGATTGTTGTGAACAGCGTGCCCCGTCGCCTCCCGCGCGGAGGCGTGGATAGAAACATGATTATTGCTGGGTCAGCATTCAATTCCAGCCGTCGCCTCCCGCGCGGAGGCGTGGATAGAAACTGGTCGGCGTGAAACAGCCATCCGTGAATTACATGTCGCCTCCCGCGCGGATCCTGGTCGAACAGCCGGAATATGACATGGATCGCAGCGACGAACGGATGCCGCGTGTGCCGCGTTGGCAGTTCTTCGCCTCGACCGAGTATAATTTCCGCTTGCCGGGCGGTGGCTCGATCACACCGTCTGTTGGTGTCCGCTTCACCTCTTCCATCTATCACGGCTTCGACCGCGGCAGTTGGACCTACACCTATGGCGGCTTTTACTACAACCATGGTGGTGATCTTCCGCCAAATGCCCGCGACCCAGGCAATCCGCAAAGTGAATGGAATCAGTTCTTCTCTAGCGACCCAGAGATCAGCCCTTCTTCGGGTGCAAAATGGAAAACTACCTCACGCCCCACTGCCTTTCTTGATGGACGCCTGAGCTGGATTTCTGGCGATGGCTCTATGGAGGCCGCGCTCTGGGGTAAGAATCTCACCAATAAGGACGACTATCTCGTTGGCGGGATACCGCTGGCGGATGTCACGGGAGCGGTGGGGCAGGTCTATGCCAATCCCCGCAGTTTTGGGCTGAGTTTTACCTATCATTTTGGCGAGTGATGGTTCAGTGCTTGTTTAAATAAAAAGGGCGGCAGAGATGCCGCCCTTTTTTATCTTTATGGTTTGCTCAATCTACGTAGCTCAGGACTTTTTTGTGTTTGTCCAGAGCGGGGTCGAGGTAGCGGCCGTGGTCATAGGTGCCGAGGATTGTGGTTCTTTGGGCGTGGCGGCTGTGGCCGCGGGGGACGCCGCGGGCGGAGTGGATGATGCGGAAATTGTCCCACAGAATGAGATCGTCTTTTTCCCATTGATGGCTATAGGCATAGGTTTCATCGGTGAGGTAGGAGGCGATTTCGCGGAGCAGGGCGTCGCTATCTTCCTGGCTGAGGCCCAGCACATAGAGCGAATGATGCGGTGAATATTTGAGGACTTTGCGGCCGGTTTCTTCCTGCGTGATGACCATGGGATGCACGGTCGGCGGGAATTTCAGATATTGTTCGACGGCGGCATTCGGCGGAGCCTGAAGGATTTTTGCGCCTTTGGGGAAACCAAGGCCATGACGGGCCAGAAGATCGGAATGGGTGGTGAAGCGATAGGCGACTTCGAGCTTGTCGATGCGGGTCTTCAAGGCGTCGGGCAGGCGGCTATAGGCATTGATCGCATCAATGAAGCCGGTTTCGCCGCCGCGACCCGCAGGTTCGACCATGCGCAAGCCTGCGCCGCGGACGATATTGGGCATGAAGGTTTGATCCCAATGCCAAGGAATGAAGCCGACGCGTTCTTCGCCGCCGATTTCATAGATGGCGCTGGTGTCGAAATCTTCGGGATTGACTTTCAATGCCAGCAGATAGGGATTGTCTTTCAGATTGAAATGTTTTGTGGCGGCGACTTCGAGTTCGCCCAGCAATTGGCTGATGCGGATATGCGCTTCGGCATTGGTGACATTGCGGACGAGCAGCAGGCCGGAGGCGATCCAGGCATTGCGGATGGCTTCGGCATCGGCGTCGGAAAATGGCTTGCTGAGATCGGCACCGAGGATTTCCAGGCCGACATGAGGGGAGAGGGGATTTGTTGTGATGGGCATGGCTGGGGTCCCTTTTTGCGAGAGGGACAGGTTAAGGGGGCGGGTTTTCTTTTAGAATAGCTATTAAAGTGAAGTTACTCTTCAGGATTTTTGAAGTATAAGGCTGCATGGACAGGCTGCGGGCGATGAGCATTTTCATGCAGGTGGTGGAGCGTAAAAGCTTTGCCCAGGCGGCTGCCGCGCTGGGCTTATCGCCCGCGCTGATTTCGACCCGGATAGGTGATCTGGAGCAGCATCTGGGGGTGCGGTTGCTCAATCGCACGACAAGGCGGGTGGAGACCACCGAGGATGGCGAGCTGTTTTATGGCCATTGCCAGCGGGTGCTGGCGGATATTGCCGATACGGATCTTTTGCTGGCGCGTGATCGGGGTAAGCCGCGCGGGCTGTTATGGGTCGATATTCCAAGCGGGATCGGCAGTGTTTATGTGCTGCCGGTGATGCCGGATTTCATGCGGCGTTACCCCGATATCAGGTTGGAATTGTCTTTGTCCGGGCGCGGCACCGAGCTGGATGACAAAGGCTATGATGTTATTTTGCGGGCCGGGCCTGTCAGCGATACGGGTTTGATCGCCCATAAGCTGACCGATCTGCGCATCATCCGTGTGGCGGCGCCGGATTATCTGGCGCAGCATGGGATGCCTAATAAGCCGGATGATTTGCATAATCATATTTGCCTGAGCACGGGCGGCGGGATTACGGGCGGTGGCTCGCGGCGTTCATTCGATCACTGGATTTTCGAAAATGGTCGCAGGCGCATGGAGCTGCGGCTAACACAGGCTTTTGTCGTCAATTCCGGTGACGCGCTGGCGCAGATGGCGGTGGCGGGACTGGGTATAGCCAATATATCCGAGCCGCTGGCCGCGCGTTATCTCGCCGAGGGGCGGCTGCGCCGTGTGTTGCCGGACTGGGATGTGAACGAGGCGACACCTTTTTCGGTGCTCTATGCCCGCAATAATCAATCGCCGAAGGTGCGGGCCTTTGTCGATTTTGTGCGGACGGAAATCGACTGGATGTTTTCGGACATAGATGCAGCGCGGTGAATGGCCCGGATTTAGCCTGGTGATTTAACCTGGTGATTTAACGGGGGCTGGCGCGGTCGAGGGCGCCGGCATCGATCACGGGGGCGGCGTCGATCTGGTCGGCATTCAGCAGGCCTGTCAGGCGTTCCAGCATGGCCACGATCATGGCCTGTTCCCAATCGGCCATGTTTTCAAAACGGCTTTGAAATCTGTCCTGCATCATATCCGGCGCGGAAGACAGTGCCTCCTTGCCCGCGGGGGTGATGGAGATCCAGACCTGTCGGCGATCTTTTTCGCGCCGGCTGCGCAGGGCAAATCCGCGTTCCACCAGACGATCCACTAGATTGGTTACGGTCGCCTGACTGAACTGCACGGTGGTGGCGATAGCACCCGCGGATGTTTCGCCGTGACGGGAGACTTCCCGCAGCAAAACAAGCTGCGCGGGCGTCAGGCCGGTGGCCTCCGCCAATTGTTTTTCACTGATTTCAGCAGCCCGCAACAGTCGCCTGATGGCGCGCAGGGCGGAGTCGGTACGCGGTTCGATCATCTGCGGAGTTAGCCTGATCCGCCCGCGCAAAACAACGTGAAATTATTTTATAAATTTAAGTAGTTTTAGGGGGTTAGCCGATGTTGGTGAGTATTAAGCCTATGAAGATGTTGAATTATTGAATCCAGCCAGATATATAACCGGCCCCACCACGCTTGGGATAGTCAGGAGATGCTTAAGTATCGAAAGTAATTACCACAAGGACATTCATTTGATTGAACATGACTGTAAGGACGGACGCCAGGAGCGCCGGCAGGGCGTTACTGTGTCTGACCGGCGAGCAGATCTCATTTTTCGTACACCGACAGCTTTGGATGCGGCAGCCGTTTTTGAACTCGTGAAAGCCTGCCCGCCGCTGGATGCGAATTCGCTCTATTGCAATCTTCTGCAATGCACGCATTTCGCCGCCACCTGCATTCTGGCGGAACGGGGTGGCGAGATGAAGGGATGGGTATCGGCCTATCGTCTGGCCGATGATCCGGACACGCTCTTTGTCTGGCAGGTGGCCGTGCAGGCGCAGGCGCGGGGTCAAGGCTTGGGCGGAGACCTGCTCCATGCGCTTTTGCAGCTTCCCGCCATGTCTGGCGTAGCACGTCTGATGACATCGGTGACGCCGTCCAATCTGGTATCCCGCAAAATGTTCGCGCGCTTCGCAGAGCAAAATGGATGGGCTTGCACTATTCGCCCCTGGTTCGACAGCCAGACGCATTTTGGCGGCACGCATGAGAGCGAGGATGTGATTTGCATCGGGCCGCTGTCTTCTGCCAGCAGCCTGAAATCAGATGACCCGCAGCCTGAAACCAAACGAAAGGTGGCGTGATGACAGTTCTTCCGGCTCCCACGGCCAGACTCCCCGATATTTCGATTTACAGCCGCATGGAATCGCGTGTGCGCAGCTATTCACGGGCCATGCCGCGCCAGTTCACCAAGGCCGCGGGGCCATGGATGTATGACGCGGAAGGCGGGCGCTATCTGGATTTTCTGTCCGGCTGTTCGACATTGAATTACGGGCATAATCATCCGGTGCTGAAACAGGCGTTGCTCGATTATATCGGCGGGGACGGCATTGCCCATAGTCTCGATCTGCATACCGACAGCAAGGCGGCTTTTCTGCAGGAATTGGAATCCACCATCCTGAAGCCGCGCGGTTTGCGGTATAGAGCCATGTTCACCGGACCTACCGGGACGAATGCGGTCGAGGCGGCCTTGAAGCTGGCGCGCAAGGTTACGGGGCGTCAGCATGTCATCGCGTTCACCAATGGATTTCACGGCATGTCGCTGGGCGCGCTCGCCTGTACGGGCAATGCGGGCAAGCGCGGTGGGGCGGGGATTCCGCTCAATCATGTCAGCCATGAACCATATGACGGCTATTTCGGGCCTGGGGTGAATACGGCCGATATGCTGGAGCAGCGTCTTGGTGATCCCTCCAGCGGGCTGGACAAGCCCGCCGCTATTCTGGTGGAGACGGTGCAGGGCGAAGGTGGGCTGAATGTGGCCTCGGCAGACTGGCTCCGGCAGATCGCGCATATTGCGGCGAAGCATGAGGCGCTGTTGATTGTCGATGATATTCAGGCAGGCTGCGGGCGGGTCGGCAGTTTCTTCAGTTTTGAAGAGGCGGGGATCAGGCCGGATATCGTCACTCTGGCCAAGTCGCTGTCAGGGATGGGATTGCCCTTTGCCCTGACCTTGATGCGGCCTGATCTGGATCAGTGGGAGCCGGGCGAACATAATGGGACATTCCGCGGCAATTGCCATGCCTTTGTCACGGCCCGGGCGGCGCTCGAACATTTCTGGCGCGGGGATGATTTTGCCGAAGATCTGCGCCGACGCAGCGGCCTGTTAAACCGGCGTTTGAAGCAGATGGCCGCGCTTTACCCTGAACGGGTGACGGTGAAGGGACGCGGTATGATGCAGGGGCTGGATGTTGGCTCGGGCGAGATGGCCGCCGCGATTACCTCTATCGCTTTTGAAAAAGGGCTGCTGATTGAAACAAGCGGCGCCTATGACGAAGTGGTGAAAGTTCTGGCGCCGCTCACCATTGAGGATGATGTTTTTGCCGTGGGGCTGGACATATTGGAGCGTGCCATGCGGGTGGTCATGTCATCCGCTCATAATGTCGCCGCTGCATAGGTGGGCTTATGCTGATCAAAAGGCTGGAGGAGATACGCCGCTCCGATCGTAATGTGCAGGATAAGGGTTGGGAGAGCAGCCGGCTTTTGCTGGCGGAAGATGGTATGGGTTTTTCTTTTCATATCACCACTTTGCAGGCGGGTGGGACATGGACCTTTCATTATCGCCATCATGTCGAGGCGGTGTTTGTGATCAGCGGTACGGGCAGTGTCGAGGATCTGGCCAGCGGTATGCAGCACAGGCTGGAGCCGGGCACGCTCTATGCGTTGAATGAACATGACCGCCACAGATTGCATGCGCAGACAGAATTGGTGACGGCCTGTGTGTTCAATCCGCCCGTGACCGGCGCTGAAGTGCATGACGAAAGCGGTGCCTATCGCGCCGCGACGGGTTGAGATGTTGCGTGGGTCGGACAGGCGGGATTCTTATCCATCCCGCTGCGAAGGTTTTTCACGCCTGATGCCCAGGCTTGAGCCGGTGGTGCATGGCGACTGGTATGATGATGCCCCGCTCAGCCGCGCGCAGACGGCGCAATTCGATCGCGATGGCTATCTGGTGTTGGAGACCATGTTCAGCACGGCGGAGCTGGCTCAGCTTCAGGGCGCGGCGACGCAATTGCTGGCCGATCCTGCGCGGTTGCAGGAAGAGACCGTCATCACGGAATCTGGCGGGAACGAGGTGCGCTCCATTTTCATGATTCATCGGCAATGTTCCGTGATGGCGCGACTGGCCGCGGATGCACGGCTGGCGGGGATCGCCAGCTTTCTATTGGGGGATGAGGTTTATATTCACCAGTCGCGGCTGAATTATAAGCCGGGCTTTGTCGGAAAAGATTTCTTTTGGCATAGCGATTTCGAGACCTGGCATGTGGAAGACGGCATGGCGCATATGCGGGCTTTGTCGATGTCGATCCTGCTATCGCCCAATACGATGTTGAACGGGCCATTGATGATCATTCCGGGGTCGCATCGCAGCTTTTTAAGTTGTGTGGGGGAGACGCCGGAAGAGCATTACAGGGCGTCGCTGAAAAAGCAGGAATATGGGGTGCCGGATGAACATCATCTGGCTTTATTGGTTGCCGAACATGGGATTGTCGCGCCTATGGGTGCGCCGGGGACGGTGGTGATTTTTGATTGCAATGCGCTGCATGGTTCCAATGGCAATATCACGCCCTTTCCCAGGGCGAATGCTTTTTTTGTTTATAACGCGCTCTCCAATCGGCTGGGCTCGCCCTATGGTCCGCATGCGCCGCGACCGGAATTCATTGCAGCTCGGCAATCTGTAGCGGTGCTGCGTCAGGATGGATAAGGCCGCGCCACCGCAATCGGTGCTCTATCGGGCGATCGCGGCCTCTGCCATCGGCAATGCCACCGAATGGTTTGATTACGGGCTTTATGCTTATGGGGTGACCTATATATCGGCGGCGCTGTTTCCCGGCTCCACTGCCGAGGCGACGCTTTTTGCGCTGGCGACATTTGCCATATCTTTTCTGGTGCGGCCGTTGGGCGGATTGTTCTGGGGGACGCTGGGTGATCGGTATGGCCGCAAGTCGGTCCTGGCGATAACCATATTGCTGATGTCGGCGGCGACTTTGTTTATCGGACTTATTCCTTCCTATGACAGTATCGGATTCTGGGCCCCGGCTATTTTGATTGTCCTGCGTCTGGTTCAGGGCTTTTCCACCGGCGGCGAATATGGCGGGGCGGCGACGTTCATGGCCGAATATGCGCCCGATCATCGTCGGGGATTCTATGGCAGTTTTCTGGAAGTCGGTACGCTGGCTGGATTTTCGCTGGGTGCGCTGTTGATGCTGGGCTTTGCAGTGTGGCTGGGCGATAGCGCCATGCATGAATGGGGTTGGCGTTTGCCCTTTCTCCTTGCCGCCCCGCTGGGGTTGGCCGGGCTTTATCTGCGCGCGCGCATAGAGGACACACCGATTTTTCGGGAGGCGGCAGAGGCTGATAGGGCCGCCCCGCTTAAAAGGGCAGGCTATATGCGCGAACTGGCCAGTCTGTTTCGTCACTATTGGCGGGCTTTAGTGCTGCTGGGTCTGCTCGTCATCGCGCTGAATGTCGTGAATTATACATTGCTGAGTTATATGCCGACCTATCTGCAGCTTCGCCTGGGATTATCGGCGACGGCGGCGCTCTATGTGCCGATTATCGGCATGTTGTTCATGATGATCTTTGTGCCCTTTGCCGGCGCGGCCTCGGACCGGTTCGGCCGCAAGCCCATGTGGTGGATTTCGCTGATCGGGCTGCTGCTATTTTCCCTGCCTGCCTATCATCTGATCGCAACCGGGGTTTGGGGGGCGATTCTGGGATTTGCTTTTTTAGGGCTGTTATATGTGCCGCAGCTCGCCACGATTTCCGCTACTTTTCCGGCGATGTTTCCAACATCGGTGCGTTTTGCGGGCTTTGCGATTGCCTATAATCTCTCTACTTCGCTGTTTGGCGGGACGGCGCCGGCGTTTAATTCCTGGTTGATCGGGGTTACGGGGGATGTGCTGGTGCCTGCCTATGTGATGATGGTGGCCTGCCTCATCGGAATGCTGGCGCTGCCTTTTGTCCGGGAGACAGCGGGGCAATCGCTGCGCGCCGCCCGATAATATGCTGCCGCGTGAACGGCGCTATGTGTCGTAAAGAGCTTGAAGATACTTACCAGACGATAAGGGTGCGCACTTCGATACTGGCCCGCGGCAGGGCATTGGCCGGTGTATTGGGATCGTTAAAGGCGCAATGCGGGCTGAAGCGGGAGACGCCCTCGCTGACGGAATCGTAATTCTTTAGCAGCAGCGCCTCATTAGGCATCATATCAGGCACATAATACCAGCGGTGATCGGGATTTGCGGCGACGGAATAGGTTTCGCCGATGGTGATTTCGCCGTCTGGAGTACGGATGCCTTTTTCATCAGAGCGCGAATAATGGCGTGTCAGGAGCAGGTCGGATTGCTTGACGGTGCGCGCGTCGCAGAGACCCAGCGGATGATCCTGCATGGGGCCGGTGATGGGGCGCCAGACATTGACGACTGCGTAACGCCGGCCGCGCAGCTTGTCCGCCATCGGGCCCAGCATCCGGTTGAAATATTCCGGGCCGGAGTCATGTGTGTAATCGACATGCACCGTGCCTGCCGGCATGGTGATGGAGCCCGGAATACGGCGCTGGGCTTCGGGGCCGCGCAGGAAGGGGGTGGACATGCGCACTTCGGTGGCGCCGGTCGTGCGTTTCAGCATCTCGGCGACCTGCGGATAGAATTGCTGCTCTATCTGCTCCGGATCATAAATGTCGTCGACCTTTGGCGCGAAAGAGACGAGCTGAAAGCCATGCACGTCTAATTTATATTGTTCGGGATTGTCGCGCATGCTGGTGATCTTGACGGTTTTTGTGTCCATCACCTGATTGCAATCGGGTTTGCCCTCCGGCGGCTCCACCAGATTGTACATATAGAGCTCTTCCTCAGACGGAACGATGTAGTTCACGGTTGAGGTGAGCGCGTGCTGTATATGCGCATTCATGGGCATCACTCCTTCGGGCCGCGATTTGAAGGGGCATGGCCTCAAGGCCTTCAATCGCGCATATTTGATCAATTGACCTATAGTGACCCCGAAGCCGGCCTGGCTGCAAGTGGGCTGGCTTGAAATCACGCAGATATGTATTGGCCAACCCGGTTTAGGTGGTCGGGTTAAGAGGCGGCAAATGGGCCGAAACGCCGCTTTTCACCGGGCCCGTGATGTTTGCAGGGGGAACAGTTTTCGGCCCAGAGGCGGAATTACCAGACGACGAGGGTGCGGACCTCGATACTGGCGCGGGGCAGGACATCGGCGGGGGCGTCGGGGTCCTTGCAGGCGGTATGAGGGCTGAAGCGGGAGACATTGTCGGCTGAGTCATAATTTTTCAGCAGCAGGGCCTCATCGGGCATCATATCCGACACGTAATACCAACGATGTTTGGGATTGCCGATCACCGAATAGGTCTCGCCAATGGTGATCTCACCATCGGGGCGTCTGATGCCTTTTGAATCGGAGCGCGAATAGTGACGGGTCGAGACCAGTTCAGACTGTTGCACGGTGCGCGCATCGCAAAGGGCGAGCGGATGATCGCGCAAGGGGCCGGTGATGGGACGCCAGACATTGATCACGGCATAGCGGCGACCGCGTAATTCATCGGCCATCGGCCCTAACATGCGGTCGAAATATTCAGGGCCGGTGGTCAGGGTAAAATCGACATGCACATAATGTGCGGGATTGGACATGGAGCCGGGGATACGGCGCTGGGCTTCGGGGCCGCGCAGGAAGGGCGTGGACATACGGACTTCCGTAGCCCCGAGCTTGTTTTTCAGGAGATCTGTGATCTGCGGATAATATTGCGTCACGATATCATTGGGGTCGTAAATATCGTCGACCTTGGGCGCGAAGGAGATCAATTCAAAGCCCTGGATGTCGAGCTTATAATCACTTTCCTGTCCGCGGATATTTTGAAGCTTTACGGTCGCATTGTCGAAAACCTGATTACAGGCTGGCTTGCCCGCAGGCGGCTCTACAAGATTATACATGTAAAGCTGTTCTTCGGAGGGCGTGACATAGCTCACCGTTGAGGTGAGTGTGTGGGGGGCATGTATATTCATGATCTTCCTCCAGCCGCCCGCATATAGTGCGCGGTCTAATGTTTGATCAGTTGATCATGGTCTTTGAAGAAGGTTACCCGCAAGCATGAATTGGTTCTCAAGCCGCGCGTAGTGGGCGTGCGGGCTTCGGCAATTTGATTAGTGCAATATTGTCAGATATTTAAGGCTGTGTAGCGCTGGCCCGATGCAAGCTGCGCGTCTTGATCAAGGCGCAGGCGGATGGTCGTAGAATTCGACCTGCATTTTCAAATCTCCCAGCGGCGTCACGAAATGTTGCTGCTCTGGGAGGATAAGTCCGGGTTGTTGCGGGGTGAGGATGACATCCTGCTGCGGTTCAAGATAGGTGAGCTTCAGCGCGCCTTCCAGAACACGGATAATGCCCCAGACGCCGGCTTTTGTATTATGCTGGGCGCGCAAGCCATTGGGTAATGTGTCCTGCGTGAAAATGGGTGTGATGCGATAGGGCGTGCTCATAGGCTTTATGGCGTCATCCTTATATCATCTGCATGTTGAGGATAGGGCGCGGTGATGGGCGAGGGTGGAAGGCCCGCTAGAATATTGGCGAAGCCGTGATTGACATCGCGGTGATGGGCTTCATCGGCGCGCACCACAAGCACGACATCGCGCAGGCTTGCGCTATCGGGCAACTGCCAGTAATGCCGCGCGATAGCGGGGGCCGCGATATTGGGGCTGCGGCCTTCATCAATCTCACGCAAATAGTGCGTATAGCTGATAACTGCTTCTTCCTCGAAATAGCCAGTGACGCGATGGGCGGTGCGTGGGCTAATGAGATAGAGCAGGAAGAAACTCAGATAAAAAATCCATTGCACAGCTAAAACGACTAGGCGTTCGAACTGGGTTGGCTTTGTGACCTCGATAAAGGTCATGAGATGCATGCGTTCATTCTCCGCCTCCTCCATGAGGGTGCGGATCCAGCCATTGTCATCGGTCATACGGCGCAGGCATTTGAGATGATTGGCGGTGGCTCCGACCATGCCCGGCACGGCGGCCACGGTTTCGAGCACAATGGCGCGATGGCCATAGCGTTTAGCGAAAAATGTATCGGCGAAAAACCGCAGCATCTTGGTGAAGAGAAGGGCGATGCGGTCGGCCAGGTCTTTAGGGTGGTGGTGGACGGCGATGTCCACTTCGGGAATATCAGTCATATCGGGACATTTACCGCCCCAAGATAAAACATTCAATTCCCATACATCTTTAAGCGGGCACAAATTGGCTTTTACGGGCATAGCTAATCGGTTTTGGCGTCCCGTAATAAATTTTTCCTACTGGCACGGGACTTGCCTATATATGACCATGATCTAATGATCTTTAACGAGGATGCGTGTCATTTTGGAACCAGTCACCCTTCGCAGGCGGCGTTATTACGGACCCCGGAGAAAGGCCCCGAGCCCGGTTGTGCCGCGCCGGGCGAGCTGGAAACGCGCCTTCTTATTGGCGCCGGTCCTGCTCGGGTTGTTTTTGGTGACGCTGGTTGATCCTGGCCATCTGGCCTATGCACGGGTTGAGGGCGCCTTTGCCCAGGCGCTGAGAGACCCGCTGAGTCTGTTTAGCGATCGCTCGCCGGGTGAGCGGACCGGCGGTGTGCTGCGTTCCACCAAAGGGCCACGAGAGCGGGTTTTGCCTGTGGTGCGTGAACGTGATCCTGCGGGCGACGCTGCGGCTGTGCCGCCGGTGGCTGATCCGGTTTTGGCCGGTTTACCCGATGGTGGTGTGGTGCCGATGGGGCCGGGCATCGAGATGTTTCCGCCGACTTTCTATTATCCGGCCGATGGCGATGGGCCCAACCCGCCCGGGCCGCCAGATCCCCCAGACCCCCCAGATCCGCCTGTTGTGCCGGTTCCTGAACCCGCGACCTGGTTTGTGATGCTGTTTGGATTGCTGGCCATGGGTGGCGTGGTGCGGCGCGCAGGCGCTGGTCAGACACTGAACACGGCAAATGGGACCTGTGCGGCCCGATGAGATTACTGGTTCTGGCCCTTGCGGCATGTGGGATCATCACCCTGTTACGGATGGGCTGGGTGGATGGCACGGCGCCCTCAGCAGCCCAGCAGACTGAACGACAGGCTCAAGCCACAGTCTCAAATCAGGACAGGGCGTGGCTTATCAAGCCCAAGGGCCTGCGGATTGCCTATGAGGCCGGGAGCTATCCCTTGCTTAGTCTGCCCGATGGACAGCAGGAAGTGGTGCGCAGTGTTCTGAATATCGACACGCCTATGCAGTTCGGGAATTTCGTCTGGAATGAGGATGGGATTCCCGAGGGCATCGTCTGGGTGCGGGTTGATCTTGCGCGGCAATTGCTTTCAGTGTTTCGGGATGGCCATGAAATAGGTTCGTCCGTGATTTTATATGGCGCGCAGAGCAAGCGCACACCGGTGGGCAGTTTCAAAGTTCTGGACAAGAAGAAAGATTATCATTCACGCAGCTATGATACGCCCATGCCTTATATGCTGCGGCTGACCGATGATTTCGTGGCGATCCATGGCAGCGATGTGCGCGAAGGGTTTGCGACGCATGGCTGTATCGGGGTGCCGCTGGAATTCGCCGCGAAGCTATTCAATGCCATGCAAAAAGGCGACAAGGTGGTTATTCTGCCGGCTGACAAACTTGCCGAAAAAGCCTGAAATCCATAGTTAATTTATATTATCTATAGTCGCATGAATGCGTGGTATTGGGCCAATTTATTAAGCTGATTATTAACCTGTTCTCTCCATCTATTTGAAACTTCGGGATCAGAAACTTCTGCAGGATTGCAGGAGTATTCGGTCCCATGACGCAGAGCAGAACTGCTGCGCGATTTGTGGTTTGTGCGCTCATCGCTTTGAGCCCGTTTTTGATGGGCACGGCGGAGTTGCCTTGGACATTTGATCAGCGTGTTCTGGGCGCGCAAAATCGTGAGCGCTTGCGCCTTGGGCTTGAGCGTCTGCAATGGAATCCTGCATTGGTACGGTCGGCGCAGGATTGGGCCGATCATCTGGCGGCGAGTGGGCGGTTTGAACATGCGCCTGAAAATCGCGCCAATCCTCAAGGGGAGAATCTGTGGGCCGGGACCAAGGGATATTATGTGCCCGAGGCTATGGTGAATGCCTGGGTCCGCGAGAAGAAGCATTTTCGCCCTGGCGTCTTTCCTTACAACAGCACCACCGGGCGGGTGGAAGATGTTGGGCATTATACGCAGATCGTCTGGCGCGCGACGCTTCAGGTTGGCTGCGCCCGGGCGGCAAGTCAGGAAGAAGATATTCTGGTCTGCCGCTATGCCGAGGCTGGCAATTATCGCGGCGAGCGACCGTTCTAAATGCTGTCAGGAATTCAGACGGCCTGTATCCGAGCTTAAAGTCTCTGGCTCAGAACCATTCTTCATTTTCTTCTTCACTCACCGGCAGCACGATCTGACGGGGCAGATGCGTCATGCGTTTGGGCATTTCGGTGGGCGGCGCGATGGCGGCACCTTGCAGCAATTGAATTTCGGCGGCGATGGCCTGATTGACGATGGCGGGGGCGCTGATGCCATAGACCATGCTGAGCATGCGCGCATTACGCGCGGCGGTGGCGATGTGGACAATATCATTGATGATCATCGGGGATTTGGCATCGGCATTAGAGAGATCGAGTGCCAATGCATAGAGGCCGTGACCCTGATAGGCGTTGAAATTGCGGCAGCCACTGGCCACAGAGGCGATGGTGCGGCCGAAGGGGCGCAGCAGCATAGCCAGATCCGAGAGGCGGGATTGCGCGACGCCTAAGGGAACGTCGGTCAGCAGGAAGGTGACATAGGGGCGATAGGCGCTGGGGATGCCGCGACAGAGGCGGGTGAATTCCATGCGGCCCAGCGGGGCGCTGAGGGTTTCAAAACTGACCGGCAGGCCGAGCATAAAACGATCGCCGGTTTCGACGCAGCGGCTGAGATAGCCGATACCCGCACTGATACAAGAGAGTTCGACATCCAGTCGCTCGCGGATTTCCAGATCTGGGAGGGCGATATGTTCGGTTATGTCGTCACCCTGTTTATGGGCCGTGATACTATTGGGGGTGCAGAGATAGGTGGTGATGGCTTCATGTCTTGCATCCCATACGGGATCGAAACGATGGGTGATGTCCAGCGTGTCGCGGCGACTGAGATGAATGATGCGGGTTTTATCGCTTTCAGTCTGCGTTTGGCGGCGATGAATCGGTTCGGCTTTGAGGATGCGGGCTTTCTCGGCGAGGATAGCCATTTCCTCGCTGCGGATCGGGCGGGCATGCAGACGGTTTTCAGAAAATTCGGTGACGCGTTCGATCTTGATCTGATCGAGATCGCAGCGCCCCTGTAATTCGGTGATGAATTCATGGGCGATGCGCAGTGCGGTAAGGGAGGCTTGTTCGCTGTCGCCATGACGTGGGGTGATCAGATAGCGCACCTCATCGAGAGGAACAGAAATGTCGCCATCCTGCAGATTGCGTTTGAGGATGGTAGAGAAGCGCATGCTGACGCCCTCGCTGACACTCGGCCATAAGGGGCCGATCGCGGATTTCACCAGGCAGAGATCGACGATATGCGCATATTGCCTGGCCAGCACATCGGGGGTGAGAATGTTGGTGAGATTATATTGCATGATCTAGTCCCAGATTTCCGCGTCATCATCGGGCGGGGGGACGTCTTGTTCGATGCCCAATACTTTGCGCAGACGATGGCGCACATCATGGATCGGCATATCTTCCACCAGATGCAGCAAATCCTGCTGACTGGCGGCGGGGCCATGGCACAGTAAGCCGGTAATATGGGCAAGCAGGCGCGCCTGCGCATGGGCATTCTGAGATAGCATGTCGAAGGCCTGAAATTTGGCGATCATCGGGGCTGCGTCATGGGCGGATAATTCGCCGGATATATCGTCGCCGATCTGCGCGATGGCACCGCCCAGCACAGAACATTCCTGCGCGATGCCTTCGAGCAGGCGCTGGATGGCGGTGTTGCCGGCATGGTTTTCCGGATTAGAAAAGTTCGACATTATCCTGCCCTTCCACGGCGCGGGTGATTTGATCGGCGGTGCGTAATTCGGTTTGCACGAGGCTGAACTTGTCCTTGCCGGACATCAGGCGCTGACGGGCGCGGCCTGTATGCGGCCAATATTGGATTTTGCGCGGCAGGCTGCCGCCCATATTGCCGCCCAGCAAGGTGATGCCTTCGGTGCGCAGGAATTGATGCGCGAAATCGGCATTGCGGGAGCCGATGCCGGAAAGAGTCGGCAACACATTGGCGCCGCCGAACAGTTTGGCTTCCAGGCGATGACGAGCTGCACCATGGGACAGCAAGGCATTGATCAGAATTTCCATCGCATGGACGCCATAGCGCTGGCTATTGCCAGATTGGGGATCGGCATCGGGCAAGAGAAAATGATTCATGCCGCCGATTCCGGCGATGGGATCGCGGATACAGGCGGCGATGCAGGAGCCCAGCACGGTGGTGAAGATTTCCCGCGGATGGGCGCTGACATGCAGATCGCCCTGCACAATATGGATATGCCAGCAGCCATCCAGACTGTTGAGGTAGCGGCGTGGGCCATCGTGAAGAGGCTCGATCTGCGGGCTTTGTTGCAGGGCGCAGTGCATCAGGCGGCCTCGGCTTTCTGCAATGCTGCTTTGAGCAGGGCCGGGCCGATTTTATTTAACGGTAGCTGGCGCATCACGGCGCCTTGTTCGGCGGCGACGCGCGGCATGCCATAGACCGTGCTGCTGGCTTGATCTTGACCCAATGTCTGGCCACCGGATTTGCGGATTTCGCCAAGGCCCATGGCCCCGTCGCTGCCCATGCCGGTGAGCAAGGCGGCAATGGCGCGATCACCGGCGCTGCGCGCGACACTGAGAAAGAGGCGATCCACAGAGGGACGGTGGCCGCTCATCGCTTCGCCATGGACAAGCCGGCAACGCCAGGCGCTGCGGCCTTCGACTTCGAGATGTTGCAGGCCGCCCGGTGCCAGATAGATGTGGTTGGGTTTCAGCTCTGCGCCATCGCTTGCTTCAGCAATATCGGGGGCGCAAAGCCGATCAAGGCGGCGGGCGAAGGAACTGGTGAAACCTGCCGGCATATGTTGTGTGATGACGGTTGGCGGGCAGTCCTGCGGGAAATGCGACAGGATCGTGATCAGGGCTTCAACGCCGCCGGTAGAGGCACCGATGGCGATGAGTTTGCGCGCGAAGGGAGGCGATGGGGCTGATATCTGTGCCGGGGTGGTGGCGCTGCGAATGCTTAAGGGGTGGACTTGCGCCTGCGCCGCGGCGCGGATTTTGCTAATGAGTTCGACGGCGATGGCGCGGAAAGTCTCGGGTGTGGCAAGGCTAGGTTTGGCCAGACAATCAACCGCGCCCAGAGCCAAGGCATCCAGCGTGGCATCGGCGCCGCGCCGGGTGAGGGTGGAGACCATGATCACGGGCATGGGGCGCAGCCGCATGATTTTTTCGAGGAAGGCGAGGCCGCTCATATTGGGCATTTCAATATCGAGGGTCAGCACATCGGGATTGAGTTGTTTGATGAGATCGCGCGCGATGGCAGGTTCGGGCGCGCAGCCCACGACATCTATATCCGGGGCTTGTTGCAGGGCCTCGGTCAGGAGTTGGCGCATCGTGGCGGAATCATCGACGATGAGGACGCGGATTTTTTTCATGTGGCACCAGACTGACGGCGATAGGTGGTCTGAGCGATCAGTTTGAAGGCCGGGATGTCTTCCGGTGTAATCCGTTCGGAATGGCCGATATAGAGGTGACCATCCGGCGGCATGTGACGGGCGAAGCGATGCCAGATGGTGTTCTGGGTGGATTGATCGAAATAGATCATCACATTACGGCAGAAAATCATGTCGAAATCTGTGGTGATCGGCCAATCTTTCAGCAGATTGAGATGGCGGAAGCGGATCAGGCGGCGCACCGGATCGCTGATGCTGAACATGGCATCGGTGCCGCTGCGTTGCATTTCGATATTGCCCGCGCGCAAGGTGATTGGGATATCCGCCAGACGCGGCGCGGGGTAGAGGCCCGTGCGGGCGCGATCCAGGATGGCATCATCTATATCGGTCGCGAGGATGAGGATGTCATGCCGGGCGGCGTCGGGCATGGCGTTGAGCAATGTCAGCGCCATGGAATAGGGTTCTTCGCCTGAAGAACAGGCGGCAGACCAGAGACGGATTTTGGCACCGCGCCGGGCTTTTTCGATGATCGGCGGCAGAGCTGTGCGGGCCATATGATCGAAATGATGGGATTCACGGAAGAAGCGGGTGACATTGGTGGTCATGGCCGCGATCATGCGCTGGCGTTCGTCCACGCCTTCATGGCTGGCGACAAGCGCGCAATAATCGCGGAAGGAACGCAAGCCTATGGTGCGCAGCCGCTTGGCGAGGCGTGAATAGACCAGATTGACCTTGCTCTCCGGCAGAAGAATGCCAGCCTCACCATGGACGATGGACGCGATCTGGCGGAAATCAGACCAAGTGAATGCAAATTCCGCGTCATGAATCGGTGGTGGGGCACCGCTTGTGGCGCGATGGGTTGACATGGCGAACTCGTCTCACATTGGAGGCTGGATTCAGGCGGCGTGTTGTACAGGTTGGTTATTGATCTGTGGTTGGCCATTCACCAGCGATTGGGTAAGGCGCTCCATGCTGAGAATCGTCACCATGCGTTGATCCAGAACGGCAATGCCATCGACAAATTCGGCCTGTGCATCGCGCGCCAGTTCGGGCGTGGGTTGTATTTCGGCGCTGGTGACGGTGAGGATATCGGAGACGGCATCGACAAGCAGGCCGATGATGCGTTCCTCTGTTTTCACCACCACGATGACATGTTTGGGATTGACCTCGCTCTGGCCGCGACCCAGCCTTGCCTTGAGGTCGACCACGGGCAGTACGACGCCGCGCAGATTGATCACGCCATGCACATAATCGGGCGCATGGGGTAGAGGCGTGGTAGGGGTCCAGCCGCGAATTTCGCGGATGGTCATGATATCCGCACCAAATTCCTGATCCGCGGTGCGGAAGGTGATGAATTGGCGACGACTTTGAGGCTGATCCGTTTCATGTTTGTGATCGGTCATGTTCAGGTTCCTGTGGGACGGAGTTCGAGCTCGGTTGTGTTGGCGGATATTTCGGCGCGGCAGTAAGAGACGAGGCCATCGACATCCAGAATGAGGGCGACGCGGCCATCGCCCAGAATGGTGGCGGCGGCGATGCCTTCGATGTGCTGGTAATTATTCTCGAAGCTTTTGATCACGACCTGTGATTGGCCGATGATGGAATCCACCAAGAGGGCGAGGCGGCCCGTGCCCTGGCTTTCCACCAGAATGACCACGCCGTTATTGGCATCGGTCGCATCCCTGGCCCCTAAGAGATTGCCTGTATGGATCAGCGGGACATAGGCCCCGCGTACATTGAGCAATTGGCGGCGGGCGCCGAAGGGATGGATGTCTTCGCGGCGGGGTTTGAGACTTTCGACGATATGGGTGAGGGGCAGGACAAAAGTTTGATCGCCGACCGCCACGACCATGCCATCCAGCACGGCGAGGGTGAGCGGCAGTGTCAGGCTGAAGGTGCTGCCCTTGCCGGGATGTGAGGTGATGATGATGCGGCCACCGAGATCGACAATGTTCCGGCGCACCACATCCATGCCGACGCCGCGTCCGGAAATATTGGAGATTTCTTTGGCGGTGGAGAAGCCGGGCAGAAAGATGAGATTGTCGGTTTCTTCGTCCGACAGGCTGGCATTCGGCGAGATCAGTTTGCGTTCGATGGCTTTTTCGCGGACACGGGCGCGATCAATCCCGCGGCCATCATCGGATATTTCGATCAGGATGCGGCCGCTGCGATGTTCGGCGGCGAGGGTGAGCTGACCTTCAGGCGGTTTGCCAGCCGCGCGGCGTTCTTCTGGTGTTTCCAGCCCGTGATCGATGGCATTGCGGATCATATGGGTGAGAGGTTCACCCAGACGTTCGATGACGGTTTTATCGACTTCGGTATTTTCGCCCTCCAGTGTGAGATGGACCTGTTTGCCGGTTTGATCGGCCAATTCGCGCACCAGACGTGGCATGCGCTGAAAAACCGATTTTACCGGCTGGGTGCGGATGGCCATGACGCTTTCCTGCAATTCACGCAGCAGGTGATCCAGTTCATCCAGACCGCTGGCGACTGAGGAGGTACGCGGAATTTTACATTCATGCATGCGCTGAGACAGCATAGCCTGGGTAATGACCAGTTCGCCCACGAGATTGACCAGACGGTCCACCTTGTCGAGATCGACGCGGATCGTGGGTTTGACGGTGGTCTCAGCGGCGTCTTTGCGCGGGGCAAGCGGTGTGTCGCTTTGTTCGGCGTCCTGTAGGAGTGGCAGGTCGGTGTTTTTCTGATGCTGCGGGGTGAGGGTGAGGTCGCAATCATCTTCGGCAAATTCGAAGATTTCGCGCACATCCTCTTCGCGCACTGGGCGGGGGAGTTGGATGGTCCAACTGAGATGGGAGTCTTCGGGATCGAGCAGATCGAATTCGGGGAGGGCGCCAAGATGGGCGGTAACGTCTATCGGGCCGAGACCGGCTAATTCGCGCAGCAGGAAAAAGGGGTCATTGCCTTTGGCATAGAGCGCGCTATGGGGGCGGAAGTGAATGGACCAGCCGCTGATAGGGCTGGCTTGATCCGGCATGTTGATTGGATCGTTGGGCCGGACTGTGTTGGAGGCCGCGTAAAGCGATTCCAGTTCCTGCGTGATGTCCCGGTCGGAGTCGCGGCTGAGATGTTGGTTAGAGCGGGCGGCGCTGACATGATCAGAGAGCATATCAGCGGCGCGGAGCAGGATGCGCGTGACATGAGGGCTGGCGGCAAGGCTGCCATCGCGCAAATGATCGAGCGCGGTTTCATAAATATGGGCAAAGGCGACCATGGCATCAAAGCCGAAGGCGCCTGCGCCACCTTTGATGGAATGGACGGCGCGGAAAACCCCATTGATTGTTTCGCTATTGGCATCGCCGCATTCAATGGCGAGCAGTCCTTCTTCCAACGCTTGAAGAAGTTCTTCGCATTCCTGGAAATAAGTTTGGCGGATGGCATCCATCGGGTCCATGGGGGATATCCTCAGGGCGAGACGCGCTGGACGGCAGCAAGCAATTTGGCAGGATCAAATGGTTTGACGATCCAGCCTGTGGCACCGGCTTCCTTGGCGCGCTGTTTTTTTGTGGCTTCACTTTCGGTGGTGAGAACAAGGATGGGGATGGCGCGGTTGCGCGGATCACGGCGGACATGATCGATAAACCCCAGCCCATCGAGGCGGGGCATGTTGATATCGGTGATGATGACATCGACCGTGCCGGCCTTTTGCAGCGTTTCAAGACCGCTGACGCCATCATCGGCTTGTATGACTGTATGGCCTGCGCCGGAGAGGGCGAGATTCAGCATGTCGCGCATGGTTTTGGAGTCATCAACGGTGAGTATGGTTTTTGTCATGATCAATTTTCCGAAAGTCCGAGAGCGTGAGAGAGCGCCAGCCGATTGGCGCATTCCTGAAAGGCCGGGGAGGCGGTGCTGATTTGCAATCGCGACTTCTGGTGTTCTTGCTTGCGGGCACAGATCAGAATCTGGAGGCTGAGTGTGGAGACACGCTGGACCGCGCTGGCATCCAGTTCGATCCGCATATCGGCGGCGAAAGCAGAGTCAATGTGTGCTTTCAATTCGCTGGCATAAGGCAGGTCGAGATGTGCCGGTAGGGTCAACAAGGTTGTGGTCATTGCATGTCTCTCTGTTAGATGCAGCAGGGCTTAGAATTCCTGCCACTCATCCTCTTCGGTCTCGGACCGCAGGGCGAGATTGCTGGCGCGGCGACTGGCTTTGCCTGCTGCTAAGCGTGGTGCGAGACGTTGCACATTGCGGTTTTGCGTTTTTTGCGTGCGCGGGCGGGCTTCGCTGCCGACCTTGAAGAAGGAGACGAGTTCGGACAATTCGCCGGTTTCGCTGGCGAGATTGCGCGCGGCGGCGGTGCTTTGCTCAACCATGGCGGCATTTTGCTGGGTGACCTGATCCATCTGGGTGATGGCTGTGTTCACTTCTTCAATGCCGGTGGATTGCTGTTGAGCGGCCAGCGCCATTTCGCCGACCAGCGCATTGATGTCGATCACCTGGCTGACGATCTTGCTCAGGGCTTCGCCGGATTCGCCGACCAGCTTGACCCCGGAAGAAACATGTTCGCTGGAGGTTTTGATCAGGCTTTTGATTTCGCGCGCGGCTTCGCTGGAGCGCTGGGCCAGAGCGCGCACTTCGCTGGCGACCACGGCAAAGCCTTTGCCTGCATCCCCCGCACGGGCGGCTTCAACGCCGGCATTAAGCGCCAGAAGATTGGTCTGGAAGGCGATTTCATCGATCACGCTGATAATATCTGTGATCTGTTTGGAGGAATGTTCGATCTGGCCCATGGCGGTGATCGCTGTATTGACGATTTGGCCGCCGCTTTCCGCCGCCGATTTGGCAGTGGCGACGATGGTGCTGGCCTCTTTAGCATTCTGCGCGGTTTTGCGGACCGTGGCGGTGATTTCTTCGAGCGCGGCGGCGGTTTCTTCCAGGCTAGCGGCCTGTTGTTCGGTGCGTTTGGAGAGATCGTCCGCGGCTTGCGAGATTTCATTGGCGCCGGTGCTGATGCCATTGGTGGAGGTCAGCACGCTTTGCATCGTTTCCTGCAGGCGGGACTGCGCGGCATTAAAATCAGCGCGCAATTGTTCGTAATCAGGGACAAAGGCTTCTTCGATGCGCCGTTCAAGGTTGCCGGTCGATAATTCGCGCAGGCCCTGTGCGAGGGCGCTGACGACATGTTCCTGTTCGGCGGCTTTGGCAGCGCGTTCGAGTTCGGCCTGTTTGCGGTCATGTTCTACCTGCGTCACATCGGTAGCATATTTGATGACTTTGAACGGTTTGCCATTGAGGTCGAGCAAAGGATTGTAAGATGCCTGGATCCAGATTTCTTTGCCACCGCGACCCAGACGGCGAAATTTATCGGCGATGAATTCGCCGCGATTAAGACGATCCCAGAACTGGCGATAATCATTGCTTTTGGCATAGTCCGGATCGGCGAACATGCTGTGATGCCGGCCTTCGATCTCGGTCAGGCTATAGCCCATGGTCGCAAGGAAATTTTCGTTGGCGGTGAGGATCGTGCCATCGAGCTTGAACTCGATCACGGCCTGCGAGCGGCCAATGGCGGCTGTCTTGGCCTTGAGTTCGTTATTTTCGTATTCGGCGGCGGTGATGTCGGTAGCGAATTTGACCACTTTGAACGGGCGGCCATGTTCATCGAAAACAGGATTATAGCTGGCTTGAATCCAGATATCCTGACCTGATTTGGTCAGGCGCTTATATTTGCTGGCATCAAATTCACCGCGGCCCAGCCTGTCCCAAAAGGCGCGGTAATCGGCGCTTTGGCGATAGGTGTGGTCGACAAACATGCTGTGATGCTGGCCGCGCACTTCATCCAGCGTATAGCCGAGCGCGGAGAGGAAGTTGCCATTGGCCGTGAGGATGCGGCCATCCAGTGAGAATTCAATGATGGCTTGCGAGCGATCCAGCGCGGCTTGCATGCCAGCGAGATGACGATATTCACTCTTGTCCAGAATATGCGTATCGGATGGTTGTGTGTCGGTCTTGTGGTTTGATTTGGCCTGCATGGCGGATTTAATGGCCTGCAACATGGCAATCTCCTCAATGAGAATGTGATGCGATGTTGCAGGAATGTTTTTGCAACATGCTGTGTGTGTGCTGCGATGACGATGCGCGGCGCGGTCTCAACAGGCGGTAAAATCCTGGCGGCTCTGCGATAGGGATTTCTACGTAGCGCGCGATTACCCCGACAAAAAATATCAGGGATGAAACGGCAATGGCCCTCGGCGGCGCTCAGCTTCTTTTAGGCGCGGTGGGCTTTGATGCTGCGGCCTGCTGGCGCTTTTCTGCGCTGGGCCTCAGGCCTATCGTTAGAGGATTGGAATTGTAATCTATGGTTGTAATTAACAATTATTACAATCTTTAGCGGTAGGGTGCCCTTATTCTGGAGGAGGGGCATGGGGATATTTTCTGATTTAGATCAGCCGCTTATCATCGTTGTGCACCATTCGCCCGCAATGCGCGAGGTTTTGCGGGATATATTTGAAATGCATGGCTTGCGGGTGGCCTGCTACGAATGCTGTTCTGGTCTGGACCCCTCGGATTTGGTGAAGGCCAAATGTCTGGTCGTGGAAGTGCATGACACGGATTGTCTGCAATTCGATTTGCCCATGGTGGCGATTACGCAGCGCGGTGATGTGCGGGGGGCCGTGATGGCCATGCAAAAAGGCGCATTGGATGTGATCGAAGCCCCGATCGAGCGGGCCTTTCTGCCAAAGATTCTAGAACGTGTGCTCTATTTCGCCGCGCATGAGCGGGTGCTGGAAGTGCGCCTGGCGCGCGAGAGATTGCGTGGTTTGACACCGCGCGAACGGGCCGTGCTGGACGAATTGGTGGCGGGGCGATCCAGCAAGGTGGCGGCGCATAATCTGGGAATTTCACCGCGCACCGTGGAAGTGCATCGCGCCAATCTGATGGAAAAAATGCGGGCGCGGAACCTTTCAGATGTATTGCGCATTGCCATTACAGCATCCGTGCATCCCATGCTGGCGCAAATGGCCTGAATTTTTTCTGAAGCGCGATATAGTGTGTTGCAGATTGACCAATGGGCAAAGTTTGCGGACAGTCTGGCAAGCCATCACAGGAGATCTGCTGAAATGAGAAATAGAAATCTGGCCTTATCATTGGGCATGTCGGCCTTACTTTTCACTGCGGGCGCTGGGCAGGCTGAGGATATAAAAGCCGATATGCCGAAAGCCGAAACGGTGAAAGCCGATATTCTGAAAGAGGGTGGTACAAAGATTGGTGTGGCCGAATTTCAGGCCGGGCCGGGCGGGGTTTTGATCACGCTTTCAGCCACGGGGCTGACCCCGGGCTGGCATGGCATTCATCTCCATGCGGTTGGGACATGCGGGGATACGGGCTTCTTGAAATCGGGCGGGCATCTTAATCATGCGGATCACAAGAAACCGCATGGTTTGCTGAATGCGGAAGGACCGGATTTTGGCGATCTTCCGAATATTCATGTGGGCGCGGATGGCACTGTGGAGGCGCAGCTTTTCACGAGTCTGGTGCAATTGACGCGCGATCTGCAGGATGCGGATGGATCGGCGCTGGTTATCCATGCCGGGCCGGATGATCATCAGAGCCAGCCGATTGGCGGGGCCGGAGCGCGGGTGGCCTGTGCGGTGATCGCGGCACAATAAGCGAGATTTATACCTGCGTTAGAAAGGGTGCCGGAGATTTTCCGGCACCCTTTTTGTTTCAGGCTTCGCTTGCGAGGGCGTGTTCGCGTTCGCTGCCACTATTGGGGCGGTGATCGCGGGCCAGCAGCACATAGAATGTGGGCAGCACGAACAGTGTGAAGAGTGTGCCGATCAGCATGCCCATGACAACGACTATACCAATCGCGAAACGGCTGGATGCGCCTGCGCCGCCTGCGAAGAGCAGAGGGATCAGCCCTGCCACCATGGCGGCGGTGGTCATGAGCACGGGGCGCATGCGGACCATGGCAGATTTCAGGATCGCGGCGCGGCGATCCAGATTTTCGTGTTTCTGTATCTCATTGGCGAAGGCAACCATGAGAATGCCATGTTTGGAGATCAGGCCGATCAAGGTCACAAGCCCGATCTGTGTATAGATGTTCAATGTCGTGAAGCCGAGATAGAGCGGCAGAAGCGCACCGCAGACCGCCAATGGCACAGTCACCAGAATAACCAGCGGGTCACGGAAGCTTTCATATTGAGCGGCCAATACGAGGAAGATCACAATCAGGGCCAGACCAAAAGAGATGGTCAGGCGATTGCCTTCTTGGACATATTGGCGGCTATCGCCCAGCCAGTCGATTGTGATGCCCGGCGCACGGGGCTGGCTTTCCATATAGGTGACGGCATCGCCCATGGTGACGCCCGGTTTCAAGACGCCGGACAGGGTCACTGCGTTCATCTGATTGAATTGGGAAAGTCGATTGGCTTCGGGCTGGATGGAAACCGACATGACGGTGGAGAGCGGGATCATCTCATTAGAGGCGGACCGAACATAATAACGACCGAGATTTTCGGGTGTCAGGCGATCGGCCTCGCGCACTTGCGGGATCACGTCATAGGAGCGGCCATAATAGTTGAAGCGGTTCACATAATTTTCGCCCACCAGCGTGGCTAATGTGTCGGCGATCGCGCTCATCGTGACCCCGACTTCGCCGGCCTTGGCGGCGTCGATACGGATGCGGGCGGAGGGGCTGTCAAACGCAAGGTCGCTATCGACAAAGACAAAGAGACCGCTTTGCCAGGCCGCGCCTTTGAGTGCTTCCATCGCCTGATAGATCACACTGAAATCGGCTGGAGAGCGCAGCACCATCTGGAAGGGCAGACCGCCGGAAGAGGCGGGCAGGGCGGCTGGCTGGAAAGGGGTGACGGATGCGCCATGCACGCTGTTCGCGGCGAAATAGAGCTGGGTCTGGATATCGTCGGCGCTGCGGCTGCGTTCGCTCCATTCTTTAAGGATGATGCCGCCAAAGGCATTGTTCTGGCCATCCGTGCCGTCCACGAACCAGCTTCCTTCATATTCGGGGAAGGATTGATAGATTTTATCGATCTGATTGGTGAAGCGGCTGGTATAATCGACACTGGCATATTGGGGGGCACGCACCGCGGTGAAAATATAGCCCTGATCTTCCTGCGGGGCGAGTTCGCGCTGGGCGCCGAGAAACAGCACGACAATGGCAGCGAGCATGGCACCGGCCACCAGCAATATGACACCGCGCAGATTGAGGGTGTGGTCCAGCAGCTTTGCATAAGAGACGGAGATGGTTTGGAAGCGATGTTCAATGGCTTTTGCAAAACGGCCTTCCGAGGATTTGCTGCTGAGCAGCACCGAACTCATCATGGGTGATAGAGTGAGCGCGATAATACCCGAGACAATGACCGCCCCGGCCAGAGTGAATGCAAATTCGCGGAACAGACCGCCCGTGAGGCCACCCATCAAACCGATAGGGGCATAAACCGCCGCTAAGGTGATGGTCATGGCAATGACGGGGCCGACAATTTCCCGCGCGCCGATCAGAGACGCTTTTATGGGGGATAAACCTTCTTCGATATGGCGGTGAATATTTTCCACCACCACGATCGCATCATCGACCACAAGCCCGATGGCCAGCACCATGGCCAGCAGGGTGAGGAGGTTTAGCGAAAAGCCGAAGGCCAGCATCAAAGCGGCGGTGCCGATCAGGGAGAGCGGGATGGTGATGACGGGAATGATCACGGCCCGCATCGAGCCTAGAAAGAGGAAGATCACGATCACGACAATCATGACGGCTTCGATCAGCGTATTGCGCACTTCGTCGATCGAGGCATTGACGAAATGGGCTACATCGAACTGGCTGACGACTTTGAGGCCGGGTGGGGCTGTTTCCTGTATCTGCGGGATGAGGTTTTTGACCGCTTTGACGATTTCCAGCGGATTGCCATCGGGGGCGGGTGAGATGGCCGCGAACACGGCGCGGCCGCCGCTGGCGCGGGCTGAGCTGTTGTAATTCTGGCCGCCGATTTCGAGTGTTGCGATATCGCCAAGACGAACCAGACCGTCAAGGCCGGTTTTCACCACCATATTACGGAAATCATCAATATTGCTGATATCGGTGGAGGCAGTGATATTGGTGACCGTGCCGCCGCTTTTGAGCTGGCCCGGCGCGGCCTGCACATTATTGGCGCGCAAAGCATTGGCGACATCACCCGCGGTCAGGCCGCGCGCGGCCAGCTTCACCGGATCAATCCAGACACGCATAGCCAAGGCCTGTGCGCCGGAGAGATCGGCAGAGGCAACGCCATTGACCGAGGTGAAGAGCGGTTGGGCGACGCGGGTGGCGAAATCGGTGATTTCCGGCACGCTCAATGTGTCGCTCATAAAGGCGATATATTGAACGGCGGAGGCACCGTCGGTCATTTTGGTGATGACAGGATCGCTGGAGCCGGGGGGCAGGCGATATTTGATCTGCTGTACCTTGGCCAGGATTTCCGTCATGGCGCGGTCTGCATCGGCATTCAAAACCAGCTTGGCTTTGACCTGACTGCTGCCCTGTGCCGAGATGGAGGTGAGATATTCAATGCCGCTGGCTGTGGCGATGGATTGCGCGATGGGAGTGGTGACAAATCCTTGCATCACATCCTGTGTCGCGCCGGGAAAATGCGTATCGACCACGATGGTCGCGCTTTCCAGTTGGGGATATTCGCGCACAGGCAGGGAGAACAAGGCGCTGAGGCCCACGAGCAGGATCAGCAGGCTAACCACGATGGAAAGAATTGGCCGGCGGATAAAGAGATCGGTGAAACGCATCTTGGCCGCCCCTTATTGTTTCGGGGCGGCGATGGTGACGGCGCCGCCGGGCTGAACCCGCAATTGACCATTGGTGATGATCACATCGCCGTCTTTTAAACCTTTTTCCACGACAATATTTTCGCCCATGCGTTGACCCGTGATGACGGGGACGAGTTCTGCCTTGCCAGCCTTTATGACAAGCACGCTATCGCCCGAGGCGCTGGTCTGGATCGCGGTGGCGGGAATGAGCAGGGCACGGGGCTGGGCCGGTTGGCTGATACTGGCGGTGACATAGAGGCCGGGGCGCAGGCGATGTTCGGGATTATCCAAAATGGCCTGCACGGAAATATTACGCGTATCCGAACCGACCATGGGTTCGATCGCATTGATTTTGGCGGGGAAGCTTTGACCGGGATAGGCATCTGTGCGGATGGTGACCAAGCTGCCGACGCTGAGTTTGGCCAGATCCTGTTGCGGCACGGTGAAATTGGCATAGAGCTGATCCAGCGCGGTGAGTGTGGCCAGTGCATCGCCCGCATTGACATATTGACCGGGGTTAACGCGGCGCAGGCCTATCACGCCGGTGAACGGGGCATGGACGAGCTTTTGCGCCAGCCGGGCCTCGATCTGCTGGCTGGCGGCTTCGGCTTGGGCTAGTTCGGCTTCGCGTTGTTGCAGTGTCTGGCGCGGTTCGGCCCCGCTGGGGGCGAGATCTTTTGAGCGCTTATATTGCAGGCGGGCAAATTGGGCGCGAGCTTTGGCGGCGGCGAGATCGGCGCGTTCCGGGGCATCGAACAGTTGGACAAGGGGCGTGCCTTGTTTGACTTGCGCACCGGATTCAAAACGTATTGCGGTGATGCGGCCTGCAATTTCAGGGGCAAGGACAACTTCGCGCACAGCTTGCAGCGCGCCGCTGGCTTCGAGACTTTGCGGCAGGGTTTGCGGGGTAATGGTCTGGGCCGCGACTTCGACAGGCGGCGGGGCATAATGCATGGCCGAGGCGCTTTGACGCCACACCCGCCAGCCGAAGACGACGGCGAAAATCAGCAGCAGACAGAGGGCGGCGGTGAGCAGCGGCGCATATTTGCGGGCCGGGGCGGGGAGTTTTTCAAACAGGGCGGACATGTCGGCTCTCATAAGGGGCAGGCGCGGCCCGGAAATAGGCGCGGCTTGCGGGGGTAAGTCGACACTGTCTATAAAACCTCAACCTTAATTGAGGTCAAGGGGGTTGTTCTGATGGACGATGAGCAGGGGCTTAGCCCCTATCAGGAACTCACCGTGGGGGAGATTGCAGCGCGCAGCGGGGTGGCGGTGTCGACCGTGCATTTCTATGAGGCCAAGGGGCTGATTAAGGGCAGCCGCACCAAGGGCAATCAGAGACGCTATCCAAGGGCCATGTTGCGGCGGATCGCGATTATCCGCGTGGCGCAGCGGGCTGGGATACCCCTGGCGGAGATCAAAACGGCGATGGATATGATTCCGAATAATCGGGCGCCATCGGTGCGAGAGTGGGAAATTTTCACCCGGTCCTGGAGCAGTATGTTGCGCGCGCGGATCGACAGCCTGTCGCAATTGCATGATCAGATCACCAAATGCATTGGCTGCGGATGTTTGTCTTTGCGGGATTGTCCGCTGCGTAATCCGCAAGATAGTCTGGCCCGCAAAGGCGCGGGGCCGCTTTTACTGCAGCATGGGGATGGCTGAGTGAGGTATTCAACGTTTCTGTGATGTTAGGCTGTTGGTTGTTTGGTGGTGATGACGGGAGTTGTGTATGACGGCGTTGTCCATTCTTGAATTGGTGCGGGTGCGGGAAAATGCCGATGCGCGCATGGCCTTGGATAATGCCCGTGATCTGGCGGCTAGGGCCGAAAAATGGGGATATACGCGGCTTTGGGTGGCCGAACATCATAATATGATCGGTATCGCCAGCGCGGCGACATCGCTTGTGATTGCGCATATAGCGGCGGGGTCCAGCACTATACGCGTGGGGGCTGGCGGGATCATGCTGCCCAATCATGCGCCCTATGTGATTGCTGAACAATTCGGCACGCTGGAGCGGCTTTTTCCCGGACGGATTGATTTGGGATTGGGGCGTGCGCCGGGGACAGATCAGATGACCTTACGCGCCTTGCGTCAGCCGCCCGATGCGGCGGAGCATTTTCCGCAGGATGTGATGGAATTGCAGGCCTTTCTTGCGCCCGCCGTGGAAGGGCAGCGGATACAGGCGGTGCCCGCGGCGGGGACAAATGTGCCGCTCTGGATTTTGGGGTCTAGCCAGTTTGGCGCCATGCTGGCGGCGGAGCTGGGCCTTCCTTACGCCTTTGCGTCGCATTTCGCGCCGGGGCTTCTGATGCAGGCGATTGCGCTTTATCGCAGCCGCTTCAAGCCATCGGCACAATTGGCAGAACCTTATGTCATGATCGGGGCGAATATTATTGCCGCTGAGTGCGATGCCGAGGCGCGGCATCTGGCGACGACGCAGCAAATGTCCTTTGTGAATTTGTTTCGCGGCATGCGGGGGCTGAGCCAGCCACCGATTGAGGATATCGAGGCCTATTGGACACCGATGGAAAAGGCGCAGGCGCAATCCATGCTGGCGCGGATGATTGTGGGGTCGCCGCAAACGGTGTGGGCGGGCTTGGACAGTTTGATTGTGGAAACCGGGGCGGATGAGGTTATGATCGTGTCGGATATATATGATCATGCCAAGCGGCTGCGATCATTTGAGATCATTGCAGACTATCTGCATAAAAAAGGACAATAGTGCGATGGATTGTATTGGCTATGCGGCGCGCGATGCGCAAAGCCCGCTTGGGGAATTTCATTTTCAGCGCCGCGCTTTGCGTCCTGAAGATGTGCTGATTGATATTTTATATTGCGGGGTTTGCCATTCCGATCTGCATCAGGCGCGTAATGACTGGCATAGTTCAACCTATCCCATGGTGCCGGGGCATGAAATTGTCGGCCGGGTGCGGCAGGTCGGGCCTATGGTGACCGGGTTCAAGCCGGGCGATGCGGTGGCGGTGGGATGTCTGGTCGATAGTTGCCAGAGCTGCGATCAATGCGGGCAGGATCATGAGCAATATTGTCGTGAGCGTCCGACGGGCACGTATAATGCGACGGACCGGCAGACCGGCGATCTGACATTTGGCGGCTATTCCAAAGCGATCGTGGTGCGGCAGGAATTTGTGCTGCATGTCCCGGAGACGTTGAATCTGGAACGGGCTGCGCCTTTGCTCTGTGCCGGGATCACGACCTATTCACCGCTGCGGGAATGGAATGTGGGGCCGGGCAGCCGCGTCGGCATCGCGGGGCTGGGCGGGCTTGGCCATATGGGCGTGAAACTGGCCGTGGGCATGGGCGCGGATGTGACCGTGATCACGGGCTCGAAATCCAAAGAGAAAGATGCGCTGGCTTTGGGCGCGCAGCGTGTTCTGCTGTCCAGCGACACGGAGGCGATGGGCAAGGCGGCCTCTCAATTCGATTTCATTCTGGATACGATACCGGTGGCGCATGATATCGCGCCCTATATGAATTTGCTGGATGTCGATGGATCGCTGGTGATTGTGGGGGCGATTGATAAATTTCCATCGCTCCATTCCGGGCTTTTGCTGATGGGGCGCAGGCGGCTTTCAGGTTCGGCGATTGGCGGGATCAAACAGACTCAGGAGCTGCTGGATTTCTGTGCCGAAAAAAACATTCTGCCGGATTGCGAGACAATTCCGATGCAGGACATCAATCAGGCTTTTGAGCGGATGGAAAAGGCGGATGTGAAATATCGCTTTGTGATTGATATGGCGACGCTTTGAAATTCTGCTGAGATAAAAAGGTGTGCCGGATGATGGCACACCTTTTTTATTGGAAGCGGCTTATTGCACCATGCGGCCGCCATCGATGACATAATCCGCGCCAGTGATGAAGCCTGCCTCGTCGGAGGACAGGAAGGCGGTAATGGCGGCGACTTCTTCGGGGCGGCCAAGGCGTGTGACCAGCTGGGTGCCAAGTTTTTTCTCGGTTTCCTCTGCGGAGACATTGGATTGAATGTCCGTGGCGATGGCGCCGGGGCTGACCGTGTTCACGCGGATATTATCTTTGGCATATTCGACCGCGGCTTGCTTGGTCAGCATGGTCATACCGATTTTGCTGACGCGATAGGGCGTGGAAAACATGCCGCCGCGATGGGCGCCGAAAGAGGCCATGTTGACAATGGCGCCGCCTTTGCCGCTTTCGAGCATGAGCTTGATGCCATATTTCAGCACGTAGAAAGCGCCATTGAGATTGACATCCATCACCTGATGCCAGGTTGAAATATCAAAATCATGCAGGCGCATGCCGCGCGGATGGCCGATGCCAGCATTGTTGCACAGGATATTCAGTTCGCCATATGTTTTGCGAGCGAAGTTCATCAGCTCTTCCACCTGTTCGGGCTTGCTGACATCGCAGACATAGGGCGTGACATTGGGGCCGATTTCCGCAGCGGCTTCAGCCGCGGTTTTGCCCGTGCTCACGGCAATGACTTTTGCGCCTTCATCGACATAGCGCTGCACGATAGCTTTGCCGAGGCCGCGGCCGCCGCCCGTTACAAGAGCGAATTTTCCTTCCAGGCGCTTCATGTTCTCTCCTTGATCTCTATTCTGGTTGAGACTGTTTTATGCTTTGATGGCGTATAAAAACAATCATCAAAATGGGTGTAAGGAGCAGTCATCATGGCGCTGACAATTATGGAAATTGCTGAAATAAAACATATGCTGGATTATGCGCATCATATTTCGGATGCGCGGAATCTTGATGCGCTGCATGAGATTTTTACGGAGGATGCAGTGTATGATCTGAGCTATCGGGGCTTGCCGCCGGTACAGGGTTTTGAAGCCATCCGGGAAATGAAAGCCGTGACGGGAACGCGGGACCGTTCCGATGTCGTGTCGCATCATCTGACAAATACATTTGTGCGTATCGAGGAAGACGGACAGATCCATGCGCGGTCCAAGACCATTGTCGTGCTGAAGAACGGCAATGTGCGCAGCAATGAATATGATGATGTTGTCGTGCGGACCGATAAGGGTTGGCGGATTAAATCACGCAGGCCCGATCTGCCGGTCTCGGTGCGCAATAGCAAAAGCTGAGACATTTCAAAAAAAAGACAAAAAAGGGGCCGCGGCTTTTGCAAGCCGCGGCCTTTTTTAAGTTGTGGGGGATTAATCCGCTGCCGCGCCGAAACGATATTTCACATCGAAACCGACAAAGCGGGGCTGGCCATTATAGCCAGCCAGCATGCCTGACGTGGCAGAAGGGTTGAAGGCTGTGTAATATTTTGTGTTGGCGAGGTTCTTGACCCAGACGTCGAGATCGAAATTCGATCCCATGACGCTTTTCCAATCCACCCGCATATTGAGGAGCGAATAGGGCTTCTGGCTTAGATCATTCATTGTGCCCACAGCGGGATAATAGGGCGGCTGTTGCACGTCGTCGCCCCACATCCGGCTTTGATGGGAGAAGTGCACATTGAAGCTGACTTCGCCATGGTCCGGATTGATGATGGGCAGCGTGTAGGTGGCCGAGATGTTGAACTGTGTCGCTGGCACCAGGCTGAAGCGCAGATCCCGACCTTGCAGGCCAAGGATCGGTTGCCAATCCGCCGTGTAATGCGCATTGACATAGGCGTAGGAGAGATTCAGTTCCAGGTCGTCGATCGGGCGCGCGCGGACTTCCACTTCGGTGCCAAGAATATCGGCCTTGGGACCGTTGATCAGGAGCTGCACTGTGTTGCCTGACGTGGATTGCGGATAGAGCTGACGCACGACATTGGTATATTTCTGGATATAGCCAGCCAGATTGGTGCGTAAGGGGAAGCCGAGATCCCAATCGCGCTTCAGGCCGATTTCATAGTTTTTGTTGGTTTCAGGCTTGTATCCAATGGTGAAGGTTTCGAAATTGGGATCCGCCCCATTCAGGCCGCCGGCGCGATAGCCACGGCTATGAATGGCATAGACCAGCGTATCAGGATCGATCTGATAGTTGAGGGTCGCATTATAGGTCCATTGGCCGAAGCTTTTTTTGTCTGTGTGGGCACAAGGTGTCGGCGCAACGCCTCCGACGCGTAAGGAGCAGGTCGTGGCAGAGCCACGGAAGGCGGAGGTGGTCAATTTACGATCATCGGCGGTGTAGCGTGCACCCAGTGTCAGGGCGAGGCCATCAACCCATGGCAGATTATAGGTGCCCTGGGCAAAGGCCGCAGCGGTTTGGGAGTGGGCCGAGACAACCCGGGTACTATAGCCGAAATACATGCCCGGGCTGGCAGTATCAATATGGGTTTGCATGTAGAAGATGCCCGCGACCCAGCTGAGTTGATCGTCGAAGGCGGCTCCCTGCAATTGGATTTCCTCAGAGAGTTCCCGATTGGTTGATGGGAATTCGACATTGGTGAAATAGCCCGGCAAGCCCACCAATTCGCGTGCCGCCAGACGATGTGTCAGCTTATAGCTAGCGATATTCTTGACCGTGAGATTGGGCGAGAGATTGATGGTGGTCGTATTGATGAACTGGTGTTGATCCAGTTCGAAGGGCAATTGTACCGCGCTCATGACCGACCAGAAATTCGGATGATCGCGGGTGATGCTGACATAGGGGGCTGCATAGGTGATGCCCAGATTGAATGCACCGGTGGCGAGTGGCGCGGGCGCAGGCGAATTTGTATAGGC